>PMZR01000069.1 GCA_003170135.1 Acidobacteriota bacterium
ATCAGGGATCGGGGATCGGGGGTTGTGTCCACCCTGATCCCTGAGCCCCGATCCCTACGACCACTCAAGTGAACTCGGGGACTAGCGGCAATGCCTTTGGGAAATTCGCAGACGTCGTTCCAAGGCAACATCAGCAGCCTGACGGCGGGAACCCACGTTGACCGCGGCCCGCGGACGACGCGGCGACGGCAGCCGGAGCGGCCGCGCCCTCGCCGAGCCGGCTCCGCCGTCGGGGAACACGTCCTCGCGGTGCTCGCTTTCCGCCCTTCGCCCGACGGCTTGCGCGACGGCTCCCCAACGCAGACCCCGCCGTCTGCCGCGTTGGGTCCCCGCCGGCGCGCTTCGCCGGGAAAGCGTCGCGATGCTCGTCGTGTTCCGGGATCGACCGCCGACTGCTCCGCATGGCTCGGCGATGACGCGGTCGCTCCGGCCGCTCAGCGCGGCGAGCACGCGCCGGCGGGGCCCCCGACGCGGCCGTACTGCCAGGGTCTGCGACGGGGAGCCGTCGCGCCAGCCGGCCTCACGATCCGGAAGACGAGCGAGGGCCGCCGATGGGTGCCCCGGCGGCGGAGCCGGCTCGCGAGGGGGTGGGACCGCGCCAGCGACGCGCACCGACTGTCCCATCTCGCGTCCAAAGATGCCCTCGCTGTCTTCTCCGCGACCGGATACGGCGCGCATGACTTGCGGCAGTGTCGGAGCCACAGTATCCGAAAGGCATTGGGACTAGTGGACGGTAGCGGGCCGCTCCGGTGTCGCGGCCCCGAGGTTACGTTCAAGACGACGTGGCGTGGCTGAATCGCTGATACGCGCCAATAGGGGTGAGACATGGGATTGCTGTCGCGCACAGCCAGCCTGCTCCGCAATGTCTTTCGCAGGGCCCGCGTGGAGCGTGACCTGGACGAGGAAGTGCGGGCCTACGTCGAGCTGCTCGCTGACGAAAAGGTCGCGGGAGGCATGTCGCGCGAAGAGGCTCTTCGGGCCGCTCGCATGGAGGCCGGCCGCGAGCAGTTGAAGGAGCAGGTGCGCGACGTACGGGCGGGCGCGCTGCTGGAGGAGTTCGTCTCCGACGTGCGCTACGGCCTGCGCGTGCTCCGTCGCAGTCCGGGCTTTGCCGTCGTCGCCATCGTGACGCTCGCGCTGGGCATCGGCGCGACGACCGCGATCTTCAGCGTCGTCTACGGCGTGCTCCTGCGCCCCCTGCCCTATGCCGAAGCGGACCGCCTCGTCGAACTGAACGAGCTCGGCGCGAAGGGCACTCGCATGCATGTCGCCGACCCGAACTTCGAGGATCTGCGCGCGCAGAACCACTCGCTCGAAGGCGTCGCCGAGCACAGCGCGTGGCTGACGCCGGTCTCGGGTGGGTCCGAGCCCACGCGCACGATGGTCGCCTGGGTCTCACGCGATTTCTTCCCGATCCTGCGGGTCCAGCCGGCGTTGGGCCGCGCGTTCGCGCCAGACGACGAGCGGTTCGGCGCCGAGCCTGTCGCGCTCGTGAGCTACGCCTACTGGAGACAGTACCTGGGCGGCGTCCGCGACCTCTCGGCCCTCGAGCTGACGGTCGACAAGCGGTCGGCGTCGGTCATCGGTGTGTTGCCCGCGGGCTTCCAGTTTCCCGACGACAGCGACATCTGGATGCCACGCGAGTTGCTGGAACGGTATCCGAGCCGGACCGCGCACAACTGGAACGTCCTCGGGCGCCTCCGCGACGGCGTTCCGCTCGGGCGGGCCCGCGCCGACGCGTCGGCGATTGCCGCCCGCTTGAAACGCCAGTACGGCAAGGACACCATGATGGTGGACGCCGCGATCGTTCCGCTCCAGGAGTTTCTGACCGGTCGCGCGCGCCCGACGCTGCTCATCGTGTTCGGCGCGGTCGGTTTCCTGCTGCTCATTGCCTGCGCCAACGTGGTCAACCTGCTGTTCGCCCAGGCAGCGGGGCGCGACCGGGAGGTGGCGATCCGCACGGCGCTCGGGGCCGGACGCCGGCGCCTGGTGCGCCAGTTCCTGACTGAAGCGCTCCTGCTGGCACTGGCCGGCGGAGCGCTCGGCGTGCTCGCGGCCATGTGGGGAGTGCGCGCGCTGGTGGCCGTCGCGCCGCACGACCTGCCGCGCCTGGACGCGGTGGAAGTCAACCTGCCGGTGCTGCTCTTCGCGCTCGGCGTGTCGGTCCTGATTGCGTGCGCCCTGGGCGTGCTGACGGCGCTGTCGGGCCCTTCACGCGATTTGCAACGCCCGCTGGCGGACGGGCGCGGGCAGGCGGGCGCCGCCCGCGCCCAACGCGCCGGCCGTGCGCAAGGCCACGACCCTCTTCGCCGACGCCCCGCTGACCATCGCCGTGTTCGGCCTGCCCTACGAGTCGCGCATCGATCGCCTGCTCACGCTGCGCGGCGNNGGCCGTCTCGTGATCGCCGCCCAGCTGGCCATCACCCTCGTGTTGCTGGTGGGCGCCGGCCTGCTCGGCCGGAGCCTGTTGCGCGTCATCTTCCTCGATCCCGGCTTTCACACCGAACATCTGCTCACGATGGATCTGGCGCTGCCCGGCGCCGAACAGCCCGACGACTCGCGCCTCCGCGGGCAGTTTCTGCACGAACTCTTCACGCGCCTGCGCGCGATCCCCGGCGTCCAGGATGTCGGCGGCACGAACGCTCTCCCATTGGCGGGGGGGGGGCCGGCAGACGGCACGTACCTCCTGATGAATCCGCAGGACGCCGCGCCGCGCGACATCGCCGAGTACGAGCGCTTCGCCCACGATGCTGCGCGCGCGGGCGACGCCGATTTCTGCGTGGCCAGCGACGGCTACTTTCGCGCACTCGGCATTCCACTGCTTGGCGGACGCCCGTTCGACGATCGCGACACGATGGACACGCCGCACGTCGCGCTCATCAGCCAGTCGCTGGCGCGCGACAAGTTTGCCGGGCGGGATCCGCTCGGGCACCTGATCGAGTTCGGCAACATGGACGGCGACCTGCGCCTGTTGACCATCGTTGGCATCGTGGGTGACGTGCGGGCCGGCAGCCTCGAATCGCCTCCGCGGCCGACCGTCTACGTCAACTACCGCCAGCGGTCCAGGGCAGCGAGCCGTTTCACGGTCGTCATGCGCACCGACGCGGCTGCCGCCGCCGTCTTCGGATCGGCCCGTCAAATCGTGCGCGCGCTCGACCCGACCGTGCCGCCAAGTTTCAGCACGTTCTCGCGGATCTTCTCGGCGTCGCTCGACGCGCGCCGCTTCAACCTCACGCTGATTGCGGTGTTTGCGTGCACGGCGCTGCTGCTTGCCGTGGTGGGAATCTACGGCGTGACGGCGTATTCGGTCGCGCGACTCACGCGCGAGATCGGAGTGCGCATGGCGCTCGGCGCGACGGCCGGCAGCGTGCTGCGCCTGGTGCTGGGCCGGGGAATGGCGACCGCCGCGGCGGGACTGGCCGTCGGCATCGTGGGTTCTCTGGCCTTGACGCGCACGATGCAATTCATGCTCTTCGGCGTGAGCGCCACCGATCCGGTGACGTTCGTCGCGGTCGCGCTGCTGCTGGCGGCGGTGGCGCTGCTCGCGTCCTACGTTCCGGCCCGCCGCGCGACGCGCGTGGATCCGCAGGCGTGTCTGCGATACGAGTGACGCGGACGTGCGCGTTACGCGCTCGCTCGTAACGGGTTGATCACGCGGACCAACCCGCAGGTCTGCCCGTCGGAAAGGTCCTCTGAGTACAGGATCTGCGCATCTTTGGATGGCGAGTGTCGCTACGACGTGCGCCGCAGCGCCAGGAACGTGGCGACGATGAACAGGGCGCCCCAGAGCGGCCACGGCCCGCGGAAGACCACCGCGATGGCGGCGGCCACGACGCAGAAACCGGCCAGCATCGCCCCGCGCACGCCTGCCAGCGGATTCTCGGGCGGCCGGCGCGCGGATTTCTCCAGGAACCGCAGCCCTTCGGTGACGAGCAGCGGCGCCTTCATGAGCGCCTCGACGACTTCCGGCGCGTTGCGGATCGTCTCGCGGACGATGCGCAGCGGGTTGAACTGCGCGATGAAGATGCGGCTGATGTGTGACTGCGAGACCTGCGCGACGTCGAATCCCGGCTTCAGGATCTGGCCCACCCCTTCGAAGGTCACCAGGGCCTTCACCATCAGCACCATCTCGACCGGGAAATAGACCCCGAAATGCCCCGCGCGGCCGAGGGACTCCATGATCAACCGCGCCAGGGAGAACTGCCGGAAGTTCGCGTGAAGCGCCCAGCGCCTCGAGATGTCCGCGACCTCCCGCCTGAAGCCGGCGACGTCCGCCTTGCGCCCCGGCTGCGCGACGCTGGCCAGGAACCGGGCGGCGTTCTCGGCATCCCCCATCACCAGGCAGTAGTAGTAGTAGAGAAGCGCGCGTCGCAACTCATCGTCGAAGCGGCCGACCATGCCGAGATCGATGAACCCGCATCGCCCCTCGGCAAGGATCAGCAGGTTCCCGGGGTGAAGGTCCGCATGGAAGAAGCCATCCTGGTACAGCATGCGGATGATCGCGGAGGCCCCACGGTCGATCAGGCGGTCCTTGACGTCCTGGGGCAGCGACTGCGCCTCGACCGAGGTCGGCTTGAGGCCATCCAGGAACTCCATGCACAGAACGTCGCGCCCGCTGTACTGACGGTAGATGCGTGGAAAGACGATGTCGGGCGCGTCCTTGAAGTTCGCGGCGAACGTCTCGGCGTTGTCGGCCTCGCGGCGCAGGTCCGCTTCCCTGCCCGTGTAGTAGGCGAACTCGTTGATGACCCGCTTGGGTTGGTATCTCGCGAACCCGATCTGCAGCAGCCAGGCGAACACGCGCAGGAGAATCGCGTCGCGCCGGAGCGTCTCGCGGATCCCCGGCTTGACGACCTTCAGGATAACCTCGTCTCCCGCGACGGTAATCGCGCGGTGCGTCTGGGCGATCGACGCCGACGCGATCGGCTGCGGATCGACCCAGGCGAACGCCGCATCGAGCGGCCCGCCGAGATCGGCGACGATGATCGGCTGGAGGCGCTCGAAGGAAACCACCGGGAGCGAATCGAGCAGGTTCTTCAGTTCGTCGGTGACACTGGGCGGCAGGAGGTCTTCGCGAAGGCTGAGGATCTGCCCCAGCTTGATGTAGGTGGGGCCAAGCAGTTCGAGCCGGCGCCGGAACTGCACCGGGAACGGCAGCCGCCGGAGCCGCCGATCGACCAGCGGGCAAACGGACGCGGCGATTGTGCGCTGGACGAGGAACCACAGCCCGCCCGCGACGCCGCGCCGCGCGTCAACGGTGGCGATGAAAGCCCCGCACAGCAAGCCCGTCAGGTGACGCCACGTGGTGAAGAGCCGCGGACGAGACCAGACGGTCGGGCATCGGGGGCAATGTCGAAGTCTGTTGCCACCGGCCTGCCCGGCTCAATCACTACCGGTTCCTTCGGTATGCCTCGCGATTCCACACCCCCGTGCAGCGGGTCATGGTAGCACAGCGTCCGGGCGCCGCCGCGCCAATGCACGACGAAAGGTCCATCGGCCGGGGCCATGCCGCGTCTAGGCGGGCGTCGCGTACAGCCCTTCGATCACCTCACGCCACCGCTCTTCCACGATGGTGCGCCGGACCTTCATGGTCGGCGTCAGCTCGCCGTGCTCGATCGAGAACTCGCCCGGCAGCAGCGCGAAGCGCTTGATGCGCTCGAACTGGGCCAGCTCGGTGTTCACCCGGTCGACGACCCCCTGGTAGAGCGCGACGACGTCCGTGCGGGTGACCAAGCGCTCGCGCGGCCCGGCCAATTCGGCCTCGAGACGCGACTCGAGGATGCCGAAGTCGGGCACGATCAGCACGGAGGGGAACTTGCGCCGCTCGCCCACGACGACCGCCTCGGCGACCAGCGGATCGCTCTTGAACATGTTCTCGAGCGGCTGCGGCGCGATCTTCTTGCCGCCCGACGTCACCAGCAGGTCCTTCTTCCGGTCGGTGATGACGAGGTATCCGTCCTCGTTCAGATGGCCGATGTCGCCCGTGTGGAACCAGCCGTCATCGAGCACTTCGGCCGTCAACTCGGGCTTGCGATAGTACCCGATCATCACGTTCGGCCCGCGCGCGAGGATCTCGCCATCGTCGGCGATTCGGATGTCCACCCCGGGAAGGGGCGGTCCAACCGTGCCGAGGCGCTGGCGGCCGGGCGGGTTGAAGGCCAGCATCGGCGACGTCTCGGTCAGTCCATAACCTTCGGTGATCGGCAGGCCGATGGTTTGGAAGAAGTCGCCGACGGCAAACGAGAGCGGGGCGCTGCCGGAGATCATGTAGCGCAAACGTCCGCCGGTCTGCGCGCGGATCTTCCTGAACACGAGATGGTCGGCGATGGCGTGCTGCAGCTTCAGCGCGGGCGGGACGCGGCAACCGGCTTCCAGTCTCTTCACGCGGGCCCGGCCCACGCCCATCGCCCAATCGAACAGGCGCCGTTTGAGCGGGGGCGCCGTCTCGATGTTCGGGTGGATCGCTCCCAGGAATTTCTCGTAGACGCGCGGCACCCCCATCATCACGGTTGGCTGCACGCGCGCGAGGTCGCGCCCGACCGTCGCCAGCGCTTCGGCGAAGACCACCGTGACGCCGTCGTACAGGTAGCGGTACATCACCATGCGCTCGAACACGTGGCTGAGCGGCAGGAACGACAGCGCGACATCGTCGGACGACAGCTCGAGATCGAGTTTCGTCGCGCGGACGTTCGAGAGCAGGTTCGCGTGCGTGAGCATGACGCCTTTGGGCTCGCCGCTCGTCCCGGACGTGTAGACAATCGTCGCCAGCTCGTGCTCGCCGCGCATCATCACGTTCGAGCGGTAGCGTTCCGCGGCCAGGGGATCGTCCTGGAGCCGCCACCGGCCCAGCGTTTCAATCTCGCGCAACGGGCGGATCCGCTCGTCGTCGCAAAGCACATCGGACGCATCGACGATTGCGACGACCTCGAGTTCGGGCACGTCCTTCCACACCTGGCGCAGCTTGTCCACCTGTGCCGCGTTGGACACGATCGCAACCTTGGCGCCGGCATCCTGGAGGATGTACCGCACCTGGGCGGCCGACTGCGTCGGGTAGACCGGCACGGTGATGGCGCCAGCCGTCAGAATGGCCAGGTCCGCGATGACCCACTCGGGGCGACTTTCACAGATGAGCGCGACGCGGTCGCCCGGCTGCACACCCATGTCGCAAAGACCGACGCTCGTCGCACGGACTTCGTCGAAGAACGACACCGTCGAGTAATCGCGAAACCCGTTCTGCTGGCAGTGACGCAGCAGCACGGCCCTGGGATGGTGCTCGAGCAGGTCGAACACCAGGTCCGCGAGCGTGACGACGGAGGTCGCCCGCGTCACGAATGCCGCGCCGGGCGCACCGGCCTTCGAGTCACTGACCGTGTCAACGGAAGCGACTGTGCTCATGGCGGCTCCTGTTCCTTGTGCGCCGGGGGACGTCGTGGGACTGCTCGAACGGCATGCCGCGCCGCGGCGATGTCGGGCGATCCTCAGGGTTCATGGCGCGGCCATGGGGGCGGCCGCGCAGGTCTCACAAAGACCCGCTTGGGAAACATTTCACAAGCGCGCTCGCGAAGCCACGAATCGAGTCGCACCCGTGCGGGGGCGCGGGCCGCAGTCACCGTGCACGGTGCGTACCACCACCGAGCCGCAGGGCGCAGGTCAAGCGGCCAACATCAGCGTTGCAGAGCGCATCTGGCTTGTAGGAAAACCTTACGAGGAGAGACCGCGATCACTACACATGATGCGGAGGCTCGAGACGCGGCCCGGAAATCGCGGGTTTCCGCCTGGTCGACGCGCGTGCGCCGGGGCCAGGTCCCAGGACAAGCGGTCAGGCCCCGAAAAGGGGTCGGAGCATTTTCGTGCCCCCCGCGGCGCCCGGGGAACATCCCGGCCCCTTATCGGTCTGAGGCAACCTAGACGGCGATGTCCTTGTCCGTGCCCCGCCACTGCGCCATGCTCGACGTCGCGCCGAGCGTCCAGGCAATCATGTCGAAGAGCCGCGTCGGCAGCACGCCCTTGAGCATCGGCGTGACCCGCACGAGCCACGGCGTCAGCACGTACAGCTCGTCGCGCTTGATGCCGTCGACGATCTGTTGCGCCAGCTGCTCGGGCGCCAGCATACTCGTCGTCCTCGGCGGACGCGCGCCTTCGAAGAGGCCCGTGCTCACGTAACTGGGGCAGATCGTCGTCACCTTGACGGAGTCGTGCTTCGTCATCTCGAGTTCCAGGCGAAGCGACTCGGAGAACCCAATGACCGCCCACTTGCTCGACGAGTACGTGGTTCCCCACGGCAGGCCGATGAACCCGGCCGCGCTGGCGATGTTGACCAGGTGTCCTTCGGGCCCCGCCAGCAGGTCGGGCAGGAAGGCGTAGGTCATCGCCACCATCCCTTCGACGTTCACCCGGTACGTCCGCACGTGCTTCTCGAAGGGCACGTCCAGGAACCCGCCGCCGAACACGACGCCGGCGTTGTTGACGAGCACATCGATCGGCCCGAGCTGCGCGTGAATGCGGTCGCGCAGCCGGAAGATGGAATCGGTGTCGGTCAGGTCGAGGCAGTAGCCCGACACCTCGCCGCCCAGCGAATGGATCGCCGCAAGCGTCTCGTTCAGCGCCGCCTCGTTCAGGTCCACCAGCACGAGTTCCGCACCTTCGGGAACGAGACGCTCGGCGATGTTCCTGCCGATACCCGCGGCACCGCCGGTGATCAGGGTCCGCTTGCCCTTGAGATCGCGCATGATGCCCTCCCGCCAAAACGAATCGATGATGATTCCCGCTCCGATAGATATCACCGGAACACATGGGATGCAATTGGAATGCCCGAGGGAGCGGACGATCGCGAGAGGGATCGAGGCGTTGGAAATTGAGGCGGAGGGATCGGGGGATCAGTCGATGCCCAGCAGCTTTCCGTCTTCCATGACTTTTTCGTCGTCGAACCAGACCGACGGCTTCTTCACGAGACCATCCAGGTGGCTGGCGACGCGCACGCTGCCACCCATCGACTTGTTGTCGCCGAAGGCGATGTGGATGGTGCCCATCACCTTCTCGTCCTCGATGATCGCGCCGGTCAGGATCGCCTTGTCGTTGGTGCCGACCCCGAACTCGGCGACGTTGCGCGCGTCGCGGCCGTGCGGTTCGAGCAGCGCGACGAGCTGGCGCGCTTCCGCGCCGCCGCTGATGTCGGTCGCGTAGCCGCCCTCGACGGTGATGCGAATCGGCTCGCGCACCAGGCCGATTCCCGCCATCGCCCCGTCAACGACGACGATGCCCCGCGACTGTCCCTCGAGCGGCGCCAGGTAGGCCTCGCCGGTGGGCAGGTTCCCCCACTGGCCGTCCTCGCGGAACAAGCCGGAACTGGCGTGCGCTTTCCGGCCCCACACCGGCAGCAGGATGTCGGTCCCCGCCGCCGCCCTGACGCGGACGACCGACGCGCGGCCGAGTCGTTCGCACACCTGCATCGTCCGGGCGGCGATGCGATGGTAGTCGGCGTTCATGCATCGCACCATGATCTCTTCGGTCACGCCTGGCAGCGTCGCCACCCGCGCACCCTGCGCGCTCGCGGCGCGTCTGGCGTCGGTGTGCGTGAGCGACTTCGACGTCGGGCAGAGCACGACGTCGACTTCGCGCATGAACTGCGCCACCGGCTCCGGCGGCTCTTCGCCGTTGGTCCGGCGCGGGAGCATCTCGACGACGAACACCTCGCTGCCGAGTTCCCTGGCTGCCTGCCGCAACGCGTAGGCGAGCGTCCTCATCGGCTCGTCGGTGACGATGAGGACCTGCTCGCCGCTCTTCACTCCCATGCAGTCGCGAACGGCGATAAGGGCGGCAGACTGAAGTTCGGAAGAGATGGTCATTTTGATTGTGCCATCGCCAGCAGCTGCTCTTCGACGACACCGCAAAAGAGCGCGACCTTGTATCCGTTCTGGGACAGCGTTTCAGCGCCCTTGACGGCGGCCTCGGCCGCACGGGCCGCCACGTCGGCCGTCAACGCGCTCCCGACGATCGCTTTTTCGGCGCCTTCGGCACGCCAGGGCGACGGTGCGGCCGCGCCAAGGACGATGCGCGCCCGCGTCACGACGCCGGCGGTGTTGGTGGTGACAACCATCGCGGCCGACGCCAGCGCGAAATCCCAGGAACCACGGCTGCGCACCTTCCGGTAACCGCTCTTGGTCCCGGCCTCGACGGGTGGCAGCAGGATGTCGGTCACCACCTCGTTGTGCGCCAGCACGGTTTCCTTCAGAACATCCTTGTCCGGCAGGACGAAGAACGCCGAGAGCGGCACCGTCCGCGCGCCACCAGGACCCGTGATGCGCACCCGCGCGCCGAGCGCCACCAGGGCAACGGCCGTATCGGACGGGTGCACCATGTAACAGCCGCGCCCGCCGAAGATCGCATGATGCTGGTTCTCGCCGCCTACGGCGTAGCACGTGTCGCCGCCTTTGCGGAGGCACTGGAAATCGCCGCGGAAGTACCAGCACCGCGGCCGCTGGCACAGGTTGCCGCCGAGCGTGCCCTGGTTGCGCAGCTGCGGGCTGCCGACCGATGCGGCCGCCTGGGCCAGCACCGGGTACTGCGCGAGGACTTGCCTGTTCGACACCACCTCCGCCAACGTCGTCATGGCCCCGAGGCGGAGGCCGCCGGTGGGCGGCGCCGAGATGCCGCGAAGCGCGGAGAGACCGGCAAGGCTGACCACCTTGTCGGCCTTGAAGACGCCCTCACGCAGACAGCCGAGCAGATCCGTGCCGCCGGCGTGCAAGCGGGCCCCGGGCGCCGAGAGCGCCCGGACGCCGTCGCCGACCGATGTGGCGCGCACGTATGAGAATTTCGGCAGCATCGCTCAACCCCTTTTCGCGGCGGTGGCAAACAACTGGCAGAGCCGTTCGGGCGCCATCGGGCTGTCCGCGCAGCGCACGCCGGTCGCGTGGTAGATCGCGTTGGCAACCGCGGCGGCGGTGGGAACCGTCGCCGGTTCGCCGAGCCCCTTGGCGCCGGTGTTGTTGAAGTTGTCGTGCAGGTCGATCGGGAGGCACACGGGATCCGGTGCCACGTCGAGCGAGGTCGGCAACTTGTAGTCGTGCAGGTTCGCGTTCACCATCTTGCCGGTCTGGCCGCGATCGAGCAGACGTCCCTCGGTCATCGCCAGGCCGACGCCCATGGTCACCGCGCCGAACGTCTGGTTGGCAAACGTCTTCGCGTTCAAGACGCGACCGCTGTCCTGCGCGGCGAGGAAGCGGAGGATCTTGACCTCGCCGGTGCGCATGTTGACCTCGACTTCGGCGAACTGCGCGGCGAACGGCCGCGTCGCCCGATCGCGCGGGTTCGGCTCGCGGTAGCCGACGCCCACGATGACCGCGTGCGACTGGAATCCGGCGAGCCTGCCGACCGGCTGCTTCTTCGTCGGATCGCTCTTCGAAACCATCTGGCCGTCAACGAGGGACAGATCTTCGGCGGGCACCTTCATCTCGGCCGACGCCATCTCGAAGAGCTGCCGTCGCACCTCGAGGGCGGCGTTGCGCACGGCGGGCGACTCGGTGGGCACCGTCTTGCTGCCGCCGCTCGCCGTGGCGAACTGCGTCGTCCCCGTGTCGGCGTGCTCGACGCGAATCCGGTCGAGCGGCACGCCGAGTTCCTCGGCGACGACCTGCGCCATCACCGTCTTGGTGCCGGTGCCGAGATCGCTCGCGCCCATGTTCAGGTTCACGCTGCCGTCGGAGAACAGCCGCACGATCACGGTCGATGGCGGTCCGCCGGCCCCACCCTGCCACAGACCCGCGGCCACGCCAACGCCACGACGGATCGGCCCGGTCCCGGGCCCCGCCCGCCGCCCAGCCTCCCACCCGAACGCCTTCGCGCCCTCCGCCAGGCAGTCCTTCAGGCCGGTGGTCGAGTACGGCTTGTTGTCGTTCTGACTGGTCGCCGGGACGTTCTTCAGCCGGAACTCGACGGGGTCCATTCGAATCGCTTCGGCCAGTTCGTCCATCATCTGCTCGAGCGCCCAGGCGCCCTGCGGATGCCCGGGCGCCCGGAAGGCGCGCGAGGGTCCCGCATTGATGTAGAAGTCGGACGCCTCGGTGCGGACGTTCGGACAGAGATAGAGATCGCGCACCACCCAGTCCACCCCGCCGGCGCCGCCCGCGCGGTACGCGCCCATGATGCCGACGTTCGTCATCTGCAGCGCCGTCAGCGTCCCGTCCTTCTTCACGCCGGTCTTGATCGTCATCTTCACCGGCGGGCGATTGCCGACGGCCAGCATCGCTTCCTCGCGGGTGAGGAACAGCTTGACCGGACGGCCGGTCTTCTTCGCGAGGATCGCGGTGATGATGTGGTACTTGCTGGCGCCGAGCTTCGCGCCGAAGCCGCCGCCCATGTAGTGGCCGATCACGCGGACGCTGGCAAGCGGCAGCTTCAGCAACTGCGCGACGGTCTGCTGGACGGGGAACACGCCCTGCGTCGTATCCCAGATGGTCAGGTAGTTGCCGCCATCCCACTTCGCCACGCACCCGAACGATTCCATCGGGTTGTGGATCTGGCACGCGGTGCTGTAGGTGCGCTCGCGGACGACATCAGCCGCGGCAAATCCCGCCTGCAGATTGCCCCGTTCGTAGGGTTTGCCCGGGGGCGTGCGGTTGCCGCCCTCGGCAATCACGGGTGCCCCCGGCTTGCTCGCCTCTTCCTCGGAGGACACGCACGGCAGCACTTCGTAGTCGACTTTGATCGCCCTGACCGCGTCCCACGCCTGGTACGGCGTGTCGGCCGCGACCGCCGCAACTTCCTCGCCTTCGAAGCGGCACTCCGGATCGAACAGGCGGCTGTTGCCATACCAGACGATGCCGGCACCCGGCGTCTTGTCCGTGATGACCGCGCGGACGCCCGGCATCTTCTCGGCGGCGCTCACGTCAACCGTCTTCACGCGTGCCCGCGCATGCGGACAGCGCACCGTGGCGCCGTGCAACATGTCGGGCAGGATGACGTCGTAGGTGAACGTCGCCGACCCGCTCACGCGGTCGTAGGCGTCGATGCGCTGCACGGGGTTGCCGACGATGCGCGTCTCGGTCCACGGCGGCAACGGTGTCGGGCCCGGAGCGGGGGCCTGAGCCGGCGCCTGGGCCGGAGCATCGTCGGTCCAGTACGTGTCCTCGCGGCGGCTCATGTCGTCCTCCCCTTCTTCAGCTCGGCGGCGCGGTGCGCGGCCTTGAAGATCAGCGCATAGCTACCGCATCGACACAAGTTGCCGCTGACGCCCTGACGGACCTCTTCGAGCGTCGGGTTGGGATTGGCGCGCAGCAGGCCTTCGACGGCCATGATCTGGCCGGGGGTGCAGTAGCCGCATTGAAACGCGTCCTCCTCGGCAAACGCCTGCTGCACCGGCCCGAGCTCTTCGCCATTCATCAGGCCTTCGAGCGTCGTGATGTCGGCGCCCTCGGCTTCGACCGCGAGCGTCTTGCACGCATAGCGCGGCTTGCCGTCGATGAGCACGGTGCACGAACCGCATTCGCCGCGCTCGCAGCCGACCTTGGTCGCGGTCAGGCCGAGTTGCTCGCGGATGACGAACAGGAGCGACCACCGCGGCTCCACCATCACACGCTGCCGCCGCCCGTTGATCGTCAGCGTCACTTTGACCAACTCGGCCGCGTCGGGCAGGGCCGGGCTCGCGGCAGCTGCGCTGACCGCAGTGGCGGCCGCCGCGGCGGCCACGGCGCCAGAGCCGAGCGTCGCGATGAAGCCTCGCCGGCTCAAGCCCTCGGGCTGCGGTGCGTCCTTGTCGTCGCGATCTTCATCCATGAATGACCTCCGGCCGCGGAACGGCAGGATGGAGACAATGCCAGGAGCGGGGACAGCGGGGGCGGGAAAACGAAAGGAGATTATATCCTGCCGCGCTCGTCTTCGTGGACCAGCTTCCGCCGAATGGCATTCAGCGGCAGATTTTGACGGATTCCCGCAGATTCGGACACCGGAACTTCGACCTGTGGCCGGCCGTGCGTGGCGTGAAGGTAGGGATCAGGCCGCCGCGACCTCGCCCCGGCACTCGCCGAAGCCGATGCGGGCGAAGCCGGGCCGTTCGCAGAAGCCGCGGATGATCACCTCGTCGCCGTCCTCGAGGAACGTGCGCGTCTGGCCGTCGGGCAGGCCGATCGGCTTCGCACCGCCGCGCGTCAGCTCGAGCAGGCAGCCACCCTCGGTCTCGGCAGGTCCCGACACCGTCCCGCTGGCGAGCAGGTCCCCGGGGCGCAGGTTGCAGCCGTTGCTCGCGTGGTGCGTGAGCATCTGTGGGAACGTCCAGTACATCATGGCGAACTGGCTGCGCGTCAGCCATACCGGTGGCTCGCCGCGCTCACGGCTCGCCGCCGTGCGCAACGCGACCTCGAGGGTGATCTCCACCCCGCCCCTCTCGCGGCTCGCAGCCGAATCGAGGTACGGCAGCGGCTCGGGATCGCCCTCGGGGCGAGGGCAGGCTGGCGCCCGGAATGGCTCCAGCGCGTCCAGCGTCACGACCCACGGCGAGACCGTCGTCGCAAAGCTCTTCGCGAGAAATGGCCCGAGCGGCTGGTACTCCCACTGCTGGATGTCGCGCGCGGACCAATCGTTCAGCAGGCACAGGCCGAAGATGTGAGATTCGGCGTCGGCGATATCGATCGTCGTTCCCCGTTCGTTTCCCGGGCCGACGAAGCATCCGACTTCCAGTTCGTAATCGAGCCGCGCAGTGGGCACCACACGCGGCGCGTCGCTTCCCTGCCCGCGCACCTGGCCGGCAGGCCGGCGGACCGGCGCGGGGCTGACCACGACAGACGAGGCGCGGCCGTGATAGCCGATCGGCACCCACTTGTAATTGGGAAGCAGCGGCTGGTCTGGCCGGAACAATCGGCCGACACGGGTCGCGTGGTGCACGGACGCGTAGAAATCCGTGTAATCACCGATGGCAGAGGGGAGCAGCATCTTTGCATCGACTTGAGGCACCAGCAGGCGGGAGACGCGCTTCCGATCCGCGCCGCTGCCGCCCTCGTCAACAAGAAGGTCGCTCAGCCGCCGCCTCAGCGCGGTCCAGTGAGGGCGACCGAGCGCCATGAACGGATTCAACGCGCATGGACCACCGATCGGGAGGCACGAGCGGCCGGCCGCCTCCGTCTCGCCCTCGAACAAACCTGCCTGCTGGCAACCGGTCACGTCCAGGATCTGGTCACCGATCGCGACACCCACGCGTGCGCCCGACTCGCCCCGGCGCCGGAAGATCCCGTACGGCAGGCTCTGAATCGGAAAATCGGTGGTGGGTGCGTTGGCCGACCGGACCCAGCTTCGACGCGATGGATCGTGCGTGTGGTCCATACGTAGTGCTAAGTGCTAAGTGCTAAGTGCAGGGTGCAAAGTACGTAGTGCGCAGTGCGAAATCCGAAGCCGAAGTGAAGGGCTCGTTTCACCGTGAGGCCGGACATCGACGCCGGACTCCGGACTTCGGCACTCAGATGAGTGCGAGCCGCGTCAAATCCTCGACCGGCTGCTCGATCGAACAGGACCCGTACGAGATCGCGAAGCCGCGGCGCGTCGCCGCCAGATCCTCGCAGCTCAGTCGCCGTCCGTGGATGTTCACGCCGGTGTCGTCGAAAGCGAACGCCGATGGCGACTGTTCGTCCAGCACGGCCTCGAGCACGTGCGCGCCAACCCGGTCGGTGAAGGCCAGCCCGGCCGCGACAAACAGATTGAGGAACCCGTGCATGACCACGCGGGCGCTGCGCTCGTCCGCTACCGGGTGCTCACCTCGAATCGCCCAATGCAGACCCGCCGTTGCCTTGAACGGGACCCGGTGCGACGCGCACGCCTGCAGGAACCTGGCAAGATCGGGCACGCTCGGAAACAGATCCGGGCTGACGCCCCCGGCGCGGACCTTGGCGCGTCCACCCGCCGCGGCGACGGCCGCCAGCCTTTCGGCGGGGTCCGAGGAGATGCCAATCTCGAAGTACACCTCCGCGGGCTCCGCCAGCACATCGGCTGCGGCCGCGGTGTCGTCGAGACTGTGTACCTTGAGTTCGATCGATTCGATCCGGGCGTCGTGTCGGCCTTCGTCGCCGTGACGGCGGTTGAAGTCCACGATTTTCTTGACGTCGGCCGGCAGGTTCCGCCCCGCCAGCACCGACAGCGGCCACGGCGAGGCGCGTTCTGCGGGTGGCATCTCGTCGAAATGGTGCTCGAACTCGTCCAGTTGCGCCAGTGGCAGGACAAAGCGTCCGAGCAGCCACGCAAAAGGGCCGACGCGGCAGGCCCCGTAGCGGGGTACCGCCGCGCGCATCTGCAGTTCGGCCGGCGGAAAGAGCCCGGCATAGTCGACCACCGAGGCCAGCAGCGTGCGGACGGAATTCATGCTCAGCGCTGTTCGAGCCATGACGTCTGGTACCCCGGGTCCTCGATGGCCACCGCCTGCCGGGCCGCGCGCAACGGCCGGAACGTGTCCAGCATCACGGCCAGTTCGTCGGTGCGCGCCTGCCCGAGCGATTCTTCGGTGCGGCCCGGGTGCGGACCATGCGCGATTCCGTCCGGGTGCAGCGTGATCGATCCGTACTCGATGCCCTTGCGGCTCATGAACTCGGAGCTCGCATAGAAGATCATCTCGTCGGACATCACGTTGGAGTGATTGTAGGGCACCGGCACCGCCTGCGGATCGAAATCGTAGGGCCGCGGGCAGAACGAACAGACGACGAACCCGTCGCCTTCGAAGGTCTGGTGCGTGGGCGGCGGCAGGTGGAAACGCCCGACGCGCGGCTCGAAATCGGCGATGTTCAACGCCCAGGGATAGTAGTAGCCGTCCCACCCCACCACGTCGAACGGGTGATGAGCGAGCACGAATTCGACGACCTGGTTCTGCTTCTTCACGAGGACCCGGAAGTCGCCCTTCTCGTCGTGCGTCTGCAGCGTCGCGGGGCGCCGGATGTCGCGTTCCGAGTAGGGACTGTGCTCGAGCAGTTGCCCGTGCTCGTTGCGATACCGGTGCGGCGTCCGCACGTAGCCGGCGCTCTCGACGACCAGCATCTGCACCGGCGGGACGGACTGGTCGGCCGCGTTCGGCGCGGCGAACCGGTACCGGTGAACGATCCCGCGCGGCACGACCAGGTAGTCCCCCTTGCCAAAGACGATGTCGCCGACGAGCGATTCCAGGACGCCCGCGCCTTCGGCCACGTACACAATCTCGTCGCCCTGCGCGTTGCGATAGAAAAAGTCATCGCCTCCTCGTGGCTTGACAATCGAGATGGCGACGTCGTCGTTGAACAGCAGCGGAATGCGATCGAGCGTCGGGCTGTCGGTTGCGGGCAGCTGCCCGGTCCGGAAATGGCGATGATGAAACGGCTGCCGCGTGTCCGCCTCCCACACCATGTCCCTGAACACTCGCACGCTGCGCACACCGGTCGGCTGGTGGAGATGGTAGAGGAGCGACGAGAGGCCCTCGAAGCCCTTGTTGCCCATCAACTCCTCGGCATAGAGCTGGCCGTTCGGCTGCCGGAAGACCGTGTGCCGCTTGCGCGGGATCTCGCCAAGCTGGTGGTAGATGGGCATGAGGCTCCTGATAAGTGCGATGTGCGACGTGCGAGGTGCGCGGTGCGACACCGCACTCCGCACTTCGCACCACGCACCAGGTCATAAGTTTCCCCGCAGTGCCTGCTCCCGCTCGATGGCTTCGAACAACGCCCTGAAGTTCCCCTTGCCGAAGCCGCGGCTGCCTTTCCGCTGGATCACCTCGAAGAACAGGGTCGGCCGGTCCTGGACCGGCTTGGTGAACAACTGGAGCAGGTAACCTTCCTCGTCACGATCGACCAGGACGCCAAGGCCCCTGATACTGTCGACCGCCTCGTCGATCCGGCCGACGCGATCGACAAGCGTCGCGTAGTAGCTCTCGGGAACGGCGAGGAACGGCACGCCGTTGTTGCTGAGCGTCGTGACCGTGCGCGTGATGTCGGCGCTGAGCAGCGCGATGTGCTGCACACCGGGACCGCCGTAGTAGTCGAGGTATTCCTGGATCTGGCTCTTCCTGCGGCCCCTGGCGGGTTCGTTGATGGGGAACTTGATGGCGAACGAGTTGTCCGACATCACGATGCTCATGAGCGCGCTGTACTCGGTCGAGATGTCCTTGTCTTCGAACGTGATGTAGCGCTTGAAGCCGAGGACCTCCGTGTACCATCGCGCCCACTCGTTCATCTTGCCCAGTTCGACGTTGCCCACCACGTGATCGATGCGCAACAGCCCGGCGTCCTCACCCGGCACGCTGCGTTCCGCGAAGCGCGGCAGGAACGGTCCCGCATAGCCGTGGAGCGAGATGAAGGAATGGAGGGTGTCGCCGTAAGTGTGAATCGCGGCCCGGCGCACGGCTCCGCACTCGTCGGACTCCTCGTGGGGCGCCACCGCGGGTTGCGCGCCGCGGCGGACCGCCTCTTCGAACGCCCGCTCGGCGTCGTCCACCTGGAACGCGATGTCGCGCACCCCGTCGCCATGCCGGGCAATGTGCGACGAGGCTTCGTGGTCCGGCGTGAGCGGTGTCGAGAGCACGAGGCGCGAGGTGCCCTGCCGCAGCGCGTAGGAGGCCATCTCGCGCTGGCCGGTTTCGAGGCCGGCATAAGCAAACTGCGAGAACCCGAACGAGCGACGGTAGAAGTCGGCGGCCTGCCTGGCGTTGCCGACAAGGAGCTCGATGTGGTGAATCTGCCGCAGCTTCAGGGGATTGTCATCCATGGCGTTCTGCACCCCTATTGGCATCATAGCAGTCCCTCACGCGCCGGCATCTCCGTACACCGACATCGCGTCGAGGGGTTGATCTGGCCAACGGATGAGCTTCTGGCGCGAACAGGCGCAGGTGGGCGAAGCTGGCGGGCGTGGCAATGGAAGACGCCGGCAGAGGTGTGTAATTACTACCTCATGCCCACCCGAAAACGTGTTACTGGGCGCGCGCGGTCGCTCCAAACCGATGAGATGAGGCCTTGCCGCGCAATCACTGCGAGGTACGCATCTTGCTGCCGCTACGGTTGCCGGCGCTGTTGGCCGGCGGTGACGAGGAGGAGCGTGACACATCGCAGAACGACCGTTCTCGAAAATCGAAAACGGCCGTCGGTGTCCGAACGGTTATGCCTGGCCTGAGCGTGCTGCCGACCGTCCTCATCGTTGACGACTACCCGGATGCCTGCGAGATGTACGCAGCGTATCTCAAGATCGCCGGCTTCCGCCCGCTCAAGGCCAACGACGGCTACGAAGCGCTGAGGCTGGCAGTCGAGGAATTGCCCGACGTCATCCTGATGGACCTGGGTCTGCCGGGCATCGACGGCTTCGAGGTGACCAAGCGCCTGAAGAACGATGCCAGGACTCGCCACATTCCGGTCATCGCGCTCACCGCGCACGTCAACACGCGGCAGTTCCGCGAACTCGGCGCGCTCGGGTTCGACGACCTGATTCTGAAGCCGTGCCTGCCGGACGCGCTCGCCGACGAGGTGGAGCGCATGGTCAGCCGAATCCGCCAGGGTGCCCCCCCTCGCTCGGCGTCGCTGCCGGCCGCCTGATCGCCTATCTCCTGACCAGCGAAACAATCGCCCAGGCGAGCTCGGACGGTTCGACTGGCTTGGCGAGGTGCAGGTTGAAGCCGGCCGCGAGTGCCTGCTCCCGATCCTGCTGCTGGGCATATGCCGTCAGGGCAATGGCCGGCGTCTGGCCGCCTTTGCCCGGAGGCAGGCGACGCAGCCGGCCGATGAGCGAATATCCATCTTCCCCGGGCATCCCGATGTCGGCCACGACGACCGCCGGTGAGAAGGTCGCAAACGTGCCCATCGCCTCCGCAACGGATGCCGCCGTGGCGATGGTCGCGCCGTACTGTTTCAAGGTCATCTTCACCAGTTCGCGCGTGTCGGCTTCATCGTCCACGACCAGGACGCGCACGTCCTGGAGGCTGCGAAGGACGTTACGAAGAACGTCCGTCTCCTTTCGTGCGCGGTCGGGCGCCGGTGGCGCCTGGGCGACGGCCACGGGACCGGAGGGCAGCCGAACGGTGAATCGCGACCCGCGTCCGGGCCCGTCGCTCTCGGCCACGACCGTTCCGCCGTGCAAGCCGACCAGGTGGCGGACGATGGCGAGGCCGAGCCCGAGCCCGCCGTGGTGCCGCGTCGTCGAGGCGTCGCCCTGCCGGAAGCGCTCGAAGACGTGCGGCAGGAAATCGCGCGGGATCCCGACGCCCGTGTCCGACACCCGGAGGTCGATCCCGCCGCCTTCGCCTCGCATCTCGACGGTCACCTGCCCGCCCGCCGGCGTGAACTTCACGGCATTCGACAGCAGATTCCAGATCACCTGCAGCAGGCGGTCGGCGTCGCCCGTGCTGCGCAGCGATCGGTCGATCGACGCGCACAGGGCCACGCCTTTCGCCTCGGCAGCCGGGTGCACGGCGTCCAGCGCGGCGTCGATGACTGGCGCGAGATCCAGCGGCCGCCGGTCGACGCGCAGCTTGCCCGTGATGATGCGCGAGACGTCCAGAATATCGGAGACGAGTTGCGTCTGCGCCTGCGTGTTGCGCTCGATCGATTCGAGCGCCTTGGCGACCGTCTCGGCGTCGAGTTCGCCCGTCCGCAGCAGCCGTGCCCAGCCCAGGATCGCATTGAGCGGCGTGCGCAACTCGTGCGAGAGCGTGGCGAGGAATTCGTCCTTCAACCGGCTCGCTTCCCGGGCCTCGCGATAGAGGCGCGCGTTGTCGATGGCGAGCGCCGCCCGCTGCGCGAGTTCCTCGGCGAACATCAGGTCCGCGGGGCCGAACCGGCGCTCCGGGTCGGCGGCGCCCAGCGAGATCGCGCCGACGGTGCGGCCGCGCCCGACCAGCGGCACGATCATCTTCGATCGCAGACCCGCCTCGCGCAGGACGCGCAGGTGCTCCTCGTCGCGCGCCGGCTCGACCAGCATCGCGTCCGTCACGTCGGCCGACAACTCCGGCTGCCCCGTCCGAATCACCCGCGCGACACCGTGGGGGTCGGCAATCGACGCAGAATCGCGTCGCGGCTCCTGCCCGGCTTCCGGCACCTGCTCGGAATCCCGGTGGGCGATCGCGAGCGCGTGAATCTCTCCGTCGTCTGCGACGATGTCGACCGTACACCAGTCGGCGAGCGTCGGGACCGCGAGCCGCGCGACGCTGGCCAGCGTCGTCTCGTAGTCGAGCGACGAGCTGAGGATGGCACCGGCCTCGGCGAGAAACGCCCACCGCCGCTGTGCCGCCTCGGCCTCGCGCCGGGCCGCCTGCGCTTCGGCGAGCCGCGCGCGTTCCTCTTCGGCGCGCTTCCGCTCCGAGATGTCGCGTACGACGGTGATGATTCGTGTCTTGCCGCGCGCGCGCGACACCGACACCGACGCCTCGAGATCGATCAGGCTGCCGTCCTTGCGTCGCCCCTTGAACTCGTACAGCCAGGGAACCGGCTCGCCCGCCAGGCGACGGCGCCCGAGATCGAGCATCCAGGCGTCCGACTCGGTGGCCTGCAGGACGGACACGGGCTTTCCGAACAGTTCCGCCGGATCGTCGTAGCCGTAGAGTTGCGCGAACGCCATGTTGGCATACGCGATGCGCTCGTCTTCTTCGACGATGATGCCGTCGCGCGAAGCCTGGAAGATCGCCTCGAGCGATTCACGGCTCTCCCGCAGCGCCTCCGCCACCTGCTTCCGCTCGGTGATGTCGCGGATGGCCGCGGTGACGAAGAACCCGGCGGCGGTCGGCAAGGGGCCGAGGCTGATCTCTGCCGGAAACTGGCTGCCGTCCTTGCGGCGCGCGATCAGATCGAGGGCGGTGCCGAAGGGTCGCGTGTGCGGCGTCCGGGCGAATTGTTCGCGGTGGTGCTGGTGCAGCTCGCGCAGGGCGACGGGCACGAGGATTTCGACCGCGGCGCCGATCAATTCGGTGCGCGGATACCCGAACATCTCCTCGGTCCGCGCGTTGGCGAGCACGATCGTGCCCGCCGCATCGACGACGATAATCGCGTCGGGCGCCAGATCGACAAGGCGACGGAAATCGTCCACGTCGGACAGCGGGGGCAGGTTCATGTTTGATGGTGCAACTGTTGGAGGTGAAGCGCGAGGAGCTATTGTAACAGGTGGGCTGGCGCTCGCGTCGGCCGCGCGAGACGCGCGCCGATTGCGCGGTCGGGCCTTCGATTGCCGGCGTCGGCTGAGGCGGCACCCTCCCCCGCTTCGCCCCGATGAGCCACGAGGCGTGCGATCCGCTCAGCGCTTGTAGCCGATCTTGCGCAGAAAGGCCTGGCGCGCATCACAGTCGGCCGGCTCTTCCACGGCAAGGGGACCGGCGCCGTCAATCACCCCCACCACGCCGCGGCCTTGCTCGCTCGTTGCCACGACGACCTGGACCGGGTTCGCCGTCGCGCAGAAAACCGTGCAGACCTCCGGGCACGCTTTGATCTGGTTCAGCAGGTTAATCGGAAACGCGTCGCCCAGGAACAGCACGAAGACGTGCCCCGCTCCGATGGCCCGCGCTGTGTCGGCCGCAGCGCGCCGGAGATCGTCGGCATTGCCCTCGACCCGGACCAGCCGCGGACCCGACGCCTCGTTGAACGCCACGCCGAAGCGCGCCTGCGGTACGCCGGTGACGACGATCTCGTACAGGTCCTCGATCGTCTTGATGAAGTGACTCTGCCCGATGACGACGTTGGTGCCGTCCGGCAGCGTAACGGGAACCAGTTCCAGATTCATGCTCACCTCCCCGCGGGGTCAGGTCTTGACCTGACCCCTCAGAAGTGCGGCGTCAGCACCAGGACGAGGGGAAGGGCCGCCAGGATCCAGGCGAACCAGACTGCCAACGCCAGCCGCCCGCGCGTCGGGAGGTGGCCATCGACACGCGACGCGGCCACCCGCCGGGCCGTGCGGCCGGGGAAGAGCAGGCAGTACAGCGCGGCGGGAACGCCCAGGAACAGCAGCGGACCGACCACCGCGAGCACCCCACGCGGGAAATCGAGAGCGACTTCCAGGACCAGGCCGACGACGATAGCGGCAATCCCGTTCGCGACCGCGTGCGGCCAGGTGCGCGGCACCGCCAGGCGATACGCCACCGCTCCCAGCACACCCGTGAGCAGCACCAGCACCGCCAGGCGCCACAGATACGGACGAACGATTGCGCCGAACGAGAAGGACGCTTCGTCGTCGGCCCCGTTCCGACGCCTCGCCGCCGCGCGGCGTTCGAGCGCGCGGAACCGATCCATGAGCGACGCGCTCATGCCCTTCACGCCGTGCAGATCTTCGAGGCTGTGATACGGGCTGCGGCGGCGGATCGCGTCGGCCATCTCGCTGCTCACGCCCGGCACGGCGACGAGATCGACCTCGCTCGCGGCGTTCAGGTCGAAGGTGTGCACGCGCGGCAGGCTGCGAAACTGATCGAAGACGCTCGTGCCGATCCGGAAATCGTCGTTCGCCAGCCAGATCCGCGCCACGCCGTCCAGCGACTGGCCGAGCGCGATGCGCCGCACGAGCCGATCGACCGCGGGCGCCTCGTCGGGAAAACACGCCTTGTATCCTGCGATGGCGGCCGGCAGGTCCGCGGGACGCGACACGGAGAAGGCGTGGAACAACTTCAGGTACGCGTTCTCGAACGGCGTCACCGAGGCCGGTGTCACGCCGAACGGCGCGTAGAACGCCGCCTCGCGACGCGTGTGCTGCAGCTCGCCGCTCGTCGCCCAGGCCACGAAGAACGCCGCCACCACGCCCTCGCTCGAGACCAGCTGCGCAGGGTTCTTCGGCGCATCGGACGGCCGCCCGGGCATGACGTTCTCGAGCAGGTACGCCTCGTACGGATCGGCGCGCAGCAGCCGCGCCGGGATGCGCGGCTGACGGGCGAACGCGTTCGCCTTCACCGCGTAGAACCGAAGCGCCTGCTCGTTGCTGCTGAACCAGAGCGGAAAGACGACGCGCCGGCGCCCGGGCACCGGCCAGAGCGCCTCCAGTTCCTGCGCGTATTCGCGCAGTTGCATCGCCGAGCGCCGTTCGAAGAAGTCGTCGCGCAAAAGCTCCCGGGTTTCGGACAGGGCGTCCGGGTCATCCAGCGCCAGCACCTGGAAGTGTTCGGCGAACCCTTCGTTGAACGCGTTGAACGCATCGGTGCGCACGCCGATGGCGTGCATCTGGTTCGAGCCGCCATGTTGGGGCAGCCCGGCAAGCTGCGTGAGGATCACGTGCCCGAGTTCGTGAGGGAAGATCTGATCCATCGCGCCGAACCGGCCGCCAATCCTCGGGTCCACGCGCAGGTCCACATAGCCCGCCGTCCGTTTGTCGTGCGAGCCCAGGTAGAACCCGAAGCGGGGAAATCCTCCCATCGTGGAGGAGATGAGCAGGTAGGCCGGCTCGGGCGCGGTGCCGTTCTTCACCTGCAGATAGTGTTGCTCGAGCGCGTAGAGCCGCAGCAGCCGGCCTGACAGGCCTCGCGCGAGCCCCGCGACGTAGCGCGCGGCGTCGGGGTGAGGCTCCAGGACGGGCACACCGTCCCGGGTGAGCCCCGTTTCGCGCAGCACTTCGAGCAAGGGGGTGCCTGCGGCGCTCCTGTCCTGCGCAGTGGCCGTGGCCACGTCCACCGATGCCCATATGGCGCACAGACACAGGAGCCCGGCAACCTTCAGGACGCGACGCATCGCGATTGTCCCGAGGGGCGGCGTGTGACAGAAGCCAGGATACATGCCTTCTGCCTGATCTACGAGCGCGCGGACATTGGAGTTCACGACTTCATGGCCTCCGGCGCGCCATCGCGATACACTTCCCCTAGTCCGCAGCGCTCCCCGAACCGAGGACGCCGCATGCGGCTGGCGTTCGAGTCGCTGTCATGACCGACACTGCACTCCCCGGTCGCCCGACAGACCGCGTCCGACTGACGCTTCGACGGGCGCTGTCCCTGGTCACCGCCCTTCTGCTCTACATCCTGCTCATCGACGCGGCCGTCGAGACCTACCAGGCAGGCTCTGACCTTCGCCTGTGGGTGGCACTGCCCGTCGCCGCCTACGTGAGCTTCACCTTGTGGCTGATCCGGCAACAGCATTCCAGCCGTCCCGGCGCGGTCGCGAGCATCTGGCTGTCGGCGTTTCTCTTCCTCGTGCTGCTCGCCGTCACCGCCTCCATGCCGAACGGACTCCAGCAGGGGATGCGCGTGGCCACGCTCTCCACGTCAACCGTGCTGTCGGTGACGACGGCGGGCGTGCTGGCGTTGGCGCTCGTGTCGTTGACCATCGGTTCGCCGCTGCCGATCGCCGGGCGCGCCGTGGCGGCGCTGGCCGCCTGTTATGGCGTCGTCGCGTTCGGCACCGGCATCGCGTGGCACCGCTCCTACGTCCAGTTGCTCCAAGGGGGCAGTCCCTGGGAACGGCTGCCCTACTTCCTGCAGGGCGCGTTCGTCGGCGCTCTTGTGGTGCTCCCGCTCGCGTTCGCCCTCGAAGTGGGCGTCGCGCTGGCGCACGTGAAAGTCCGGGGACGGAGGCACCGCATCGTCGCGTTCGCGCTCGCGATCGCGATGGCCTACGCGGCATTCACGGCCACGCCCACGCCGCCGGCAGGCGGCCCGACGCCGGCCTCGAGGCCTGGCCCGCTACCACCGCCGAAATGACATCCGGGACCACCCCATAAAGACGCGGCAGTTCAGGCCCCGACCCCATCCTCGACCGGCGCGAACTCCGCCGTGAAATGGCGCAGCACTTTCGGCGGCGACACGATGCGATAGCCACGCAGCCGATCGCGCATCGCGGCAACGCCGATGACGGCTTCCGCGACGTAGTCGATGTGCGACTGTGTATAGACCCGGCGGGGCACGGCCAGGCGTACGAGGTCCATCGCGGCCGGCGTTTCGCTCCCGTCCGGATGCAGACCGAACATCACGGTGCCGATTTCCACGCCGCGGATGCCAGCCTCGACGTAGAGCGCGTTGACCAGCGCGATGCCGGGATACTGGAGGGGCGGGATGTGCGGGAGCAGCGCGCGCGCATCGATGTAGATGGCGTGACCGCCGGGCGGCTGGATGATGGGCACGCCGGCGCCCGAGAGTTTCTCGCCGAGGTATTCGATCGACCGGATCCGGTACCGCAGGTACGACTCGTCCACGACTTCCTCGAGTCCACGCGCGATCGCCTCGAGGTCGTAGCCCGCCAGCCCGCCGTAGGTGGGAAACCCCTCGGTGAGGATCAACAGGTTGCGCGACTGCTCGGCCCAGGTGGCGTCGTTCATCGCGAGAAACCCGCCGATATTGGCGAGGCCGTCCTTCTTCGCCGACATCGTGCAGCCGTCGGCCAGCGCAAACATTTCCTGCGCGATCGCCTTCGGCGTACGATCCTGGTATCCCGGCTCGCGACGCTTGATGAAGTAGGCGTTCTCGGCAAAGCGGCACGCGTCGAGGAACAGCGGCTTCCGGTAGGCATCGCAGAGCGCGCGGACGCCGCGCAGGTTCTCGAGCGAGACCGGCTGTCCCCCGCCCGAGTTGTTCGTCACCGTGACCATCACGAGCGGCACGCGGTCGCCGCGCTCCTGCAGCAGACGCTCGAGCGCCGCCAGGTCGACATTTCCCTTGAACGGGTGGACGAGGGCCGGCACTCGCCCTTCGGCGATCACGAGGTCGACGGCCTCGGCGTGCTCGAACTCGATGTTCGCGCGGGTCGTGTCGAAATGGTTGTTGTTGGGAACGATCTGTCCCGCCTGAAGAACCGTGTGGAAGAGAATCCGCTCGGCGGCGCGGCCCTGGTGCGTCGGAATGATGTACTCGAAGCCGGTGAGATCGCGAACGGCAGCCTCGAACCGGTAGAACGATCGACTGCCCGCGTACGACTCATCGGCCTGGATGAGCGCACCCCACTGCGCCGCCGACATCGCCCCGGTACCGGAGTCGGTCAGCAGATCGATCAACACATCGTCGGCGCGCAGACGGAAGACGTTGTAGGCCGCCGCGACCAGTGCCGCCTCGCGATCCTCCAGGTTCGTGAACTTGACCGACTCGATCGACTTGATCCGGAACGGTTCGATGATCGTGCGGAATTCCATGGACGCTGCTCGATCTCCGGGGGCGGCGTCCAGCGTATCAGAATTCCTGCCCTCGGCAAGGCTGAAGCCTTGCCCTACCGCGAGAGGTTGGCAGGGCGAGGCTTTGGTTTGGCCTTGGCCCACCGCCCATCGGTAGGGCGAGGCGTCAGCCTTGCCACGCCGGACACCGCGCCAGACTCACCGTCGCACGACGCCGCCCAATCCCAGCTGCGGCGCGCCGCCCGTTTGCGGCTTCGCCTTGCCGGGTCCGACCGGGCCGACGTGCGGACGATGGCCGCCCGCATCACCCACTTCGAAGCTCCACCAAGTCTCACTGTCGGCCCCTCGGAGGATCCCAACCCGTTCCTCCTGGCAGAAAAGGCAGAGGCACGGCGCCCCTGGAAATCGAGCAAGCGACAGGCCCGTGCGCGCGGCTTGAAGGCACGCGCCAGGCACTCCCCTTTTCGCAAGATTCGAAAAACGACGGCGCGTCGACCCGGGAGGTTGGAACGTGGCGGGAAAGGACTTCCTGAAATGGCGAACGGGAAGGGCGTGCGGTCGAGCCGCCGGAAAGGAGTGAGACGCCGGAAGGCGGAAGGCGGAGGGTCGGGAAAACGCCGCGTCCTCCGACCCTCCGACTCCCCGTATCGCGTTGACCCCGACTAGTTCGTGGAGATCCGGCGCTTGCCCGTCATCTCATCGGCGAGCGCGTCCGCATGGTAGACCTTGCGGAAGCCCTCGATGATGGCCCGCGAATCGACCGAGACCGCCCGGTTGATCGCCTGGTCGTAGATGAAGTAGCCGGGCAGCGATTCGATGTTGCCGTCGAAGATGAGTCCCACCAGTTCGCCCTTGGTGTTGACGACCGCCGACCCGCTGTTGCCGCCGACGATGTCGTTGGTGCTGGCGAAGTTGAACGGCGTCTTGAGATTGACCGCCGTCTTGCTCTGCGCCCACCGCGGCGCCAGCGTGAACGGCATCTCGTTGTTGTGCTGCGCGGCCCTCGCGTAGAGACCGGCGAGATCCGTGTAGGGCGCGATGCGCTTGCCGTCAACCATGTAGCTCTTGACGGTGCCGTAGGAGAGCCGCAGCGTGCCTGTCGCATCCGGGTAGGCGTTGGGCCCGTAGACCGCGAACACCGCCTGGGCGATCTTCGGATAGCTGGCCGTCTGCACCGCCGCGACCTCGTCCTCGTACCGCCTGTTGATCGCCGGGACGTCGGCTTCCAACGTCCGCGCCAGCACGATCAGCGGATCGGTGGACGCGTCGATGGTGGCCTTGCCGCCAGCCTGCAGCAGCGTGCGGATCTCCGGATCCATGATCCGGGTGTGATCGATGAGTTCGGCCGCGCGCGCTTCCGGCGTCTTGTCGCCGAGAATCAGCTTCACGATCGGGCTCGTCGCCGGCAGCTGCGCCTTCATGAAGGTGAGCGAATCGGTCAGCTGCTGCTTTTCCTGCTGCGTGTTGATGGCCGGCGCCGCGCCGCCCTGGCCGCCGCGACCGCCTTGGGCCGCGCCGCCACCCTGACCGCCACGACCCGCGCCGCCTCGCCCGCCGCGGCCCGCGGCCGCGCCCTCGGCTGATGGCGGCGCATAGGCCGCGCGCACCAGCTGCCGCGCCTGGGTGAAGAGGGTCGAGTTGAGCCCCGCCGCGTTCACGATGAAGTTGCGCTGGGCGTCGAGCTCACGCGCCACCTGGAGCGACTTCTCGATCGCAGCCCACGCGTCGCCGAGTTCCTGCTGCTTGGCCGGGATCTTCGCCAGCCCGTCGCGCAGCTGCTTCTCGGCCGCCTCTTTCTTGGCCATCAGCGCCGGATCCTGCAACCCCTTCAACTGGCCGCGCTGCGACTTCAGCGTGTTCTGGATGCCGAACAGCGTCTGCACGCTCGTGCGCGCATTCTCGGCGCTGAGCGCCGAGAACTTCTTGATGCTGGCCTCGCGCATCTCGCCGGAGGCAATCGCGTAGGGCAGCGTGACGTCGCGCATGTACTTGAGGTGCGCGACGGTGTTCAGCCGCTGCGTGCTGCCGGGATGGCCGGTGGTGAAGACCAGTTCGTTTTCCTTCGAGCCGTTGGGCGACCAGTGCAGGTAGTTGGGCGTCTGCGCCGGCTTGTCGTTCTCGTACAGGCGGAACATCGACACGTCGAGGTTGTAGCGCGGATAGGTGAAGTTGTCCGGGTCGCCGCCGTAGAACCCGGTCTGGTACTCGACGCCGCACACCAGGCGCACGTCCGTGTACACCTTGTAGCGATACATGTTGTAGACCGCGCCCCGGTAGAGCGCGACCACTTCGTTCTGCAGACCGGTCGCGGTGTTTGCCTGGTTCTGCAGCTCGGTGAGGGCCGCCTGCCGCTCCTGCGCGCTCATGCCGGGCCTGACGACCGCATTCACCTTGGCCGTCACGTCCTCGATGTTCTGGAGGATCCGCAGCGACATGCCCGGCACCTTCTGTTCGTCGGCGCGCGTCGCCGCGAAGAACCCGTCCTTGACGTAGTCCTTCTCGGCCGTGCTGAGGCGCTGCAGCGTGCTCAGGCCGATGTGATGGTTGGTGAGCACGAGGCCGTCGGGTGACACCACCGAACCGGTGCCGCCGCCGAAGCGCACCGTCGCCAGCTGGAGATGGTTCAGCCACTGGTCGGTGACGTCGAAGCCGTACGCCTTCTTGATCGCGGCCTTCGGGATGTTGTTGTACGGCCAGAACCCCTCGTCTGCACGTGGCACGATGCTGAACGCGACGGCCACGAGGACCAGAGCGAGGATCGGAGCGAGGAATCTTCTCGTTTTCATGCGCTACCCTCTATGAGAGTTTGAAGAGAACGAACCGCGTGTCCAGGTGCCGAAGCAGGCAGTCCCGCGTCACCGCGCGGTTTGACATCCGCGACGACCCGATGCGCCAGGAAAAAATCTCGGGAAACCAGCCGGGGGGCGGTCCTTGACTCTACGCGGCAGGGCCCCCGCTGTCAAGCGGCCGAGGTGAGGTTTGCCATCGCCGGCATCGCTGCATATACTTGAGCTAATTCGAATTAAGGGCAGCCGCCACCCCGGATCCGCCACGCGACCAGCCGTTTCAGGGTTTGCATCCTCTCCGGCAGCCGACCGCGCGCGGGACCGTCCGGGTCGACCCCCGTACCATCGTGGGCAGAACCATGAAACTGCGGAAGATCGTTCTTATCGAGACGGGCGCGACCGACGTCCACGTCTACAGCAGGATCCCGATCCCGCGCCTGGGGTGCGTGCTGCTCGGCACGATCCTGAGGGACCACGGCTACGACGTGCGCGTCTACATCGAGGACATCGCCCCGCTCGACTGGGCGGAGGTGCTGTCGGCCGACCTCGTCGGCATCTCGACGCTCACCGCCACCGCGCCGCGGTCCTACGCGCTGGCCGAACGCATCCGCGCGACCGGCATCCCGGTGGTCATGGGCGGCATCCACGCGACGTTCGAAGCCGACGAGGCGGCGTGCCACGCGGATTACGTCCTGCGCGGCGAGGCCGAACAATCGCTGCTCGACCTGGTGCACGTCCTCGAGGACGGGGGCGACCTCGAGCGAGTGCCCGGCCTGACGCGCTCGCGCGAGGGCGAGATCTTTCATGCGCCGGCGGCTCAGCCCATCGCGGACCTCGACGGGCTGCCGATTCCGGATTTCCGGCTGGTCCACGGGTGGCGCCGGCGAGCCTATGTCTCGGTGATGACCGGGCGCGGCTGCCCGTTCGAGTGCACGTTCTGCTCGGTCCCCGCGTTCCACGGCCGCGGCGGGCGGCTCGTGTCGGTCGATCGCGTGCTCGACGAAATCGCCACGCACCTCACCCACTCCCACGTGCGCTACCTGTTCTTCGCCGACGACATCTTCAACCTGAACCGCGCGCGGATGAAGCAGATCCTCGAAGGCATGATCGCGCGGCGGCTGACGCCGCGCTGGGGCGCTCAGGTCCGGCACGAGGTGGCGCGCGACGGCGAAGCGCTCGACCTGATGCGGCGCGCGAACTGCGACCGGGTTTTCGTGGGGTTCGAATCGATCAATCCGCGAACGCTCGAGCACTTCAACAAGCACGAGACGCGCGACGACATCGAACGCGCGATCGCGTCGTTCCATCGCCACGGCGTGAAAGTGCACGGCATGTTCGTCGTCGGATCCGACGCGGACACGGCCGAGACCATCCGCGAAACGGAGCGTTTCGCGCGCCAGCACCGCATCGACTCGCTCCAGCTGATGATCCTGACGCCGATCCCCGGCTCGAAGGACTACAAGACGATGCTGGACCGGGGACGGCTGTTCACGCGCGATTGGTCGCTCTACGACGGGCACCACGCCGTGCACGAGCCCGAACAGATGACCGCCTACGAGGTGCAGGCCGAGATGATGCGCGCGATGCGGCGCTTCTACTCGGTTGGCCAGATGGTCCGGCGGGCGGTCCGCGCGGACTGGAAAGAGGCCGCCATCCGCTTCGAGGCGCACCGCATCGTCCACACGTTCTTCCGGCACAACGGCGGCTACCTGGACAGCCTCCGGGATCGGCTCCGGCAGCAGTGGAGCGCCACGGGCTCGCGCCTGCGGTCGGTGGGCCTGCCGTCGCTGCCCGACGCGGGGCTGAGGCCGGTCATCGAGCGGTTCTTCTCGGAACTGAATGTCGCCGTCGTGCACATGCTCGAGAACGCGCACGACCTGGTCGAAGAAGGGCGCACGCAGGCGGGACGCCGGCGCCTGGAAGCGCGCCAGGCGCTGACGCGCGCGCTCGAGCGGCTGCGGGGCCGCGTCGACTGCGTGATCGTCGCCGTCGTGGAAGACGACCCGGCGAGGCCCGAACGGGTCGAGGTCAGCGCCAGCGTGCGCGGCCTGCCCGACACCGCCGCCTGCCGGGCGTGCTGCACGTGGTCGCGAGCCTCTCGGAACGGGCGCAGCAGCAGTTGCTGACCAGGCTCGGCCTGCTCGTGACCGGCGACCTGAAACGCATCCGCCGCGCGGCGCGGATCGCGCTCGAATCCGCCCACGGGGGCGCGCTGCAAGCGGCGAATACATAGCGAGCGCGCTGTAGTCGTTGGTCGTTGGACGTTAGCACTACTTTGTCACCTTC
>PMZR01000107.1:0-14517 GCA_003170135.1 Acidobacteriota bacterium
GCGTCCTGGCCGATGACGAGCCGTTCCTCTTTGCCGTCGCGCACGAGTGCGAGCGTGGACTGGTCGGGCACCAGCGTCCGGCTGTCGAGCTTCACCGGCTGTCGAAATCCACCCGCGCCTCCCGGCTTCAGCCCGATCGCCTGAAACTGGCTTTCCACGTACTTGGCTGCCATCTCGTACCCTGGTGTCCCGACGTTGCGGCCCTCGAGCCTGTCGTCGGCCAGATACTGCACGTGCGCCCACCACGCCTTGCCTTCGGCGGCGAGATCCGGGGATTGAGCGACGAGACCGGTGATGGTCGCGCCGGCGAGGAGGGCTGCGAGCAGGAGTGTGCGTTTCATACGTGTCGTCCGTTCTCGATCCGCGTTCAGAAGGTAGACGGGCCGGTACCTGAGCCGGATCGGTTCACGGAATTCAGGTTGTCCACGGCAGCCGAGCGTAGAATGGAACTTCTCAACGACAATCGCCAGCCCCCCACCGAATTGCCATCGGGCTCAGGTTGGAAACTCCATCGCCTGGAGGGATCATCGATGCCTATCCTGTCATCCGGCAAGCACGCCCCGAGGGTTGCCTTGCTGGCCGTCGCGACCCTCGGGCTGTCGCTCGGCCCGGTCGCCCCGGCGTCCCGGCAGGAGTCGATGGGCCTTTCGGACCCGACGACCCGGATCTGGTACGCCCATCCGGCCGACAAGTGGGAGAACGCCCTTCCGGTCGGCAACGGCCGACTGGGAGCGATGGTCTTCGGCAAGACGGATGAAGAGCAGATCCAGCTCAACGAAGAGACGTACTGGTCCGGCGGCCCGTACTCGACAACCGTCAAGGGCGGCTACCAGGCCCTGCCGGAGATCCGGAAACTCATCTTCGACGGCGAGTTGGTACGAGCCCACCGCCTGTTCGGGCGCCACCTGATGGGCTATCCCGTCGAGCAGCAGAAGTACCAGTCCATCGGGAGCCTCGTCTTGACGCTGGCGGCAAGCGGCACCGTGCAGCACTACCGCCACGAGCTCGATTTCGACACCGCCGTCGCGACGACGACCTACGAGCAGGGCGGCGTGCGCTTCACACGCGAGGTCTTCGTCACGCCCGTAGACCAGGTCATCGTCGTCCGCCTGTCGGCCGACGCGCCAGGCAAGGTCTCCTTCACGGCCCAGCTTCGAGGCGAACGGAACCAGGCCCATTCCAACTACGCCACCGACTACTTCCAGATGGACGGCTACGGGAGGGACGGCCTGATCGTCCGGGGCAAGTCGGCCGACTACCTCGGCGCCGCAGGAACGCTCCGCTATCAGTCGCGGCTGCGCGCGGTCCCGCGCGGCGGAGAGCTGACGGTCGTCGACGACACTCTCACCGTTCGCAGCGCGGACGAAGTCGTGCTCGTCGTGGCGGCCGCAACCAGCTTCGTCAACTACAAGGACGTCAGCGCGGATCCGGCTGCGCGCGTGAACGCGGTGATGAGAGCGGTCGGTGGCAAGTCCTTCGACCAGCTCAGAGCGGCGCATGTCCAGGAGCACCAGCGGCTGTTCCGGCGCGTCGCGGTGCGCTTCGGCGCAGGTCCGAATGCCGGCCTCCCCACGGACGAGCGCCTCAAGAAGTTCGATGGGACGAACGACCCCGGCCTCGCAGCGTTGGTGTTCCAGTTCGGGCGGTACCTGCTGATCTCGTCGTCGAGGCCCGGCACCCAGCCCGCCAACCTGCAGGGGATCTGGAACAAGGACATGAATCCCATGTGGGATTCGAAGTACACGACCAACATCAACACCGAGATGAACTACTGGCCCGCCGAGGTCGCCAACCTCAGCGACTGCGCCGAGCCGTTGTTCAGGATGATCAGGGAGCTGACCGACCAGGGGGCCGACGTGGCGCGCGAGCACTACGGCGCGCGGGGCTGGGTCTTCCATCAGAACACCGACCTCTGGCGCGTGGCCGCGCCGATGGATGGCCCGAGCTGGGGCGGCTTCACCACCGGCGGCGCCTGGTTGTCCACGCATCTGTGGGAGCACTACCTGTTCACCGGCGACAAGGCGTTCCTGCGCGAGTACTACCCGGTGATGAAAGGCTCGGTGGAGTTCTTCCTGGACTTTCTCGTCCCGCATCCGAAGTACGGGTGGCTCGTGACCAACCCCTCGACCTCACCCGAGAACTTCCCGCTGGCCCCGGGCAACGACCGGTTCTTCGACGAGGTGACCGGAAGCATGAGCCCCGGCACGAGCCTGGTGGCCGGTTCCACCATCGACATGCAGATCCTCAACGACCTCTTCGGCTACGTGGCGGAGGCCGCTGCGGTCCTCGGCACCGACCAGGAGTTCCGCGCGAAGGTGCTCGCGACGCGCGACAGGCTCGCGCCGATGCAGGTCGGCAGGAACGGCGATCTGCAGGAATGGCTGGAGGATTGGGGCCAGCGGGAGAAGAGCCACCGACACGTCTCCAACCTGTACGGTCTCTATCCGGGGCATCAGATCTCGGCGCGCCGGACGCCGAAGTTCGCCGAGGCTGCCCGCGTGGTCCTGGATCAGCGCGGCCTGCCAGGCAACGGCTGGTCCTCGGCGTGGAAGGCCGCCTCGTGGGCGCGGTTGGGCAACGCGTCCAGGGCGATGGAGAACTTCGTCTACGCGGTCAAGAACTACACCACCGACAGTCTCTTCTCGATCTGCTCGAGGGCGATGCAGGTGGATGGCTCGTTCGGCATGACGGCGGCGATCGCCGAGATGCTCCTCCAGTCGCACGAGAACGAGTTGTCACTGCTTCCCGCCCTGCCCGAATCGTGGAAGAACGGCGAGGTCAAAGGGCTGCGTGCCCGAGGCGGGTACGAAGTCGGCCTGGAGTGGGAGGCGGGAGCGCTCACGCGCGCCACGATCGTCTCTCTGAACGGTGGCATCTGCCGAGTGCGCGCGACGCTCCCGTTGAACGTGACGTCCCAGCGAAAGGTCATTCGGCCATCGCAGCCAGAACCGGACGTCCTGGAGTTCCCGACGACGCCAGGCGCCACCTTCATTCTGTCCGTCGCGGCGGCCGGCGTGAGGCCGCCGGCGTAGTCGCGCCGGCGCAGAGAACCTCCTCTACCTGTCCGCCGCTCACCGACCGCCCCGCGGCATGTGGGTATTCAAATAGGTCGTCAACAGCGTGTAGAGGTGCATCGTCGTCCCCCGTCCCTCCGAGATGCCGTGAGACCGGTTCGGGTAGGACATCATGGTGAACTGCTTCCCGTTGGCGATGAGCTCGTTCACCAGCATTTCGAAGCTCTGGTAGTGGACGTTGTCGTCGCCGGTCCCGTGGACGATGAGGAGGTTGCCCTTCAGGTTCTTCGCGAAGGTGATGGGCGAGCCGTTCTTGTACCCTTCTGCATTGTCCTGCGGCAGGCCCATGAACCTCTCCTGGTAGATGCTGTCGTAGAGGCGCTGATCGGAGACGAACGCGACCGCCATGGCGGTCTTGTAGAGATCGGGATAGCGGAAGATCGCGTTGAGCGTCATCTGTCCGCCGCCGCTCCAGCCCCAGCTTCCGACACGATCGGCGTCGACGAACGGCCAGGCCGCGATGGCCGCCCGAACCGCGGCCGCCTGGTCGGCGGAGGCGAGGATGCCGATCTGGCGGTAGACGCTCTTGCGCCAGGCCCGGCCGCGGGGCGCGGGCGTGCCGCGGTTGTCGAAGCTGGCCACGATGTATCCCTGCTGGGCGAGCATCAGGTGCCAGAGATAGGTGTTGCCGCCCCAGCTGTCCTGGACCGTCTGGCCCGCGGGCTCGCCGTAGACATAGACGAGGAGCGGATACTTCTTCTTCGGATCGAAGTCGGGCGGCAGGATGCGCCAGGAATCGACCTGGATTCCACCGCCGATATCCAGCTTGGTGTACTCGACGCGTTTCCGGTTCAGGGCTTCGACCTTGGCCCGCAGGTCGAGGTTGGCCGCCAGGGGTCGGACTGTCTCGCCGCCCGGCAGACGGACGAGCTCCGTCACTTGTGGCGTGTCGAGCGTCGAGAAGCTGTGGAACGCCCAACGGGCCGTGGGCGAGACGTCGTAGCGGTGCACGCCCGTCTGCCCCGCTGGGCCGACGCGCCCGGGCTTTCCCGTGCCGTCCATGCGGACGCGGTACTCGAAGCGCGTGGTTGCGTTGTCGGGCGAGGCGGTGACATAGAGCAGGCCTGCCTTTTCGTCGATCGCATCGACGCTCATGACGTCGTACTCGCCGGGCGTCATCAGCCGGACCTCCTTGCCGTCGCGCGAGACGTAGTACGCGTGCCGCCAGCCGTCGCGCTCGCTGAGCCAGAACAGGCCCTTGCCCCCGGCCAGCCAGACGTACCGGGTCATCTCGTCGAGCCAGGCCTCGTCCTTGTCGGCGAACATGGTCCGGACTTCACCCGTCGCCGCGTCGCCGAGCTGGACCTGGTTGGTGTTCTGCAATCGATTGAGCTGCTGAAAGACGACTTCCCTGGCGTTGCCCGCCCAGTCGATCAGGGGGATGTAGATGTCGTGCGGGTCGCCGGGGGCCTTCATCCAGACGACCGGTCCGCCCGCCGCCGGCACGACGCCCACGCGGACGGCCGAGTTCGGCTGGCCGGCCTTGGGATGCTTGAACGAGGTCGTGCGGGGATAGAGGTCGTCCGTGTTGTTGATCATCGTGAACACGGGCACGCCGTGGGTGTCGAACTGCCAGAAGGCGATGAGGCGGCTGTCGGGGCTCCAGCGGAAGCCGTCGCGGATCCCGAACTCCTCCTCGTTGACCCAGTCGGAGGTCCCGTTGATGATGTCCTCGGTGCCGTCCGTGGTCAGCGCGCGCACCGCGCCGTCGGCCAGGTTCTCGACGTAGATGTTGTTCTTGACGACGTAGGCGGCCATGCGGCCGTCGGGCGAGAGCTTGGCGAACATGAGCGTCGAGGGCTCGAAGAGGGGACCGAGCTTGCGGAGCCGGCCCGAGGCCAGATCGTAGGTCCAGAAATCGCCCCGGGTGTTCTGCCGCCAGACCCGGCGGGAATTGGTCATGACGATCAGGACCTTGCCATCGGGCGACCAGGCGTAATCCTCGATGGCGATGGGCGCGGATGCTCCCGGCGGTACGAGCCTGGCCGCCGCAACGAGGATGTCCCGCGTGCCGCTCTCGGCCCTGTAGAGGACGAGATCGCGGCCGGATCCGCCGCCGGCGGTCGGCTCCAACGTCGTGTACGAGTCGCCGTCCGCCATCCAACGCGCCGGCCCGAACCGCTCGGCCTCGAAATCCCGCGAGGCGAAGATCCGATCGAGGGTGAGGAGCCCGGGGTCGGCCGGTTTCGTCTGCGCGCCAGCGTTCCCGGCAAGCAGGACGAGGGCCGCGGCCCAGAGAACCCAGGGGCGAAAGATCCCACGGTGCATGGTCGTCTCCTAGTCGCCCGTTCCCCAGACGCGGCCCTTCGCGTCGAGCACCAGCGCCCGCGGGATGCTGCCGCCCGGGTCGAAGGGTCTCTTGCGCGCCCTCATCGTTGCCCTACGGACGCGAGCGGGTGGTTGGCCGATGCGGGCGTCCGGCCCGGCGTTCTGGACCCGGCGAACAGCTCACCGCGGTACTTCTCGAAGAGCCGGCGGGCCACCGCGACGGCATCGCCGGTCGGCGTCGTCGGGAAGGAACCCTGACGACTGGACCATTGCTGTTCCCAACGGCAGGACTGGTCGACGAACGGCGCCCGGTCCAGGGCCACGCCGGTGTCGAGGGACCGATCGAGCCGGGCGAAGAACTGCTGCCAGCGGGGAAGGTAGTAGTCAGTGAACAGGCCCTGCCACTGTTTGTGGGCGTAGAGATTCAGATCGTCGTTCTGCCCCTCGGTGCACCCGGTGCCCCAGAGCGTGATGATGTTTCGCGCGTTCCACTGGTAGAGCCGATCCTCGCCCGGCGTGGTCGCCCAGCGCCTGGCGTCCGCCAGCCATCGGCCGAGCAGGAATTCCTCGCGTGTGCCGACCAGTTCGTCGAGGTCGCGGAGCAGTTGCAGCACCGGCCCTTCGGCGGCGAGGAGCGCACGACGGTCCTTGCGCGTGTAGGCGTCCTCGACGGCGTTGACCAGCGGCAGGCCGAGGTTGCCGAGGGCCTGGCGCACGAGATTCACAAGGTCGAAGCGGTAGGCATCGCTGTCACCGAGGTCGGCCGACGCCGACAGGAGCGCGTCGGCCGCCAGCGCCAGCTGCCGCGGCTCGTACGGCGCGACCGGCTCGGACCGATACGCCGTCCCCTTCCTGAAGAACGTCGGGCGCTCGCAGACGAAGGTCCCGGTCTGGCCGCCGGAACGGTAGGCCGTGGCCAGAAGGACCTTCCACGCGTCCCAGGCCGCTCGATTCTCGCGGCCGTAGCGGCGGACGAGGTACGCCCGGGCCCAGTCCTCGAGCGCAGGGATGTCCGTTCGCCACGTCATGCCCATCACGAAGTCCGGCACGATCGGGTTGTAGCCGAGGCCCTCCATCATCATCCCGAGTCCGGCGAACCGTCCCCGCTCGGGGCTTCGCAACACGTCGCCCAGGTTCGCGGCGATCCGGGGCAGGTCGCCGTTCAGGCTGACCTTGCCGCCAAAGTTGTAGAGGACGTTCCAGATCCACGGCTTGCCGTAGAACGCCTCGCGCGCCTTCCAGACCGGGTTTCGATCGCCCCACAGGTCGAGCACCAGCATGCTCGCGTCGGGCACGGCGCCGAGCAGCGCCCGGGCCTGTGCCGGCTTCCAGAAATCGGCCTGGTAGTAGAGAAACCACCCCTGGAGGACCCACACCGCCCTCGGATCGGCCGACGCCATCGACTGGTAGACGGCCCGGCCCATGCTTCGACAGAACTCCGGATCGTCGGTCGGCGGGTTGATCTCGTTGAAGCTGTCGGCGGCGTACAAGTGATCCGTGCCGAACAGCTCCGTCTGCCGCTCGATGAAACGCTTGCCGATGCGCTGGAACAACGGGTCGAGCGGATCGAGGAAGAACGTGCCGGAGAACCCAGCCGACCAGTCACCGGTCCTGTGGACCCGCGCCGCGGGGAACAGCGCGGTGATTGACTCGGGGACGTGTCCCGTGAACCCCTGGAGGACGGGGGTCATCCCCAGCTCGCGCTCGCGGGCGAGGATCCGGCGCTGCAGGTCGATGTGGCTGTCGATCCAGCTTCGGGGCAGCGGCCCGCCGAGGCCGTCGATATTTCCCATCCACCCCCACGGCAGGTAGGCCGGGCCGTCGAGGAAGGCGCCGACCTGGGCGTCGCTGAACCCGAGGTCGCGGAGCACGAGGCGCCACGTGCCTTCCTGGCCGGTGGCGGCGAGCGGCATGTTGATGCCGTTCAGCGCCATCCAGTCGATCATCTTCTCCCACTGCGGCCAGTCCCACCACGCCATGCTGTAGGAGAAGGTGCAGTAGTTGAAGAAGTACCGATACCGGTAGCCGGTCTTGACGCGAACCCTCTCGGCGACGACGGGAAGCCTCGCGGGCAGGCGCAGCGCGCGCAGTGGGCTCGCGACATTCACGCGGCAGAACCGCTCGAGGTACTCGCGCAGCGCGGAAGCCACGGCGACGCCGTTCGACCCGCGCAGGACCACCTTGGCGTCCCGGCTCTCGATCTCGAACACGTCGAGGCCGCCCTCTGACGGCAGGATCTCGATCCTGAACTCGCCGGCGCGGTCCGCGACGACGCGGGCCACGAGGCGTTCCGCCGCCGCCCGCGCCTGCCGGCCGGTGTCGGTCGCGGACGTCGGCTCACGCCGGGTTGGCTGTGCCTGGCGAACAGCGGGGTTCTCCGGCTGGCCCCGCCGTTGCTGCGCGTCCGGCCCGACGACACACGCGGCGACGACGAACGCCGAGACCACCGCTGCGCGGGTCCATCTCATCGTCGCTCCCCGCCATGGGCCGTCGGTCGAGCCGTCACTGAAAGCTCATGCGGCCTGCTCGAGAGCCGCTCGAAGGGTGCCGCTGCCGGGTCCGCCGCGCGAGTGCCCGGTCCTGTGTGCGCGTGCACGGGGTCCGGAGTCAGAATAGTACGCAGCGCTCCCGGACGAGTCAACGACCGAACCTGGGCGGAGTCCGCCGGTCACGGGGAGTCTCTCATGAAGATCACACGCATCGACGTCTCTCAGGTCCACTTCTTCATCTTCATCAGGACCGACGCGTGGCGACGCCTGGTCACGGCAAGCCAAGCTCCCGGCCAAGGACACGCGCGACGAAGTTCTCATCGTCCAGAGGCGAAGCCGCCATCAGGCGGATGTCCGCTCGCACCTCCTCCGCCTTGCCCACGCGCTCCGCGACCTTCATGGTGTTGGAGTAGGCGGCCCACACGGTCAGCGCTGCTGATCTCGTAGCCGTATCCCTGAGCCAGCCAGTAGAGAGCCAGCAGGCCTGCGCCCAGCGCGAACTCAGGCTCGTCGTCGGCGTGGTCACGGGCCGCGCGGGTGAGCGTCTTCGGATCGCACGGCGTGCGCTCAGCCAGGGCCAACGCCTCCCGGAAGAGTCCGGCGTCCTTGGCGGCCGCGAACCACTTGCCTTCGTCGCCGGGAGTCTTCTTGACGAGATCAGCGAGGATGTCTCTGGCGCTCTTGTGCGGGTACTTCGTGGCGACGGCTCGGAAGGTCGCGAGGTACGTGCCGCGGCGGTTGGCCGTCACCCCGTAGCGTGCAAACGCTTCGTCCACCAGGCCCGACGAGAGCAACATCCCTTCGCAGAGCTGATCGATGTCCCAGTCGCTCGCCCAAGGGCTGCGGCTGGCTTCGGCGACCCTGATGGCCTCGGCCTTCTTTCCCTGGGCCGCGAGCGCTCGCACCGCCCACCGCTTGTACGGCCAAAAGCTCTCGCTTTCGAGCAGGTCGAGCATTTCGTCATAGCGCTCCGCCGTGTACAGCGCGCTCAGGCAGGCAGTCGTTCCATGAAAATGCCCTCGCAGGTTCTTGTCAGGTCTGAGCGTCGTTCGGGTGATGTCCAGAAGCCGGTCGGCCCACTCCGAGGCGACGTCCTTCGACGCACATAGCTCGCCCCAGTGGTCGACGAGGGACTCGATGTAGGGGATCTGGTCCTCGCCGTGAGCCTCGAAGAGGCGATCGAGCCACGTGGCACGCGTGTTCGCGTCGGCCGGCGCGGCGGCGATCAGTGGGACGAGCGTCGCGATCGCGTTGTTCCGCGGTGCCGATCGCGCCCGAGGAGCTGTCGATATGCTCGAGCGCCGGGGAGAGCCGCTCGATGAAGTCCACCGCGCCTTCGGCCGCGAGCACGGCGTCCGTGCGAGCCACCTTCTTGATCTCGACGACGGCTTCCTTCACGCGCTGAATCGCGGGCTGCGACCTCCAGCCGAAGGCGTGGCGGCGAAAGCGCGGCTTGAACTGTCATTTGTGAGGTCCGACGCTTCTCATCGCACTCTCTCCGACTCAGGTTCGGCTAACGCAAGCGGACGCGCGGGCGTCATGTCTGGCGGTTGTTTAGCGCCGTCCTGGCCCCGCAACGTCACGGACGTCCACGCAAGAAGCGCGACAGTTTGCGGCAGGTGGAATCGAATGACGTCTGTTCTTCTTCCGTCATGAAGTCCGCAATCCAGGGGCCGCCATCCTCGTCAATTTCTTCGAGCACCAAGTCGCGAGCGGCGGCGCGTCGTGTTCGTCCCTCGAGCGCGACCTGGCGAACGATGCATCCGCCCAACACCCAGACGTTGCCGAAGTGCCGTCGCAGCGTGGTCGGCGCGGCATGTGAAGCCACGAGCGCCTCCAGGAACGGCAGGAACACCCGCACGAGCGCGCGACCCAGAACGGCATCCTCCCGGACGCCATCCCACGACGCCGGCCACCGGGCCGTCTCCGACAACAGTCTCTCGCCGAGAGGTATCGTCCGTGTTTTCGCCATTGTCGTGCGATCGAGACCAGACTACTTTCGCCCGCGGCGCTTCGGGTTCGCATCGCGCTGCGCCTTTTCGCGCGCGGCCCGCTCGGCCTCGCGGCTGCGCCGACGATGGCGCCCTGGTTCGGACTCTCGGTCGCCGCCGCGGCGATCACGTCGTCGTCGATGCCTCGCTCATCGGGGGCTCCGCTTCACCTTTGCCGACTCCTCGAACTGCGCGAGGGCTTGACGTTGCGCCTCGGTCGCTGTCTTCCGCGCCAGGGTGAGCATCTTGCCGCTGCCGTAGTCGTAGTGGTGTTTCAGGAGGTTGACGATCGTTCGCGCGTACTCCTCTGGCCCCGCTGTCGCCGACAGGACCTTGAACCACGGCGGCAGCACTTTCTCCCAGTCCACCCCTACTTGCCACGCCCCCGCCTCGTCCGCGAAGAAGATGATGTCATCCCGGCACTCGTCGATGCGGTCCAGGAGGCCGAAGATGCTATCGAAGGCCTGGCGGACCTCGGCCTGGTCGCCCCTCTTCGCTTCGTCAACGCAGCGATCGAGGAGTCTGCGGCACTCGGCAATCCAGCCCGTCGTGCCTTGGGACTTCTCCATGAAGTTCTTCGAGTTGACGTCGAAGGACTCGTAGTAGTCACCGGCTCGGCTCGCTTTGTCGAACGCCTTCAGCGCAGCCAGCAGGCCCGCCTTCGTCGCCTTCTCGCCGTCCTGGCGCAGTCGCTTCACATCGAGGTACTTCCGGACGATCTTCTGGAGCTTCGCCGGAGGCAGAAGGTCGATTGCGTCGTCGAGCATGTAGAAGACGTACTCGGATCCGAGCCGCCGGATGGCCTCCCGCAGCTTGTCTCGGTCGATGTTGACCGTCTGGCGTGCCATGGCTACCTCCCGCGTGCCCAGCGGCGGTAGGCATCGATCCACTCCCACCCTTTGGGCGGTGAGGCTGGCAGAGGCAGCTCGGTGATCGAGATTCGCTGCCGCGACCTCCCGCGTGCGCACACGGCAACGATCTGATCCTCGTCGGTCAGCTCGATCCGCTCGACCGTGACCTCCATTCCGAGAACCTCGGTCTGGAACGGCACGGCGAGGTACTCCTCGAACATCGTGTAGAAGCCGGTGGTCTGCTCCGACTCGTCGTGAGCGTCCACCGTCGCTTCCTCGATGAGCGCGTCGAGCTTCGCCGCGGTGAGCGCCTTACGTTGCGAGGCCTTCTTCGACGCCGTGGGCCGGGTCTTGATCGTCATGTGCTTGTCTCGTCTTGATGACGTTCGTCGGCTGGATGTCGACGAAGCCTGTTGGCCGCGGACTACCCGTCAGGTGCCGTGTCGTCGTCGGGCGACTTGTGCGCTGGTCGACGTGCCGGCTCGCTGCCGCCCGAAGCCAGGCGCAGGTGCTTCTTCCCCTTCAGCGTCTCGATCCAGCGCGACGCCATCTGATGTCGGTTCGTGGTGTCGATTTCATTCGTTCGACGTTCAACTCACCGCACGCCCACTCGCCCACCCACGGGCCAACGCGGTAATCTGCCGTGCAAAGCGCGCAGCTTGCGTGTTCCGTCCCTCGTCTTCATCACTCTCGGGAATCGCGCGGAGGAACCGTTCGACCGCATCACGTTCGTCACGCTCGGTACAGAGGCGAGCAAGATCCCGGCCCAGAAGGTACGCACCCGCCTCGCTGTAGTCGACGCCAGCGTCGAGCACGTCGTCGCTGAACCTCCGCTCACCATCTTCCCCGTAGACCTCTCCTATGGCAGCGAGATCGTCGAGGTCCTTCCTTCGAACCGCAGGCTGATCGAGATAGGAGACGATCTTCAGCAGCGTCAGGACGACGAGTGGAACGACCTTCCCCACCAGTCCCGGCGCAAGGTCTCGTTCAACGGCGTCCTGGAAGACGTGATCGAAGCCGACGAGGCTCATCCTCGTTTCGGCAAGCGGCCAGTCCAAGTACCGCTCTCGGCGTGCCCGAACACCTGCGGGAAGCAGGTCGATCCGCGCGCGGCTCGGCGAGATCCAACGGTGCTCGCGGCGCGGGTCTCGGTGCCACCCGCCGGCGATCAGTGGGTCCGTCAAGCGAGGCAGGTCGACCAGATCGAGTGCGACGACCAAGTCCACGTCCTCGGTCATTCGATGCTGGTCCTGGACCCACAGACGGTATGCGACCGCTCCGATGACAACGACATCCACGGTGAGGCGGCCGCAGATGTTCTGGACTTGACGGACCGCGTCGGCCTGTTCCGGCAGGAGCGTCGTCATCGCTCGAGGTACTCCTCGCGAAGCAGATCGGCCGCTTCGAGAGCCCGCGGCTCGCCGTGGTGGAGCAACTCGGCGTAAACGAGCCACGGATGCGCCACCCAGATGTCCCCCACCTGGCGCCAAGCACAGGAGCGGCTGAACGCACGCAACAGCACGATCGGGCCCTCCCGGTCGGGAACAAGGCGTAGTTCTCGCAGCAACTCCGACGACGGAGTAGTGCTGAACACCTGGATCTGGTCGTCACGGTAGAAGTGCTGCAGCGTGTAGGCCGCCTGTCCTCCCGTAACTGCCCAAACCAAGTCGGCACGCTTTGCCAACCGGCCAAAGTGCTCGAGCAGCAGTTCCGGCGAACGCTCGGGCGCCCTGAATTGCCCGATGAGGAGATGCGACCGGAGAATGCGGTCATACCCGTCGACGAATTGGTCCGCCAGGCGCTTGCGATCGACGACGTGATAGGTTCTTCGCTGATGCTGTAGCACCTTTTCAGCCACGAGACGTTGCCGGGCTGTCGCGGCCGCGGTCCTGCCGATTCCGGCGGCTTCGGCGAGCGCGCGAACTGGCCAGCCGGCCGACGCCGGGTCCGCAAGCAGCGCGAAGAGGAGCTGGATCAAGGCCGGGCTCGGTCGTCGCGCGATCGGAGCAGGCTGCGGATCCCGCCGCCCCAGCACCAGGACGTTGTGATCCTCGCCGAGCCTGAGATGGATGTTCCCGGCACGATCGACGAAGTTCACGCCCGCCTCGACGAGACGTTCCCCGGTCGGACGCGGCACGTACCGAGCGGCCAGCAAGAGCGGCAGCCGGCGCTCGCGCTGGAGCCGGAGATGCTCGGCAATCAGTCCGCTGGTCGCTCCGCGGTCGAGGAACGTGCGCTTCACTTCGAGGGCTAGCTTGAATGTGCGTCGCGGGGTGCGAAGCGTGACCAACGCGTCAACCTCGCGCTCGCCCCGCTCGGGCTGCCAGTCAATCCGAAGGTCCCGGATGAACGGAAGACCGCGGAGCTGGTCGAGGTAGCCGGCCAGATCACGTTCGCGATTCACGCTGAGCGCCATGGCCGGTATTATCTCATGTCCGTTAGTAACGGACAAGCGTATTACGCGGACACCGTTACCCGCCCTTCGTGTGCGCCGGGCCTCGTTTGCATGCCGACTCCGGGGAGCGGCGCGTTCTCGAGGGTGGCTTCTAGCGGGGCAGACGACGTCGCAGCGGATGGGGGTGTTCGAGGGCGGCGAGGCAAGGTTCGTGGTGAGGTTGTGGTGAGGTTTGTGGTGAGATGTGGTGAAGTTGGCTTAGCTCGTCCGTGTAAGTTGTTGAAAGGATTGGCTCCTCAGGCAGGACTCGAACCTGCAACCCTCCGGTTAACAGCCGGATGCTCTGCCATTGAGCTACTGAGGAACAGGCAGAAGCGGCGGGCACAGGCCGGACGCCTGCGCCACGGTCGAACTTTCATCCTAACGAAAAGCCGCGTGAGCGTCAACGCGCGCGATCGGCGACGCGCGGCCCGCGATTCTCTGATCTCGCGACTCCGGCCCGCCGCGACCGTCGCGTGCAGGCGGCTGAGTTCGCCGGACGTTCACGGCTGCGCCATTCCCGGCGCCCCGGCCGGGCGCACCCGCCCCGGGCGCGCGGCCAGCAGGCCCGCGACGACTGGCACCGAACTCGCTGTCTGCCCACCGCGTCCCGACGACAGAAACGAACAGGCCAGCGAAAGGAGTGCGACAGCAAAGCCACCTCGTTCACGATCTGCGAGAACCAGGCAGCCGTGGACGCGGCGAATCACGTCGCGCTCGACTGGGTGAAACGGACCCTCGGCAACCAGCTCTCCGACCCGGAAGTCGTCGCGGGCGATCTGCCGATCGCGCTCGTCCATCAGCACGCGTGATGATGCGGCCCCGTCCACTCGCTCACGCCCGTTCACCGCCGCTCCGCTCGCGATCGAATGTGGGCGACGCGTCGCGCCGACCGTTGCGCGACGCTACGGCTCGACGACCTCCACCTTCACCCGCAGGCGAGCCGGCGGCCTGCGCGATCGCATCCAGCCGAGTATCCGCCGCGAGGCGCGCTGTGTCGCAATGAGGATCGCCAGGCCGACGGCGATCGCGACCGGCACAACCCAGTAGCCGAACGGGTGGGCCTCGACTCCCGGCGGCAGGCCGAACTCGGCCCCCACGCTGTAGAACGCGCCGTTCAGCGTGAAGACGGCCACGTTGTTCGGGAAGATCACTTTCACCACGGCGACGACGAGAAACGAGATCCCGATCGTCCACCCGACAAAGACGAGCATCGCCCACAGAAAGCCGAACACCGATGTCGTGGCCGCGTGCCAGAGCGCCCGCGTCATCGGCACGAAGCGGCCCGTCGTCACCGCCTCGTCCAGCGTCATCTCCTGCGAGTAGGCTTGCGCCACGCGGAGTGGCGGGCCGAGTTCCGCCAGCACGCGCTCAACCACCGTGCGCTCGTCCGCCTTCGCCGCAGGACCA
>PMZR01000107.1:14598-83384 GCA_003170135.1 Acidobacteriota bacterium
CACCATCGATCTGCTCGATGCGCTCGCGGATGTGCGATTCGACTTCGCGGACCGCATCGTCGGCGACCTCGTGCGGGAGAAACGATCGCAACGACCGCCCGAGGACGAACAGGTAGCCACGAATGCGCGATTCGCCCGTCTCAGTGAGTTTCATGGTCATCTCTCCGGGCTGTACACATGACGGCCCACCGCCTACAGGTGCCCGCCCGCGTCCCGCGCGGCGGCGATGAGGCGCGCCAGCTTTCCCGCAAAGTCTTCCCACAGGCCGGTCATGTCCGCCAGGCGCCGCCGGCCGTGCCCCGTCAGGCGGTAGTACTTGCGCGGGTGCGCGCCCTCCTCGCGCCACTCGGCCGAGAGCATCTGGTCGCGGCTCAAGCGAGCGAGGATCGGATAGATGGTGCCTTCGGTCACCACGAGATCGGTGGACTCTTCGAGGTGGCGGATGATCTCCAGGCCGTACCGCGGTCCCCGCGAGAGCGCCAGCAGGATGGCCAGTTCCAGCCCGCCTCGCCGCAACTGCTCGCGCCATGCCTCGAATTCGGCGGCCGGTTCCGCGCGTGCGGGTTTCATCGGTGACCTCACGTCAGGTTCGGACCCCGGACTCCGGACTGTCTTTGTAGCACCCCATATCTTGTGTCACAAGGTATGACGAAAAGGAAGCCCGGAAAGTTCCGACCGTGCAGTCAGCGGGCCGGAAGCAGGGCGAGCGGGGCAAAATCGGGGCGAGTAGAACGGGTCGAACGGCCGGGCAGCACGCCCGGCCTGAGCGCTGGAACTCGGACCGTCAAGCCCGGAGCCTGACTCGGATCGCTGAAGTCTGAAGCCTGACCCGACTCGCCGGAGCCAGGAGCCTGACGTCCGGAGCCTTCCGTCAGACCACCTGCGTTTCGACGTCGATCGCCAGGCTGCCGCGCAGCGCATTGGACACGGGGCACGCCTGCTCCGCGTCGCGGGCCAGCTGCGGGAACGTCTCGGCCGTCACTCCTTGCAGCCCTTCGGCCGTCACTTTCAGGTGCGACGCTTTGATCTTGATTCCCGCCTCGAACTCGGCCTCGATCGTCGCCGTCACCTTCAGCCGCCGCGCGCTCGCATTTCGCCGCCCCATCGTTGCGGTGAGCGCCATCGCGAAGCAGGCCGCGTGCGCCGCGGCGATCAGTTCCTCGGGGCTCGTCTTGCCGCCCGGCTGTTCGACGCGCGAGAGGAACGTCACGGGCAGCCTGAACGCGCCGGTGCCCGCAACCGCCTCGCCCTTGCCTTCACGAATCGGGCCTTCCCACGTGACGTCGCAGTGTCGTTCGAACGAGGGCATGCCGCCTCCTTGAGAGTTGTGCCAGGTGCTATGTGCCGCGTGCCATGTGCCGCGTGCTGGTGCTCGGTGCTGGTGCTGTCATTGGCGCGTCTTCCGAGTATAGCCCGGCATGCGCGGCGCCAGTCGAGTTTCCGGCCTCGCGGCCGACGTCTCCATCCTTCGGCTACTTGCGCTTGCCGCGGCGCAGCTGGGCGATGAGGCCGGCGATCCCCAGCAGAAACCAGGCCGCCGTCAACCACGATCGCGTGAGGGGTGGATGGAGCAGGTATCCGATGCGGCCAGCGGTGGCGTCGGCCGCGTGTCGCGCCGCGGTGTCGCCGGCCAGCGCGAGGCCGCCCACCAGTGCCGTCCACGCGCCGCCGAAGGCGGTGCCGACGATGATCATGTAGCGCTGGAAGATGAGCGCGACGATAGCTCCCCCGACGGCGAAGGCCAGCAGCACCAGTGCACGCGGATCGCCCCACCCTTGCTGCGTCCACACCGCGTGCGCAACCAGCCCGCCGAGGCCGGCGCCGATGAGCGCGACGCCGATGAAATAGCCGATCGTCAGGACGAGCGCGCCGGCCAGGCCGCCGAGAAGCGCGGTCAGCGCCACCGACAGCGGGCTGGTCGGCGAGACGAGCGATGTCGCCAGGAGCGCGCCGAGAATGAAGCCGTAGAGGCCAAGGACGAAGCGGAAGAGCCGGTACCCGGCGAAGCAGGCGAGCAGGCCGCCCCCAAGCAGGACGAGCGCCGCGGGTATCTGGTAGGTCGTTGGCAGCACGTCAGTCGCGGCGCCGCTAGACTTCGCGGCGCCCCTCCATCGCCTTGTGCATGGTGACCTCGTCAGCGTATTCGAGATCGCTGCCGACGGGCACGCCCATCGCGATGCGCGTCACCCGCACGCCGAGCGGCTTCAGCAGGCGCGCCAGGTAGATGGCCGTGGCTTCGCCTTCGACGTTCGGGTTGGTCGCGAGAATCACTTCCTCGACGCCGCCCGCCTCGACCCGCGCGAGCAGGCTCCTGATCTTGAGGTCGTCGGGACCGACCCCCTGCAGCGGCGACAGCGCGCCCATCAGCACGTGGTAGGCGCCCTTGAACTCGCCGCCCCTCTCGATCGCCATCACGTTGGGCGGCTCCTCGACGACGCAGATGATGCGGCGATCGCGATCGCCGTTACAGAGTGCGCAGGGATCGACGTCGGTTACGTTGTTGCAGACCGAGCAGTAGGTGATGCGGTCCTTCACGTCGCGCACGGCCTCGACCAGACGGTCGGCCTCTTCGCGCGGCGTGCGCAGGATGTGAAAGGCGAGGCGCTGCGCACCCTTGCGGCCGATGCCGGGCAGGCGCTGCAGCTCGTCGATCAGGCGCGCGATCGGTTCGGGATGGTTCATGGACGACAGTTCTACATGCCCGGGATCTTCAGGCCGCCCATCATGCCGCCGACCTGGCGGTTCATCTCGTCCTCGACCTTGCGCTGCGCGTCGTTGATGGCCGCGACGATCAAGTCCTGGAGCATGTCCACATCGTCTTTGGAGACGACCTCGGGATCGATCTTCAGCGACTGAATCTGCTTCAGGCCGTTGATGGTCACGCTGACCATGCCGCCGCCGGAGGTGGCCTCGACGCGCATCTCCGCCATCTGCTTCTGCAGGCGTTCCTGCATCTGCGCCGCCTGTTTCATCATCTGCTGGATGTTCATGTCGGTCACCGCAACCCGCCAGTTCTCGTTCGTCAGGGCTTGATCTCTTCGACCACGCTGATCTGGGCCGGGAACGTCCCCAGCAGCGCCTGCACGCCCGCGTCGCCAAGCGCCACCGCGCGCAGATCGCGGTCGGCGCCGCGCGCGGGCGATTCGCCGCCCGCGCCGGCGGCACCGGGGGCGTCGGTCGTGCCCGGGGCCAGCAACTGGCTCTGCACCGCCATGCGCCGGCCCGCCGCGCGCGCGGCCAGCGTTTCCAGCCACGCGCGGTTCTGGTCGACCTGCTCCTTCAGCAGGCGATGGACCGGCGCGAAGACAAAGAGGATCGTGTCGGCGGTGGTCTCGATGCGCTGCGCCTGCGCGACCACGGTGCGATAGAACACCGCGCGCGCCTGCTCGATGCTGGCGAGGAACGCCTCTTTCCCGTCCGGCAGCGGCGCAACGGCCGACGGGCCGGCGCGCGCGGATCCGCGCGCGTCATCGGAAGGCGGCGGCGGCAACGGACGCGTGGGCGCGGGCGGCCGCGGGGTCGGCGGCGAGACACGCGGCGCCCCTGGCGCTTCCCGCACTGGAGGGCCGGCCTGGCGCCCGCCGGTTCCGGACGGCCCGCTGCTGCCGCGGCCGGGCGCGGGCGCCCCGGCGTCGCCCTGCAACCGCTCCAGCAGGTCGCCGAGCGGCACGAGCTTGCGCAGGTGCATCCAGCGCAAAAGCGCCATCTCCAGGTGATAGCGCGGCTCGGTGGCGTTCTTGATGTCGTATTCCGCCCGCGTCAGCAGGTCGAACGCCCGCAGCAGATCCTCGCGCGAGAACCGCGCGCCGAGCGTCTTCAACCGCTCCCGCTCACCTTCCGGCGCGACATCCGGATCGGCAATCCTGGCCGGATCGATCGACAGCACCATCAGGTCGCGCACGACGCGCGACATCTCGCGGCACACCAGCCGCAGATCGTACCCGGACTCGACAGCGCGGCCGGCCAGCGCGAACGCGGCCGCCGCCTGCTCGTCGGCCACCGCGTCCAGCATGTCCAGCAGCAGGTCGCGGCCGACCAGCCCGAGCACGCTCGACACGTCCTCGACCCTGATCGTCTCGCCCGCAAACGCGATCACCTGGTCGAGCGCGGTCTGCGCGTCGCGCATGCTGCCGTCGGCCGCCCGCGCCACGAGCGCCAGCGCCTCGTCGGGAACCGCGATCTTCTCGGCGACGGCGATCTTGCGCAGCTGCTCCGCGATCGCCTCCGACGAGATCGCCCGGAACTCGAACACCTGCGCCCGCGAGACGATCGTGTCGGGAATCTTGTCGATCTCGGTCGTCGCCATGATGAACGCAGCGTGCGGCGGTGGCTCCTCGATCGACTTGAGCAGCGCGTTGAAGGAATGGCCGGACAACTGGTGGACTTCGTCGATGACGAACAGCTTGTAGCGGTCGCGGACGGGCGGAAACGAGAGGCCCTCGATGATGACGGCCCGCGTATCCTCGATCTTCGTGTTGGTCGCCGCATCGATCTCGAGGACGTCCATGTCGCGGCCCTCGGCGATCTCGATGCAGGCGTCGCAGTGTCCGCACGGCTCGACCGTCGGCCCTTCGAAACAGTTCAGCGCCCGCGCCAGGATCCGCGCTGTCGTCGTCTTGCCGACGCCCCGCGGCCCGGCAAACACGAAGGCCTGCGCGATGCGGCCCGTCTTGATCGCGTTCTGCAAGGTCTGCGTGACCGCGCGCTGCCCGACGACGTCTTCGAAGCGCTGCGGGCGCCACTTGCGGGCGAGAACCTGGTAGGCCATCTGGTGAAAAGTGAAGTCCGAAGTCCGGGGTCCGGAGTCCGGCGCGTGCGGACGTGGATCCCACCGCGGCCCGGAAGGGCCTGCGGCACATGTCAGTGACTACTTAGCGCTGCTGCCTTCCGGCCCTGACGCGATTCGTAGGCTGAGATTGCACAGGTTCCGAGCCGCGGTGCGATCCACGTCCCTGGTCGAAAAAGGGGCCAGGGCCCCGATCCCTGCCGTAAGGCCCTAACCCCCCATCCGACTGAGTGTACTGTGCCATGCGCGGGCAAGCAACCCTGACGCCGGGAAGAAGTCCGAAGTCCGGAGGCCGGAGTCCGAAGCGAGGACGCGGGCCCCTAGATGCGCGACGACACCTCGGCGGTCAGGTCCGCCAACCGCTCGCTTATCCGCACCGGGTAGCGGTCGGGCTCATCGAGCCGGCGCACCTCGTCGGGCAGCGCCTTCACCTGCTCGAGGCATCTCGTCCTCAAGTCGGACAGCGCCGGCGACGGCTTGGTTCGACGGCCGTCCTGCATGACGCGGCCGACCAGCGCCACGCTGCCCTCAGGGCCGGCCTCGTCGGCAAGGCCGAGCAGATCGCCGCGCGCCCGGCCCTCGTCGAAGGTGCGCCACACCTGCTTGCACCCGGCATAGGACGCCTTGCCGGTGCTGCGCTTGATGGTCGGCACGCGCCGTTCGCCGCGGTCGATCTCCACCAGCTTGTACACGCCTCCGAGCGCCGGCGCGTCGCTCGACGTGCTGATCGCGGTGCCCACGCCGAACCCGTCCACGGGCGCGCCCTGCTCCAGCATCGCAGCAATCTTCTGTTCGTCGAGATCGCCGCTGACGAAGATGCCGGTGCGCACAAGGCCCGCGCGATCGAAGATCTGCCGCACATCCCGGCTGAGGGCGAGCACGTCGCCGCTGTCGAGGCGCACCGCGGCGGGCCGGAGCCCCGATTCGGCGATCCGGGTGGCGGCGCGCACGGTGTCATAGGTGTCGATCAGGAACACGCTGCGCTCGCCGTACAACGCCTCCCACTGCTTGAACGCCTCCATCTCGTCCTCGAACGCCATCACCCACGAATGCGCCATCGTGCCGGCCACGGGGATGCCGAACCGGTGGCTGGCGGCCACGTTGGATGTCCCCGCGCAACCGGCCAGGTACGCGGCGCGGGCAGCCAGGATCCCGGCCTCGGTGCCGTGCGCGCGCCGGCTGCCGAATTCGACGATCGGCCGCGCGCCGGCCACGCCGGCGATACGCGCCGTCTTGCTCGCGATCGACGTCTCACACGTGACGATGGCGAGCAGCGCGGTTTCGACGAATTGCGCTTGCAGCAGCGGCGCGGTGACGCGCAGGATCGGCTCGTGCGGGAAGATCGGCGTGCCTTCCTCGACCGCCCAGACTTCGCCCTCGAACGCGAACGGGCCCAGGCATTCCTCGAAGAAGGCGCGGGGCACGCGCGCGAACACCGGCAGGCGGCGCAGGTACTCGATCTGCTCCGGCGTGAACCGGACCAGTTCGAGGTACTCGAGCGCCTGCTCCAGGCCCGCGGCGACAAGATAGCCACGGTGATTCGGCATCTCGCGCACGTACACCTCGAAGCTGGCCCGCGGGTTCATGCCGGCGACCCAGTAGCCGGCCATCATCGTCAGTTCGTAGAGATCGGTGACAAGAGCGCTTACGTGCATGGTGGTTGGCAGTGGTTGACGTGGACGGTTGACGGTCAACCGTTAACGGTTAACGGTTAACAGTTAACCGTTAACTATGGCACGCTGGATAGTATGACAGACTGCCGAGCTTCGGCCCTGCTCGTCGTTGACGTGCAGAACGACTTCTGCCCCGGGGGAGCGCTCGCGGTGTCGGCGGGCGACAAAGTGGTGGCGCCGCTGAACCGCATGATCGAATGGACCGCGAAAGAGGGCGGACCCATCTACGCGAGCCGGGACTGGCACACACCGCAGACGAGTCACTTCAAGGCCTACGGCGGCACCTGGCCCGTGCACTGCGTGCAAGGCACGCCAGGCGCCGATTTTCACCCGGCGTTGCGCCTCCCCGCGACAGCGACCATCGTCACCAAAGGGGACGGGACCGGCGGCGACGGGTATTCCGCATTCGAGGGGCACACGCCAACCGGCGTGTCGCTTGCCCACCACCTGCAGGAACGGACCATCGGGCATCTCTACATTGGCGGCCTCGCCACCGACTACTGCGTCCGCCACTCGGTGCTCGACGCGCTCGCGGCCGGATTCCGGGTGACGCTGCTCACCGACGCGATTGCGGGCGTGGAGGTCCAGCCAGGCGATTCGGCGCGCGCGCTCGACGAGATGCGCGGGGCCGGCGCACAGCTGGCAGCGACCGACGAGGTCGTCGGACGCCGGGCCTGACACGACCCGCTTTTCGGTTGTTCCGACATTCGCGTGGGTGACTTCGGCGTGCGTGCGATGGGGGCGGATGCCGGTGTGGACGGAGCGGTCGCACCCCCGTCCGAGCCGCTCCGCAGTCCCGGGCCCGCGTCCTCGCGTTGCCCCGTTTTTCGGATCGCGATCGCCGGCTCGCGCGACGGCTGCACGGTGACTCTCGCGTTCTTCGATGTCACCGACGCAGAGGCAGAGCGTCTCCGGGCACCGCACGGCCCCCTTAAGCAGCCGCTCGCGCGCCCCGTCCCTCGGCGCACCCGAGCGCGTGGGTGCGGGCGCATCCTCGAACGAGCCGTGCAGAGCAGGCCGCGCACGGCAAAGCGTAGCGGGGCGCAGAACCCCAGGAGCGCTTGCGCCGTTTTCCCGGCGAGCCGCGCCGGCGGGGCCCCGCCCCGGCACACGACGAGGTCTGGGGCGGGGAGCCGTCGCGCGAGCCGTCCAGCGAAGGTCGGAAAACGGCGCAACGCGGACGACGGGTTCCCGGCCTGCGGAGCCCGGCTCGGGAGGGGATGTGTCCGCGCCGCGCCACGCGGGTCACACGTCGTTCGGTATCCGGGCGCCGCCTCGACTGGCGGAATCACCCACGGAAATGTCCAAACAGCCCTTTTTCCAACCGCGCGGCGTCCTCTGCCGTCTACAGGTTATGTGAGCGACGCGGAACTGGTCGAACAGGCGCGCCAGGGAAATGACGCTGCGTTTGGCCAGCTGGTCGAACGCTACCAGACAGCCGTCTTCCGCGCGGCGTTGGCGGCGCTCGGATCGAAGGAAGAGGCCGAGGATGCGGCGCAGGATGCGTTCCTCGCGGCGTACCGGAAGCTGCACATGTTCCGCGGCGACGCCAGCTTCAAGACGTGGCTGCTCGCCATTACGTGGCGCCACGCGCTCGATCGCCGTGGAAGCCTCATGCGCCGGCTGCGCCGCGTCTTCGCCGTGGACGACGCCGGGTGGCCACAGATCGAACATCCGGCGCCATCGCAGGAACAGGCGCTCGTCCGGCGCGAACTGCGGGAGCAGGTGCGCGCCGTTGTGAAGACCCTGCCCGCGAAGTACCGCGACGCGCTGCTGCTGTCAACGTCGGGCAACCACACGTTCGAGGAGATCGCCGGGATCCTGCGCGTCCCGGTCGGCACCGCCAAGTGGCGCGTCTTCGAAGCCAGGCGGCAACTGAAGCGCAAGCTCGCGGGGCTGGGATATGTCGATGAGTGACGACGAAGTCCGAAGTCCGAAGTCCGAAGTCCGAAGTCCGAAGTCCGGAGTCCGGGGTCCGGAGTCGGACGTCGAGCTCGACCGCGCGCTCGGCAGCCTGACCGACGCGTCGCCCTCGCCGCACCTTCACGCCAACGTCATGCGGCGGATCGCGGAGGGCCGGACAGCAGGCGTCCGAACGTCCGAAGTCCGAAGTCCGAAGGTACGAAATCGGTTGCCAGCCGGATCCGGCTGGCAACTCGCACTCGCGGGTGCCGCGGTGATTCTCGTCGCGGCCTCGATGTGGCTGGCCCTTCGCCCGGGTTCGCCGCAACAGACAGCGACGACATCGGCGCCATCTCACGACGTCACGCTGCCGGGGTCGCTGCAACCGGCAACGAAGCCAGGCACCGAAGGGATGGTCACCGCGCCGACCGCGTTCGGTGGCGCCGCCCAGCGGCACGCGACGACGCACCCGGGACCGGCCGCGGGCCGCATGGCGCGCATGTCTCCCGGTTTCACATCAGCGACGATCGCCGACGCCAGCCCGCGGGTGATTGCCCTTGAAGAGATCGCGATCGACTCGCTGGCGGCGCCCGACCCGCTTGAGATCGAGCCGCTGGCACTCGATGCCGTGGCTTTGGAGCCGATGGAGATTGCTCCACTGCGGATCGACCCGGTGGCCCCGAACCAGGTTGAGGGACCTCGTCACTGAAGCAGCCAAACAACACACGGAGATTGATCATGGTCAAACGCGCTCTCCTCGTCGCCTCCTGCGTCGTTTTCCTCGTCGCGGCCAGCGCACACGCCAGGCAGCAGGATCCACCGCCGCCGCCATCTGCGAACAGCCAGGAGAAGCCGCCCGTCCCGCCGAGCCCGGCGCCGCAGCCAACTCCCCCGCCGGCACCCACGCCCGCGCCCTCACCGCGCGCCTTCGGTCAGCCGGTTTCGGTGCGGATCGAGCTGACGATTACCGACCAGGTGGGCACATCGGCGCCATTGAAGAAGACGATGACGATGATGGCCGCTGACGGGGAACGTGCGAGCGTGCGGTCCATGAACCGGGCGCCGGGACAGGGTGCGCAATTCAACGTGGATGCGAAACCCATCCTGACGCAGGACAGGATCCGGCTCGATCTGAGCATCTCCTACGACGCGCCCGACACACCACAGCCTGGCACCGCCTCGACGACCGAGAAGCCCTGGACCACGACGCTCCAGGAGTCGATGGGCGTGATTGTCGAGAACGGCAAGCCGACCGTGATCTCGCAGTCGGCCGACCCGCGCACCGACCGCAAGGTGACGGTGGAAGTGAAGGCGACGATTCTCAAGTGAAGCTCGCAGTGGGTAGTGGGTAGTGGAGCTGCCCACTGCCTACTGTCTACTGCCTACTGTCTACTGTTTCCCCCTGCCCGATTGCGCCCGTCTCCGCCTGTCTGTAGAATGACGCAGCGTCACACGGCTTTCCCCCCAGCATCGGTCGTTCGTGGGTCTTCGTGGAGGCTCCAATGGCAGCGACCGTCCTCATCTTCGCTCCGACGTCCTCGGCCTCGGCCGGCTGGCGACGGGCGCTCGAACGCGCCGGGTACACGGTCGCCGAGCCGCCCGGCCGCGACCAGTGGCCGGCGGACGAGACCCCCGCGGCCCAGCCTGCCCTGGCGGTCGTGTCCGTGCTCGACAAGACCGATCGCGATCGCATCGCCACGCTCAAGCGCGATCGTCCCGACGCGCCGGTGCTCGCCATTGTCTCGGCGGGCAGCAGCGTTCGCGCGGACGCGCTCGAGGCGGGCGCGGATGCCTGCCTGCCGCACGACGCGGAACCGGTCGAGATCGTCGCGGCGGCGCGGGCGCTCGAACGCCGATGCGGCCAGGCGGAGCGCGAGCGGGCGCAATTAACCGAGGCGCGCGAGGCGAACCGCGCAAAGGACGAGTTCCTCGCGGCGGTGTCGCACGAGTTGCGCGCGCCGCTCAACACGATCGCCGGCTGGGCGCAGATCCTGATGGGGCCGATGGTCGACAGCCCGATGACGCGCCGGGGCCTCGAGGCCATCGAGCGCAGCGCCCAGGCGCAGACGCGCCTGCTCACCGACCTGGTGGACATCTCGCGCAGCCTGACCGGCACGCTGCGCGTGGAGAGGCAGGCCGTCCTGCTCGGCCCCGTGCTCGACGCCGCCATCGACTCGATCCGGCCGCTGGCGTCCGCGAAGCAGATCGACCTGATCTACGTGCCGCTTCAGGCGCCGGTGCCGCTCGTCGCGGACGCCTCGCGCCTGCACCAGGTCTTCTGGAAGATCCTGTCGAACGCCGTGAAATTCACGCCGCTCAAGGGCCGGATCGGCGTCGAGGCCGGCGTCGCCGGCCCGAACGTCGAGGTGCGGGTCGTCGACAACGGCATGGGCATCCCGGCCGATTTCCTGCCGTACGTGTTCGAGCGGTTCCGGGCAGGCGACAACCCGACCACCAGGCCGCAGGCCGGCCTCGGCCTGGGGCTGGCGCTCGTGCGACACCTGGTCGAGATGCACGGCGGCGCGGTGACGGCCGAGAGCACGGGCGAGGGGCGCGGCGCGATCTTCACGGTCACGCTGCCGGTTGACGTGGCGGGCTGCGTCGAGCCGGCCGTGGCAACCGTGTGACGCGGGCATCGGTCAGACGGTAATGACCTTGCCGGCCGCCTGCAATCATAGTGCGAAGTGCGACGTGCGAAGTGCGGGGTGCACGGTGCGGAGTGCAGTGCCTGGTGCTTTGTGCTCGGTGCCGCCCGCGTCGGGCCCGATCCATTGCAGCCGATGCGAACCCTTCTCGGCATTGACGTCTCCACGACAGGCGTCACGGCACTCGTCGTGGACTCGCGCGGGCGCGTAGTGGCGTCCGAAACGACGGGCTTGACGCTCTCGACACCGCGTCCGCTGTGGGCCGAGCAGCACCCCGGGGACTGGTGGCACGCGACCGTGCAGAGCGTTCGACGCCTGCTGGCGCGCCCGGGCGTCGAGGCCGGGGCGATTGCCGGCGTCGGTCTCACGGGCCAGATGCACGGTCTCGTGCTGCTCGACGAACAGGGCCGCGCGCTGAGACCGGCGATCCTGTGGAACGATCAGCGCACCGCGGCCGAGTGCGACGCGATCCGCGCGATCATCGGCCGCACGCGACTCATCGAGACGACCGGCAACGACGCGCTGGCGGGCTTTACCGCGCCGAAGCTGCTGTGGGTACAGCGGCACGAGCCGGACATCTGGGCACGCACCCGCACCATGTTGCTTCCGAAGGACTACATCCGCTTCCGGCTCACCGGCGCGCGCGCGACGGACAAGGCCGACGCGTCGGGAACGCTGCTGTTCGATCTGAAGCGCCGCACATGGTCCTCGGACATCGCCGATGCGCTCGGCATCCCGGCCGGGTGGCTGCCCCCCACGCACGAAGGGCCTGAGATCACGTCGACGGTCTCCACGACCGCCGCGGCGGAGACGGGCCTTCCACCCGACACGCCGGTCGTGGCGGGCGGCGGCGACCAGAGCGCGGGAGCCGTCGGCGTGGGCGCGGTGGCGCCGGGCATCATCTCCGCGGTGCTCGGAACTTCGGGCGTCGTGTTCGTGACCACCGAGGGGCCCGTCGTCCAACCCGAAGGCCGGCTGCACGCGTTCTGCCACGCCGTGCCGGGACGCTGGCACCTGATGGGGGTGATGCTGTCGGCGGCGGGCAGCCTCCAGTGGTACCACGACGCGCTCGCCTCTTCCAGCGACTTCGACGCGCTGGTAGACGAGGCGGACGAGGTCGCGGCGGGCGCCGATGGCCTGTTGTTCCTGCCCTACCTGACCGGCGAGCGCACGCCGCACGCGGATCCGCTGGCGCGCGGCGCGCTGGTCGGCCTCACGCGACGGCACGGCCGCGCGCACATCACGCGCGCCGTGCTCGAAGGCGTCGCGTTCGGGTTGCGGGACTGCTTCGATCTGGTTTCTGACGCAAGCCTTGCCGATCGGCGGGCAATGAAGATGCGCCTGAGCGGCGGTGGCGCGAAGAGCGCGCTCTGGCGCCGCATCGTCGCCAGCGTGCTCGACATGCCGGTGGAGCGGGTGAACAGCACCGACGGGGCGGCGTTCGGCGCGGCGCTGCTCGCAGGCGTGGGCGTCGGCGTCTGGCGCGACGTCGCCACCGCGTGCGCGGAGACGATCTCGGTCATCGGCTCGGACGAGCCGGTGGACGCGTGGCGCGAACCGTACGCGCGGATGCACGAGATCTACGCGTCGCTGTATCCCGCGCTCGCGCCCACGTTCGCGCGGTTGGCAACGCCGCTATAGGGCGGACTTTCAGCCGCACCCCACATCTACCGCGTAGTGTCCGCGCGTTCGGACAAGGCCACCCGCGCAATTTGGACAGGTGTGTCTACTGACTGCTGACGACCTTCCCCCCGAGGTACTTGTTGTACCAGGCCACGTAGCGCTCCAGCCGATCGCGCTGGTAGCTTGGCGTCGAGATGCTGTGGAACTGCCCGGGGTAGATCACGAGCTGCGTGTCCACGCCCATGCTCTTGAGCGCCTGGTACATCTGCTCGCCGCCGATGATCGGCACGTTGAAGTCGGCCGACCCGCCCAGGTACAGCGTCGGCGTCTTGATCCGATCGGCGTGCAGGAACGGATAGGACACCTTGAGCCACGGCTCGAGGTTCTTCCAGGGCGGCCCGAGCTCGTTTTCGTATTGCGCGATGTACTCGTCGCTGCCGTACATCGACAGCTGCAGGGCGCTGCCCGCGCCGGCAACTGCCGCCTTGAACCGCGGGTCGGAGGCCGTCGTGTAGTCGGTCAGGATGCCGCCGTAACTCCAGCCGCCGATGCCCAGCCGCTCGGCATCGGCCACGCCTGAGGCAATCGCGTAGTCCACTCCCGCCAGCAGGTCCACGACTTCCCTGTTGCCCCAGTCGGCGAAGATCGCCTTCTGGTACGCGTTGCCGCGCCCCGCGCTGCCGCGGTAGTTCACGGCGACGACCACGTACCCACTCGCCGCCAGGATCTGGCGCTCGAAGCTGAAGGCGTGCTCGTCCTGGCCGTTCGGGCCGCCGTGAATGTTGAGGAGCGTCGCGTACTTCTTCCCGGCGGTGTAGGCGGGCGGCTTGAACATCAGGCCGTGGACTTCGGTCCCGTCCTTCGCCTTGCAGGTGAAATCCTCGGTCGTCGCCAGCTGGATGGGCGCGAGCCATTCGTCGTTCTCGTGCGTCAGCCGGCGCAGGCTGCCGTTCTCGAGGGCGTACACCTCGCCCGGCTCGCTGGAGGTCGCCGACATCAGCGCGAACCCGCCATCTCGGCGCGGCGAGAGCGACGACACCGTGCGGCGGCCAGTCGTGAGTCGTTCGATCGGGCCGCCGGAGACCGGCATGCGCCCGACGTAGGTGATCCGATCGTCCTGCACCACGAAGGTCAGCGTCTTACTGTCCGGGCTCCAGACGATCGGACTCTGCACCGCGCGGTCGAGCGCCGTCGTCAGCACGCGCGGCTGTCCGCCGGCCACCGGGATGACCGCCAGCTTGTACAAGTTGTAGGCGGAGTACTTGGGCTCGTCGCCCTGGAGGTAGGCGATCGACTGGCCGTCGGGGCTCCACGCGGGGCGGCCACCGTCGGGACCGATAAACGTGGTCAGCTTCCGCGCCTGCGCGCCGGGCTTCGCCTCGATGACGAACATGTCGCTGTTGTCGACGCGATCCGGATCCTTCTCGCGGTTGCTGATGAACGCGATGGAGCGGCCGTCAGGCGACCAGGACGGCGACTCCTCGTTCCACTCGCCCGACGTCAACACGTCGGCCTTCCGCGTCTCGACGTCGAAGATCTGCAGGTGCGAGCGCAACGGGCCCAGATAGCCGTCGCGATCCTGCTTGAAGTGGTACCGGTTGACGACGATCGGCGGGCGCGTCTTGCGCTTCCACCCGTCCATCTTTTCCGGCTCGCTGTTCGGATCCCAGTCGTCCGCGAGCAGCAGGAGACGCTTGCCGTCCGGCGACCATTCGTACTCCGAGACGCCCCCCTTGATGTCGGTCAGCTTCTGCGCCTCGCCGCCGCGCCGATCGAGCAGCCACACCTGCCCGCCCTTCTTCTTCTCTTCCTCGTCGCCGCGCGAGGCGATGAACGCCAGGTAGCGACCATCCGGGCTCCAGCGCGGCGAGCTCTCGCTGCCATCGGGGAGCGACGTCAGGCGGACGCGATCCCCACCATCCCAGGCGATCATCCACAGGTCGGACTCGCGCCGATCCTTTTCCGCGTCGATCGCGCTGACCGTGTAAGCAATCCACTTGCCGTCGGGCGACACCTGCGGATCGCCGACCCCGCGCTGCTTTGCGAAGTCGTCGAACGACAGCGGCCGCTTCGCGGGCGCCTTCGGCGCGACCGCGCTTGCGCCCTGCCCCGCCAGGGCGGGACCGGACCTCGGCTTCGCCGACATCGGCGACGTCCACAGCAGCAGCAATGCGATGGCGCAGAGCGAGAAGCAGGCGCGTGTCCGCATGGTCGAACCTCGCAAGAAAAGGCCTAAGGAGGGGGCGGCAGGAATAGTACCACGATCGGAAGAGACGTAGTGCGAGGTGCGAGGTCCGCCGTGCGAGGTGCGGTGCGGGGTGCAGGTGCGGTGCGCACAGACGGCCGTTGGCACATCGCACGTGGCACGTCGCACTCTCCGGCACGTCGCACGGCACATCGCACCACGCACTCCCGCACCTCGCACTACTCTCCGGCACGTCGCGTTCAGTGCACCGCTTCCGCGGCCCGGTGGTGTTGTGGTTGGCGCATGACGAGCACCACCGGGATGGCCACGAGGAACAGGACCCCGAGGACGAAGAACAGATCGAGGAAACTCATCAGGCTCGCCTGGCGAACGACCTGTCCGTACAGCAGGCCGATGCGCTGCTGCGTGCCACCCGCCGCTTTGCCCAGGTTCTCACGCACGGCGGGGCTGTACAGGCTGATGGCGTCGACCAACCGGGCCTGGTGCATCTGCGACCGTCGCTCCAGCTCGGTCGTGACGAACGAGATGCCGATGCTCGAGCCGATGTTGCGAATCAGGCTGAAGATGCTGGTCGCGTACCCCATCGACTGCAGCGGGATCGGATCCATCGCGATCGTCGTCAGCGGGATGAAGACGAGCGACATGCCGGCGCCCTGCACGAGCTGCGGCCACAAAAAGCTGTGCGCATCGGCCTCGAGCGTCAGGTGCGAGTAGCTGAAGAACGCGAACGCCGCCGTCGCCAGTCCGATTGCCAGCAACAGGCGCGCGTCCCATCGCCGGCCGAGCAGGTACCCGGTCAGCGGCATGAAGACCATCGTCCCCACGCCGCGCGGCGAACTCCAGAACCCGGCGGTCTGCGCGGGGAAGCCGAGCAGTTCCTGCATGAACAACGGCAGCAGGATCAGGCTGCCGTACAGGACGAATCCCAGGACGCCGCCGAGAAAGACGCCGGCGCTGAACGTGCGGTAGCGGAGGAGTCGGAAATCGACGATCGGTTCGCGCGTCCTGAATTCGCGGATGACGAACGCCGTGGTGCCGACCAGCGCCAGCACGGCGAGGACCGCGATGAAGTGCGACGCGAACCAGTCTTCCTCCTGGCCCTTGTCGAGCATGATCTGCAGCGCGCCGATGCCGAGGACCAGCAGGCCGAGGCCCCAGAAATCCACACGTCTCGAGATCCGCCGCAGGTACGGCGGATCGTAGACGAACAGGTAGATCATGACGAGGCTCACGAGGCCGACGGGCAGGTTGATGTAGAACACCCACCGCCACGAATAGTTCTCGGTGAGCCACCCGCCGACCGTGGGACCCAGGATCGGCGCCGCGACGATGCCCATGCCCCACACCGCCATCGCCTTGCCGCGCTCCTCGACCGGGAAGCCCTCGAGCAGCACGGCCTGCGACAGCGGCTGCAGCCCGCCGCCCGTCGTTCCCTGCATGATGCGCAGGAAGATCAGCCAGGGCAGCGACGGGGCGAGCCCGCACAGCACGCTCGACAGGGTGAAGCCGGTGACGACGACCATCAGCAGCCGGCGGCGGCCGAAGTAACTGGCGAGCCAGCCGCTGATCGGCAGGATGATCGCGTTGGCGACGATGTAGGAGGTGAGGACCCAGGTGGCCTCATCCACGGTGGCGGACAGCGAGCCGGCGATGTGCGGGAGACTGACGTTGACGACCGACGTGTCGAGCACCTCCATGACGGCGCTCATCATCACGGCGATCGCCGGGATCCACCGGTTGACCTGCGGGCGGGGAGGTACTGCGCGGGGAGAAGTGGGGGCGTTGTCGGTCATCGGGCGCGATCAGAGCAACAGCGAAGCCACTGGCGCAAAGCTGCACCAGCCCGGCGCCGGCGCCACCGCCGGGGCACCGGATCCGAGGTCGCCGCTCGCGCGGCACACCCCCAGCGCGTCGCAGCAGTGTCACGCATGCGCTGGATGTCGCGGCGGGTCCCGGTTTGCTCGAAGCAAAGCCGGGGACGGGCGATCACGAGGATCGCCCGCCTCGTGCTCGACGATCTGGCGGCTTAGGCCACCCGGACGTTCTCGGCCCTCGGACCCTTGGGCCCCTGACCGCGCTCGAACGTCACGGCCTGTCCCTCGCGCAGCTGGTCGAACGGCACGCTCGTGCACGCCGACTGGTGGAAGAAGTACTCGTTACCGTCGCCCGCTGCGATGAAGCCAAAGCCTTTTTCGCTCACGAGCCGCTTGATCGTGCCATTCATCGTCGGCATCTGTTCTCGTCTCCTGGTGTTTCTTCGTAGTGAATTGCGCGGCGTCGTAGGCGGGGATCGTGTAGATCGCCTCTTCCGTGACGGCACGTCCCGGCGTTGTGCGGGAACAAATAGTGTACCCCGTAATGGCGGGTCGCGGGAGCACAAAATTTTAAGGTGTCGAAGGAAGGGCCGGGGGCAGCCTCAGCCGGCGTTCACCGCCTGAACTGGCCCGACGCCCGCACCTTGCGGAGCGCGGAAATCAGGTCGGCCGGGCGGACGGGCTTGGCGACGTGATCCTGGTACCCGCAGGCCAGCGCGCGGGCGCGGTCTTCCGGCCGGCCGTAAGCCGTCAGCGCGATGGCGGGCGTCATTTCGGCCAGACCGCCCAGGGCGCGCAAGGCGCCGATCATCCCGTATCCGTCGATGTCCGGCATCCCGATGTCGCTGATGATGACGTCCACCGGACCGCCATCTTCCAGCGTCCGCAACGCCGCCTCGGCAGAGTCCGCGACGACGACCACGGCACCGGCCTCGGTGAGGACGAGGCGGACGACGTCGCGCGCGTCGGCCTGGTCATCGACGACCAGCACGCGAAGGCCGGCCAGATCGGCCGCGGACGTGTCGTGCCCGGTTCCTTCGGAGGCCGGCCGCTCGTCGCCCTCGTCGGCCGCGCGGACGGCGCGCACCGGCAACCGGACACTGAACGTCGCCCCGCGGCCCTCGCCCGAACTCTCGGCGCTCACCTCGCCGCCGTGGAGTTCGACCAGGTGCCGGACAATCGCCAGCCCCAGCCCGAGCCCCCCGTGCAGCCGGCTGGTCGATCCATCGGCCATCGTAAAGCGATCGAACACGCGAGGCAGGAATTCCGGCGCGATGCCGACTCCGGAGTCGGCCACGCGCACCTCGATGCGCCCGCCGGCGCGGCCGATCTCGACGCGCACGTGGCCGCCGGGCTGCGTGAACTTGACCGCGTTCGACAGCAGGTTCCAGAACACCTGGCGCAGCCGATCCGGATCGCCCACGATCCAGGCGCTCGGCGCCGTGACGACCTTCTCGAGGCGGATCTGCTTGGCGTCGGCGGCCAGCCGGAGCGCGGCCAGCGCATCGTCCACCAGGCCGGTCAGATCCACGTCCACCATGGCCAGACGCAGCTTGCCCGTGATGATGCGCGACACGTCGAGCACGTCGTCCACCAGCCGGTTCTGCGCCTCGGCGTTGCGCACGATCGACTCGGCGGCGCGGCGGCGCATCGGTTCGTCGAGCGACCCGGAGAGCAGCAACTGCGACCAGCCCAGGATCGCGTTGAGCGGCGTGCGCAGCTCGTGCGACAGGGTGGCGAGGAACTCGTCCTTCAACCGGTTCGCATCCTGCGCTTCCGACAACAGGCGTTCGCGCTCCGCGGTCGCCTTCTTCTCGTCGCTGATGTCGCGAAAGATCGTCGCGAACTGCCCGCCGCCGAGCGACAGCGCGCCGATGTCGTAATGGCGGCCCAGGGGCTCGGCGAACGCCTCGAACCGGTGAGGCTCGCCGGTCAGGGCCACGCGGCCGAAGGTGGAAATGAAGTGGCTCTGCTCGATGCCGGGAAGCACCTCGGTCACGCGCCGGCCCACCACCTGCGTCCTCTTCAGGCCGGTCATCAGTTCGAAGGCGGGGTTGGCATCCAGGAACACGTAATCGATCGGCTGGCCATCCGCGTCGGTCACGATCTGATGCACCGCGATGGCCGACAGGGCCTGGGTGAAGAGCGCCTGGTAGTGCTGCCTGGTCGTTTCGAGCGCGTCCGTCAGCGACTGGCGATCGTGGCTTTCGACGACCTCCCAGCGGTCGGATCGCTTGACGAGGGCAAAATCATGATTCTTGACGACGTCGAGAATCTCCTGCGCGCCGCAGCGATCGAGCGCGTAGGTGCACAGCACGAGGACGGGACGGCCGGCAATCGCGCTGCTGATGGCCGCCTCATAGTCGGCGAAGTCGTTCCACCCGGTCTTCTCGAGCCACGCGGTGTCGCCCGCGATGCGCAGGCCCGCGAAGCCACGGTCGAGGGCGGCACCCAGGTGCGTGAGCCACCGGTCGAGCACGCGGTGGCGATCGAACACGCCGTCCTCCAGGTACCACTCGTCGTACGGGACGATGTGCACCTGGCCGCGCGCTTCCAGACGATCGAGCCCGGGCACGACCGCCGACAACGCGGCGCGCGCCGACGCGAGATCGATCCGGTCGGAGGTCACCCAGACGCACGCCTCGTTCTGTTCGAGTCCGGCACGCAGGAACGGCACGACCTGGCCGAGCAGGTCTTCGCGTGTCCGATAGAACTGGCAGAAGTGGATGCCCCAGCGCGCCGTGGGTACTAGATCGATTCCGGTGGGTCGCCCGGTCGGCATGGGCCTCTCTCGCATCAAGCTGGGGTCGGCACGGCGTGCCCCGCCGAAAGGAACCGAGCCGTTCACGTCAGGTCAATTCGACCGGATGCGGCCGACCGGTGCTGACACCGGGTGCAATCGTGGGGGCAGGTGCCGACCAGCAGGTGGAGCGTCTCGGCCAGGGCACCAAGATCGCACGGCTTCGACACGAGACGACAACAGCCAAGGTCGGCAGCCACGACGGACGGCGCGATGGGCTGGCCCGTCACGGCGACGATCGGAATGGGGGGCGTTCGATCGGCACGCATGCGCCGGATGAACTCGAGACCGTCGATGCCCGGCATGGCCAGGTCCGTGGCAATCGCGTCCATGCCCCGCGCGAGTCGCAGGGCATCCACGGCGTTGGCCGCCGAGATGACGTCGAAACCCGCCAGCGAGAGGCACGTCTCAAACAGCCGGAGCGTGTCGGGATGGTCGTCTACGACGAGCAACCGTGGATGGGTCATGCCACTCCGCACAAACAAAGCAAACGACCGGAGGAGGCGCAAGATGACCCGATCGATTCTCAACACTCCGGTCAGCCGCGAGGAGGTGGGGGCAGAGCTCCAGCTCTGCTGCAGCAATTGCCTTGCCACTTATCACTGGCTCGTTTTCCTGAGCTTAGGCCTGTTCGGGCGGCCCGGGCCGTACGGTTCCGCTGCACGGTCCGCGGGAAACGGCCGAATTTGGCGCGGTTGCGCGCCGGCATCGCGGTTGCTCCTGGCTCCACCGAAACCCCGCGTCGAATGCTGCTTCGTAACCCCGTCCGCAAGGAGGAATGTCCCATGGCCGCGTTCACACTGCCACCGCTTCCGTATCCGACCGGCGCGCTCGAGCCGTCCATCGACAAGCAAACGATGGAAATCCATCATGGGAAGCACCACGCCACCTACGTGAACAACCTCAACGCGGCGCTCGAGAAGCACCCCGAGCTGCAGGCGAAGACCATCGAGGATCTGCTGCGCGGCATCAACACGGTCCCCGAGGCCATCCGCACGGCCGTCCGCAACAACGGCGGCGGTCACGCCAATCACACGATGTTCTGGCACATCATGGCGCCCAACGCCGGTGGCCAGCCGACCGGCACGATTGCCGATGCGATCAAATCGTCGTTCGGCAGCGTCGAGACGTTCAAGGATGAGTTCGCCAAGGCGGCGCTCGGCCGATTCGGCAGCGGCTGGGCCTGGGTGCTCGAACAGGACGGAAAGCTGGTGATCGAATCGACCGCGAACCAGGACAGCCCGCTGATGGACGGCAAGAGGCCGGTATTCGGCCTCGACGTCTGGGAACACGCCTACTACCTGAAGTACCAGAACCGGCGCGCCGACTACATCAACGCCTGGTGGAACGTCGTCAACTGGGTGGAGATCAACAAGCGCCTCGCGCGGGAAGCGGTCGGCGCCGAACAGTGATCGGAAGGCTCCGGGCTCCGGGCTCCGGCCGCGCTTCGACCTCCGGGCTCAGGCCGTCATCTGGTCCTGGCGACGTCGGCGAGGAGGCGCTGCAATTCCCGGGGATCGGTCGGCTTCGTCAGGTGATCGTCGAAGCCCGCGTCCTTGGTGCGCCTCCGATCCTCGGCCTGGCCCCAGCCGGTCAACGCCACCAGCCGCGTCGCCGCCATCTCCGGGTGGCGGCGCAATTCGCGCGCGACATCCTCGCCGCTGATGACGGGCAGCCCCAGGTCGAGCAGCACGACATCCGGTCGATACGCAAGAGCCACCGCGATTGCACTGCGGCCGTCCAGTGTCTTGCGCACGTCGTGTCCAAACCCCTCGACGACCAGGCCCAGCATCTCGACGAGGTCGGCGCTGTCGTCCACGATCAGCACTTTCAGACGAGCCGCGCTCCGGGCGGCCGGCGGCTCGACGTCGGTGACGGCGCTCGTCGCGTCCCGCTGCGTGATTGGAAGGCGGACGATGAATGCCGAGCCCTGCCCGGCACCCGGGCTGTGCGCTTCGATGGAGCCGCCGTGCATCTCCGCCAGGCGTTTCGCGAGGGCCAGGCCGACTCCCAGCCCACCTTCGTTGATCTCCGATCCGTGTGCCTGCATGAACAGGTCGAAGATGCCCGCCAGCGCGTCGGGGCTGATCCCGATGCCGTTGTCGCACACCGTGATGACGGCACGATCGCCCTCGCGGCCGGCTTGGACGCTGATTCGTCCGCCGCGCGGCGTGTACCTGGCTGCGTTGTTCAGCAGGTTCGTGACGACCTGGGACAGCCTGGCGGCGTCGGCGTACAGCCAGATCGGATCGGCGGGGACCGTGACCGTCATCTCGTGGCGGGCGGCGACCATCAGCGGCGAGGCCGCCTCGGTCGCGGCGTTCACGACGGCATCCACCGTCACCGGCGCACGACGCAGGCTGATCTTGTCGCGCGTGATGCGCGAGATATCGAGAAGGTCGTCGACCAGCCGTGTCAGGTGAGCGACCTGCCGGTCGATGACCGCCATCGCCCGCCGCCCCGGCTCGGCGAGGGCTTCCCGCTGCACGAGCGGGAGCGCGTACCGGATCGGTGCCAGCGGGTTGCGCAGCTCGTGGGACAGCACAGCGAGGAATTCGGTCTTCCGGCGGTCGGCGTCGGCCAGGCGGGCGTTCGCGTCCCGCAGCGCTTCCTCGCTCCGCTTCCGCTCCGTGATGTCGCGGATGGCCGATTGGGTGTGCGTGGTCCGGCCGTCGTGGTCGACGATCGGGACGACATCGACTTCGAGCCACATGCGGCTGCCGTCGCGGCGCACGCCTTCGTACTCGTACCGCGTCGGCTCCGGGTGCCCCGCGATGCGCCGATCGTGGCGGCTGCGAAGCTGCTGCTGGTACCCGGGCGCGACGTAGTCTTCGAGCCTGAGGTCGGCCACGTCCTCGCGCCGGAATCCGAACAGCTCCAGGAACCGGTCGTTCGCGTAGATGACTCGCCCGGCTTCATCGTCGACGATGACGGCGTCGTGGATGTGTTCGACGACACGTCGAAAGCGCTCCTCGCTCGCGCGCAGGGCGTCCTCGGCGCGCCGGCGCTCGGTGAGCTCGCGGTTCAGCTCGTCGAGCGTGCGGGCCCGCTCCAGCGCAATTGCGACGTCGGTCGAGACGACGCGCATGACCTGGATCTCGTCATCGGTAAACGTGTCGCGCGTGCGCGTGCCAAACCCCAGCGTGCCGACCAGGCCGTTGCGTCCGAGGAGCGGATGACAGGCATACGCCCGCACGCCGATCGAGCGCACGAACACCACGACGGGATCGCCGCACTCCTGCACGTGCTCCGCCACGATCGGTTCGCGACGCGCGGCCACCGTGCCGCACACGCCCTGGTGAAAATCGAGGCGCGCGAGCGAGGCCGCGGCATCGTCGCCGATGCCCGCACACGCGTTCAGCCGCAGAGCCGCCCCGTCGTCGCTGACGACGAAATTGAGAAAGACGTCGAGATCGAGGTGCGCGGCCAGCCGCTCGAACACCTCGACGGCGCCCTCCTCGGGTCTGTCGTGCGTCAGCAGACGGGTGGCGATCTCGGCCAAAAGGGTGAGGCGATCGACACGCGGTTCACCGAGCAGCGACGCCGGGTTCGCCATGGTCTCAAGACCGGGACTCTGTCGTGGACGGGTTGAATGCGGGATGTGCTAGACAGTATGCCGAGGATCCGGGCTTGTCAAACTGAGCCGCAGCCAGCTGAACCGAGGGCGGCGGCGCAGTGAATCGGAGTGGGCGACGCCCACTCCGATTCATGCCAGCTCGTCACGGCTGAAAGACGAACGTCGCGCCGAGCGGGTAGTGATCCGACAGCGAGGGACTCGTCACCACTGCCGTCGATGTCGCCTTCGCCTTCCCGCTGAGATCGGCAAACCAGTAATCGATCTTCATCGACACCGATGGCACCGGGTAGGTGAACCCTGTTCCGGATCCGGCGGCCGCCCAGGTGTCCGAGAACGCCGAGGTCACGCCGATCGTCTTGTCGCAGATCTCGCTCCCCGACGGCACCTGGTTGAAGTCGCCCGACACGATCGCGGGATTCGGGAAGTGCGACACCCACGTCTTGAGCATCGAGACGGAGTTGAGACGCGCCTGCACGACGTCCGTGCAGCCTCCGGTCTGGAGGTGCGTGCCGAACACCTGGACGACGACGCCGTTGACGTTGATCGCCGCGTGCACGGCGGCGCGGGCGGAATGCCAGCAGTCGGCGAACGGCCACAGGTTCGTGTCGTGGCTGACGATTGGATAGGTGGTCAGGATCATCACGCCTTCGTCGTTCACCGACGTGCACGAACTCCCGTTCCAGCTGTTCAACGCGCAATGGCCCTGGAACACGCCGCTCCAGGTGGCGCCGGTCTTCGCCTGCAGTTCCGAGACATAAGAGGAGTACAGCGATTTGCTGGCCTCCTCCAACACCAGGATGCGCGGGAGCGGGCTGAGCGTGGCGATGAAGTCCATCTGCCGGCGCGCGCAGGCGTCCGACTGATTCCCGATGTTCAGGTTCCACTCGAGCACCGGGACCCCGCTGCCTGACGCTGGTGGCGGTGCTGGTGCCGGGGCCGATGCGGCTCCGGCGGTGAAGGTCATCGAATCGAAGTTGCCAACGGCGCTCGCCCCGGCCGTGTCCATCACCAGGCGCGCGACCTGCCGGCCGGCCGCGAGCGTCACCGTCTGGCTCGTCGCCTGCCAGTTCTGCCATCCGCCGGTATTGGGCACCGACATTGTCCCCGTGACGTTCTTCCCGTTCATCTCGAGATGGAATGTCCCGCCCGCGCCGAGCGACGCCACGCGGAACTGCACGGTATAGACGCCCGCGATTGCCACGTTGACCGTGTAGTTCAACCACTCGCCGGCAGACACCCAGCCGGCGTCGTAGCCCCCGCCGGACGCCGGTTGGAGATCGACGTCGGTCGTGCGGTACGCGCCGCCGGAATTGCCAGGCGTCGTGTCGTGGTAGGCCACCGCTTCGCCGCCGTTGTCGAAGTCCTCCGCCTGGATCGTCCCAGGGATGGCGGACGGCGAGCCGGTGTACGGTGCAGACGAGGGTGTGGACGAGGACGGCGCAGACAGCGCCGCGGCAGTCGTGGTCTTGGGCACGATCGTCGTGTCGCCCATCAGCTGTCCCGGCGCCGCACAGAAATAGGTGGCCGGGCTCAGCACGATTTGATCGATCTGGACGCCGTCTTCACGCGTCTGCACGCGAATGGTGTGCGAGCCGGTGACGGGGAACTGCACGATGGCCGACTGCCCGGCCCACCACGCATTGTCCTGCCATCCCCACAAACTGACGCCGCACCCGGAGCAGTTCTCGAGGTTCACGTCCAGGCCCGACGTCGTCCCGATCCGATAGACGGCCGCGTTCTGCCCGTCGACGGCGTCGCCGAACTGCACCCACACGGAGTCGTTCCATTTCGAATCGCCCACCGCGCGCATGCGCAGCCACACGTGATACGGCGTGTTGGCGGCGGCCGTGAACGTGGCTTCGAAATAATCGTTGGGAGCGGCAACCGGCGCCGTCGTCGTGGACCAGCCGTAGTCGGCGCTCGACATTGCCTGCCCGCCCGGGCTGCCGGCGCTCGTCGCGCGCACCCAGTTGCCGTGCATCGCCGTGACGTCCGACGCGTAGAGAACGATGTCGGGCTGGGCCGCCGGCAGGACCGGTGAGAGGAGAAGGACGGCCGTTGCCGCAAGGAGCACGCAGAACGGGAGTCGTCGCATGGGCCCTCCACGAGCGCGGTTGCGCTTACTTGGTGCAAAGAGCTCGTTTGGGGGCGTTCGACGAGCGACCGACGGATGTTTTGGGGAACTCGCCGCGGGTGATTGGTGCGGCCGGGCGGGTGCAGCGCAATCGGTCGGCCATGTCCGGCAAACTACTACAAAGAGACAAGTTAGCGGTGTGTGACGCGGCCTGACCGACGCTGCTGTTGGGCTTTGCTACTCATCTGTTTGGCACTTTTTACACGGCCGACGGGGGCGGCAGTGCAAGAACTGCAGAATCCAGCGCCGAGTCGGGTCGAAGCGCGCGCCGAGTAGTTTGCTGCTGTTCAGTTGCGTTGGAATACAGTCGAGGCTTGCGGGCTGCGGCTTCCGGGTTCGAGGCTCCGGTAGTGTCGGCATTTGTGGCGCAGGACTTCAGTCCGGCGACGCACTCGGCCGTTCGCTCGTGAACGATGGCGTTCCGCAGCCGGACAGCGGCCCGGGAGACAAACACCGCGAGCCGAGGGTTTGCCGCGCTTTCTGCGCGGTACGCTGCTTGCCCTCGGGCCTCCACGTTCCGCTGTGCCCCAGCACCGCTCGGTTCGAGCGGCGCTTGCGGCCACGTTCGACGAACTTGGGGAGCGACCAATGATTGAGACCGTGCTGCAGGACGTCCGGCTTGCGCTGCGAACGCTCGCGAAGGCGCCGGCGTTCACGATGGCCGTCGTGGCGACGATCGCGCTCGGCGTGGGAGCGACCACCTCGATCTTCACCGTGGTGGACGCCATCCTGCTGCGCCCCCTGCCGTTCCCCGATTCCGAGCGGGCCGTGGTCCTGTGCGAGACGAATTCCGCCATCGGCAACTGGTGCGGCGCCTCGCCCAGCAACGTTGCCGACTGGACGCGCGCGAGCCGGACGCTCGAGAGCGCGGGCGTCGCGCGCACCGAGCCGCTCATCGCCAGGACGGGCAGCGAGACCTACGGGGTCGTCGGCGGCATCGCGTCTCCCGGCTTCTTCCGGGTGCTCCGGCTCCGGCCGATGCTTGGACAGGTGATCGACGATCGCGACATGGACCGCGGCGCCAATCACGTCGTGGTGGTGAGCTACCTCTTCTGGCGCGAGCGTCTGGGCGCCGATCCCCTGGTCATCGGCCGGCACCTGGCGCTCGACGAGCAGCCGTTCACGATCGTCGGCGTCCTGCCCGCCAACGCGTACCTCCCTGGCGACGAGCTATCGCGCGTACAGGTCTGGAAGCCGCTGACCGCCAGCATCGACAACGTGGAGGACCGGAGCTGGCGCGGCTTCACGGCGATCGGCCGCCTGGCGCCGGGCGCGTCGCGAGAGTCGTTGCAGGCGGAGCTGGAGACGATTCGCGCGCAACTCGCCAGCGCCTACCCCGAGGCGAACAGGAACTGGGGGCTGCGTGTCGGCGGGCTCCGCAAGGAACTGGTCGGCGACGTCAGCCGGATGCTCTGGATCTTCCTGGGCGCGGTCGGCTTCGTGCTGCTCATCGCGTGTGCGAATGTCGCGAACCTGCTGCTGGTCCGCGCGAGCGGGCGCTCGGCCGAGTTCGCGCTGCGGGCGTCGCTCGGCGCGCCCCGCCGCCGCGTGGTGCAGCAACTCGTCACCGAGAGCCTGGTGATGTCGCTGGCCGGCGGCGCCCTCGGGCTGCTGCTGGCGGTCTGGACCACGGGCGCCTTCATCGCGCTGGCGCCGGGCAGCATCCCGCGGCTCGCCGAGGTCACGATCGACGAGCGCGTGGTCGCCTTCGCATTCCTGCTGTCGGTCCTCACGGCGCTGTTCTTCGGCTCGGTGCCGGCGCGCCAGGCGTCGAAGGCCGATCTGAACGTCGTGTTGAAGGGCCTGCGCACGACCGGCGGCGGCGGCACCAGGCTGCGCTCTGCCCTGGTCGTCGTCGAACTCGCGCTCGCCCTGGTGCTGCTGGTCGGCGCCGGGCTCCTCACGCGCAGCTTCAGCCGGTTGCTGGCGTGGGACCCGGGCTTCGACCGCACGGGCCTCGTCGTCTCGTGGATGCTCCCGCCGCAGGGCGCCGGCAGCGCCGTCCCGGTGATGGAGCAGGTCAGGGACGCCGTGGCGGCGCTCCCGGGTGTCCGCAACGCGGCGCTCGTGTCGGCGGTGCCGCTTTTCGGCGGGGTGGAAACGGGCGGACTGTCGATCGAGGGCCGGCCGCCGTTTGCGCCTCGGGAGATGCCGACCATCGAGTGGTTCGACTGCGGGCCGCACTACTTCGGTACCCTGGGCGTCCGGGTGCTGCGCGGCCGGCTGCTCAGTCCGGCAGACACCGCGGCGAGCCCACACGTGGCCGTCGTCAACGAGACGCTGGCGCGCCGGTTCTTCGGCGGCCAGAACCCGATCGGTCAGCGCGTCACGGTTCAGAATCACCCGAGCGAGATCGTCGGCGTCGTGTCGGACATCAGGCCGCTCAGGCCGGACGTGCCGCCCGCGCCGCAGATCTACTGGCCCATCGAACAGTACCCGCGCGGCGCGGCGTACCTGGTCCTGCGGACGACGCCGGGCATCGGTGGCATCGAGAAGTCGGTGCAGGCGCGCGCGGCGTCGGTCACGGCCGGGATCCAACTGACGCCGTTCCTGACCCTCGACGATCGGCTGGCGAAGAACCTGGTGAGCCCGCGCTTCAACATGCTGCTCGTGCTGTCGTTCGCCATCGTCGCGATGCTGCTGGCGGCGGTGGGCGTGTACGGCGTTATCGCGTACAGCGTGGCCAGCCGGACGCGTGAGATCGGCGTGCGCATCGCGCTCGGCGCGACGCCCCGGCGCCTGGTCGCCTCGATCGTCGGACGAGGGATGACGCTGTCGGCCATGGGGATTGGTGTGGGCTGCGCGGGAGCGCTGGGCCTGGGACGGCTGCTCGCGAGCCTGCTCTATGGCCTGCCGGCGAACGATCCGCTGGCGCTTTCCGGCGCCATCGCCCTGTTCGCGCTGGTGGCGCTCGGCGCGTGCTGGTTGCCCGCCCGCCGCGCCAGCCGCGTGGATCCGATCGCGGCGCTGCGCGCGGAATAGAGCGGCTGAGGCATCCGGGACTTGCCCTTGGCGTTTCTGGGCCCGGTCGCTGCGTACCATGGGCGCATGTGTCGAAACATCCGCCCGCTCTTCAATTTCGACCCACCGGCGACCGGGGATGAGATCCGCGCGGCATCGTCGCTGGTGACGTCGGCCGCACCCCGCGATCGGGCGGAGGCGGCCGCCCGCGCCAAAGCCCGCTCCGCCGCCCGCTTCGCGCAGCCGAAGGCCGCAAATCGCTGAGGCGCGTCGCCACGCGGACCGTTGCGGTGCCGCGTCAGGCGGCCGCGGGGAACACAAACCGCCCCCTCGGGGCCGATCCGTGCTATTTTTCTCAGCCCAGGAGGGACATTCGATGCAGAACGTGCGGCGACTCTTGATGGTTCTGGTTGGCGCGCTCGCCTTCGCGCTTTACGGTTCGGCACCGTCGGCGCAGACGCAGACGCAGACGCACCCGCGGCCTGCGACCCCCTCGGCCGCGGCCCACGTCACGACGCCGATGCAGGAATGGGGACACAACATCGGCGACGATTACTTCCTCGTCGATTACCAGCAACTCATCACCTACTGGCACAAGCTCGAGAAGCAGTCGCCGCGCGTGCACATCGTGGACATCGGCAAGAGCTCGGAAGGCCGGCCGATGCTGATGGCCATCGTCACCGCGCCGGAGAACTACGCGAAGCTGGCGCACTACAAGGACATCACGAGCCGCCTGGCGAACGCCGAGGGGCTGACCGACGCACAGGCCCGCGCGCTCGCGAAGGAAGGCAAGTCGGTCGTCTGGATCGACGGCGGACTGCACGCCACCGAGACGCTCGGCGCGCAGCAGCTGCTCGAGCACGTCTACCAGATGGCGACCCGCACCGACGAGGAAACGATGCGGTTCCTGCGCGACACGATCCAGCTGTGCACGCTGGTCAATCCGGACGGCATGGACCTGGTGTCCGACTGGTACATGAAGCGCGGCAACATGAGCGTGCCCGTGCTCTACAACAAGTACGTGGGCCACGACGACAACCGCGACTTCTACATGTCGGGGATCTCCGAGACGACCAACATCAACGAGATCCTCTACCGCGAGTGGTATCCGCAGATCGTCTACAACCATCACCAGGCCGGCCCGGCCGGCACCGTGATGTTCTCGGCGCCGTTCCGCGATCCCTACAACTACTTCCAGCATCCGGCCGCGATTTCCGGCATCGATACCGTCGGCGCGCTGATGCAGGAACGTTTCATGATGGAGGGGAAACCGGGCGTCACCGAGCGCAAGGGCGCGTCCTACTCCACCTGGTTCAACGGCGGGCTGCGCACGACCGCGCACTTCCACAACATGATCGGGATCCTGACCGAGACGATCGGCAACCCGACGCCGATGAGCATCCCGTTCGTGGCCAACAAGCAGATCGGCGATTCGAGCATCTACTGGCCGATCGCGCCGCAGCAGGTGTGGCACTTCCGGCAGTCGATCGACTACTCGATCACCGCCGACCGGGCGATCGTGGACTACGCGTCGCGGTATCGCGAGCGGGTGCTCTACGACATCTACCGCATGGGCCACGACGAGATTCAGTGGGGCAGCGAGGATCACTGGACGTTCACGCCGCACCGGATGGCCAAGGTGCAGGACGATCTCATCGCCAAGGGGGTCCTGACGGCGGCGACGGCATCGCAGATCCCCGGCGCGGCCAGCACGATGACGCTGGGCGGGCGCGGCGGCGGCGGCGGCGGTCGGGGAGGCGGGGGCAACGCGCCGAATCCGCTGTACGAAGCGTTGCGGGCGAAGGACCTGTGCGACGCGCGCGGCTACATCATCCCGTCCGATCAGTCGGATTTCGGGACCGCGACCAAGTTCGTCAACGCGCTCATCAAGACCGGCATCAGCGTGATGAAGGCGACCGCGCCGTTCACGGTGGCCGGGAAGCAGTACCCGGCCAATTCCTACGTCGTCAAGACGGCGCAAGCGTTCCGGCCGCACGTGCTCGACATGTTCGAGTCGCAGGATTACCCGGACGACATTCCGTACCCGGGCGGACCACCGACGGCGCCCTACGACACCACGGGCTACACGCTCGCCTACACCATGGGCGTGCAGTTCGACCGCGTGCTCGACGCCTTCGACGGGCCGTTCCAGAAGATCAGCGGCTTCGCGAAGGTGCCGGCGGCAGCGGTGCCCTTTGCGGCGTCACCTTCCGGCTACTACTTCTCGCACAAGGCCAACGACAGCTTCATCGTCGTCAATCGCCTGCTGAAGGCCGGTGAGGACGTGTCGTGGCTGGCGAACGGACCGATGGGCGCGGGCACGTTCTACGTGGCCGCGAAGTCGTCCACGATGCCGATCCTGCAGAAGGCCGCCGCGGAACTCGGCATCACCTTCCAGGCGGCGACCTCGGCGCCGTCGGGCGCGATGGCGAAGCTCAAGCCGCTGCGCATCGGGTTGTTCGATCGGTACGGCGGCATCATGCCGACCGGCTGGACGCGCAAGATCCTCGAGAACTTCGAGTTCCCGGGCTTCGACGAGAAGACCGCGAATCTCGTCTTCCCGCCGGATCTGGATGCCGGCAACCTGCACGCGAAGTACGACGTCCTCATCTTCAACGGCGGCGGCCTGGGCGGCGCGGGCGGCGGCCGCGGCGGGGCGGCAGCTGGCGGCGATGCGCCGCCGACTCCGGGCGGCGACGTGCCTCCGGCGGGCGCGACTGGTGCGCCGGCGGGCGGACGCGGCGGCGGGCGCGGTGCCGGGCGCGGCGGCGCGCAGGCGGCTCCGGCGCAACCGGCCGGTCGCGGCAACTTCACGCCGGAACCGATCCCGGCCGAATTCGCGCGGCGCCAGGGCCAGGTGACCGATCAGACGACCGCCCAGATCAAGCAGTTCGTGCAGGACGGGGGCACCGTCATCGCGATCGGCACCCAGGCAACCGGCTTCGCGCAGGCGTTCGGCCTGCCCGTGACGAACCACCTGATGGAGAACGGCACGGCCCTCCCGCGCGAGAAGTTCTACGCGCCGGGCTGCGTGCTGCAGCTCGCCATCGACAACACCAATCCCCTGGCGCACGGCCTCGACAACAAGCTGGACGTGTTCTTCGAGAACGATCCGGTGTTCGCGATGGGCGCCGATGCGGCCGCGAAGAATACGAAGTCGGTGGGCTGGTTCGCGAGTGCGGCGCCGGCGAGAAGCGGCTGGGCATGGGGCCAGCAGTATCTCGACAAGGGCGTCGAGATTATCTCGAGCAAGGTCGGCCAGGGCCGCGTCGTGCTGCTGGCGCCGGAAGTCCTGTTCCGATCGCAGCCGCACGGCTCGTACAAGTTGTTCTTCAACGGGATGTATCTGTCGGTCGCCCAAGGACTCGAATAGCCGTTGGTTGTTAGTTGTTAGTTGTTGGTCTTGGTCGTTAGTTGTTAGTCGGTAAACGGTCGACGGCAAACGGTGGACAGCCTGTGACGCGCTGCGTGCGACGTCACAGGCTGCCCTGCCTACCTGCCGCCCGAGGCCGCGGCCGCATGGTGGTCGCTCGGCCAGGTCGCCGATCGCGTGCATGCCGACGCGCCACCCCGCAGGATGCCCACTCAACGGCCCCGGGCCGCGCCGGCCAGCGCCGGTTGGCGGACGAACTCCAGCAGGTCGGCATCGAAGCGCTGCTGGTGTGTGCTCATGAGCCCGTGCGGCGCACCTTCATAGACCTTCAGGATCGCGCCCTTGATCATCCTGGAGGAGCGGAGGCCTCCAACGGCGATCGGCACGATTTGATCGTCGTCGCCGTGGATGACCAGCGTGGGAACGTCCACCTTCTTGAGGTCTTCCCTGAAGTCGGTCTCCGAGAACGCCTTGATGCAGTCGTAGGCGGCCGGCAGCCCGGCCTGCATGCTCATGAGCCAGAAGACATCGCGCACACCCTGCGACACCTTGGCGCCCGCGCGGTTGGCGCCATAGAACATCGCGCTCAGGTCCTTCCAGAACTGCGGCCGATGGAGTGGCCGATGTGGATCACATCCGCCAGGTGGAGCACCTCGACCAGCGTCGCGAGGTCATCGGCGCAGGTGTCCATGTCGTTGCCTGTCCAGGTCTGGGTCGATCGTCCATGGCCGCGACGGTCGTGCGCGATGGCGCGAAAGCCATGGGACGCCAGGAAGAACAACTGGTCGTCCCAGGCGTCGGCGTTCAGCGGCCAACCGTGACTGAACACGACCGGCTGACCTGTTCCCAAATCCTTGTAGTAGATCTGAGCTCCATCCTTCGTGGTGATCGTGGGCATGCCGTCTCCCTATGTGTGTGAGGTGTGGTGCGACTCGATGGCGGGATCTCCCGCCGGGGGCGGCAGGCGGGCAACTGTTCTTCCAGAATGACCTCGGCGCGATCGGCACGCAGGGCGCGTGCTCGGCAGGGAAACCCCTCCGGCGTCCGTGCGGCAACGATCCTGCACGCTAGCCCGCGTCTTCCGCAGGCGGTTCTTCAATAAACGGAGCAGTTCCATGCCCACCCACACTCAAGAGGTCAAGCCCAGCACGGCGCGCGGCGTCGCCGTGAAGACGTATCCCGCACCCCGGCAGCTCGCGACGCCGACCGACTTGGATCACGAACAGGTTGAGGCGGTGACCGAGGTCGTCAACGTCCTCATCGCCGACGCCCTGGCGCTCTACGTCAAAACGAAGAACTTCCACTGGCATCTGGCCGGTCCGCACTTCCGTGACTACCACCTGCTGTTCGACGAGCAGGCGGAGATGCTGCTCGACTCGCTCGACGTTCTTGCCGAGCGCGTGCGGCGCATCGGGGGGACGACGATCCGCAGCGTGGGTCACGTCGGCCGGCTGCAGAGCATCGCGGACGACAACGACGAGTTCGTCGCGCCCGCCCAGATGCTCGATCGGCTGCTCGAAGACAACCGCCACATGGCGGAACGGCAGAGGCACGCGATCGAGATCTGCGAGCGGAACCAGGACACGCCGACAGCCAACGTGCTGCAGGACTTGCTGGACAAGACCGAGAAGCGCATCTGGTTCCTGTTCGAGACCGCCCAGGGCGGCCGCCACGCGGAATGACCGGCAGCCGCGCCTGGTCGCAGATCGTCATCTGCGTCCTTCTGGCCGGCCCGACCGCCGCGCAGGCGCAGAACGCGAACGACGCGAACCGCTCGTCCCCGAAATCGGCCGCCGTGGTAACGGTTGTCTACGACGGCGACGGCTTTTCGCACGCCGCCGGCGGCGTGCGCAAGGGTGAGGTGTACCTCGGCGCCCTGAATGTCGAGCTCTCGCTCGACGGTGCGCGCCTCGTCCGCTGGCCGGGGATGACCGCCTGCGTGGATGCGGTGTGGATTCACGGCGGTCAGCCCGACGGGTTTGCCGGCGACGCGCAGGGCGTCAGCAACCTGTCGGGACCGTCGACGGTCAGGGTCGAAGAGGCCTGGATGCAAGCGAACCTCTTCACCAGTCGTTTCTCGGTTCTCGCCGGACGCTCCTTACGCGTTTGTCGACCTCGATCGGGACGCCGGCGTCCAGGAACTGCTCGACCGGTTCCATGTGCGCAGCGACGATGTGCCCGTGGTGATCTGCCGCGGAACCACCGTCCTGCGCAACCCGACCAACGCCCAGCTCGCCGGATGTCTCGGGTTCAACGAGGCGATCGACCAGACCCACACGCGCGACGTCGCCATCGTCGGCGCCGGGCCGTCGGGACTGGCGGCAGCGGTCTATGGCGCGTCCGAAGGGCTCGAGGTCGTGATGGTAGAGATGAACGCCGGCGTCTCGGGGCAGGAACTCGCGGACCGGGCCTACATGCAGGCAGAGAAATTCGGGGCGCAGATCATCATCGCGAGCGGTGCCGAGTATCGACGCCTTTCAGTCGACGGGTCGGAGCGGTTCAAGGGCGCCGGCATGTACTACGGCGCGACGTTCGTCGAGGCGCAGATGTGCCTGGGCGAGGACGTAATCGTGGTCGGCGGCGCCAACTCCGCCGGGCAGTCGGCCGTCTACGGCGACTGGCTCGTCAAGGCGATACGCGAAGGCGTGATCCGCCAGTGCTGATCNNGCTGATCGGCGCCCGCCGTTCGCGCCGAAGCGCGCTGGCCAGTTCACGGCCGTCGCTTCGAAGCGGCCGGGCGCGGGCTGGTCCCGCCATGTCGTCGATTTGACAGTGCCCGCATGACGGTTCAGTATGAGGGCCCCACGCGCTTTTTTTGCGAGCGCGCCCTCGATCCTCTCTCATATGTCGTCCAAGGAGGCCCGTTTATGCGACGGTTTGTCCTCGTATTCGCAGTCGCGGTCGCGCTGCTCACGGTGGTGGGACTGGCCCGGCAGGCCGGAACCGACGGGCCGTACAAGGTCCTGAAGACCGCCAAGGTCGGCGGTGAAGGCGGCTCCGACTACATCTACGCCGATGTCGCGGGGCGCCGGCTGTATATCCCGCGCGGTGGCACCCGCGCGATTCCGGCAACCGACACCACGCCGGCCACGCCCGCCGTGCCGGGCCGGATCACGGTCTTCAATCTCGACACGCTCGAACCGCTGGGCGAGATACCGGGCACGGGCGGGAACGGCGTCGCGGTGGACCCGAAGTCGGGCCACGGCTTCTCCAGCAGCAAGCCCGTCACGATGTTCGACACGAAGACGCTGAAGTTGATCAAGCAGATCGACGTGGGCGCCGCGCAGCCCGACGGCATTCTCTTCGATGCCTTCAACGACCACGTGTACATCTTCAGTCACCCGACGAAGGACGCGACCGTGATCGACGCCAGGGACGGCACCGTGCTGGGGACGATCGACCTGGGCGGCGTGCCCGAGCAGGGCGTCGCCGACGGCAAGGGTAATCTCTGGGTCGTCATGCAGGACGCGCAGGGAAGCGTCACGGCCGTTGACGCCAGGACGATGAAGGCGACCGGGCACTATCCGTTCGGCGACACGGGCGCCGGCCGGTGCAACGGGCTCGCGCTGGACGCGAAGAACCACGTGCTCTTCGCCGCCTGCGCCAGCTCGGGAAATCCGCCCGCGCAGCCGGCGCAGCCGATGATGGTGATCCTCGGCGCCGTGGACGGCAAGCTCATCGCGAACGTGCCGCTCGCCGGCGGTTCCGACGGCGCGGTGTTCAACCCCACGACGATGGAAGCCTTCAGCACGCATGGCAACGGCACGCTCACCGTGGTCAAGGAGAAGAGCCCGACGAGTTTCGAGGTCGAGCAGAACCTGCAGACGATGATGGGCGCCCGCACGGTGACCTTCGACAGCAAGACGAACCACATCCTGACCATGAGCGTCGAGCGCGGGCCCGCACCGCCGCCGCCGCCGGGTGGAGGCCGCGCAGGCCAGGCTCCCGCGATCCCGGGGTCATTCACGATTCTCGTCATCGGCAAGTAGGCGCAACGCCGGCATTCGCGACACCGCCATCCTTCGCCGTTCGGCCGTGCTCGACGCGTCCTCGGGCGCGTCGAACGGCGGGGGATGGTGCGTGCGACCGGCCGCAGATCGGGTCCCGTTCGAGGCTATGCGAGAAGAAGTCAACGAAATCGCCGATGCGAAGATCTCGGTCCACGATCGGCACCGATTCGAAATCAAGCTGGACATCGAGCTCGGCGAGGGCCCGACGACCGGCTATCGGGTCGATACGTACTTCTTCGTGCCTCGCGCGCTGAACATCAACCCGAACACCTATTCCAAGGACCACTTCTACAGCAGCATCCAGCGGTACATCCGGTTCAAGACGCCGCACTTTCCGCTGGCGAAGATCATCGACCCGTCCACCTTGACATCCCCGTTCGTCCGGATCCGCAGCCACATGAAGACGGTACTGGACCGGCCGGACGCGCCCGAGGCGCTCGACGCGATCTTCGGTGAGACCAAATTGCTGGGTGCGGTCACGCGCGCCGCCATCCGCGACTCCGTGAGGGGATTGCTCGCCGACCTCGCGCGCGTCGCGCCGTCGTCACGAACCGACGACGCGTTGCCGGCGGTCCAGGCGGGCATCGGGGCCTTTGTCGTAGACGTCGAGGCGTACATTTCGGCGGTGGGCGAGCTCGAGCAGGAGATGCTCCAGCCGCCGGTGCCGGCAAAACTGCGCGACGCGTTCCGGTTCTTCGACGAGTTCACGAGCCTCACGATCCAGGACTATCTCTCGACCTTGCTCCACGCCATGAGGGAGCGGCAGGAGCTGGCCGAACCGTTCAGGCCGCTCGACGCGGCCGTCGCGGCGATCATCATCCAACAGCAACGCCATCGCGAGGCGATGGGCTACCCGTCGGTGCTGTCGAACGGCAAGACGGATTCCACGTTGCTGTATCGTCGCGGCGTGCTCAAGAAGTTCATTTCCAACGTGCTGTACCTGAGTCCCGAGACCTCCGAGTGGGAGACGTTCTCGCAGATCCCGCTCGCCGTGGCCGCGGGCTTCGCCATGCTCTTCGCGGCCGGCGTCATGCTCATTGCGCAGTACCGGTACGCGACCAACAGCCTGCCGTTCATCGCCATCGTCGTCGTGAGCTACATCTTCAAGGACCGATTGAAGGACTGGCTCAAGCTGTATTTCTCGAAGGGCCTGGTGAAATGGACGGCGGATCGCAAGATCCGGATTCGCGATCCGTTCAGCGGGCGCGTCATCGGCAGCCTGAAAGAGGCGTTCAGCTTCGGGGAAGAGGCGCGGATCCCGCCGTCGGTCCGGTACTGTCGCCACATGGACAGCATCACGTCGATCGACGAGGAGGGGAAGCCTGAGTGGGTCGTCAAGTACGAGAAGGAAGTGTCGTTGTTCCCGGCGCGGATTTCCCGCTTTCACCAGCGGCGGCGGGACCTGAACGACATCATGCGGTTCAACATCGACGATTTCGTCCGGCAGGCGGACGATCCGGTCGTGGACTACCTGCACCTCGACCCGGCAAGCGGAGCGCTCGCACAGGTGCAGTGCCAGCGCGTCTACCACGTGAACCTGGTGCTGGCCTACCGCTCGCTCGATTACCGGAAGCGGGGCGCCGAACGCCTGGAACGCATCCGCCTGATCCTGAATCGGGATGGCATCGTGAAGCTCGAGGAAGTGGCGGCCGTGCCGCAGTAAGGACATTTCCTCGCATCCTTCCTCCTCTGCCCTCGGCCCTCATCCTGCGCGCCGGTCCTCCCTCCCTTCCATCCGGTTGTCAGCTCCTTGCGCTTCTGCTTGCATTGTCCCGGTACTGCGCCGGTTTTCGGCTGTTGGCCATCGCGATGTCACGCAAAATGACACTCGCGGAGGTGTGCGCGGAGATCGTTCTCGCCCGCGTCAGTTCCTGCGCTCTCCTTTGGGTCGCAACCGAGAAGACCTCGCCGGCTTGGCGCTGGTGGGCCTGCAGTCGGAGTCGTCCCGTCCGGGCGACGCGAAGAAGCAACCCGAGCGCTTCGTTCACCGCTTTGCTGTCGGGGAACGCTTCAGCGATCTCCGGCTCGAGCACCACGAGGTTCGTTCCGGACCGTGCGCGCTCGTAGTACTTGCCCTGCATACGACCACTGAGGCTCGCCAGGTCGTACTCAGGTCGCAAATCATCAACGGTTCTGGCGTTGCGCTTCTTGGTAGCCATGACGTTCTCTGCGAGTCACTTTCCTCGCACCGATGATCCTGGTTCGATCTTCCCCGATGTCCGCATGAGCGACGAAGAGTGCTCTGCGCCGCTCCGACTCCCCGAGCGTGATGAACCGGCGCTCATCGACGGAGTGGTCGGGATCGTCGAAGGTGAGAGCGAACGGGTCGAGGGGTCTACCGCGAGCGGAGGCGGGTGACGGAGAGAGAGGGATTCGAACCCTAGAAAGCACATCCGGGTAACTGGTTGATGGCGTTGCGCTTCTGGGCCAAACGCTTGATACCGCGGGCTTTCCCAACGGCCTCGCTCGTCGCCCGCGTTCTCTGCCGTCCTCTCCGATCGACCGCCGTTCTGGAGACATTCTGGAGACGGGAAGCGGTCGTTGTCGCGGCAGCGACGGCGGCGCTCCGTGGAGTCGGACGTGATCCGCCGCCAGACGACGCATGTGCCACCTGCGGCTGCTCTACGCAACTCGCAGGGGCTTGATCCGTCTCACATCGTCCTTGATGGCCTCGGCCGCGTCCCACAGATCGATGGCGCGCTGCGCGTTCAGCCAGAACTCGGCCGAGTTGCCGAACAGCCTGGCGAGACGAAGAGCCATTTCCGGACTCACGGCGCGGCGCCCGCGCAGGAGCTCGTTAATCGATTGACGAGAGACCCCGACCGCGTCGGCCAGTCCGGCGACCGTCAGGCCATAGTCGGGCATGAAATCCTCTTGCAGCATCTCGCCCGGGTGCGTCGGTCGGCGCTTCAGCGGTCGCGTATTGGGGATGCTCATTGTCTCCTCAATGGTAGTCGCATACTTCAACGTCGTACGCGTCGCCTTCGACGAAACGGAAGCACACGCGCCATTGATCGTTCACGGCTATCGCGTGCTGCCCCTCCCGGGCGCCCTTGAGGGCATGGAGCCGGTTGCCCGGCGGAGTCCGAAGATCGTCGAGACAGGTGGCGAGGTCCACGTACTCGAGTTTGCGCACGGCCCGCCCCACCACGTCCGGTGGCAGCCAGCGCGCACTTCCTTTGACGTACAGGTCAGCCGTCCGCTTGTCTGCGAACGTCTTGATCATCGGTCCGCAATGTAACGCGTCACGTGACCATTGTCAACGGGGCGGCGTCCTGCCGCGGTTCGTACGCCAAGAGCGTAGCGATCAGAAGGACCGGGCCCGTCCCGAGCTAATCAGACAGGCGCTTCGTTCAGGCGAGCCGATACGCTCTTCAGACTTTCCTTGACAGGACTATTCGATTATTGTAGAAATATAGATATGGCAAGGAACGCTCTCGACCAGGTCGCCCGGTACGCCGACATGATGTCGGCCATGGGGACGGAACCGCGCCTGCGGATCATGCGTCTCCTCCTGTCTGCGCATCCCGGCGGGATGGTCGTCGGCGACATCCACGACGAACTGGGCATCCCCGGCTCGACGCTCTCCCACCATCTCGAAAAGCTCAAGAACGAGGACCTCGTCAACGTGCAGCGGGAGGGAACGTTTCTGAGGTACTCGGCGAATTCGGAAGCGCTGAAGGAACTCCTCGCGTTCCTCTACGCGGAGTGCTGTTCGCGCAACAAGGCGGTCGAACCCGAATCCATTACCCGGCTCTGCAAACGGTGCTAGTCGCGGAGCCCTCTTCGAAACAGACCGAGGGCCTGCCCGCCGAGGCGGTGCTCGCGTCGCTCGGCTGCGGGAATCCGACGGCGCTCGCCACCTTGAATCCAGGCGACGTGGTCCTCGATCTCGGTTCCGGCGGGGGCATCGACGTGCTGCTTTCCGCGAAGAGAGTCGGGCCGAGCGGCAAGGCCTACGGCCTCGACATGACCGACGAGATACTGGCGCTGGCGCGGGACAACCAACAGAAAGCCGGCGTCGAGAACGTCGAGTTCCTCAAGGGCGAGATCGAGCACATCCCGCTGCCGGACAACAGCGTGAACGTCATCATCTCCAACTGCGTGATCAACCTGTCTGCCGATAAGGACCTCGTGCTGGCCGAGGCGTTCCGCGTGCTGAAGCCCGGCGGCCGGTTTGCCGTCTCGGACATCGTCGTGCGAGGCGAGATTCCGGCGGAGATTCGACGCAACGTGGAATTGTGGGTCGGATGCCTGTCGGGCGCCCTGGACGAATCCGACTACGTGGCGAAGCTGACGCGAGCCGGGTTCGAGGACATCTCGATCGAGCCGACGCGCGTGTACAAGGTGGACGACGCGAGGGAGTTCTTGTCAGGCCACGGCTTCGACGTCGAGGCACTCGCCCCGATGGTCGACGGCCGGTTCTTCAGCGGCTTCATCCGCGCCACAAGACCGATCGCGAATCCCAAACCCGCCCAGGAAAGACCGACCAGAGGGCGGCCCTCGCGGGTGGGCCGCCCGGTCGCTCCCCCGACCGGATCCGCAGCGAAACGCACGAGGTCCGGATCGACGGACGGTCCGCAGACGCTTGTAGAGCAGCACGTGGGTGGCTTGACCACCGGCCGTATGCGCGGGTATAGTTCATCCGGCCATCCGGATTACCGATAACTATCATGACTTCCCCTCCCCTGCTGTTCCGCGCCCTGGCCGACCGCACCCGGCTCCGCATCGTGAACCTGCTCGCGCGCGGCTCACTGTGCGTGTGCGACATTCAACGCATCCTCGAACAGCCGCAGTCGAGCGTCTCGCGTCATCTGGCGCTCCTCAAGTCCGCCGGCTTGATTCGCGATCGGCGTGACGGCATGCGGACGTTCTACGCCTTGACGTCATGGGACACGCCGTTGGCGCGAGGCGTCCTCGCCGCAATCCGCGGCCACCTGGCCGTCGAGGGCGACTATCTGCCGGATCTCAAAGAGCTCACGGCGTTGCGTGCGCGAGGCGAGTGCCACGAGGAACCGAAGGCGCGGGCCGTCGCCAGACGGTCCCCGCGCCGGCATCCCGAAAACCGTCCGGAGGCGTGAATCATGGCGAAACACCGCGTGCTGTTCGCCTGCGTCCACAATGCCGGGCGATCGCAGATGGCCGCGGCACTCTTCAACCAGCTTGCCGATCCGTCGAAGGCCGAGGCGCTGTCCGCGGGGACGAAACCGGGCACCGCCGTCCACCCAGAGGTGCGCGAGGCCATGCAGGAGCTTGGCATCGACCTCTCCTCGGCCCGCCCGCGCCTCCTGACGGACGACCTCGCCCGCAGCGTCACCACGCTCGTCACCATGGGCTGCGGCGAGGAGTGTCCGTACGTGCCCGGCGTCGAACGCGACGACTGGGCGCTGCCCGACCCGAAGGGACGACCGCTCGACGAGGTCCGCGCCATTCGCGACGACATCCGCGCGCGCGTGCAGACGCTCATCGAGGCGCGGGGATGGAAGGTGTAGCGCGTACCAGGGAGGATTTATTCATGTCTGAACGAGTTGCCTCGCGGCTGTCGTTTCTCGATCGCTACCTGACCCTCTGGATCTTCCTCGCCATGGTCGTCGGCGTGGGCGCCGGCTATTTCCTGCCTGCCGTCGTCCGGCTGATCACCGCGTTCCAGGTCGGGACGACATCCATCCCGATCGCGGTCGGCCTGATCGTGATGATGTATCCGCCGCTGGCCAAGGTCCGCTACGAGGAGCTCGGCGAGGTCTTTCGGAACACGAAGATCCTCGTGCTGTCGCTCGTGCAGAACTGGATCATCGGGCCCGTGCTGATGTTCTTCCTCGCCGTGCTCTTCTTACACGTGGTACCCACAGCGCTGGGCGCATCGCCCGCCGCGATGGTCACCAACCACCAGTACATGGTCGGCCTCATCATGATCGGCCTGGCACGCTGTATCGCGATGGTCATCGTCTGGAATGACCTCGCGAAGGGCGACACCGAATATGCCGCGGGCCTCGTGGCGTTCAACTCGGTATTCCAGGTGCTCTTCTACTCGGTCTACGCCTGGGTGTTCATCACGATCGTGCCCGAATGGTTCGGCCTGAAGGGCGTGACGGTAAACGTGTCGATCGTTGACATCGCGAAGAGCGTGTTCATTTACCTCGGCATCCCGTTCCTGGCGGGGATGCTGACGCGCTTCTCGCTTGTGCGGGCGCGCGGGCGGCAATGGTATGAAACGCGTTTCGTGCCGAAGATCAGCCCGCTGACGCTCATCGCGCTCCTGTTCACGATCGTCGTCATGTTCTCGCTCAAGGGCGAGTACATCGTCCAGCTGCCGATGGACGTCGTCCGGATCGCGATCCCGCTGCTGATCTACTTCGTGGTGATGTTCCTCGTCTCCTTCTACATGGGCCACAGGCTTGGCGCCGACTACTCGAAGACCGCCACGCTGTCGTTCACCGCAGCCAGCAACAACTTCGAACTGGCGATCGCGGTGGCCGTCGCCGTATTCGGCATTCACTCCGGGGCAGCCTTTGCGGCGGTGATTGGCCCGCTCGTCGAAGTGCCGGCGCTCATCGCGCTCGTCAACGTGTCGCTGGCGTTCCAGAAGCGCTATTTCAAGAACGAGGCACGGGTCGCTTCCCGCGCCTGACATCATCATCATGTCCACTGGCTCACGTCTCGTCATCGTCGGTGTTCTCGTGCTCGCTGTAGCGGTGGCCGTCGCGTTGCGCCGCGACGGCTCGGGCTCCACGCCTGCGGCTGTTGGGCCCACCACGGCCCCGGCGGTCCTCGACGCCGCCCGAACGTCCACGCCCCAGTCGGCCGGGATTCCTCGCCTCGTCGCATCGGCGCCGACAAGTGCATTCCGTGCAAGGCGATGGTGCCGGTCCTCGACGCCTTGCGCCGCGAGTACGCCGGCAAGCTGCAGGTGGACTTCGTCGATGCGTGGAAGAACCCTGACGCGGCGGCCCCGTTCAACGTGTACGGGATTCCGACGCAGATTTTCTTCGACCCCTCCGGGCGCGAACTGCAGCGCCATCTGGGCTTCATCTCGAAGGAAGAGATCCTCGAGACATGGCGACGACTGGGATTCCGCCTGACCGCGAACGAGAAGGGTTAGCGCGTGACCGACCTGTTGACGGCGCTCGCAGGGACGCTGAACGCCCAGCCTGAATTGGCACTGCTCGGCGCGTTTCTGTGGGGCGTCGCCAGCATTCTTCTCAGCCCCTGTCACCTGGCTGGCGTCCCGCTGATCGTGGCGTACACCGGGAGGAGCACCACGCTCTCGTCGCGCCGGGCGGCCGGATTGTCCACGGTCTTCGCCCTCGGCATCCTGGTGACCGTCGCGATCATTGGCGCCTTTTCGGTCGTCGCTGGACGGATGCTCGGCGCGCTCGGCGGCATCACCAACTACGTGGTGGCCGGATTGCTCTTCGTAGTCGGCCTGGAGATGCTTGGTGCCTGGCCATTCCAGTGGACGGGCCTGCCGCGGCCGGAGACCACGCGACGGGGCCTGGCTGGCGCGTTCCTGTTCGGCCTCGCCTTCGGAAGCGCGCTTGGCCCTTGCACGTTTGCGTTCCTCGGGCCGGTCATGGGCGCGACCGTGCAGACGGCTGGCACGCGGCCGGTCTTCGCGGGGCTGTTGATGCTGGCCTACGCCGTTGGGCACTGCGGTGTGCTCGCGCTGGCGGGGGCCAGTGGTCCGCTGCTGGCACGCTACGCCGCGTGGAGCGACCGCGGCGTGAGCGTCCTCCGCCGTACTTGTGGGGTGTTGGTGGTGGCCGGTGGGCTCTACCTGGTCTACGCGGCTCCATAGAGCGCGACGCTGCGTGAGATCGTCGACGGTTCCTGCTGGCGGTCCCCATCGAGTGACGTCATGTCCGAACACCACGACAGTGCCCCGCCGTCGAATGCTCCGACAGCGCCCGCCGACCCGATAGGCGCGGCGTCTGTCGACCGGTCGGGGCAACTGGTTGTGGCCGCCGACGTGCTTGCTCGCGCGGGCATCGTGCCCGGCCAGGATGTCGTGATCGAGGCAGGCGCTGAGGGCGTCCGCGTCGTGCCCGACGCGCTGCGGAAGGTCTACATCGAGACCACAAGCCGCTGCAACCTCGATTGCGTGATGTGCGTTCGGCATGGCTGGCAGGAGCCGCTCAAAGACATGCCGCGCCGGGTGAACGAGCACGTCGTCGGCCACGTCGACGGGCAGCCGCTCGCCGAGATCTGGCGCGCGCCCGCGTTCCGGGCATTCCGCCAGCGTGTGCGGGCATTCGACTTCCCGCCGTGCTTCCACTGCGGCGGCTGCCCGCTCACCGAGACCAACGGCGAGGATTGCTACCTGAACCTGCCGCCGGTCTGCGGCGAGTGCCTGTGGGCACAGGGGATTGTGCTATGTCCATGATTATCTCGGAGAGCGTCGGGAAGAACCGGCTGCCCCGGTACCTGTCCACCTGTGCGGCGGCCCTCGTGGTCTGGGTGGTTCTCTACGGACGGCTGCAACCGTTCGCCGCGTGGCTCACCTACCGGGTCATCAGTCTCGAACGCGGGTCTCATCTCGCCTCGGCGGTGGAGTTCTTCGTCTTCGAATCGCCGAAGGTGCTGCTGCTCCTGGTGCTCGTGGTCTTCGGCGTCGGCATCCTCCGCTCCTTCTTCACCCCGGAGCGAACACGCCGCGTTCTCGCCGGCAGACGTGAGTCCGTCGGCAACGTCCTCGCGGCGCTGCTCGGCATCGTCACACCCTTCTGTTCGTGCTCGGCCGTGCCACTCTTCATCGGCTTCGTCACCGCGGGCGTACCGCTCGGTGTCACCTTCTCGTTTCTCGTCTCAGCACCGATGGTCAACGAGGTGGCGGTCGTGCTGCTCTTCGGCCTCTTTGGGTGGAAAGTGGCCGGCCTCTACATGGGCACGGGCGTAGCGATCGCGATCGTGTCGGGCTGGACGATCGGGCGTTTGCGCCTGGAACGCCACGTCGAGGACTGGGTGTTCAAGACGCCAACCGGCGACGCCGGCATCGCGGAGAGGCGTCTGGAGTGGGCCGACCGCCTCGAGGCCGGCTGGCAGGCGATGAAGGACATCGTCGGCAAGGTCTGGCCGTACGTGCTGCTCGGGATCGCCGTCGGCGCCGGCATTCACGGCTACGTGCCGGAGAACTTCATGGCGTCCATCATGGGCAAGGGCGCCTGGTGGAGCGTCCCGCTGGCGGTGCTCATCGGCATCCCGATGTACTCCAACGCGGCCGGTATCATCCCCGTGGTGCAGGCGCTGCTCGGTAAGGGTGCGGCACTCGGCACGGTGCTCGCGTTCATGATGGCTGTCATCGGACTCTCGCTTCCGGAAACGATCATCCTGCGCCGCGTGCTCAAGCCGACGCTCATCGCGGTGTTCGTCGGCGTCGTCGGGACCGGCATTCTCCTCGTCGGGTATCTCTTCAACGTCATCTTCTAAGGGAGTGAGTCATGAAGATCGTCGTGTACGGACCGGGCTGCGCCCGGTGCCATGAAACCGAGCGCATCGTGCGGCACGTCATCGAACAGCTTGGTCTCGCCGCGGACGTGCAAAAGGTGAGCGACTACCAGGCCATGGCGGCAGCGGGCGTCCTGGCCACGCCGGCGGTGAGCATCGACGGGGTGATGAAGGTATCGGGACGCATTCCGAAGTCGGAAGAGGTCCGAGGCTGGCTCGGCGCGTGATCTTGCATCGCCTCGGTGCCGAGGGCGGTGCGGAGCCGAGACGTGGTCTATTGCTGCCGCTCGAGCGTCGGTGTGGCGGAGAGAGAGGGATTCGAACCCTCGGTAGAGTTTCCCCTACACACGCTTTCCAAGCGTGCACCTTCAGCCTCTCGGTCATCTCTCCGTGGCGGGGTTCCCGACGCGGCAGCCGCGTCGGGTGCTGCCTCAGGCTGTGGAATTCACAGTCTAGCGCGGATGGGCGAGCGGATCCAATCCCGCCATCACGGGTCGAGCTTGCGTCACGCGCGCTCGTCACGACACCGTAACGAATCCGATCGACACGTCAATCGCGAATCGCGCCGTTCACGGGGTGAGCACCCGGCCGCCGCCGGTCATCGCCCGTTTTGTCGCAGCGGCCGCGCGCCGACCTCAACATCACGATCGACAGAAACGTCCGTCTTCATCAGCTGGCACAACGGCTGACGCAGTGCGCTATACTGATTGGCACCTAACAACGTGCTTTTCGGCCGAGGAAGCCGGGGCGTGAATGCCGGGCGCCTGACCCCGACCTGTCGCGTTTGAGAGTCCACGTGCCCCACCGACGACTTGGGCAGTACCTGCTGGCCTGCGCGATCGTGGCCGCCGCGACCTTGCTGCGCCAGGTCGTCGACCCGCTCGTTCACGACCAGATCCCCTACTTCATCTACGTCGCCTCGGTCGTCGTCGCCACCTGGTTCTGCGGTGTCGAGGGGGGCATCCTCAGCACCGTCGTCGCGGCCTTTGCCGGCAACTATTTTTTCGTGTCGCCCCGCTACGAGTTCATCCCGCACGGCGAAGACTGGATCGCGATGAGCCTGTTCACGCCGGTGGCGCTCGGGCTGGTGTGGCTGGTGGGACGCTGGAAGCGTGCAGAGCGGGAGCTTCAGGCCCAGGCGGACACGCTGCGGGCGCAAGCGGAGGAACTGCGGGCGCTCAACGCGGAGGCGGAACGCGTGAACCGCGTGAAGGACGAGTTCCTGGCCACGCTGTCGCACGAGTTGCGCACACCGCTCAACGCGATCCTCGGCTGGGGGCACATGCTCGAAGCGGGGCAACTCGCCCCCGACCGCGAGCGGGACGCGGTGCGCACCATCGTCCGCAACGCCCACGCGCAAACGCGCATCGTCAACGACGTGCTCGACGTGTCGCGGATCGTCAGCGGCAAGATGCAACTCGATCTGGCGACGGTCGACCTGGCGTGCGTGGTCGCGGCGGCGCTGGACGCCGTTCGTCCGGCGGCGGAAGCCAAGAGCATCGACGTCCAGATGACCTGCGCACCTCGCTCGGTCATCGTCGGCGATCCCGACCGGCTGCAGCAGATGGCGTGGAACCTGCTGTCCAACGCGGTGAAGTTCACGCCGAGGCACGGGCACGTGGACGTGCGGGTGGAGGCGAAGGAGTCGCAGGTCGTGCTGAGGGTGGCGGACAGCGGCATCGGCATCGCGCCCGAGTTCATGCCGCACCTGTTCGAGCGGTTTCGGCAGGCCGACGGGTCAACGACACGCCGGCACGGTGGCCTCGGCCTGGGGCTGGCGATCGTGCGCCACCTCGCCGAACTGCACGGCGGAACGGTCAGCGCGGAGAGCCCCGGCCGCAATCACGGTGCGACGTTCACGGTCACGTTCCCGGTCCGCGCCATCATCCCCGCGGGAGGCGAGGCGCCCCCGAGAACGCCTGGCGGGCCGGCAGACGACGACGTGGTGACGGCCGCGCCGGCCCTGCACGGGATTCGCGTGCTCGTCGTCGACGACGAGCAGGATGCGCGAGAGATGGTGCAGTCGGCGCTCATCGCGTTCGGCGCAAGCGTGCGTGCCGTCGCTTCCGCGGACGAGGCGCGGCAGGTCCTTCGCATCTGGCGCCCGGACGTGCTGGTGGCCGATATCGGAATGCCCGACGAGGACGGCTACTCCCTGATCTCGAGCGTCCGCGCGCTGGCTCCCGCCGACGGCGGGGCGATCCCGGCGGCGGCCCTCACCGCCTACGCCCAGGACGACGACCGCACGCGTGCGTTGGCCGCCGGCTACCAGGAACACGTCGCCAAGCCGGTCGCGCCGCAGGAACTGGCCGTCGTGGTGGCGAACCTTGCCGGTCGAGGCGCGTCCAGCCCTGGGGTCAGGTCTTGAATTGCCGCTTTTTTCACGACCTGCCCCGCGCTGCCCGGTGAGTCTCTGCTGCGACACGTGAAAACCCTGGCAATTCAGCGAGCGCCGGCGAGTCGATCTCGCGTTGTCGGTCCTTCGCGACCTTCTGCCGACCTTCAGGGCAGCTTGCTGGTGCCAGGACGTGAAAAAACTGGCAATTCAAGACCTGACCCCACCGAGCGATGGTGCTTCAGCGCGCGGAACGCGGCCAGCATCTCCGCGTAGGTGAAGTTCGCGTTGCGGCCGCTCGGATTGGGCAGGACGAAGACGGCGGCGCCCGCGAGCGTTTCGGGCTGCAGGCCAAGAACTGCTCGCCGCCGGCTTGAAGCCCGGCGGTCCTGGAGTCTGGCCTTGCCGGCCCCACCTGCCTGACCTGCGCTATCCGCACTACCTGGCCTACCCACCGTGGCTGCCCTGCCTGCCGCGAACAGCGCGCGATAGAGCGTGACACCGGTCAGCGCGACGACCTCGGGGCGGAAGCGCCCGATCTTGGCAAGCAGCCGGCGGCGGCCGGCCTGGTACTCGCGCGGATCGAGATCGCCGATGCCGGGCGTCGGCCGCGCCACCAGGTTCGTGATGCCATAACCCCATTCCGGCAACCGCCAGTCGTCCTCGGGACCGATGGCCTCGGGCACGAGGCCGGACTCGTGGAGCAGTTTCCAGAACCGGTTCGAGTAGCCGGCGAAGTGATGCCCGATCTGCGCGGACCGGATGCCGGGGTTGATCCCGACAAACAGCACGCGGACGCCAGGGTGGATGTGGTCGGGGAGACGGGGCGGGGGGGTGGTCACGGGGTATCAGTGCTTGGTGCTATGTGCTACGTGCTTCGTGCCATGTGCTTCGTGCCATGTGCGGGGTGCTGGTGCTGGGTGCTTCGTGCCTGGTGCTCGGCGCCGAGCACCCGGCACGAAGCACCAAGCACTAGCACTCAGCCCCCCGCACGTAGCACCCAGCACCTAGCACAAAGCACACTCATCCCGTGCGTTCCCACTTGAGCACCAGTCCCGCCAGCGGCGGCAGCACCAGCACGATCGAGTGCGGCTGCCCGTGCGCGGCCACCGGTTCGCTCGCCACAAAGCCGGCGTTGCCCATGTTCGAGCCCGCGTACAGCGCGCTGTCGCTGTTCAGCATCTCGCGGTAGCGCCCGGGCTCGGGCACGCCGATGCGGTAGGCCGTCCGCGGCACCGGCGTGAAGTTCAGGATCGTGACCGTGAAGTCCCCACGATCGCGCGCGCGGCGGATGAACGAGAAGACGCTGTTCTCGTTGTCGTTGCAGTCGATCCACTGGAACCCGGACGGCTCGTAATCGAGCTCGTAGAGCGACGGCTCGGCGCGATACAGGCGATTGAGATCGCCGACCAGCCGCTGCAGCCCGCCGTGCACCGGGTACTGCAGCACGTCCCACTCGAGGCTCCCGTCGTAGTTCCACTCGCGCACCTGGCCGAACTCGTCGCCCATGAACAGCAGCTTCTTGCCCGGGTGCGTGAACTGGTACGTGTAGAGCGCGCGCAGGTTCGCGAAGCGCTGCCACTCGTCGCCGGGCATCTTCCCGATCATCGAGCCCTTCCCGTGCACCACCTCGTCGTGCGAGAACGGCAAAATGAAGTTCTCGTGGTAGGCGTAGAGCATCGAGAAGGTGACCTGGTTGTGCCACCAGCGGCGGTGAATCGGCTCGAGGCTCGCGTACTGCAGGATGTCGTGCATCCACCCCATGTTCCACTTGTAGGTGAAGCCGAGCCCGCCCAGGTACACGGGCCGGCTCACGCCGGGCCACGCCGTCGATTCCTCGGCCGCGGTGATGACGCCCGGCACCTGGTGCGCGAGCGTGTTCATCTTGCGCAGGAAATCGATCGCGTCCAGGTTCTCGCGGCCGCCGTACTGGTTGGGCAGCCAGTCGCCCGCCTTGCGCGAGTAATCGAGATAGAGCATCGACGCCACCGCGTCCACGCGCAGGCCGTCGATGTGCAACTCGTCCAGCCAGTACCGCGCGCTGCTCAGCAGGAAGCTGCGCACCTCGTTTCGCCCGTAGTTGAAGACCAGCGTCCCCCAGTCGCGGTGCTCGCCCTGCCGCGGATCGGCGTGCTCGTAGAGGGCCGTCCCGTCGAAACGCGCCAGCGCGTGCGCGTCCCGCGGGAAATGCCCGGGCACCCAGTCGAGCAGCACGCCGATGCCGGCCCGGTGACACGCATCGACCAGCGCCCTGAAATCGTCCGGCGTGCCGAAGCGGCTGGTGGGCGCGAAGAAGCCCGTCACCTGGTAGCCCCACGAGCCGAGGAACGGGTGCTCCAGCACCGGCAGCAGTTCGATGTGCGTGAAGCCGAGGTCCTTGACGTAGGGCACCAGCTTGTCGGCCAGCTCGCGGTAGGTCAGGAAGCGGTTCGCCTCCTCGGGCACGCGCGCCCACGATCCAAGGTGCACCTCGTAGGTCGACATCGGGCGATCGAGCCAGCGATTGGCGTTGCGCCGCTCCTCCATCCACCACTGGTCGTTCCACGTGCCGTCCTGCGCTTCGTGGACGATGGTCGCCGAGAGCGGCGGCACCTCGAACCGCGTGCCGTAGGGATCCTGCTTCTGCACGACCTCGCCCGACCCGGCCCGCACTTCGTACTTGTAGCAGTCGCCCGCCCGCAGCCCGGGAATGAAGATCGCCCAGACGCCGTAGGGCAGCAGCAGCCGCATCGGGTTCACGCGCCCGTCCCACCCGTTGAAATCGCCGACGACCGAGACGCGCGCCGCGTTGGGCGCCCAGACGGCGAAGTGCACGCCGGCGGCCGACCCGACGGTCATCACGTGCGACCCCAGGTGCCGGTAGGCGCGATGATCCTCGCCGCGCGCGAACAGATCGAGGTCCGTCTCGTTCATCAGCGGGCCGTACCGATACGGATCGTCGATCTCGTGCGCCGTCCCGTCGCCGTCCCGCAGACGCAGCCGGTAGTCGAGAAGCAGCGGCTGAGACTCGGTCTCGACCGTCCCCTCGAACACGCCGGCCGGATGCACGCGCGTCATGGCCGTCGCGCCAAGGCCCGGGCGCACCAGTTCGATCTCCACCGCACGGGGCTGGAAGGTTCGAACCAGCAGCGTGCCGGGCCGCTCGGTCAGATGAGGTCCGAGGACCGCGAACGGATCGCCGTTGGCGGCAGCAACGAGGGAGGCGATGGGCGGATCGACGCGCAGATCAGGTGTGTGGGTCGGCATTCTCCATCCGGACATTCATCAGCGCAGCCGCCAATTGCCGCGCACTTGCCATACAATAGCCCGTCCCTATTGTAGCGCCAGGCGGGATTTGCCCAGCCCGGCACTGCCAGAGCCCCTGCGGATCCAGTGCCAGAGCGGTGTGCGCCGGCTTGCCAGCCGAAGCGCCGGCCTTCGCGTGCCGGAATCAACGGCACGCGGCGGCGAGGCAGCCTTCGGGTGTGTCGGGCGCAAAGGCTGGAGGCAGCATGAAATCGCGTGAGTCCGAAACGACATCCACGACACGAGGCATCGGCCGCAGAGGTTTCCTCAAGGCCGTTCCCGCAGCGGTCGCCGCAGGCCTGGCGGTCCCGGCCCTGGCGAAGCAGGCGCCGGCAACGCCCGCCGCCGCGCCGCAGGGCGCGCCGCAGGCACCGCCTGGCCGCATCGGCAAGGACGCACTCAAGGCCGCCGAGCAGATCCCCGGCCTGACCTTCACCGACCCCGAAGAAGACATGATGCTGCCGGGCGTCAATTTGAACCTCACCTCGTTCGAGACGCTGCGCAAGATCGACATCCCGCTCGACACCGAACCGGCGATCACGTTCCGGCCGTACCTGCCGGGCAAGCGGCCGAAGCCCGGCGTCCGGCAAAAGACGCCGCGGATCGCGACCCCGATGCCCGCTGTCCGCGTCAACCCGTCGTCGCTCGATGCGCTCGCGTTCCTGCCCGTGACCACGCTGTCGCGGCTCATCGCCACGCGCCAGGTGTCGTCGCTCGACCTCACGAAGATGTACCTCGAGCGCCTCAAGCGCTACGGCGAGAAGTTGAAGTGCGTGGTCACGCTGACCGAGGATCTCGCGCTGCAGCAAGCCGCGGCTGCCGACAAGGAGATCCGCGCCGGGAAGTCCCGCGGCCCGCTGCATGGCATCCCGTGGGGCGCCAAGGATCTCTTCGCCACCAAGGGCATCCGGACCACGTGGGGCGCGAAGCCCTACGAGAACCAGGTCGTCGACTACGACGCCACCATCGTCGAGCGGTTGCGGGAGGCGGGCGCGGTGCTCGTGGCGAAGCTGTCGATGGGCGCGCTGGCGATGGGCGGCGACTGGTTCGGAGGACAGACGAAGAACCCGTGGAAGTTCGCGCACGTCGACGTCAACCCGTCAGATCCCGCCGACACGTCGAGCGGCTCGTCGGCGGGTCCGGCCTCGGCGACATCGGCCGGCCTGGTCGGCTTCGGCGTCGGCACCGAGACGCGCGGCTCCATCATCTCGCCCTCGAGCACGTGCGGCGTGGTGGGCCTGCGCCCGACCTACGGGCGCGTGAGCCGCTACGGCGCCATGGCGCTCAGCTGGACGATGGACAAGGTCGGACCCATCTGCCGGAGCGTCGAAGACTGCGCGCTGGTGTTCAACGCGATCTACGGATCGGATGGCCGCGACGAAACGGTCGTGGACGCGGCCTTCGACTGGGTTCCGGATGTGCCGCTCGCGAAACTGAAGATCGCCTACCTCAAGAGCGAGTTCGAGCCGCAGGCGCCGCGCGCGACGGTTGCGACCCCGCCGGCCAATCCGAACCTGACCGAGGACCAGCGCAAGCAGATGGAAGCGCAGCGCGAGGCGCGGCGGAAGCTGATGGAGGCGCAGCGCACGATCATGGCCGACGCGCTCGACGTGTTCCGCAAGCTGGGTGTGACGCTCCAGCCTGTCGAGCTGCCGGACTTCCCCGCCAACGCGATCAACTTCATCCTCAACGCCGAGGGCGCGGCCGCGTTCGACGATTTGACGCGAAGCAAGGGAATCGATCAACTGACCGCGCAAAGCCGGGGCGACTGGCCCAACACGTTCCGGACCAACCGGTTCGTGCCGGCGGTCGAGTACATCCGGGCGCAGCGGGCGCGGACGCTGCTCATGCGGAAGATGGACGCCATGATGCAGCAGTGCGATGTCTTCCTGTCGCCGACCGGCAGCGGCAGCCTGGGCATCACGAACCTGACCGGGCACCCGGCGATGTGCCTGAAGGCGGGCTTCGCCGCCGAGAACCAGCCGGTGGCGCTGATGATCACCGGGCGGCTCTACGACGAGGCCACGCTGCTGCGCGCAGGGCTGGCCTTCGAGCAGGCGACGAAGTGGCAGGGGATGAATCCGAAAGTCACGTAACGAGAAGTGCGGGGTACGAGGTGCGACGTGCGGAGTGCGGTGCTCTGTGCCGGGTGCGGGGTGCGTGCTTAGTGCTGCGCGCGGATGTGCGATGTGCGTCAGGCGGTGCCTGAGGCCCGGCGCGAGGTATGGCGCACTCCGCACGCTGCACCGCACTTTGCACCTCGCACGTCGCACCTCGCACGTTCCCACCCTACCACCGTAAGACCCCTTCCCCGACGATGACCGCCTGTCCTCCGACGCGCACGTCGGCGATCGTGTCGCGCTCGACGCCGATCGCGATGTGAATGCGGCTGGGACGCTGCATCTTCACGCCCTGCATGGAGACGATGTGCCCTGACTGCGCCAAAGGCACGAGCCCGTGCCGCACCAGGTAGCAGCCCAGCGGACCGCTGGCCGAACCGGTGGCGGGATCCTCGGTGACGCCAAGGCCCGGCGCGAACATGCGGCTGTAGGCGGTGGCGCCGTCGGTGCCGGGTTCGGTCGAGAAGACGAACACTTCTTCGGCGATCCCCAGCGCGCGACACAGCCGCGTGAGCGCGGCCTGATCGACCATTGCCCGGTCGACGGCGTCGCGGGTCGCGAGCGGCACGAACAGGAACGGCACGCCGCAGGAGACAACCTGCACGGGCGAGCGCGAAGCGGCAAGGTCGCGCACCTCGAGGTTGAGCGCCGCCGCCGCGGCACCGATGTCGGCGACGGGCTCGCCGAAGGTCGGCGGCAACTGCTGCATCTCGGCAAACGCCAGATGTGGACCCCCGCCCTTCTCCCAGCGCAGCCTCACGCGAGTCGGCCCGATGCCGAGGCCGAAGACAATCTCCTCCTGGCCCGGCGGGATTACGCCCTCGTGCGCGAGCGCGAACGCGGTTCCGATGGTCGGGTGCCCGGCCATCGGCAGCTCCCTGCCGGGGGTGAAGATGCGGACGCGCACGGCGGTGCGCGGATCTTCGGGCGGGAAGACGAACGTGCACTCCGAGTAGTTCATCTCGCGCGTGATAACCTGCATCGTTGCCGTGTCAAGGCCCGCCGGCTGCGGGAACACCGCGAGCTGGTTGCCGCCGAAGGCCTGATCGGTGAAGACGTCGAGGTGGATGTAGCGAAACTCGTTCATTTCCTGCTCCTCGGAGAGCTCAATCACGCGATCATGCTATACGATGGGCGATTGCACAATGAGTGACGAAAGGAGTCAACCTTCATGAATCGCAAGTTGCTGGCCCTGTTATGCGGGACGATCGGAATCACCCTGGCGGTTGCCGCGTTACCGGCGCAGGAGAAGCCGGCCAAGAAGATCACCACGCCGGGCACCTACGTGCACTTCGTGACGAACCACGGCAATTTCACGATCAGGCTGCTGCCGGACAAGGCCCCGAAGACGGTGGCCAACTTCGTCGGGCTCGCCGAGGGCACCATCGACCCGGCGACGGGCAAGCCCGGCAAGTCGGCGCCGTACTACGACGGCCTGACGTTCCACCGGATCATCGACGGCTTCATGATCCAGGGCGGCGACCCGACGGGAACGGGCACCGGCGGGCCGGGTTATCGCTTCGCCGACGAGATCGATCCGACGCACAAGTTCGACAAGGCCGGCATCATGGCCATGGCAAACGCGGGACCGAACACCAATGGCAGCCAGTTCTTCATCACCGTTGCGGCGTATCCGAACCTGCCGCTCAAGTACACGATCTTCGGTGAAGTGATCGATGGACTCGACGTCGTGCAGGCGATTGGCAAGGTGCCGACCGGCGTGAACGACAAGCCGCAGCAACCGGTCGTCATGAAGAAGGTCACGATCGAGAAGGTCCAGTAGGCGCACCCTCGGATGCCACCGGACGCCGGGGCCCCAGAGCCCCGACGACACGGGCGGAGAGACGACGAACATGAGCACACCAGGCACCTACGCGCACTTCGAGACCAGCGAGGGTAATTTCAACGTCAGGTTCTTCGACAAGGACGCCCCGAAAACGGTGGCGAACTTCGTTGGCCTCGCCGAAGGCACCATCGACCCGGCCACCGGCAAAGCCGGCAAGTCGAAGCCGTTCTACGACGGCCTCACATTCCATCGCATCATCGACGGCTTCATGATCCAGGGCGGCGATCCGCGGGGCGACGGCACGGGCGGGCCGGGCTACAAGTTCGCCGACGAGATCAGCCCGAACCTCAAGTTCACCCGCGCCGGCCTGCTGGCCATGGCCAACGCCGGGCCGAACACCAACGGCAGCCAGTTCTTCGTCACGCTCGCCCCCACCGACTGGTTGAACGGCAAGCACACGATCTTCGGCGAAGTCGTCGAGGGCATGGACGTCGTCGCGAAGATCGGCAAGCTGAAGACCGCGCGAGGCGACCGCCCGTTGCAGCCGGTCATCGTGAAGACGGTGACGATCGAACGGGTGGCGTAGTCCCGAATCCCTTGCCCCCGGTCCGAGGAAGGAGTCATTCCATGCGCCGCAGATTCCTGATTCCGGCGTGCACGTTGGTCGCAGTCGCCCTGGCGGTGTCGTCGTATGCGCAGGCGCCGAAGCTGAAACCGGGCACCTACGCCCACTTCGACACGAGCATGGGCACGTTCACGGTGAGACTCATGCCGGAGCAGGCTCCGCAGACGGTCGCGAACTTCGTGGGCCTGGCCGAGGGCACGATCGACACGATCACCGGAAGACCGGGCAAGTCGAAACCGTTCTACAACGGCCTGACGTTCCACCGTGTCATCCCCGGGTTCATGATCCAGGGCGGGGGCATCCAGCGGGGCGACAGCGTCGTCGGGGCGGGCTACACGATCGCGGATGAATTCGACGCGAAGTTCAAGTTCAACAAGGCCGGCATCGTGACGATGGCGAACACGAGCCAGCCGCACAGCGCCAGCAGCCAGTTCTTCGTGACCGTGGCGCCCTACCCGTCCCTGAACGGCAAGTACACGCCGTTCGGCGAGGTGGTATCGGGCCTCGACGTCATCAAGAAGATCTCGGCGGTGAAGACGAGCGGGAAACCGTTGAATCGCCCGTTGCAGCCGGTCGTCATCAAGACGGTGACCATCGAGCGCGTGCAGTGACCGACGCGGCCTAGGCCACCGTCATCAGCGCGAGCGCGAAGCGCGCGTCGGCGTTGATCCACATCTCGCTGATTTCGAGACCGGTCAGCGCCGCCATCTTCCCGATCTGGCCCGTCTCGTATTTGTAGGAGCTTTCCGTCCAGATCGTCTCCCCTGCGTCGAAGGCGGCGACCGTGTCGGCGGCATAGATGGTGGCGGTCTGGCGGCGCGTGCTCAGCAGGTGCATCTCGACGCGCGATTGCGCCGCGTTCCACACCGCCAGGTGCTGGAACGCGGTCAGGTCGAAGTCCGCGTCCAGTTCGCGATTCATGCGGACCAGCAGGTTCTTGTTGAACGCGGCGGTCACGCCGAGCGGGTCATCGTAGGCGAGGCGCAGCTCGGCGTCCGGCTTCACGAGATCGACGCCGAGCAGCACCCGGTCGCCCGGGACGAGCGGCGCGCGAATCCGTTGCAGCAGATCGAGCGCCGCGGGCGGATCGAAGTTGCCGATGTTCGACCCGAGGAAGAGGACGAGCATCGCCTCATCCGTGCGGCCGAGCGCGGCGCGCGCGACGCCTTCCTCGTAGGTCATGCGGTGGCAGACGACGGGCAGGCGCGTGCCGGCCAGCGCGTTGACCGTCTGATCGAGCGCGAGCCGGGAGACGTCCACCAGGTGCACCTCGGTGCGGTTGCCGCAGCTGACGAACGCGTCGGCCATCACCTGCAGCTTCTCGCCGGTGCCGCACCCGAGTTCGATGACGCGCACGCGCGGCCCGGCCGAGGCCGCGATCGCCGCGCGATGCTGGACGAGCAGGCTCTTCTCCGCGCGCGTGATGCGGTACCACGGCAGGTGGCAGATCGCGCCGAACAGGGCGGAGCCGAGATCGTCGTACAGGTACTTGGGGTTCAGCCGCTTCGGCACGCGCGCGAGATCGTGCCGGACGTCGGCCGCGAATGCCTGCAGGTCGGCGCTCAGCGCGGGAGCGCCGTAGCGTCGCACGGCCGGGGCATCGATCGTGTGCGGCATGGCGCTCATGCCCCCACCAGCCGGAACGTCGCGTACACGTACGGGTACTGCGCGCGGAACCAGTTCCGGAAACTGCGGCGCACCAGTTCCCGCGCCGTGCCGGGCGACGCGCCCTTCATCACGTAGTGCTGGTTGTCGAAGAAGTCGGCCGAGTACTCCGGGTAGGACGGCAGGGGCGCAAACCCGGGGAACGGCCCGAACACGCTCGACGTCCACTCCCACCCGTTGCCAACCAGGTCGTGCACGCCCCACGCGCTGGCGCCCTGCGGATACGAGCCGACGGGCACCGGATCCCAGTTCGCGAAATCGAAGTTGCCGTGCACCGCCGCGTCGGGCGGCTCGGCGCCCCAGGGGAACGGCCGCTCCTCGCCCGACGGCGTGCCGAACGCGGCGCGGTGGAACTCGGCTTCCGTCGGCAACCGCTTGCCCTTCCAGCGCGCGTAGGCACTCGCCTCCACGTGGCTCACATAGACCGGCCACGCGGATGGGAGCGGGACGAGGTCGAACAGGCCCCGCCAGAACCACCGGCCGTCGTGGCGCTCCCAGAACAGCGGGTGGCGCACCTCATGTTCGACGCGCCACTGCCAGCCTTCCGGCGTCCACCACTCGGGCGTGTCGTAGCCGCCGGCGTCGATGAACTCGTGGTACTCGCCGTTGGTGACGTCGTACACGTTGATGTCGAAGGCGGGCACGTGCGCCTGGAAGGACCCGAACTCGTTGTCCCAGCCGAACGCAACCTCGTCTCGTTCCGCGCCAAGCGTCGCGCGGCCGGCCGGGATGGATACGGTCCCGGGCCGCGGCGCGGCAGATCCCGCGTCGGCGCGGGCGCCACGGACGAAGCCGAGGCGCGCCGCGCGATGGCGCTTCTGCTCGAACGGCAGGCGATGAAGGATGTAGAGCAGCGTTTCCTGGTGCATCACCTCGTGCTCGATCGCCGCGTAGACCGCCTGCGCCCGATTGAGCAACGGATGGCCGTCGAGCTCGATGTCGGCCGTCGCGATCGCGTGGCTCACCGCGCGATCCGCGGCCGCCGCATAGTCGGCGATCGCCTGGCGCGCCGGCCATGTCGCGATGCCCCGCTTCGCCGCCGCGGCCTCGTCTTCCGGATCGATGCCGCGAGCAAAGAGTTGCTCGAACTCGGCGTTGATGCCCGGCTGGCCGAGCGCCCGGCGAACGATCGTGTTGAAGCTGAAAACCGGCAGGTGACCCTCGTAGAACACGATGGGATGCCGGAGCGGGATCGGGCGGGACAGGAACGCGTCGGGTGAGACGAAGTTGAAAATCTGCTGCGAACGCGCCCGCGTGCATTGGAACCAATCAGCAAGCGCGCGTCGATCGACAGCCGACGGGGCCGCCGCGGATTCGGCAGGGGGCATTACCGCTCCTCTTCGCCTTGATATTTGCCTGTATCGCTTCGAAACTGCTCGAGGCCTGCCGCCGGCCGCGGTCCGGCCCTACGCCGGACGCCTCCTGCAGTCCAAAAACTGTGCCGTCCAGCCCGGCTTCGGCAAAAGGAGCAGCGGATGCGTCACGCGCGGACGAATTCAGGCACCTCGGCCGGAATCTCCAGCGACAGTTCGACGATGCCCGCAAACTGTCCGTCGCGATACCAGGGCGACTGGTAAATCAGTTTCCGAATGCCCGCCTTCCTGATCGTGTAGACATTTGTCTGCCGGCCCTCGAACAAGGCCTCGAGCTTCGCCAGCGCCGCTTCCGGGTGGCAGGCCCGCAGATTCGTCCCGACCAGCGCCCGACCGCCATCAGCCTGAAAGGTCGAGGCGGATTTCGCGTTCATCTCGATGATCGTGCCCCGCTCGTCGCACACCGTAATTGCGCCCGGAAAATGTTCAAGCCACGCGTGATCGATGATCATGCCCCACTCCTTGTCGCGCTGCGCCTTCCGTCCTTTGCGTGCGCGAGTATACGTCACAGGCGAGCCAGCTCGGCCGTGGAACGGCATGTCGCTGGCAACTGGATCGGGAGACACCATGTGACCGCTCATCCTCGCGAGACGTCGAACTCGTCCTCGTCGACAACAACTCCAACGACGCCACCCGGAGCGTCATCGAGTGCGCCGGACATCGGCTTTTCTGTGGTGTATGAATTCGAGCCACGCCAGGGCTGCCTGATGACAAAGACCGCGGCCGTGTCGCTCGTGTTGCTCATCGCCGCCGTCTCGGTGCGGGGCGTCCCCGCCACGCTGCCGGCCGCCGCCAACGTGCTGACGGGCCGTGCCGCGTTCGGCGACTACCGCACCGAACGTCCCGGAGTCGTGCGCAAGATCACGGTCGCGGACCTCCCACCGCCGTACGCGACCGCGTCGGTGGACCATGGGCCGAGCGAAGTATCGCGGCCGCCCGACGCGTGGCCGCAGGCCCCGCCCGGATTCACGGTCACCGAGTATGCGACCGGTCTCGACACGCCCCGCCTGATCAGGACGGCGCCGAACGGCGACCTGTTCGTGGCCGAGAGCTACGCGGGACGCGTGAAGGTGCTGCGCGGAATCGACGCGAACGGCCGGGCGCAATCGGTCACGATCTACGCCACCGGGCTGCGGCAGCCGTTCGGCATTGCGTTCTACCCGCCCGGGCCGAACCCGCGTTACGTGTACGTCGCGAACACCGACTCCGTCGTCCGGTTCCCGTATGAAGCCGGGGACCTGCAAGCCCGTGGGCCGCAACAACCTGTCGTGGCGCAACTCCCCGGCGGGGGCCGACTGCGCGGCGGCGGCCATTGGACGCGCGACGTCGCGTTTTCCCTCGACGGCCGCAGGATGTTCGTGTCGGTCGGCTCACGGTCGAACGACGACGACACCGACGACAATCCCGCCGAGTACCATCGCGCCGACATCCTCGAGTTCGACCCGGAGGGCAAGGGACCGCGCGTGTTCGCGTCGGGAATCCGAAATGCCGTGGGGATTGCGGTGAACCCCACGACCGGGCAGCTGTGGGCGTCGGTCAACGAGCGCGACGGCCTTGGCGACGACCTCCCGCCCGACTACATCACGCACGTCGAAGACGGCGGCTTCTACGGGTGGCCGTGGTTCTACATCGGCAGCCATCCGGATCCCACGCATCACGGGAAGCACGCGGATCTCGCAAACAAGGTGATTGTCCCGGACGTGCTGCTCCAACCCCATCACGCGTCGCTCGAGATGGTGTTCTACGAGGCCGATCGGTTTCCTGCGCAGTACAAGGGAGACGCGTTCGCCGCGCAGCATGGATCGTGGAACCGATCGATGCGCACCGGCTACGAGGTCGTGCGCGTGCCGATGAAGGACGGCCATGCGACCGGCGAGTACGAGGACTTCCTCACCGGCTTCGTCACAACCTCCGGCCAGGTCTGGGGACGACCCGTGGGCGTGGCCGTCGCGAAGGACGGCTCGCTGATGGTGAGCGACGACGCGGGAAACGTGGTGTGGCGGGTCGGCTATGGAAAATAGTCGAGTTGGCCGCCGTTCTCAACGGTCGACTGTCAACGGTGACCTGTGAACCGGGCTTCAGGTCACCGCACATGGAGCCTGAAGCCCGGAGCCTGGAGCCCGAAGCCTTACTTCGGCACGATCGCCGCGTCCGAGGTCGGCGGGCCCGGTGCCGCGTTGAGATACGTCGTCGGGCTGAGCACGATCTGATCGAACTCCACGCCGTCTTCGCGCACCTGGATGCGCAGCGTGTGCGCGCCGGTCGTCGCGAAGGTGATCGTCGTCGGCTGCGACAGCCAGTACGCCTTGTTCTGCCAGCCCCACCCGTTCAGGCTCGACGCGGTCGAATCGGTCGCCAGGTTCACCAGCAAACCCGTCGTCGTGTTCAACGAGTAGACCGGCGATCCGTTGGCCTGCGCGTCGGAGAACTGCACCCAGACCGAGTCGTTGAGCTTGGAGTTGTTCAGCGCCTGCAGCCGCACCCAGATCGTATAGGGGGTGCCTGCGTTCGCGTTGAAGGTGACATCGACGTAGTTGGCCGGGGCCGCCAGCGGCGCGGCCGTCTGCGCGAATCCGGTGTCGGTCGTCACCAGCTTCGACGAGTTGGGTGAGGTCGCATCGGTCGCAAAGCTCCAGTCCCCGTGAAGCGATGCCGCCGGGACGTCGCTCGCGTAGATAACGACGTTGGTCGCCGGTGGAGGCGGAGGCGGTGGAGGCGGCGGCGGCGGCGGGGCCGCAGTCGATGTCACCACGACGTTGTCGAACGTCGAGGTGTTCAGCGCGCTGGTCGTGTGGCTGCAGACCACCAGGCCGACGAAGATGTTGGTCGCCATCGAGACGGTCGTCGTGCCCACGGTCGTCCACGTCACGCCGTCGGCCGACACGGACCCCGTCACGGTTGTTCCGCTCCGTACGAGCCTGAACCACGCGGGCGCCGCGTACGTGGTACCCGCCAGCCATGCCGTGGCCGCGCCGGTGCTCGGACGCGCCATGAACTCGACGTTGCCGGTCGGATTCAGGTCGAGGATGACGTTGGTCGCTGTCGAGGTCAGCGTCTCGCGCAGCATCACGCCGGCCTTCGCGAAGCTGCTCGTGTTCTGTTCGCTCGCCACGCGCGCCACGATCTGCCCATCGCCAGACAGCGGCTGACAGACGAAGTTGAACGAGTCCGTCGTGCTCCAGATGTCCGAGCCGGCGCCGTTCACCGTGAACACGCCGCTCGCGGATGACGCGCTGCCCGCCAGCCCGGTGGTACCGATGTCCGTCTGCGCCCATGGCGATGGCAGCGTTGACGGGGGCGGCGCGGAGGGCGTGCCGCTCGTCGTGAACGACAGGGTCGACGACGGGCTCAGCAGCGACGGGTTCACATCCGCGGCGAACGTGCGCGACACGACCTTCCAGAAGTATGTCGTCCCGCCCTGCAGCAAAGTGGCCGGTGTGAATGAGTAGGTGCTTGGCGGATCGGTATTGAGTTGCGCGGGTACGTTGCCCGCAAACGCCATGTTCGACGACGACGTGCCGAGGTAGACGTCATAGCTGACGGCGAAGACCGCGGTGTTCCAGGTGAGGGTCGGACTCGTGCTCGCCCCCGTGGCGCCGCTCGCGGGCGACACCTGCGCCGGCGCGTCGGCGGGCGTCGGCACGAACGGCGCGAAACCCACCGTGTCGTTCCACATCGTGTCGAAGCGGGTTGACATCGCCTGGTAGATCGTCGGCTTCAGGGTTGACGAGACGAAGTAGTCGTTGTCGCGCTGCCACGCAGCCGCGTAATTGGACGAGGCATTGCTCGCATAGGCCGACGTGACGAGCATCTTCATGTGCGTCAGGCCCTGGTGCGCGCGCTGCTTCATCGGGATGCCCGCCGCCCACAGCAGGTCGAGATTCGCGTGCGTCAGCCAGAACTCGGGGAACTTGCGGTTCAGATACTCGCCCGGCTCGATGATGACCTCGGCCGGCACGCCTGATTTGAACTTGTTGAGAAGAGCGGCCGTGATGTTCCCCACGGTCAGCCGGTAGATCACGAATTTGACGCGCGTCGTTTCGTTGTTGATCTCGGTCACCAGCCGGTTGTTGAAATCGGGCCCCTGGCCCCAGATCATGTCCGCCGGCACCGGGTTGTCCGGCTCGAGCCTCGCGGTGTTGATGACCATCGGCGCGGGGGTCGGATTCAGCGTGGAGAAGTCCGAACAGTTCGCTTCGAGCGCGCACGCGTCGTACCAGTTCTTCAGGTAGGGCGGCCCGGAGATGATGCTCTCGGGTTCTTTCGCGGTGTCGTTCCAGATCTGATCGAAGCGCGACTCGAGCGCGCCCACCAGCATCGGGTCGCTGGTGAACATGACGGTCTCGTCGCTGTAGTTGGTGGACGAGGCGGGCGTCAGTTCGTAGGTCGCCCAGTTGGCCGACCCGAACTCGACGATGCCCTGGCCCTTGAAGACCGCCATCTTCATGTGGTCGATCTCGGGGAAGAAGGTCGGGTTGTAGCGCAGGCGGATGGGCACCCCGGCGTTGGCCAGGTAATAGAATTCCTGCTTGGTGCTCGGATCGATCTCGAAGATCGAGCCGCGGTCCCCGATTACGCGGACCTGGACGCCCGCGTGCATGCGCGCGACGATCGTCTCGGAGATCAGGTGCTCGGTGAGGTACCACGCCGACACGTCGATGCGCACCGTCTCCGCGTTCATGTGCTGCACGATCAGGTTGACCGTGTTGTCGACGGCCGGGAAATAGATCTGGTCCTGCGCCCGTGCGGCGCCGACGTGAGAGAACAGCAGGAGCAGCGCGCAGAGTGTGACGCGCGCAGGCAGACGGTACGGTGCGGTTGGATGGTTGGTCATCTCTTCTGTTGGTCCTGTCGAGCCACAACGCCGACAGGGCTGGGTGAGCAATCGCCGTACCGCTGTGGTGAAAGGTTTTCGCCAGATTCGGCATCACTCACAGGAAAACCCCTCGCGCTTCTGGGCGCTGTCGTTCCGAAAAGTGCGAGTCGCTGGACGTTGCCGCAGAGGTCGGGCCCGACGAGATGGGCGCGCTCCCATCCGCGTGAATCTGCGTGAATCTGCGTGAATCTGTGGCTGATTTGGAATCAGGGCTGGCGCGCGGGCAGGTGCGCGTCGATGAACTCGCGCGCCACGTCGGCCACGTCCCGGTGCCGTACGTCGACTTCGTAGTTGAGGTGTCGCATCAGCTGGTCCGGGATGCGGCCGGCCAGGGCGCCAAGCGCCCGCCGCATGGCCGGGTTTGCGACGAGCGACAGCGTGCGCACGACCGGCGCGGCATCGTAAGGCGGGAAGTAGTGGCGGTCGTCCTGCAACACGACCAGGTCGAAGGCGTCAATCAGCCCGTTCGTGGCGTCGCCGGCCACGACGTCCACCTGCCCGCCGGCGAGCGCCCGGTACATGAGCGCGAGATCCATCACGCGCGGCGACTGCCGGAACGCGAGCGCGTAGGCCGCCACCAGGCCGCGATACCCGTCCGGGCGTTCCAGGAACTCGTAGCCGACGCCCGGTCGATAGCGATCCTGCACGCGGGCCAGATCGCCGATCGATCGCAGGCCGAGCCGCCGCGCATCGTCGCCCCTGACCAGGATCGCAAAGGTGTTGTTGAAGCCCAGCGAATCGAGCAACGTGCGCCCGCTCGTCGCGTACTGCTCGCGCACCTCCCGAACGACGGCCTCGCGATCGTGGACGACGGGCCGGTGGAAGATCGCGGTCAGGGCGGTGCCCGTGTACTCGACATAGACATCGATCTGGCCCGCCCGGACCGCGCGGTCACAGATGGCGGTACCGCCGAGGTCGAGCCGGCGGTCCACGCTGATGCCGCGCCGCTCGAGCGTTTGCGCCACGATTTCGCCGAGCACCAGTTGCTCGGTGAAGTTCTTCGATCCCACCACGATCTGCGGGCGCCGCCACGCGGCCAGCCCGCCGCCGGCGCCGACAATCACGAGCACCACAAAGCCGGCCAGCGCCATCGCGCGGCGACGGCGGCGGCGCGGCCGGCGATAGGAGATCGCGTGCTCGAACCAGGTCAGCAGCGCGTCGGCGGCAAGCGCGAGACCCGCCGCGGGAATGGCGCCGGCCAGGATCACCGTCGGATCGACCATCGACAGGCCGCGGAAGATGTACTGCCCCAGGCCGCCCGCGCCGATCGCCGCCGCGATCGTGGCCGCGCCGACGGCCGTCACCGTCGCGACCCGGATGCCGGACACGATCGCCGGCAGCGCGAGCGGCAGCTCCACCAGCGTGAAGAGTTGCCGCGGCGTCATGCCCATGGCGACGCCGGCCTCGACGATTGCGCGATCGATTCCGGCGAGGCCGGCCACCGTCATGCGGATCACGGGCAGCAGGCCGTAGAGAATCAGCACCACGATCGCGGCGCGCGCGCCCACGCCGCCGATGAGCGGCACCGGGATCAGGAACCCGAACATCGCGAGGCTCGGAATGGTCTGGACGATGTTGGCGAAGGCGATGAGCGGGCCGCCCAGGCGCGGACGCCGTGCGGCGACGACGCCGAGCGGCAGCCCGACCGCAACCGCGATCCCCATGGCGACGACGACGAGCAACACGTGCTGGCCGGCAAGCGAGGCCAACTCGCCGGCGTGCGCCGCCCAGAAATGCAGCAGGCTCACGGTCTCGCTCCGTCAGCCGGCGCCCCGCGGGCCAGGCGCGAGGTGCGCGCGTCGAGCAGGGCCCGCACGCGCGGATCGATCGAGCCCTCGATCCGGTCGGGCGGGTCGAGGGCGACGAGCCGGCCGGCGTCAATGACCGCCAGCCGGTCGCCGAGCGCGAGCGCTTCGTCCATGTCGTGCGTCACGATCGCGACCGTCTTGCGCAGGCTCGACTGGATGCGCCGGAATTCGGCCTGCATCTCGGCCCGGGTGATCGGATCGAGCGCGCCGAACGGCTCGTCCATCAGCAGAATCGGCGGATCGACGGCGAGCGCCCTCGCGACGCCCGCCCGCTGTCGCTGACCGCCCGACAGCTCGTCGGGCCAGCGAGCCGCGAAACTGGCGGAGGGAAGGCCCACGAGGTCGAGCAAGTGCTGCACGCGGGCCTCGGCGCGATCCGCGGGCCAGCCGACGAGGCGAGGCACGATGCCCACGTTCTGGCCGATCGTCATGTGCGGGAACAGGCCCACCTCCTGCAGCACGTAGCCGGTGCGCCGCCGAAGCGCGAACGGCGCCCACGCGCGGGTGTCGCGGCCTTCGACGAGCACGGTGCCGCGCGTTGGCAGCAGCAGCCCGTTAATCATCTTGAGGATCGTCGTCTTGCCGGATCCGCTCCGGCCGATGAGCGCCAGCACCTCGCCCTCGTTCACGTGGAAGGTGAGGTCGTCGAGGATGGGTTGGGACGTGTCAGGGCGGGAGAAACAGACGTCGTGAAACTCGATCTCGGCCACGAGGTTGCTCCAACTGAACTCAACCGTTTGCCGCGGCCGGCGCGCCTCATGATGAGCGCAGAGTACGCTATGATGAGCGCCCTTCAGCGGGCACGCGCTTCCCCCGACCGTGGCTCGTCCGTATCAACCCATACCGCAACCAGACGTGCGAGCGCCGATGGCCGCCAGTCAGTCAATCTTCCTGTTTCCAGTGCCGGCAACGCCGTCGCTTCCAGGTCGGAACGACGCGGACCGGCCGAGGTGCGATCGCGGCGCCGCCGACACGAATATCATGTCGTTCAGAATTCTCTTTCCAATTGTCCTGCTCGCCTGCAATTTCGGTGCTGCCGTGGCGTACGCGCTCACGGGCGACTGGCGGCGGGCCGTCTACTGGGCCGCCTCGTCTATCTGCATAGCCGCGGTCACGTTCTAGGCGAGACCGTTCTTCAGCACCCGGCATCCGGTCGAGTCCGGCGCCGCCGACGCGCTCGCCTCACGGTCGCCCGCAAGCGACACGCCCACGAGTTTCTCCGCGATGACCACGGTTGCCGGCCCGGTCGTCGGCGGCTGGCTGGTCCAGCACCTGTCGTGGCGCGCGGCATTCTTCGTCAACGTTCCAATCGCGGCGGCGGTCCTCCTGGTGGCCTTCTGGCATGTTCCCGAAAGCCGCAATCCCGAACCATCGGGCCGGCTCGACGTACCGGGAGCCGTGCTGGTGACCGTTGGCCTCGCCGCGCTCATCTATCCTCTGCTCGAGTCCTCTGTCGTGGGGTGGGCATGGCCGTCAGCGTCGCTCCGCTCACGACGACCGTCATGACCGCAATCGACGAGCAGCATGCGGGCACGGCGTCGGGCATCATCAACGCGGTGGCGCGTGTCGCGGGACTGCTGGCGATCGCGATCTTCGGCATGCTGATGTTGAAGGTGTATGCGCCCGGTCTCGGCACGGCGCTGCGCAGTCTGCCCCTGCCGCCATCGACCAGGCAGGCGGTGCTGGCGCAGGCAACCAGACTCGCGGGGTTCGAACTCCCCACCGGCATCGATCCGGCCGTGGGCGCCGCCATCCGGCGCGCCTCGGCCGAGGCTTTCGTCGGCGGATTCCGCGTCGTGATGTTCGTCTCGTCGCTGCTGCCGCGGCCGGCGCCGGGTGCGCCGCCCTGACGATGAGCGGCGCTACTTCCCGCCGGCCTTCGCCTGGCGCTGTGCGGTCGGCGGAAGCAGCCCCGCCACGCGAAGTTCGGTGGCCATCAGGCTGTAGTGATCACCCCAGTCCGCGGCGAGATCGAGCATCGTAGCCGCGCGCGTGACCTTCCGCCCGCCGAAGAACGGCACCTCGTCGCCGAGCTTCGAGTCGTCTGCTGCGGACAACGCCGACCGGCACGAAGCGAACGACTCGCGGAGCGCACCGACGAGCGCATCCTTGCCGGCCGACTCCGGCAGTTCGCCGGCCGGCGGCGGCTGCGCGCCCGCGATCCACGAACAGATCATCGTGTTGCCGGTCGTGACATGGCGCACGAGCTCGCCAAACGTCATCTGCTGCGGCGTGGGGCGGGTCGAGAACTTCCCCGCCGGCATGATCTCTGCGGCGCCGACTATGTTCTTCTCGTAGCGCTCCATCGCCGCTCGCAGCGCGCTCGACACGGGATTGGGTTCCTGGGCGGCGAGGACGGCGGACGCCGCCAGCACGCACGCGAACGATGCCGACACGAACATCTTCATGGGCAGCTCCTCGGTTGGGGTGAGGAGGCTCTTGCGATGTTCGTGCCGGCGGCCCCGGGGGGCAGCTCGTCAGCTGCCGGGCGCCTTTGTCACCAATCGCGTGCCCCGCTCTCTATTCGAACGGAAGCCGACGTGCACTCGACCAGGCGCGCACCCACGTCCCGGGAACGGCCTGTCCGGATGTCCGCCCGCGCGCAAAACAAGGAGCAGGGACGTGCGATTGTCAACCCGGACGCTGATTGCCTCGAGCACGATCTTCATCACCGCGTGCGTATGCATCGCCATCGTGAGCGGTGACAGCGGGAGCATTCCGAGTTCCGCGCCGACCGCCGGTCCCGTCGCGTTCGCTTCGTTACCCCGCGCCGGCGGGCAACAGGAACCGTCGGCGGCGCATGTCGACGCGGGTCAAGGGCAAACCTGTCCTGCTCACCGCTCTCATGCGACTTCGCATCCGGCACGTACCATCGTTCGGGGCCCGGACCGCGTGCACGACGACGCCGGGGACGCGCTCGCGGCCGGTCGCCAGACGTTCCGGTTCGACACCTTCGGCGACGAGGCGTTCTGGGGCGACACGTTGAAGCTGCATCAGGCGATTGAAGGCGCCACGTTCGGAGGCGTGGGGCCGGGCGTCGGCCCGGCACCGTGGACGATTCTTTCGCGCCCGGCATCGGTCACCGCCTCGACGCCTGGGCAAACCGCGACCTGAACGTCGGCGCGATCGTGGCGCTCTCGCCCGACCTGTCCAAGGTGGCCAACCTGCTAGGCGTCAGCCAGGACGTCGTGCGCCAGGTCCTGCACAGTTGGGGCCCAGGCCGGTTCGACGCCGAGCTCTTCATGGACGGCAAGGCGTTCCGGCCCGACGGCAAGTCGGCGTCGACGCTGATCCCGCCGGCGTTCGGCCTGGCGGGCGTGAACCTGCGCACCTACACGGGCTGGGGCAGCGTGACGTACTGGAACGCGTTCGTGGCGACCCTGGAAATGCACGGCAAGGGAACGTTCTTCGATCCGCGCCTCGACGATGCCAACCAGTTCCCCGTGGCGGCGCGCGCCGGGTTCTCGAACGTCCGGAGCGACCCCGATCTGATCACGCCGAAGCTCGCGGACCTGCACCTCTATCAGCTCGCGATTCCGGCACCGCGGCCGCCAGCCGGCTCGTTCGACCACGACGCCGCCGACCGGGGCAAGGATCTCTTCAACGGGCAGGCGCGCTGCGCCACCTGCCACGTTCCACCGCTCTTCACGGAACCCGGCTGGAACATGCACACGCCGCAGGAAATCGGCATCGACGGCTTCCAGGCGGATCGCGCCCCCGATCACCGTTACCGCACCACGCCGCTCGAGGGATTGTTCACGCACGCAAAGGGCGGGTTCTATCACGACGGCAGGTTCCCGACGCTCGGCGACGTCGTCGATCACTACGACGGGTTCTTCGCGCTGCACCTGAGCGACCAGCAGAAGCGCGATCTCGTCGAGTATCTGAAGTCGCTCTGACGTGTCGCGACAGGGGCTGGCGCGCCGACCGCGGCGGCCGCGCGCGGAAATTCAGCCGCAGATTTTCGC
>PMZR01000107.1:83405-137846 GCA_003170135.1 Acidobacteriota bacterium
CGGCCACCCTCACGCCACCGCCGTCGCAACGCGACGGCGGTCGAAGTCCTCGCCGCCCACATACGTCGCGGACGCCGCGGCGACACTCCGCCGGGCGCTCCGCCATCTGCGTGAATCTCGCGTGAATCTGCGGCTGATTGAGAGGGAAGCGCGGGAGCCAGTGGCGCGGGCAGGAGCGAGGACTGAGGCGGGCAGTGGGCAGCCAGTAGGGCGTTCCTCTACTGGCCGCCTTGCTCCCTCGGGAAGCCGCCTTACTGCACGTTCACCGTGCCCACCATGCCGGGATGAATCTGGCAATGGTAGGTGAAGGTTCCGGCCGTCGCCATCGTGATCGGGGCGCTCGTCTGGCCGGCGCCGAGGAAACCGCTGTCGAAGTTCCCGCCGTCGCCGGAGGCCGTGTGGGTGATGCTGTCGTTGTTGTGAAAGGCGATGCTCTGCCCAACCTGCACGCTGACCGGGCTCGGCGCGTAGGACTGGCTGCCGAACTGGCCGGCAATCGAGACCGTCACGTTGGCCGATCCGCCACCACCACCACCCGCGGGGGGCGTGGACACGGTCGGGGAACTGCTGCTGCCGCAGGCCGCAGCGAAGGAGAGTGCGAAGAACGCAATACCGGCAAGTGTCATCGAGCGCGAACGCATGTCAGGCCTCCATGGGCCTCGTGGAGGCCCGGTTAGTTCAACGTCGCCGACCCAAGGAGGCAAGCGTCGCGCCGTCTGTCTCGCGCAAGAATGTCAATGTTTCAGCGTGGTGCGCTCGCCGCGAACCGACCAGCCACGTAACGCATTACGCCGCTGGTAACTCGAGCCGCTCGTCCCGGCCAGAGGACCGCGCGCAATTCCCGGGAGATCCGGCCCGCAGCGCGGCCCACCAGAGATCGGCGCTGGCACGGCGTCCGCTTCCCTCTGGTTGATATAATGACTGGTATCACTCACCTGAATCCTGCCCCCTCACCGTGGGCACGCGCCGGTCGCTGGCCGGCTTCCACACTGCGGTTGTGGTGCGCCTGTCTGCTGTTTCTGGTGGCGATGCCCAGCCCGGGGGCTGCCCAATGGGTGCCGGCGGGCCCGCTGACCACCGCGGGTGGGCGGCTGACGCTGGGCGCCGAGGCGGCGATTGCCCCGGACGACGAAGCGTATTTCAATTATTCGGACTACAACTACAACCTGCTGCGCCAGGTACGCGTTGACGGCTCGGGCGTCTTTCGGCTCACCGCGCGGCCCCGTGCTCGGCCTCGAGGCCATCGCCGTCCCGGGCGCGGCGGTCCCGCAGGCGGGCGCGCTGCCCTCGCTCAAGCTCCACCAGAACATCGAGTGGACCGAGCGCGAAACCCTGCGGCGCGCCATCGAGGCGGCGGGAAGCATCAAGAAGGACGCGGCGGAACTCATGGGCATCAGCCAGCGCGCGCTGAGCTACTACGTCGCGAAGTACAAGCTGGACGGCTCCCCGAAGAGCTGAAAATCGAGGAACAGGCGGCATGCACATCGCGGCGATCGGCAAGGCGTTTCCGCGCCACTACTACGACCAGGCCACCCTGCTGCACGCGCTGCGCGAGGTCTGGGGGCAACGCCATTTCAACCTCGATCGCCTCGAGGCGATCCACAAGAACGTGCTCGTCGGCGGCCGCCACCTCGCGCTGCCCCTCGAGCAATACGAGACGCTGACGAGCTGGGGCAAGGCCAACAACGCGTGGATCCAGGTGGCGCGCGAAGTCGGCGAGCAGGCCGTGCGCGCCGCGCTCGAGCGCGCGGGGCTCACCCCATGCGACGTCGACGCGTTCACCTTCGTCACCGTCACCGGCATCTCGACCCCGTCGCTCGACGCCCTGTTGATGAACCAGCTGCACCTGCCTCCGCGCGTCAAGCGCACGCCGATCTTCGGTCTCGGCTGCGTGGCCGGCGCCGCCGGACTTGCCCGCATCGCCGATTACCTGCGCGCGTATCCGGATCACGTGGCCGTCCTGCTGTCGGTCGAGCTGTGCTCGCTGACCATTCAGCGCGACGACCTGTCGGTCCCGAACCTCATCGCCACGGGACTGTTCGGCGATGGCGCGGCCGCGGCGGTCGTCGTCGGCGCCAATCGCCCGGCGTCCGGGCCGCGAATCCTCGCCGCGCGGTCGGTCTTCTATCCCAACTCGGAACGGGTGATGGGCTGGGACGTGTCCGAGACCGGCTTCCGCATCGTCCTGTCGGCCGACGTGCCGAACGTCGTCCTCGAGCACATGGCGCAGGACGTCGACGCGTTCCTCGGCGACCAGGGGCTCGCGCGGCGCGACATCGCGTGCTGGATCTCGCACCCCGGGGGACCCAAGGTCCTGCAGGCGATGCAGCAGGCGCTCGGCCTGGACGACGGGGCCCTCGACACGAGCTGGCGCACCCTGCGCGAGGTCGGCAACCTGTCGTCCACGTCGGTGCTCCTCGTGCTCGAAGAGACGATGAACCACCCGCCGCCCGCCGGGGGCTACGGACTGCTCGTCGCGATGGGACCGGGATTCTGCGCCGAGATGGTGCTGCTGCAATGGTGACGTGGTACACGGGTCTCATCCTGCTCGTCGCCGTCGTACGGCTGGCCGAGCTGCGGATATCGGCGCGTCACGTTCGCCTGGCGCGCGCGCGGGGAGGTATCGAGGCGGGCGCGAGCCACTACCCGGCGATGGTGGCCCTGCACGCCGGGTTCCTCGTCGCATGCCCCGCCGAAGCGTGGCTGTTCGACCGGCCCTGGATCCCGGCGCTCGGCGTCCCGATGCTCGGGTTGCTCGGCGGCGCGTTCGCCATGCGAGGCTGGGCAATCGCCGCGCTCGGCGATCGCTGGAGCACCCGCGTCATCTGCGTCCCGGGCGATCGCCTCGTGTCGAAGGGGCCGTACCGGTGGATGCGCCACCCGAATTACCTGGCCGTCGGCGTGGAGATGCTCGCGCTTCCGCTGGTGCATACGGCGTGGCTGACGGCGGTCGTCTTCAGCGCGCTGAACGCGCTGGTGCTCACAGATCGAATCAGGATCGAAAACGCCGCGCTCGCGCGGTACTGCGTGCCGGAGAGACGATGACAGCCAACGCGGAAGCGGAGGTGCTTTGCGGCATCGCGGACGTGGCTCGGGCGCACCTGAACTGGACCGGACCGCTGACGAGGGACATGCCGCTCGTCGAGACGTTCGAGCTCGACTCGCTGCGCCAGTTGACGCTCGTCATCGAGATCGAAAACCGGTTCCGCATCTGCCTGGACGGCGAGGACGAACAGTCGTTGTGCACGGTCGGCGATCTGCTCGACGTGATCAGGAGGAAGCTTGACCCGGCCGCCGCGCACGATCACTGACCTGCTGGCCCGGGCGGAAACGTCGGCCGACACCGGCCTCCGCGTGCTCGGCCGCGACGGCACGGCGACCTGGCTTGCCTGGCCCACGGTGGCCTCGCGCGCGCAAAGCGCGGCGGAATGGCTCGGCGAGATCGGCGTCGGCCGGGGCGATCGCGTCGCCCTCGTCTTCCCCACCGAGCCGGCGTTCTTCGATGCGTTCTTCGGCGTGCTGCTGGCCGGCGCCGTGCCGGTGCCTCTCTATCCGCCCGTCCGTTTCGGGCGTCTCGACGAGTACCGCGTCCGGACCGCCGCCATGCTGCGCGCGGTGAATGCGCGATTGCTCCTGACAAACCGGCGCGCGTATCACGTCCTGGGCGAGGTGACGCGGGAAGCCCGTCCGCCGCTCGGGTGCCGGATTCTGCCTGCCACCGATCGAACGATCGGCGAGCCCGCAGGCGATCCCGCCATCGGTCCACAGACCGGCGGTCCCACGGGCGACACCAGCTTGGGGGACCTCCCCGCTTCAGGCGGGCAGCACACGACGCTCCACCCGGCTGAGGCCGACCCGAACGATCTGGCGCTCGTGCAGTTCTCGTCGGGCACCGTCTCCGATGCGAAGCCGGTTGCACTCACGCATCGGGCGCTGGTCGCGCAGGTGACGGTTCTCAACAGCTTCTGGCCCGACACGAGCGACCTGCGGCATACGGGCGTCTGCTGGCTCCCGCTCTACCACGACATGGGGCTGATCGGGTGCGTGCTGGCGGCGCTGGAACGGGCCGCCACGCTCACGCTGCTTCCACCGGAGGTCTTCGTCGCGCGACCGGCGGCCTGGCTGCAGGCGATCTCGACATACCGCGCATCGGTTTCCCCGGCGCCGAACTTCGCTTACTCGCTGGCCCTGCAGCGGATTCGCGACGACGAGATGGACGGCGTGGACTTGTCGTGCTGGCGGGTGGCCTTGTGCGGCGCCGAGACCGTGGTCCCCGACGTCATGCGCGGGTTCGAGCAGCGGTTCGCCAGGTGGGGCCTCGCGCCCGAGGCGGTGACGCCCGTCTACGGCCTGTCGGAAGCAGCCCTGGCCGTCACCTTCAGCGATCCGACGCGCCGGTTCGTGTCGCGACGCTTCGACCGGCGCGCGCTGGTCGAGGAGGACGTCGCTCGCGAGGCACGCGACGGGCGTGAAATCGTGTCGCTCGGGCGGCCGATCCCGGGTTTCGCGATCCGGATCGTGGACGACACGCGCGCCGTCGTGCCCGACGGGTGTCTCGGCCTCGTCGAGTGTCGCGGGCCGTCGCTCATGGAGGGCTACCTGGACAACGCCGAAGCCACCGGGCAGGCCCTGCGCGACGGTTGGCTCGTGACAGGCGACGTCGGCTTCCTGTGCCAGGGCGATCTGTTTCTGACGGGGCGCCGCAAGGACGTGCTCCTCATTCGCGGCAGCAACCACTCGCCGGAGGAGGTTGAACAGGCCGTGCAACCCGTCGAGGGCGTACGGGCCGGGTGCGCCGTCGCGGTGAGCTGGCTGCCCGAAGGAGCCGATGGCGAGCACCTGCTGCTGCTCGTCGAAGCGCGGCGCGGCGTGGGATCGCGACGCTTCGAGGAGATCGCCTCCGCGTGCGGACGATCCGTTGTCGCGGCGACCGGCCTGACCGTCGATCGCGTGGTCGTGCTGGCCGCCGGGACGCTGCCCCGCACCTCGTCCGGGAAGCTCCGCCGGCAGGACGCCCTGAAGCAGTACCTCAAAGGCACGCTGAAGCCGCCGGCCCCGATGACGCGGCTCCGGCTGGCCGGCGTCTTTGCCCGGTCGGCGCTGGCGCACCTGCGCGCGCGGTGGAGCGCCAGCTGAAGCCGCGGATCGTGCCGCGGGCCGCCCTGAGCTCTTCGTTTCCCGCCTCGTAACAGCTTTCGCCGGACGTAAGGCGCAATCGACCGCCGCCGCCGCGATTCCCCGCTATTCCGCCCGTATTCTGCGGTTTCGTGCGCCGACGCCCGGCACGCGGGTTGCGCTTGCACATCGCGTCTGCCCGTAGTGGCGACAACGCGGCGACCGGCGGATCCCCAGGCGGAGTCGGATCGGATGGCGGTATGAAGTTCGCGCACGCGGCCCTGTTCACGCTTCTCGCCGGGCAGGCGTTCCACGCCTCTGCGGCGATTCCCGGCCCGGTGGGGCCGAGAGAGATCAGGGAGTTCGCGGTCATCGCCGAGCGCTTCGAGTTCATCCCCGACCGGATCGAGGTGGACCAGGGCGACCACGTGAGGATCATCGTCCGATCGGCGGACGGCACGCACGGCTTCACTATTCGGAAACTCGGCGTGCACAAGGAGATTCCCAGGAGCGGCGAGCCGGTGACGATCGAATTCGACGCGGACCGGGCGGGCACGTTCAGGATCGCGTGCTCCGAGTACTGCGGCCGCGGACATTCGCGCATGAGCGGGACGCTGGTGGTCAATCCGCCTGGCGGCAATCGGTGACGAAGGGACAGTGAACAGTGAAACAGAGGGCACGAGTCGTGACGGGTACCAGCACGCGGCGCGAGAGAATCCACCCTCATCTGACATGGCTCGGCTGTGGCGTGGCGCTCGCCTGGGCCTTCGCGCAGGCGGCCGCCGGCATGCAGGGCCCGACCTCGCTGACGATCGACGCGGCGAACAGCCGGATCGTGGTGACCGTCGGGCGCACGGGTGTCTTCGGGTTCGCCGGTCACACGCACGAGATTCTCGCGCCGGGCGTCAGCGGCCGTGTGACGTTCGATCCGACAGACTGGCAGCGCTCGACCGTGTCGCTGCAGTTCGACGCCTCCGCGTTGCGAGTGACGGGCAAAGGCGATCCGCCGGCGGACATTCCGCAAGTCCAGCGCGTCATGTTGAGCGACGAGGTCCTGGACGTGAAGCGGTTCCCGACCATTGCGTTCCGGTCGCGCCGGGTCTTTGCGACGCCCCGGACGCCCACCGCCCTCGACCTGGTGATCGAAGGGGACGCGACGCTGCACGGCGCGACCCGCCCGATGACCGTGCACGCCGCGGCTGCGCTCGACGCGGACGGGATGACCGTGCGCGGGACGTTCGTGCTGAAACAGACCGAGTTTGGCATGGTGCCTGTCACGGCGGCGGGGGGCACGGTCCGTGTGAAAGACGAGGTCCAGGTGGAGTTTGTCCTCAAGGCACGTCGCTCGATGTGAGAACTTCGCGGGCCGACGGGACGGTTGGCGGTGGCAGTTCGCGGTTGGCAGTGTGCAGTTGGCGATTGGCAGTTTGCGGTTACGACGGCGCGGCCGCGCGGAACAGATCGTGATGAATCTTCGGTCGTTCTTTTCAATGCGGCGCGCAACGTCCGGCGCGCCTGCCCTGGCAGCCCTCTTCCTGCTCGTCATCGCGTCCCGGGTGACCGCGCAGACGGCAACCGTCCCTGTTGTGAACCCGACCGAACAGTTGAGTTTCGATCGCCCCGAGGCGTGGGCGCTCAAGTACTTCACGTCGGCCTCGCTGCTGACCGGCCTCGACACGTCCCGGACGCCCGAACCGGGATCGATCGCGGTCGGCTTCGAGGTGAGCCGGCTCCCGGCCCTCAGCGACGCGCAGCGACGTGTCGGGTTCAACGGCACGAAGGTGGAAGACCTGAACAAGGCGCCGGTCTTCCCGAGGCTACGCGTCACCATCGGCCTGCCCGATCGCTTCGCCTTGATCGTGGCCGGCGATCCTCCGATCCGTTCGTTCGGGATCAAGACGAAGCTGCTGGCGTTCGCGCTCGAACGGCCGGTCTACGAAACGCCCGCCTGGAGCGTCGGACTGCGTGGCTTCGGCCAGATCGGGAACGTCGAGGCCGCCTTCACGTGCCCGGCCAGCGTCCTGGCGTTCGCGCCCGATTCTCTGTCCAATGCCTATGGCTGCCAGGCCGAGTCGTCTGATACGGCATCGTTGCGCTTCGCGGGCGGCCAGCTCGGTGTCGCGTATCGCGGCGACCGCCTGCACAAGGTCTCCCCGCACGCCGCCATCGCCGTCAACTATCTCAGCCTGGCCTTCCAGGTGAACGCGCTCAGAGACGGCTTCCTCGATCGCACCTATCAGACCTCGCACGGTGTCACGTTTGCGGCGAGCGGCGGCATCGGCTATCCGCTCACGGGCCGACTCCGGGCCGCGGTGGATCTGTGCTACACGCCCCTCTCGGTGAGCCGCTTTGCCGGCGCGCCGACCCAGAACGACGGCCTCTTCAACGTCCGGGCGCTCATCGCGTACCAGCTGCGATAATGGGAGTGATTGGAGACGATCATGCGCTTTCTGCGTGACGCCCTGCTCACCCTCCTCTTGCTGCTCGTCGCGGTCCTCGTCGTCGGATACGCGTTGGTCGGCAACCTGTTCTCGGCGGCGACGGCGCCAGGCCGGCTGGAATCGGCCGTGGCGGTGCGCGTCCGGAATTTGTCGATCCCCTCCGAGGCGCGGCAGGCGCGAAACCCGTTCGCCGGACAGAAGGACGCCTGGCGCGAGGGCGCCGATCACTTCGGGGATCACTGCGCGGTCTGCCACAACAACGATGGGCGTGGCGGCGGCGAGATAGGGCCGCACCTGTATCCCCGGGTGCCGGACATGACGCGGCCGCGCACGCAGGACCTGACCGACGGCGAGATCTTCTACATCATCTCGAACGGCGTGCGCTGGACCGGGATGCCGGCCTGGAAAGACGACCACACGCCCGAGGAGACGTGGCGGCTCGTCTCGTTCATCCGCCATCTGCCGTCCCTGACACCGGACGAGATGGAGCAGATCGAAAAGGCGTCGGGCGAGCACCATGGCGAGGACTCGCACGCGCACCACGGAAAATAGTTGAGCGCGTTCTACGCCGCGGGCGCCGCCTGCTTCACCAGTTCGACGTCGATCGAGATCTTGACCTCATCTCCAATCACCACGCCGCCCGCCTCGAGCACCTGGTTGTAGGTCAGGCCGAAGTCGCTGCGGCGGAGTTTTCCGGTCGCGCTGAAGCCCGCCCGCTCGTTACCCCACGGGTCCATGCCGCGGCCCTCGGGAACGACCTCGAGGATCAGCTCACGGGTGACGCCGTGCAGGGTCAGGTCGCCGGACAGTTTAAAAGGCTGGTCGGTCGGTCCGTCCACGCGGCGGCTCTCGAACGTCATCTGCGGGAAGCGCTCGACGTCGAAGAAGTCCGGCGACTTCAAGTGCGCATCGCGCTGCGGCTCCCGGGTGTCGATGCTTGCGAGGTTGACGGTCACCGCGACGGTCGGGCTGGTCGCGGCGGAGTCGTCGGTCCGGACCGTTCCCTGGACGTCCTTGAAGCTGCCCTTCACGGTCGAGATCATGAGGTGACGGACCGCGAACTCGACGTGCGTATGGGCGGGATCGATGGCATAGAGCGACGCGGCGGCGGACGGGTTGACTGCGGGGCTGTTCATGCGGCCTCCTTCGAAGGCGGACGGGGGGGCGGGNNCTCCTTCGAAGGCGGACGGGGGCGCGGGAGCGCGCCGGTTCAGTGACTATCCGTCATAAACTATATTTTTGTAAGTAACTATTGTCAAGTCCGAATTGCACGTAAGTGGTAGACTACGGGTATGGCCTTCGAACGCGCCCTCTGCCCGCGCTTCCACCGGGCCGTCGAGCTGGTCGGCGCGCGATGGACGGGCGCGATCATCCAGCTGCTGCTCGCCGGCCATGCGCGGTTCACCGAACTGCGCGTCGCCATTCCCGACATCAGCGACCGCATGCTCTCCGAACGCCTGCGCGAGCTCGAGGCCGAGGGCATCATCACCCGCTCGGTGATTCCCGAGGTGCCCGTCCGCGTCGAATATGCCCTCACCCGGAAGGGTCGCGCACTTCAGGGGGCGATCGACGCCATCGCCAAGTGGGCCGAGGATTGGGTGCCCGGCGACGATGCGGGGCGGACGGCGCGGCCGGCAGGGCGCAGCGGCCACGGCACGCCGCGCGCGCATGCGTCTTCGCGCGGTCGCCGGTCGGAGCGGTCTACCCGCACGCGCCCCTGACCGGCCCATCGAGTGCTCGGCCACCCCGGGAGGCGCTTATCCGGCGCCGCACCATCCGCCTGACGAAACGCCAACCGCAGATTTCCACCGATTCTCGCCGATTCGGACACCAGGACTTNNGGACTTCGACCCGCGGCCGGCCAGAGCCGCCCACGTACGCGGCAAACGCTGCGGCGCCCTGGGGCCGCGCCATCTGCGCAAATCTGCGTGAATCGGCGGCCGATCTAGATCAGCCGACCTGCACGGCCAGCATGGAGACCGACCCGCCGTCGACGCCGGCGACCGGGAACGTCACGGCCTCACCCGGCTGCTGGGCACCAATCACGTAGAGCAGCGGCAGGTAATGATCGGGCGTTGGAATCGACAAGACCGCATCGCGCCCGAGCGCGTCGTAGTCGACGAGCGGCGCATGCTCGCCCGCCGCGAGCAGCGCGCGCGCCTGCTGCTCGAAGCGCACCGCCCAGTCGAACGGATCGGCCGCATGTCGGCCCCAGGCGTAGGCGTGAAGATTGTGGACGATGTTGCCGCTGCCCACGACGAGCACGCCCTCGTCTCGCAGCGGCGCCAGGCGCTTCCCCATTTCGTAGTGAAAGGCCGGCGGCTGCGTTTCGTCGATGCTGAGCTGCACGACCGGGACATCCGCCGCCGGGTAGACGTGCCGCAGCACCGACCACGTTCCGTGATCCAGGCCCCAGTCGTCATCGAGCCGCACCGGCATCGGCGCGAGCAACCCCTGTACCCGGCGCGCGAGGTCCGGATCGCCCGGCGCCGGGTACTGCACCTGATACAACTCGCGCGGGAACCCGCCGAAGTCATGAATGGTTCGCGGCGCGGCCATCACCGTGACGCCGACCTCCGGCACGAACCAATGCGCCGACACGGCAACGACCGCCTTCGGCCGGGAAATCGTTTCGCCGATGCACAGCCACGCCTCCGTATAGCTGTTGCGCAGCAGGGCGTTCATCGGGTTGCCGTGGCCGAGGAAGATGGCCGGCAGGCGTCGGGACATGGGAGCCTCCGCGCTTCGCAAAGGACGTCCCAATTGTAACGCCCTATTGGTCTTTGAGGGCCTGCACCGGCTCGATTCGGGCGGCCCGCCGCGCCGGCAGATAACTGGCCAGCATGGCGGCGGCGGCGAGCACGATGATGGCGCCGGCCAGCGTGAGCGGGTCGGCGGCATGCGTCCCGTACAGCAGTGAGGTGAGCGCACGACCGAGCAGCAACGCGAGCACGGCGCCCGCGCCGAGTCCGAGCGCCGCCAGGCGCATGGCGCGCCCGACGACCATCGTCAGAATGTCACCCTCGGCGGCGCCGAGCGCAAGGCGCACGCCAATTTCAGCGGTTTGCTGGCTCACCGAGTACGACATGACGCCGTAGATGCCGATCGAGGCGAGCAGCAGCGCCATGCCCGCAAACACCGCCAGCAGCATCCAGATGAACTTCGTCCGTGCCAGCGATCGGCCGATCCAATCGTCCATCGCCCGGACATCGGAGAGCGGCTGCTCGCGATCGAGCGCCTGGATCTCGTGCTGCACCGCCGGCACCAGTGCCGAGGGATCGCCGGCCGAGCGGACCGTCAACGTCATCGCACTGTAGGGCAACTGCGGGTGCGGCCAGTACGTCATCGCGCGCGGTTCGGTCTCGAGATCCGCGTGCCTGACGTCGCCCACCACGCCGACGATCGTCGTCGGGACCTGCGGATCCATCATGTCGATCAACAGCCGCCGGCCGAGCGGGTTCTCGTGCGGGAAGTAATGCCGCGCCAGCGCCTCGCTGACGATGACGACATCGGAACGCTCCTGCTGTTCCCGTCCGCTGAACAGGCGTCCCCGCACGAGCGGAATGTGCAACGCCTGGAAATAGCCGTTGTCGCAGACGCGCACGTCGACGACCGCTCCCTGCCCCGGCGGCGTGGGTGCCTGGTCTTCGATCGTGAAGTTTGTCGCGGCGCCGAGACCGGTGAACGGCAGGAAGCTGACGACGCCGGCCGCGCGCACACCGGGAAGGCGTGACACCCGTTCGACCGCGTCGCGGAAGAAGCGCGTCGCGCGGGCATCGTCGGCGTACTTCAGCGGAGGCAGGGCAATCCGCGCGGTCAGCACGCCGTCGGTCTGGAATCCCGGGTTGATGCCGCGCAGGTTCGCAAAGGAGCGCACGAGCAGGCCGGCGCCGACGAGCAGCACCAGGGCCAGCGCGACCTCCGACACGACGAACGCCTGGCGCAGGCGGCGGCTGCGCACGCCCGCGCCCGCCTCGCGCGCCCCGTCCTTGAGACCGGCCTGCACATCGGCCCGCGCACCTTCGACTGCCGGCACGAGGCCGCAGGTAATGGCGGTCACGAGCGACACCGCGGCGGCGAAGGCAAACACCGGGTAGCTCAACGCGACGTGACCGAGGCCGGACAGATCGACAGGACTGGCCGCAAGCAGCAGGTCCACGCCCCACTCGGCCACCACCAGCCCGGCCAGGCCGCCCAGCGCGGCCAGCGTCAGGCTCTCGGTCAGCAGTTGCCGCACCAGGCGCCAGCGGCCGGCGCCGAGCGCAGTGCGGATGGCGATCTCGCGACGCCGGGCCGTGCCGCGGGCGAGAAGCAGGTTGGCGACGTTTGCGCATGCGATCAGGAGGACGAAAGCCACCGCGCCCATCAGCACGATCAGCGCCGGCCGAAGCTCGCCGGCAAGCTCGGTGTGCAGCGGCACGAGTTGCGCCCTCCACCCGGTGTCGAACTGCGGCCACTCCGCGGTCAGGCCGCGGGCGATCGTGTCCATCTGCGCCTGCGCCTCGCCGAGCGACGCCCCCGCCTTGAGCCGCGCGATGGCGGAGAGGTACCGGCCGCGCGGCTGGCGCGCGTCCGCATCGAACTGCAGCGGCAGCCAGAGATCGGGCGGCTTGCCCACCAGCGACCCGGCTTTCAGGAACAGTCGCACACCAACCGGCATCACGCCGACGATTGTCACCGGATTGCCACCGAGCTGAATCGTCCGGCCGAGAATCGCGGGGTCCCCGTCAAAGCGCCGCTGCCAGAGGTCGTAGCTGAGGACCGTCACGCGATCGTGAGCCGAGTTGCGTTCCGCGCCTTCATCGGCCGCGAAGACGCGGCCGAGCGCCGGCGACACGCCGAGGGCCGGAAAGAAGTCGGCCGTGACGGCTTGTGCGACGAGTTCCTCGGGGTCGCCGCGACCGGACAGGTTCGTGCGGAAGTCGTAGAGGGCCGCCAGGTGTTCGAACGCCGTCGCCCGATCCCTCCAGCGGAGGAAGTTCGCCGGCGCAACCGTGTTTGGCCGGCCCGGCCGCCGCGTGCCTTCCTCCCAGACGGCGACGAGCCGTGCGGGATCGCGATACGGAAGCGGCTCGAGCATCACGGCATGGACGACGGTGAAGATCGCCGTGTTCGCGCCGATGCCGAGCGCAAGCACGGCCACCGCGACGAAGGTGAAGCCGGGCGTGCGCAGGCAGCTGCGCAGCGCGTAGCGGAGATCCTGGAATAGCGTGTTCATGGCGTTCTCGCTGAAAGGGCTCGGACGAAAAGGGCTTGTGTGCGAGTTGCGTGCCACCCGATCCTTGGGGTTCCCGGGCCAGATCCACCCGACATTCGACGTGCCCGCGCAGCGTGGGCAACGCGGGACGTGTTCGTCGGCGGGACGGCCGTGTGCGCGGCCGAACACAAGACGGCCGTCACCGGCCCATCGCAGCGTTGACCAGCAACGCCAGCAACCGCTCGGCCGCTCTATCGCCTGCCCGGTTCCAGGGGAATCGTGAAGGAGACGACCGTGAAGTGCTCCGATCCGCCGGTACTGCTCTCGATGTTCACTTTGCCACCATGCGCTCTGGCGACGTCCTCGACGAGCAGCAAGGCCAGCGCGCCGCCCGGTTGCCATGCGCCCCGGTGCAGCAACGTCTCCAGTCTGCTCGAAGGGATCCCCGGTCCGTCGTCACGGACTGCGATGCACAGAGCCGGTCGAGCGACCTCGTAGCGCACATGCACGCCGACCGATCCCCCGGGCTTTCGCGCGTGGCGGAGTGCGCTGCCCAGGAGGCTGGTGATTGCCCACGCGACCTTGTTCCGGTCCAGCCAGGCGGCATCCGGGACGTCGTCGTCGATCCGGACGGTGAAGGTGATGCCCAGGGCTCCGGCCTGACGCTGCATGACCTCCGTGGTCAGTTCCAGCAACACACCGACGTCGACAAGTTCCCGCCGTATCGGAATCGATTCGACGACCGGCTCGTTCGACATCTCAGTCTCGACCAACCGGCGCTTGATCGCGAAGGGCCTGGTACAGATCAACATAGTCACGCGCCATGCGAAACGCATCGAACCGCTCTTCGAACACCCGGCGGCACGCGCGCCGATCGAGGGTGTCGATGCGATCCACCGCCCGGACCGCTTCCTCGACGCTCTCGACGATCGAGCCGGTGAGACCGTCCTGGAGCACTTCGGGCACCGAACCCCGGCGCCACGCAATCACCGGCGTGCCGCAGGCGAGCGCCTCGATCATCACCAGCCCGAATGGCTCCGGCCAATCGATCGGAAACAGCACCGCGGACGCCTGGCCCAGGAACTCATTCTTCTCGGCATCGCCGATCTCGCCCACGAGCTCGACAGCGGCGCCCGCCGATTCGAGGAGCGGCACAAGCGTGCGCTGGTAGTATTCGTCTTCGCCCGGGTAGATCTTGCCGGCAATCCTCAGCCGCTTTCCCGACCGCCTGGCGATGTCGATCGCCCGCTCCACCCCCTTTTCAGGCGACATGCGGCCCACGAAGGCCAGATAGTCGTCCGGCCGCTCGTGGAAGGCGAACAAGTCGCGCGGCAACCCGTGATACACGGTGCCCTGCCAGTTGGCCACAGGGACCGGGCGTCGCTGAGCGTCGGAAATCGACACGACCGGAATCTCCCGGTATTCATCGAACAGCGCGCCGACGTCGTGCGGACGAAGCTGGCCGTGCAGGGTTGTGAGGGTGGCGCCGCGATGCCGCCTCACGAGCGGGAAGTGAAGGTAATCGGTATGGAAGTGAATGACGTCGAATCGCGACGCGTCCCGGAACACGAGTTCCATCAACCGGACCTGGTGGGGCAAGGTGTCGCGGACGTCCGGATCACGAAACAGCGCGACAGGGCAGACGGGAGCAAGGCGCGCGCCGGTCTTCGAATCGGCCGTCGAGAACAAGGTCACGTCGTGGCCTGCACGCACCAGTTCCTCGGTGAGATACGACACGACACGCTCGGTGCCGCCGTACAACTCCGGCGGCACACGCTCGAGGAGCGGCGCGACCTGCGCGATGCGCATCACGTCCTCTGGTTCTGCACGCGAAGCTGCGGCAGACCGTGCCGCTTCTTCTGGAAGTAACAGATTTCGACCAGCGTCGGCCACAACTCGATCGAACCCCTGATGACGCTGATCACGTCGTCCACGATCCGGACCAGGTTCTGCTGGAAGAAATCGGGTTCGAACCCATAGAACGCCTTGTCGAGGTTCGCCGCAAACAGACGCAGCGCGTCCGCGCGTGCCGCGCCGCCCGCATCCGGAATGGCGTCGACCGCCCTGGCGTGCAGGCGCCGGATCTTGTCGAGCACTTCCTGCGCATCCGTCGCGCTGACGTGTCCATCGTAGGCGAATGCGACGCCGAGTTCGTCCACGCGGGTCACGCTGTCGCGGATCTTGCGCTTGATCAGGTTGGCGACCTCTTCGTTGAAGATCTCGGCCGCCGGGGGATTGCGCATGTAGTTGCTGCGCGTATGGTGCTGCGCGGCATCCACGTGAGCCGCGACGACGCCATCCTGCTGGACCCACAGCCTGTAGATGTAGTCCTCGAACCGGAGCCGCGTGGGGAAGAACGGCGGCAGGCCGAATGAGTTGTCGTAGCCCGCCACGCCACAGTCCATCCGCCAGTTCCTGTTCGTCACGACCGGCCGAAAATTCACCAGCACGTAGAGATCGTTCAGGGCGTCCGGGTCCGTCTGACACGAATCCGCCAGGAACATCTCCACGAAGTCGATGGCGTCCACGTCGTTCGTGCCCGATCGGAAGGTCTGCGCGACCTTGACGACCGCGGTGTCCGCCACGTCCCCGCGCTCGAGCACCAGTCGGTTCTCACGGGCGAACCGGATGCTGGCGTTCGTCTCGAGATCCATCGAGCTGTCGGTAATCAGATTTCCGCGTTCGTAGTTCTCCGGGACCTGCGCCACGGGCCGGCCCAGGACGTCCGTGAAGGCCGCCATGATGTCGAAGGACTTGTGGACGAGATCGGCGGCGCCGGCCTTGTGCAGGCGGCCACGGCTGATCTCGTCCGCTTCGAGGGATTCCGGGGACGCCTCCATCAGCGCGTACGGTCGCATGTCGTCGTCGGAACTGACGAGCACGCCGCCGAGCGTGTACACGAGCGTGCAGTTGCGATTGCCGCCGTAGCTGGGCCGGAACAGATTGCGCACGAGGCCCTCGAGCCGTCCGTCGTGCAGACGTCCGTTCACGTAGGCCAGGAACTGCTCTTTCTCGCGCGGCCCGACATAGTAGAGTTCGTTGTGCGTGCGCGTCTGCTCGAGGAGGGGAAAGTACTTCTCCTGGTTGGCCGGACTCGAATCGTCGAACACGACCATCCGGACGGCGTGGCCGTTCCTCCAGAAATGCTGGTCGTACTGTTCGACGGTCTCACCGACGTCTCTCAGCCGATAGGTGGGAATGGCGAACGTCACGTTGTTCATGTCTGCCGCGGCACGAAAAGGCGGTTGCCGCACTGCCTCGGAGGATTACGTCGTCCGGCTGCGTCTTCGCTGCCGGGAATCGCTCAGAGCTTGACCAGCAACGCCAGGAGGATCCGGTTCTCGGTCGAGCATCCGGCGTCGATGACCCACGCCGGCATGTCCGCGCGAAGCCCGGCTCGAGGCCGGCATCACCGACGGCCTCGTGCGCTACTCGGTCGGCATCGAGGACGCGGAGGACTTCATCGCGGAATCTCAAACAAGCCTGGACCGGGTGTAGCTGGTCACTGTCCCCCCGAACTGAATGCGTAAATCACGCCCACGGTGAACGTTGGCTGGTCCTTCACCAGCGCGCTGACGGTTCTGGCGAAGAACGGCAGGTTCGAGCCGTCGCGGCGGTACTCGACGCGCATCAGCACACCGTCGCTGTGCCGCAACTCGGCGGTCAACGTCCCTTCGTGCAAACGCTGCGCGGCGCCGCTGGTGAAACCATCCCGGTCGTCGTAGTACTCGATCCTGGGTGAGAGCGCGAACCACGGGCGCGGCTGATAGCGCAGGTACCCAGCGACTCCCTGCCACCTCACCCGTTCGCCCTGCAAGGTGTCCTGGCCATAGTCGTAGCTGCCCACCACGCTCAGCTGCGGCGAGATCGCATAGGTCACGACGGTGTCGGAAAGCTGGCGCCAGTCCGAGTCGTTGTTCACCTGCTCGGGACCCGCCATGTAGGTCTGGGTAATCGTCACCGCCGATGCTGGCCTGACCGTAACCTGCACGCCGATAGTCTTCCCGGCGTTGTTGTCCACCACGTCGTTCCAACCGTTCACCAGGTGCGCGGAAAGGGTGATCCGATCGCTGATGGCAGAAGTGACGCGCAGGCCCATGTGGTAGTAGGGCTCGGCGAGCGTGAAGAGGAACGAGCGCGAGTAGTTCCAGTTGTCCTTCGTCTTGATCGCCTCGTTGCCCATCGGCGTGACAAATTCCCCGACGTCGAACTGAAGCCCCTTGCCGGCCGGCGCCAGATAGCTCACGTACGCCTGGCCGATGTTCTGAAAGACCGGCGTTCCGCCGGGTTCCGAAGCATGAACCGCCGTCGCCGTTGGACCGTAGTCGAGGTCGATGCGGAATCCCGCGCGGCTGTCGCTGGTTGGCTTCTTCTCGAGCGAGATCTCCGCGAGATTGAGGCTGAACGAGTTGTGCTGAACGTCGAAGTTGCGCAACTGGGCCTGGCGCGTGACCGGTGTGTTGAAGTTGTAGCCGTAATAGAGGTCGACGAAACCCGAAATCCGCGTCTGCTCCAGAAACGCAAGAAGGCCACTGTCCACAGTCGCCGCTGTTTGATTCGGCGCTGCCTGGTCCGGCCGTGAGGTGTCCTGCGCCGCTGCCAGCGGACCGATCAGGACTGCGAGCAGGATGAGGGCGGGGACGGTGCGCGTTCGCGCGCAATGACAGGTGGAGACACAGTCGTAAGCATGCATCGGCGTTCCTTTCCTTGTCCCTCCCTTCCACACTACGCGGCATCGCGTTAAGAAGTTGTTAGCAGTCCATGAGAATTGTGTCGGGCCCGCCCCGCGGTTTGACACTCGTCACCGCGTTCGCTAGGCTGGTCCGGAAGCCTGATGCGCCGTGTCGTCTCGCTGCCACCGGTCGCTGCCTCCATCTGCGTGATCGCCGTCATCACAGCGCTGTATTCCATTGTCGTGTCCGTCAACCCCACGACCGTGGCCCTGAGCTACGTCGTCGCGATCCTGCTCATCGCCACCGCGTGGGGAATCGGCGAAGCCACGATCGCCTCCCTCGTCGCCACTGTCTGTTTCAACCTGTTCTTCCTGCCCCCGGTCGGCACGCTGACGATTGCCGATCCTCAGAACTGGATCGCCCTGGCAACGTTCCTCCTGACCGCGATCGTCGCCAGCCAACTGTCGGGACGCGCGCGCGCCCGCACCCTCGAGGCCGTCGGCCGCCAGCGCGACCTGGAAAGGCTCTATGCCTTGAGCCGCGCGCTGTTACTGTCTGCCGACCGGCCGTCCATCCGGACCACGATCGCGCGTCACATCGCCGACGCCTTCGACCTCCAGACCGTGGCGGTCTACGATCACCACGCTGACACCGTGTCCTGGGCGGGATCGACCGAGATGCCGTGGATTGACAAGACCCTGCGGGACGTTGCCCGACAGGGCGCGGCGTTCCGCGACGCGTCGGGCATGCGGGTAATCGGGATTCAGCTGGGCGGTGCCCCCATCGGCGCGCTGGCGCTCGTCGACGAAGGCCTGAGCGATACGGTCGTCCAATCGATCGCCAACCTCGCGGCGATTGGCCTCGAGCGGGCGCGCGGCCACGAAGCCACGGCCCGCGCGGAGGCCGCACGGCAGAGCGGTGAGTTGCGCGCCGTGACGCTGGATGCGCTCGCCCACGACTTCAAGACGCCCCTCACGTCGATGAAGGCCGCAGCGAGCGATCTTCGTTCGAACGTCACCGACGGGCGCGATCGCGAGCTCGCCACGATCATCGACGAGGACGTCGACCGCCTGCAGGCGCTGGTGAGCGATGCCGTGCAGATGCTGCGGATCGACGCGGGCGACTTCGTCCTGCACCGCGATCGCCACACCCTCGCCGACATCGTCGGCTGGACGCTTCGCCAGTTCGAATCGCGACTGGACGGCCACTCTGTGACGACGCACATTCCCGAATCCCTCTCGGTCGACGCCGACCGTGACCTGCTGGGCCTTGCGCTGCGCCAGTTGCTCGACAACGCCGTCAAGTACTCGCCGCCGGCCTCCACCATCGAAATCGCCGCAGCGGGCGATCGCACGGTGGAGATCGTCGTGCGGAATTCCGGGCCCGCCATTCCCGAACGCGAACGCGACCGCGTGTTCGAACGGTTCTACCGCGGCTCCCAGGCCCGCCGGATCCCGGGAACCGGCATGGGACTGACCATCGTCCAGCAGATCGCGCAGGCCCACGGCGGCACCGTGAGCGTGGCCAGTTCACCCGAACGCGGCACGCAGGTCACCATGTCGCTGCCATCAGGAGAGGCAACGACATGAGCGCCGGCCGCATTCTCGTCGTCGATGATGATCCGCAGATCCGCCGCGTGCTCAAGGTCACGTTGAGCGGCCAGGGCTACGAGGTCGACGACGCCAAGAACGGAGAGACGGCGCTCGAGAAGGTGCGGGAGTCGCGGTTCGATCTCGTGCTGCTCGACATGAACATGCCCGGCATCGGCGGCGTGGACGCGTGCCGCGCCATTCGCCAGCAGTCGGAAGTCGCGATCATCATGCTCACCGTCCGCGACAACGAGACCGACAAGGTCGAAGCGCTCGACGCCGGAGCCGACGACTACGTCACCAAGCCGTTCAAGACGCCCGAGCTGTCCGCCCGAATCCGGGCGGCGCTGCGCCGCACACCGTGGACCCACGGCCCGTCGGGCCTCCTCACGCTGGGCACGGCCACCGTCGATTTCGACACGCGGCAGGTCACCGCCCGCGGCCGCCACGTCCACCTCACCCCGAAGGAGTTCGACCTGCTGCGGTACCTGGCCGCGCACGCGAACAAGGTGCTGTCGCACCGCGAGCTGCTGCAGGCCGTCTGGGGGCCCGACTACGGCGACCAGGTCGACTACCTGCGCGTGGTCGTCAACCAGATCAGAAAGAAGATCGAAGCCAGGCCCTCCACGCCCGTCTACCTCCTCACCGAACCGTGGGTCGGCTACCGCCTTCACCTGCCCTCCGAGCCGCGCTGACAGGCCTCGCGCCGGCGTGCGAAATCCTAACGCGCGCCTTATGACTTCCTAAGGTCGGGCTTTCTACAGTGGAGATGTCCGCCACCGCGAAGACTTCGGCAAGACCCGCCCTGGCGGGCGTTGCTCCCGACCGGCGCAGGCGAAGGCGGGTCGTCGAGACGAAGATGGCCGAAATCGTCGAACTTCCATCGGCAGGTGAGGAACGGCGCGACCGCTCGAGACCCTGGCGCAATGGCGCCGGCGCCCTCCGCACCGACGAGATCTACGTCCTCTTCACGTCGCTCGACGAAACGCTGGCGGCCGTACGCGCGGCGAAGCGGCTGGCCGCAGCGCTTGGATGCGGCGTGACGCTGGTCCATCTCCGCGCCGTGCCCTGGGGGGCGCCGGTGGAAGAACCGGGTGGACGGTCTCCGCTCGAAGCCGAAGCCGTCGTCGATCGCCTCGCCGCGGACGATGTCGGCGTGCGCGTTCAGGTGTACCTCTGCCGGAACGCCCGGCGCGCCGTCTCGTCGGTTTTCAAGGGCCGCTCCTTGATCGTCATCGGTGGCCGGCGGCACTGGTGGCCGACGCGATCGGATCGCTGGCGTCGAACCCTGGAGGCCGAAGGTCACTTCGTGATGTGCGTGGACGACGCCACCCATGCTTGATGCCCTGTATCTGCGGCCCGAGCGGTTCTGAGGACGAGATGACGGTTCTTGGCCTGTACCAGATCCTGTCCTGTTCTTCTTCCTGCTGATCCTTGCGGTCACGAAGCCGCCACAAGGAGAGATCCCATGCTTGACCTGTTTTACCTCGCGATCGGAGTCGTCGGATTTCTCGCGCTCTGGGCCATCACGCAGGCTTGCGACCGGGTGTAGGAGACCCACCATGTTCGATTACCTCATTTCCGGCATCGTGGCGGTGTCCCTGCTCGTCTACCTCGGGTGGGCGATGTTCAAGCCCGAGAAGTTTTGAGGCCTGCGATGACTAGCATTGGCATTCTGCAGATTCTCGTGTTCTTCGGCCTGATCCTGCTCGTCACCAAGCCGGTCGGGCTGTTCATGTCGCGGCTGTTCCAGGGCGAGCGTACGTTCCTGCATCCCGTGCTGCGGCCGATCGAAGTGCTCGTCTACAAGCTGTGCGGCGTTCGCGAAGACCAGGAACAGCGCTGGACGCAATACGCCGCGTCCCTCCTGTCCTTCAGCCTCTTCGCGTTTCTGTTCGTGTACGCCTTCCAGCGGCTCCAGGGGCATCTGCCGCTGAATCCGCAGGGGTTCGGAGCGTCTCAGGTGCCTCCTGACCTGGCGTTCAACACCGCCATCAGCTTCACGACGAACACGAACTGGCAGGGGTACAGCGGCGAATCGACGCTCAGCTACTTCGTCCAGATGGCCGCGCTGGCCGTGCAGAACTTTGCCTCTGCCGCCGCAGGCATCGCGGTGGCGATTGCGCTGATTCGCGGCTTTGCCCGGCATGAGACGGACCGGATCGGGAATTTCTGGGTCGACCTGACGCGCACGACGCTCTACGTGTTGATGCCGATCGCCTTCGTGGCGGCCCTCGTCTTTTGCTCGCAAGGCGCCATCCAGAACTTCCATCCGTATACCGTCGCCAAGACGGTTGAGGGCGCGACGCAGACCATTGCGCAAGGGCCTGTCGCGTCGCAGGAAGTTATCAAGCTCCTCGGGACGAATGGCGGCGGCTTTTTCAACGCCAACTCGGGGCACCCCTTCGAAAGTCCGACGCCGTTCACGAACCTCGCTCAAGTCCTGCTGATTTTCGTGCTCGGTGCGGGCCTCACCTATACGTTCGGCCACATGGTGAAGGACACGCGGCAGGGCTGGGCCTTGTTCGCCGCCATGTCCGTGATGTTCCTCGCGGGCGTCTTCGTCGCCTACCCCGCCGAACAGGCGGGCAATCCGAGCCTGTCGAAGCTGGGCGTGGAACGCGCGGCAACGGCCACGCAGTCGGGCGGGAACATGGAGGGCAAGGAGACGCGCTTCGGGATCGCCGGCTCGGCGCTCTTTGCGACGGTCACCACCGACGCGAGCTGCGGCGCCGTGAACAGCTGGCACGACAGCTACACGCCGCTCGGCGGTCTCGTCCCGCTGTTCAACATGCAGACCGACGAGGTGATCTTCGGCGGGGTCGGATCGGGCCTCTACGGCATGCTGCTCTACGCGATCCTGGGCGTCTTCATCGCCGGCCTCATGGTCGGCCGCACGCCGGAGTACATCGGCAAGAAGATCCAGCAGAAGGAAGTCAAGATGGCGCTCTTCGCCATTCTGGCGACGTCGTTCCTGATCCTCGTGTTCTCCGGCATCAGCATCGTGGCGCCGTTCGCCAAGGGGGGCTACTGGAATCCCCTGGGGCCTGCGATCGCGAATCTGAACAATTCAGGCCCGCACGGCTTGAGCGAGATGCTGTACGCGTACACGAGTTCGACAGAGAACAACGGCAGCGCGTTTGCCGGCATCACGGTCAACACACCGTGGTATGACCTGACGCTCGGTCTGGCGATGCTGTTCGGCCGCTTCCTCTTCATGATCCCCGCACTGGCGGTTGCGGGCAGCCTCGCCAGCAAGAAGGCCGTCCCGACGTCCGCTGGCACGTTACCCACGCACGGTCCGCTCTTTGTCGGCCTGCTCGTGGCGACGGTGATCGTGGTGGGCGCGCTGACGTTCTTCCCGGCGTTGGCGCTCGGGCCGATCGTCGAACACTTCCTCATGCACCAGGGCAAGCTCTTCTCGACCATGGTCGTGTCGTTCCCGATGTGGAGTTGAGTGATGGCCACCACAACCACTGTATCCTCGACTCCAGTCCCGCCGACACCCGTGGACGAAACGCGGCTCATCCCGAAGAAGCTCGTCCGGGCGCGCCCACTCTTCGACCCGGAGATCCTCCGCCGTGCGTTGAAGGATTCGGTCCTGAAGCTGAATCCGGTGACGCTGATGAAGAACCCGGTGATCTTCGTCGTCGAAGTCGGCGCCGCGCTGGTCCTGTTGTTTCTCGTTCGAGACATCGCGACCGGCGCTGGCGGGATCGGATTCGAGCTGCAGATCGATCTCTGGCTCTGGTTCACGGTCCTCTTCGCAACCTTCGCCGAGGCGATGGCCGAAGCCCGTGGCAAAGCCCAGGCTGAATCGATGCGCAAGACCCGGACCGACACCATTGCCAATCGCCTCACCGCGGACGGGCGGATCGAGAAGGTCTCGTCGTCGAAGCTGCGGGCCGGCGATACCGTGGTCTGCAGCGCGGGGGAGGTCATTCCCGGAGACGGCGAGGTCGTCGAGGGGATCGCGACGGTGGACGAGTCGGTGATCACCGGGGAAAGCGCCCCGGTGATCCGCGAGTCGGGCGGTGATCGCAGTGCCGTGACCGGCGGCACGCGGGTCCTGTCCGATCAGATCAAGGTCAAGATCACCTCGAATCCCGGGGAAACGTTCCTGGATCGGATGATCGCGCTCGTCGAGGGCGCCGAGCGGCAGAAGACGCCGAACGAGATCGCCTTGAACATCATGATCGCCGGATTGACGATCATCTTCCTCTTTGCCGTGGCGACCCTCGTGCCGTTCGCGATCTACAGCGTCGCGTCGGCAGGTGCCGGGGCGGCGCCGACGATCGCCGTCTACACGGCCTTGCTGGTCTGCCTGATTCCGACGACGATCGGCGGGCTGCTCTCGGCCATTGGCATCGCCGGCATGGATCGCGTGATGCAGCACAACGTCCTGGCCATGAGCGGCAAGGCGGTCGAGGCGGCCGGCGACGTGAACACGTTGCTGTTGGACAAGACCGGGACCATCACGCTGGGCAGCCGTCAGGCCGTCGAGATGCTGCCGGCGTCCGGCGTCACCGAACGCGAGATTGCAGACGCCGCTCAGCTGTCCAGCCTGGCCGACGAGACACCCGAAGGGCGATCGATCGTCGTCCTCGCGAAAGAGAAATACGGACTGCGCGGCCGTGACGTGGCCGCCCACAACGCGAAGTTCATCCCCTTCTCGGCCTACACGAAGATGAGCGGTGTGGATATCGAGGGCCGTCAGCTCAGAAAGGGTGCCACCGACGCGATTGTGAATTTCGTCAGGCAACAAGGCGGGCGAGTCCCATCGGAGGTGACCGATCTCTCGGACAAGATCTCGCGGACCGGCGGCACGCCGCTCGCGGTGGCTGACGGCTCGACGCTGCTCGGGATCATTCACCTCAAGGACATCGTCAAGGTGGGCATGAAGGAACGCATCGCCCAGCTCCGGGCCATGGGCATTCGTTCAGTCATGGTCACCGGCGACAATCCGCTGACTGCGGCCGCGATTGCCTCCGAAGCCGGCGTGGACGATTTCCTCGCGCAGGCCACGCCGAAGGACAAGCTCGAGTACATCAGGAAAGAGCAGGCGGGCGGCCGCATGATCGCGATGACGGGCGACGGCACCAACGACGCCCCGGCGCTGGCGCAGGCCGATGTGGGCCTGGCCATGAACACCGGGACGACCGCGGCGCGCGAAGCGGGCAACATGGTGGACCTCGACAGCAACCCGACCAAGCTCATCGAGGTCGTCGCCATCGGGAAACAGCTGCTCATCACGCGCGGCGCCTTGACGACGTTCTCGATCATGAACGACGTCTCCAAGTACTTCGCGATCATTCCGGCGATGTTCATGGCCACCTACCCGGCCTTGAACAAGCTCAACATCATGTACCTTCGCACGCCGCAAAGCGCCGTGCTCGCGGCGGTGATCTTCAACGCGCTGATCATCGTCGCCCTGGTGCCGCTGGCGCTGCGCGGGGTCCGGTATCGGCCGCAGAGCGCCGCGCAGATGCTTCGCCGCAATCTGCTGGTCTATGGCGTTGGCGGCCTCGTGGCGCCCTTCCCGTGCATCTGGGCCATCGACCGGATTCTCGGCCTGCTCCACCTGGCCTAGGAGAGAGACGTGCTGAAAGAACTCAAGCAGGGATTCATGATGATGGTGGTTCTGACGGTCCTGACGGGCCTGGTCTATCCAGCCGTCATCACCGGGATTGCGCAAGTCGTCTTTCCGGATCAGGCCAATGGCAGCCTGATCGTCTCGAATGGGCACGTGGTCGGCTCCCAGTTGATCGGCCAGAGTTTCACGAAGCCCGAGTACTTTCATCCGCGGCCATCAGCGGCCGGCAGCGGCTACGATCCCACCGCCAGTGCGGGAACGAACCTGGGACCGACCAGCGCCAAGTTGATCAACGGAACCACGAAACTGGACGACAAGAAGAGCGAGGTCGTCGATTTCGACGGCATCAGGGATCGCATCGTGCACTACTGTGTGGACAACGACATCCCCTATGACTCGTCGAGGCCGCTCGACGCGTTCAAGGACGCCCAGGGCAATCTCGATGATGTGAAGCTCGTCAAGGCGTTCAACGACGACAAGGCACCGTTCGTGTTCACGCCGAAGGTGCCGATCCCCGCCGATGCGGTGACGGCTTCCGAGTCGGGCCTGGACCCACACATCAGTCCAGGCAATGCCCAGGCGCAGGCGGCCCGTGTTGCCAAGACTCGCGGGGTGTCGGTGGAACAGGTGCAGGGGGTGATTGCGCAGCACACCGAGGGGCGCGCGCTCGGCTTCCTTGGGGAGCCGAGGGTGAACGTCCTGGAGCTGAATCTGGCGCTGGATCGGCAGTTTCCGCGCAAATGAGCGCGGCGTCATCGGCGAGCCCCGCGTCAACGTGCTGCAGCTGAATCTCGCACTGGACCGCCAGCCGCGTCGGTAAGGGCGACCCGGCGGATCGCCCCTACGCCGGTCCCGCCGCGCGATCACCTACAATTGGTGCGATATGCCTGGTGTCGAAGGCGACGGCTCGGGCGGCCGGCGGGACGCCGAGGCCTTGTTGCGCGAAGTCGAGGCGGCCGAGCGCGCGCGACACCGCGGGCAGCTGAAGATCTTCCTCGGGTACGCGTCCGGCGTCGGCAAGTCGTTCCGCCTGTTCGACGAGGGCCGGCGGCGGCACGAGCGTGGTGAAGACGTTGTCATCGCCGCGATGCAGCCCGACATCACCCCGGAGATTGCGCGCGCCACCTGCGAGCTGCCCGTCGTTCCAAGCCTCGACGTGGGCGGCGTGCCGGTCGTGGACGTGCCCGCCCTGCTCGTGCGCCGTCCGCAGGTGTGCCTGATCGACGGTCTGGCCTACGCCAACCCGCCCGGAAGCCGGCACGCCAATCGATACGAAGACGTCAACGAGTTGCTCGAGGCGGGCATCTCGGTCATCACGTCGATCAACCTCGAGTACATCGCCGAGCAGCAGGACTTCGTCCACAGCGTGACCGGGAAGGTCTCGGCACACACGGTGCCCGAGGACTTCGTCGCGAGCGCCGACGAAGTCGTGGTGGTCGATGCCCCTCCCGATGCGGCAGCCCCGGACCGGGCGCGGCAGCTTTCAGCGCTGCGACAACGCGCGCTGCTGCTCACCGCCGACGTGGTCGATCGGCAGCTCGAACAGTACCTCCGGCTGCACGGCATCGACTCGTCCTGGGGCACGCAGGAGCGGATCCTCGTGTGCACGACGCCGCGCGCGAACGCGGCGAAGATGCTCGCCAGCGGCCGGCGGAACGCCGACCGGTTCCACGGCGAACTGTTCGCCATCTACGTCCTCCAGGAGCATCTCACCGAGGAGGATCGGATGGCGAACGAACGCAACCTCACCCTCGCGCGGGCGCAGCACGCGCAGGTCGACGTCCTGGAGGGCAAGGACGCGGTGGCGACGATCCTCGACTACGCCCGGCGCCATCACATCACGCAGATCTTCGTCGGCCACAACCTGCGCCGCAACTGGCGTGCGCGTATCGCCGGCACGCCGCTCGAGCGGCTGATTCGCGATGCCGAGGGCATCGACGTCAGGGTCTTCCCGCAATGACGGCCACGGACCCTTCGCCATCCCGCGGCCGCCTGAAGGTCTTCCTCGGCTATGCCGCGGGCGTCGGCAAGACGTTCCAGATGCTGAGCGAGGCCCAACAGCTCGAGCGGCAGGGGGTGGACGTCGCGATCGGGTACTTCGAACCGCACAGCCGTCCCGACACCATCGCGCTCGCCGAGGGCCTCGAGACCATCCCGCGACGCACGGTCGAGTACCGGGGAGCCCGCTTCGAGGAGATGGACACCGAGGCGATCCTGCGCCGTCACCCCCAGGTGGCCGTCGTGGACGAGTTACCGCACACCAACGTGCCGGGCTCGCCGACGCTGAAGCGCTGGGAGGACGTCCACGCCCTGCTCGACGCCGGCATCGACGTCATAACGACGATGAACGTGCAGCACCTGGAGAGTTTGAACGACCAGATCTGGCAGAGCACCGGGGTGCGCGTGCGCGAGACGATTCCGGACTGGGTCCTGAAACAGGCCGACGAAGTGGTCATGGTCGATCTGACGCCCCGCGCGCTGCTGAACAGGCTCGCGCGCGGCGTCGTCTATCCGCCCGAACGCGCGAAGGCGGCGCTGGACAATTTCTTCAAGGAGTCCACGCTGGTCGCGCTGCGCGAGCTCGCCATGCGCCAGGCGGCCTACGCGGTCGAAAGCCGGCTGCCCGAAGACGAGGCGGCGCAACCGCCGCCTGTCGAGGGCGACGCGCGCCCGCAGGAACGCCTGCTGCTGCTCATCGGCCCGGAGCCCGCCAGCGCCGCGCTCATCCGGCGTGGCCGTCACATGGCCGACCATCTTCGCGCCGAGTGCCTGGCCGTGTATGTCTCCCGGGCGCCGGGCTTTCGGGACCTGACCCCAGAGGAGCAGGAACACCTGGAACGCCATTTCAACTTCGCCCGCGGCCTGCTGATTGAAACGCGCGTGCTCGAGGGCAGCAACGTCGCGCAGACCGTCGTGGACTTCGCCCGGCTGCACGGCGTGACGCAGATCTTCGTGACGCGCGAGAAGACGGGCGGCCTGCGGGCGTGGTTCGGCCAGGCGCTGGTGCAGCAAATCGTGAATTACGCCCGCGACATGCAGGTTACCGTCGTCGCCGACCGCTCGATCAGGCCAACGGCCAGCTGATTCCGCGACCGTTCCCCCTCCTACACGATGCTGGATCGAGCCCCGATGACGCGCGCCAATCTCGACAAGACCGGCGGTTCCTTATGGTTCCGTTATGCCTTTCTTACGGCTCTGTTATCGCATCCTCACGTAGACTCATTCGAAGAGTGTCAACCCTTCGGTCACGATGCCGCGGACCGGTTCGTCCTCTCCTCGTCCATCGAATTCCATGAGTCCCAACCAGGCAACCGCCGAGGCGGCAGGCCCGCGCGATGGTTCGTCGCAGCGTCGCGTGCAGGTCGTCATCGCGACCACGGTCTTCCTGTCCTTCATCTCCTTCTGGCGCGCGGCCGCGATCGTCCTGAGCGACCTCGGCTCGTCCGCCTTCTACGCCGGCGGCATCGCCGAACAGGCCGTCGGCAAGGCCGCGCCCTGGTTCATCCTCGGCGTGATGCTCTTCTCGTACGCGGTGCGCGCCGTCTACATCGAGAGCTCGGTGATGTTCGTCCGCGGCGGCGTCTATCGCGTCGTCAAGGAGGCGATGGGCGGCACGCTGGCCAAGCTGTCGGTGTCGGCGCTGCTCTTCGATTATGTGCTCACCGGTCCGATCAGCGCCGTGTCGGCGGGGCAGTACGTCGTCGGCCTGCTCAACGACGTGGTGCACCGGTTCGGCGTGGCCGGCTCGTTGCCGGTCAACGAGACGGCCGCGGTCGTCGCCCTCGCCATCATCGTCTACTTCTGGTGGCGCAACACGCAGGGCATGCGGGAATCGAGCCACGACGCCCTCCGGATCGTCCAGGTGACGACGGTGATGGTGGTGGTGCTGCTCGCGTGGGCGGGCTTCACGCTGCTGCGCGGCGGCGGGCAGCTGCCGCCGTCGCCCACGCTGGCCAACCTGCGGTTCACGAAGGAGTCCCTCGGCTGGCTGCACGGCACGATGTGGCCGTCGTTCACCGCGATCGCCTTGCTGGTGGGTTTCGGCCATTCGTTCCTCGCGATGAGCGGGGAGGAATCGCTGGCGCAGGTCTACCGCGAGATCGAGCACCCGAAAGTGCTCAACCTGCGCCGCACCGGGCTGGTGATCTTCCTCTACAGCCTGATCTTCACCGTGGGCGTGAGCTTCCTCTCGGTGGCCCTCATTCCCGACGGGATCCGATCGCGCTTCTACGACAACCTGATCGCCGGCCTCGCCATGCACCTGGCCGGCCCCCTGGTGCTGCGGCTGCTCTTCCAGGGCTTCGTGGTGCTCGTCGGCTTCCTCATCCTCGCGGGCGCCGTCAATACCGCGATCGTCGGCTCCAACGCCGTGCTCAACCGCGTGTCGGAGGACGGCGTGCTGACGGAGTGGTTTCGCAAGCCGCACCGCCGCTTCGGCACGACCTACCGGATCCTCAACATGATCGTGGCGCTGCAGCTGGCGACGGTCGTGCTGAGCCGCGGCGACGTGTACGTCCTGGGTGAGGCCTACGCGTTCGGCGTCATCTGGAGCTTCGCGTTGAAGTCGCTCGCGGTGCTCGTGCTGCGCTTCAAGGAACCCGGCCCGCGCGAGTGGCGCGTGCCCCTGAACCTGCGCGTGGGCAGCGTCGAACTGCCCATCGGCCTGGCGGTCATCACGCTTGCGCTGTTCTTCGTCGCGATTGTCAACCTGTTCACCAAGCAGGTCGCGACCATCTCGGGCATCGCGTTCACGCTGGTCCTCTACAGCCTCTTCGTCTTCTCCGAACGGTCCGCGGCGCGTCGTCGTCGCGAAGAAGGGTCGGCGGCCCACCTGGACCAGTTCCAGCTGTTGCCGGCGGCTGACACCGGCCTGAGCGAGGTGGCGGCCAGGCCGGGGAGCGTCCTGGTGCCGGTGCGCGACTACAACACGTTGAAGCACCTGGACTGGGCGCTCGACAACACCGACACCGGCAAGCGCGACATCGTCGTCATGACAGTGCGGCTGCTGGAAGGCCCGGACACCGGCTTCCGCGACTTCCGCAAAGAGCGCCTGTTCACCGATTACGAGCAGTTGCTGTTCACAAAGGTCGTGGCGGTGGCCGAGCGGCACGGGAAACCCGTGAAGCTGCTCGTCGTGCCGTCGAGCAACGTGTTCGACGCGGTGGCGCAAAGCGCGGTCCGCTTGTCATCGGCGGAGATCGTCGTCGGCGAATCGGCCAAGTTCGCGGCGGCCGAACAGGCGCGGCTGCTCGGCGAAGCCTGGGAGCGCATGCCCGGAAGCGCCGGCCTGCGCACGCGGCTCGTCGCCTGCAAGGTGAACGGCGATCTGCAGATCTTCCCGCTCGGCGCGCACGCGCCGATGCTGAACGCCGACGACATCGAGCTCATCCACCAGCTGTGGCTGAAGGCCGTCGGAGCGGTCGGCCTCGAGGTCCATCATCGGGACGTGGTGCGCATGGCGCTCGAGAAGCTGAAGCAGGAATGGGAAGAGAACGGCCCGGAAGCGCCGGCGCAAGAAGGGTTGCGCGAGCAGATGCGACGCCCGCCGCGGTAACAGCCAGGGCAGTCCCGTCACCCCCTGCGTTGGATCTGACATGTCCATCCCGCGGCCGGCCATCGGCTGCGACATCCGCATGTTCCACCCGCGCCCCAGTGTTCAGAACGTCCACTTCACCTGCGCCTGGTACGTCCGTGGCGGCACGAAGTGCGTGCCGCTGAACGTGGACAGGAAATTGTAGAGCGCGACCTTGTTCGTGAGGTTGAAGACGCTCAGGCGCACGCTGAGGTGTCCGCGATCCGACTTCACCAGGCTGTCGAGGCCGGCGCCCACGTCGAACAGGTGGCGCGGCGCAATGCGGGGCGGATTCGTGTCGTCGTTCTCGGTCCCTGCCGCGGGAATGACCAGCCGCGTCGCCCCGTGGAACGGCGAACTGCAGCTGGTGAGTCCCTGGGTCGGCGTGGCGAACGTGCTTCCGCAGAACAAGCCGATCGCCGCCTGCTGGTCGGGCGTCAGCGTCAGCGCGGTCGTGAAATCAGGCACCGACCCGGCGACCAGGCCCGAATCGTACCGCCACGTGAACGCGGCCCACGGTTCGAACCGCCCCGGCCCCTGGTAGAGCAGGTTCGTGGTCTGCTGGAACTTCTGGTCGTGGTCGATGCGGAAGACGCCGCTCGGCAGCGGCGAGTTGAAGAGAATGCCGCCGTTCTCCGGATTGAAGTACCTCGCCCGGTTGTGGCCGATAACCGTGAAGGCGCTGAAGCCGCCGTGCTTCACCAGGTTGATGCGTGCCGAGAGCCCGTCGATCTGGGACCTGGCCCACGAAATGGGAAACACCACCGGCGTGTTGAACAGCGTGTCGAAGTCGTACCCGTTGATTGTCCGCTTGTAGAAGTAATCAACGTCCAGAACGACCCAGCCCTCGAGTTCCTGCTGGAACCCCACGTTGACCTGGTCGCGCCGGCCAGGCTGCAGCGCTGATTCGCCGGCCGCGCCGAACACGTTGCTCGCCAGGCCGCCCGAGCCCGTGGCGCTCGACAGCAGCAGGTTCTCGTTGTAGGGCGTCTCCATGGTCCGCCCGTACGAGGCCCGCAGCACCGACCCCGTCGGCTTCACCAGGTACGACACGCCGACGCGCGGCTGCACCGACGTCGCCGTCGTCAGGCCGTCGTAATGGTCCGCACGCACACCCAGCATCACGGTCGCGTCGCCCAGCGTCACCGAATCCTGCGCGTAGGCGGCCTGCTGCTTGATGAGGCCCGTGTCGTTGAAGGTGAAGAGCGACCCGCCTCGCGTCAGGTCGAACGCCGCCACGCCGGATTGAAACGCGTCGTTTGACACGAGTCCCACCGCGGCGCATCCGGACGGATCAATCGCCGCCGCGCCGGGCACGACGTTGCCGCTGGCATCGACGCACGGCGCGTTGAAGGCCGGGTCGGTGATTCCGAGCCGGAAGTTCTCCGACAGGCTCGTGAAGCTCACCTGCGCTCCGACCTTCGCGTTGTGGCGCCCTTTGAAATACGAGACATCAGCCTTCGCGCCATAGTTGGTCAGCGTGCGCGCCTGGCCGATGGTGGCCGGCAGGTCCGAGAACGGGTTCGCGCTCGGCGTGTAAGTGATGCTGTCGCGGCGGACGTACGCGTTGGCGGCGACGAGCACGCTCGGACTCACCACGCGCGTCCAGCCGGGTGCGATGTTGAACGTGCCGATTCGCTGTTGCTGGTCCTGGCCGGCAGCCTGCTGGTCGTAGGTGTTCGGCACCTGGAACGAGGAACGCCCCAGCTGCACGTTCATCCGGAACGTGTCGCGGTCGTTCGGCCGGTAATCGAACCGGTCGAAGAAACTCTGCGAGTTGCCCGCATCGTGCAGCGTGGCGAACTCGGGCGAGTCGAGGAACCGATCGCCGCGAAGGCCGCCGACCGAGATGAAGTTGCCGGCCCGGTCGCTGCCGAATCCGAGGTTGAACTCACCCTGCGGCGTCCTGAAGGATCCCATGTCGAACGACACGCTACCGGCGGGCCGGCCCTGGCCGAGGCCGGATTTCGTGATCATGCGCACGACGAGGCTGTCCTTGTCGCCGAATTCGGCTGGCGGCACGCCCGTCGTCACCTCCATCGACTGGACAGCATCGACCGAGATCTGGTTGGAATACACGCGGCTCTGCTGGTCGGTCACCGGCTGGTTGTCGATCGAAAACTGCGTCTGCGCGTGGTCCCCGAGCGGATGGAAGAAGCCGTTCGAATCGGCGACCACGCCGGGCGCCGCCAGCGTGATGGCCGAACTGAGACCGGACGAGGATGCCGGAATCGGGAGCCGCTCGAGTTCCTTCTGATCGATGTCGGTGTGCGCCGTCGGCGTCGCCTCGAGCAGATCGGGACTCTTCGCCGACACCGTCACGCTCTCGCTGGCTCCCGCGATTTGCAGGCCGACGGTGAGCGAGATGAGCACCGACGACCGGACGTCCACGTCCTGCTCGAACAGCTGGAATCCCCGGGCGGTGACCACCAGGTGATAGGCGTTCGGCGGAATGTTGCGAAACACGAACTGGCCCTGCTGGTCGGTCTGGGCCGTTCGCGTGAACTGCGTCACCGGGTTCGCGATGATCGCGGTGGCCCCGACGATGACGGCGCTACTTTGATCCTTGACCGTGCCCTGAATCGTGCCCGCCCCGCCAAGTCCCTGCGCGGCGGCCACGAGCGGCAACCCGAACGTCACGACGATCCCGGCGCATGCCAGCGCAAGGCCGGCCTTCAATCGATCATACCGACGCATGACACTCTCCAATATCTCCGGTCGCAGGCACGGCGTTCGCGCCCGACGGGTTTCAAATCGCGGTGTGGCAATCGATGCCGTTGGCTGAGGGCGACGCGGTCGGCCAGCCTGGTCGGTGCCTGGCACTACGTCGAGGAAACGGCGAGTGATCTGTCAGGCCGGGGGGGAACGAGCGGGAACCTGGAGGACTGGAACGAAGAACTGGTGGAAGAAGAGTTCGAAACGGATGGGTTCGACTGGCTCAATCGCGAAGGCGACGTGTGTAGCGTAAGCGGACAGCGACCGAAGCGAGCGCAGCCACTGACAGATAGGGCAGTGCTGGGGCGTGCTCCCGGTGCCCGCGCCAACGCTCGTGGCGCCCGACGGCCCGGCGGTTGCCCCGAACGCGACTCCGCTTTGCGCGTCGCAGACCGGGTCGTCGCATCCATGGACGGCAGCGACCACATCCGCGGACAAAAGTGCCGCGATCGACAGACAAACGACAACGACGCACGACCGCGCGCGTTGGAGTTTTCGGTGCACGTGGCCGCGGACCGCAAGATCGAACATGGCAGAAAGCCCGGCTGCTCCAGTCCCTTCCCTTAGGACGCTTCAGATCGCTCGTGGGATCCCGAGGTGCGGCCTTGCATGAAGCAGGCCAGGACAGTCGTGGGCAGGAAGCAGAAGTCGATGGTCGATAGTCGATGGTCAAGCGGCGAGGGCGGTCAGGCGTCGGTGAAGCGGTAGCCGACCCACGGTTCGGTGAGCAGATACCTCGGGCGGGCGGGGTCGGGTTCGAGTTTCTTCCGCAACTGCCCCATCATCACGCGCAGGTGCTCGGGCTCGTCGACGGCGTGCGGTCCCCAGATCGTCTTCAGGATCGTCCGGCGCGTCACCACCTGGCCCGCGCGGCTCGCCAGCAGCACCAGCAGATCGAATTCCTTGGGCGTCAGGTGCACTTCCTCGCCCTGGCGGTGGACGCGATGTCGATCGACATCGATGGTGATGTCGCCGCGCACGATCTGTCCCGTCGACGGCTCGGATGCCGCCAGCGCCCGCCGCAGCGCCGCCCGCACGCGTGCGAGCAGTTCCTCGGGACCGAACGGCTTCGTCACGTAGTCGTCTGCCCCCTGGTCGAGCGCCGCCACCTTCTGCGGTTCCGCGCCCCGGGCCGACAGGACGATGATCGGCACGTCCGATTGGGAGCGGATGCGGGCGCACACCTCGAGGCCGTCCATGTCGGGCAGGCCCAGGTCGAGGATGACCACGTCGGGCGGTTCGGCATGGACGGCAGACAGCGCCTCCTTGCCGGTCGCCGCCGCGTCAACCTCGTAGCCGCGCGATCGCAGCAGCGGCACCACGGTCCGCTGAATCGACAGCTCGTCGTCCACGAGGAGGATGCGCGAAGCTCGGGTCATGGGAAGGCCTTCGACCTTAGGCTTTGGGCCTTGGCGGAAGGAGTCATTCTGCCGGCTCCGTAACCACCGGCCGCACCGCCGCCGGCACGTCGATCGAGAACCTGGCCCCGCCGCCCGATCGATTCTCGCCCCGGACGCTGCCGCCCTCGGCGGCCAGCAGCCCGCGCGAGATCGCGAGGCCCATGCCCGCCCCGGCCGATCGTCCGGTAGCGGCGCGGCCACGGAAGAACCGTTCGAACAAGTGAGGCAGATCCTCAGCGGGCATGCCGGGCCCCTGGTCATCGACCACGATGGCCAGGCCGCGGGTCGCCGCCGACGCGTCAATCGAAATCGTCGCGCCGCGCGGCGAGTACTGCGCCGCGTTCTCGAGCAGGTGCGCGAGCGCGGCGGACGTGAGCCGCGGATCCACCTCCACCAGCCCTTCGTCCTCCGCGTTCACCGACACCCGGTGGTGCGCGAGCGTGTGCTGGACCTGCGAGATCGCCGCCTCGACGATCTCGGCCGGCGTCACCCATTCGCGCGCGGCGGTCACGCCGCTGGTCTCGATGCGCGCCATGTCGAGAATGTTCTGGAACAGGCGATTCAGCCGTTCGACCTCGGCAAGCACAATCTCGCTCTGCGCCTGGCGTTCCTCGTCGCTCGCCCAGCCCGCCTGCAGGTTGCTGGCCGCCACGCGAATGGCCGTCAGCGGCGTCCTGAGATCGTGTGCGAGTGAAGCCAGCAGCGCCGATTTGAGCTCCGCGCTCCGGCGTTCCAGTTCGACGGTCTTGCGCTCCTCGAGGAACTGCACGCGCTCGACCGCGATGGCTGCCACTCCCGCCAGCGCGTCCAGCGTGCCCACTTCGATCGTGCGGCCCGCCACCGCGAGCAGACCCATCTGTCGGCCCGCCAGTCGCAGCGGAACGAGATCGACCGGGGGGTTCTCCCCGCCGTGAATCGTCTGGCGGCCGCTGTAGACCCGCTCGCGGCCCTCGCCTTCCAGCGCGCTGCGCGCCGCCGCCAGCACGGCCTCGAGCTGGTCGGGTGGCAATGCGAAGCGTCCTTCTCCGGCCTCGTGAATCCGCCAGCGCGGCGGACCGGGAAGGCAGATGGCCGCGTACTGCAGGTCGAACCGGCGCGCGATCGCCCGTGCCAGTTGCAGGTGCGCATCGCGGCTCTCGGTCGTGAGGAGGATGTCCCGGCTGAGATCGAACAGCCGGCTCATCTCGTCGCGGCGCGCCGTCGCCTCCCGCGCGCGCGACCGCACCGCCGACGACAGGTTGCTGGCAACGACGCTCACGACCAGCAGGACGAACAACGCGACCCAGTTCTGGGGATCGGCAATCGTCCAGGTGCCGACCGGCGGCAGGAAGAAGTAATTGAGCAGCAGGACGGCGAGGACCGAAGACGCAATGGCAACCCAGAGCGCCGAGAACGCCGCAGCGAGCAGCACCACCAGCAGGTAGGACAGCGCGGCGATGGTCGGATTGGTGACGCCGAGCCAGGCGGAACACGCGAGAGTGATCCCGGCCAGGCCGGCAAGGGCCGCCGCGATCCCGCGCAGATTCCTGACCGGCAAGTGCAGCCGCATGGGCGAATGCCGGCGCAGGCCCGCATGGGTCCGCCGGCACTGGCTACCGTAGCACACTCACAGGCTATTTCGGCGGTACGGCCGCGCGTCCGGCGCGCCGGACGTGGAAATGTCGAATGGCACGTATCAGGATGCAGAACCTGGTGAGTCCCGAGACGAAGACGAACAGCCCAATCAGGCCCACCACGCCACCACGCCAGCCGCCGCTCGTCACTTCGAACCAGGCCGCGACGGTGAGCAGAACCGCGCCCACCAGCAGGCGCGCTGCCCGATCCACCCCTCCGACGTTTGCCTTGAACATGCCCGCCTCCATCTTTCTCGCGCAGCCCTGTCGGATCTGTCTTTACTGACGTCGCCGGCGCCGGGACAGATACATTCGAGTATCCCTTTGACGGCCGGACGCGTCTGGATAATCGGAGGTGACCCATGCCTGACACCGGGGCATCGTCCTCGACCATTTCCGTCGGCTGTCGCGCGAGCACGCGGCTGACGCGGAGGAGGCGAACGATGACCACAGAGATCTTCACGGCGCACGAGGGCCATCTCATCAGCCTCGCCGCCTCGGTGGCCGCCGGATGCCTGCCGTGCGCCGGGTACGACATCGAACGGGCGAGCAGCCCGCGCTCGCCAGCTGCCGACCGACAGGATTCTCGAGGCTGTGCAGATCGCGCGCGGCGTTTGCAGCATGGCCGTGGCGATTCTCGATCGCTGCCTCGAACGCGAAGGCGGGCCAGGCGGAGAAGGTCAGGACGCCCCGGCGTCGTGCATTTGCAGATAGGGGACTCCCTGCCGTCCGAAGTCCGAAGTCCGAAGTCCGGGGTCCGGAGTCCGGAGTCCGGGAGCACGCGCCGAACGGCCGGTTGAGCTGGCGGCGAACTGGTCGCGGGGCCCCCCAACCATGTATGATCACGCCGTTTCGGCGGCCAAAGCCCAAGGCCAAAAGCCTCGGGCCAAAAGCCGAAGACCTCTTTTCCCGTGCCCCCACGCACGGAGACACGCGGCATGCAGTACCGGTCGTTCCCGGCCATTCCAGACCAGAAAATCTCGGTCCTCGGCTTCGGGTGCATGCGGTTGCCGATTCTGGGCGGCGACTACGCCCGGATCGACGAACCGCTGGCCACGCGCCTGCTCGACCAGGCCATCGACGCAGGCGTGAACTACATCGACACGGCCTGGCCGTACCACGGCGGCCAGAGCGAAGCCTTCCTCGGGCGCGCGCTGCAGCATGGGCGCCGCGCAAGGGTCCATCTCGCCACCAAGCTCCCGGTGTGGCTCGTCCAGACCGAGTCCGACTGGGATCGCCTGCTCGACGAGCAACGCGCGCGCCTGAAGTCGGACACGATCGACTTCTACCTGCTCCACGCGCTGAACGCCGAGCGCTGGGAGACGGTCCGCCGGTGGCACGGCCTCGAAGCGATCGAGCGCGCCCGGGCCGACGGCCGCATCCGCTACGTCGGCTTCTCCTTTCACGGGTCGCTGCCCGAGTTCAAGGCGATCGTCGACGCCTACCCGTGGCAGTTCTGCCAGGTCCAGTACAACCTGCTGGACGAGCAGTACCAGGCGGGGACCGAGGGCGTGCGTTATGCGGCGGCGAGGCAGATAGGCGTCGTCGCGATGGAGCCGCTGCGCGGCGGCGGCCTCGCGCACAACCTCCCCGAGGCGATGCCAGCGATCTGGGCTCGCCACGCGACGTCGAGAACACCGGCCGCGTGGGCCCTGCGCTGGGTCTGGGATCATCCCGAAATCGTAACCGCGCTGTCGGGGATGAACTCCGAGCGCCAGCTCGCGGAGAACCTCGAGGCGGCCGACTGCGCACGGGCGGGCGCGATGGACGCGACCGAGCTCGCGCTGGTTGACGAGGTCCGCCAGTACTTCGAGGCGAAGACGAAGGTGCCCTGCACGACGTGCGGGTACTGCCAGCCGTGTCCGAACGGCGTCGCCATCGCGGACGTCTTCTCCTCCTACAACGCGAGCGCCATGTTCGAGGCGAAGGAGCCGGCCGCGGCCGCGTACCGCGCGTTCATCGTCCGCGCCGGCCACGGTGCCGACGCCTGCCTGGAATGCGGCGAGTGCGAGCCGAAGTGTCCGCAGACGATTGCGATTCCGGCCAGGCTGAAGGAAGCGCACGCGCACCTGGTGGGCTGAAGCCATGGGCACGGACCTGAGTCACCCTGCGAACCTGTCCGCCAGCCGCGTCCACACCATGAGCAAGTGGCTGCCGGCCATCGCCGTGATGGCCAGCGCCGCCATGGAGATGCTCGACACGTCGGTCGTCAACGTCAGCCTGCCTCACATCGCGGGGTCGATGTCGGCGACCGTGGACGAGGCCACCTGGGTCCTCACCTCCTACATCGTCGCCAACGCGATCGTCCTGCCGATCAGCGGCTGGCTGGCGAGCTACTTCGGCCGCAAGCGCCTGCTGATGACCGTCGTCACCGGGTTCACCGTGTCGAGCCTGCTGTGCGGCATGGCGCCGAGCCTGGGCTGGCTGATCTTCTTCCGCGTCATGCAGGGCACGACGGGCGGCGGGCTCGTGCCGCTGTCCCAGGCGATCCTGCTCGAAACGTTCCCCGTCGAGGAGCGCGGCAAGGCCATGGCGTTCTGGGGCATCGGGATGATCGCGTTCCCGATCCTCGGCCCGACGGTGGGGGGCTGGCTGACCGACAACTACTCGTGGCGGTGGGTGTTCTACGTGAACCTGCCGGTCGGCATCACCAGCCTCGTGATGATGCAGTTGTTCATCACGGATCCGCCGTACCTGCGCAAGGTCTCCAAGCGGATCGACTTGTGGGGCCTGGGTCTGCTGGTGGTCGGCATGGGCGCCTTCCAGATCATGATGGACAAGGGCCAGGAGGAAGACTGGTTCAGCTCGCACCTCATCGCCACGCTCGCCGTCGTCGCAGCCGTCGGCCTCACCGTGTTCCTCTTGCGAGAGATGCGGACGAAGGAGCCGCTCGTCGATTTCCGGCTCCTGAGGTACCGGAGCTTCGCCACTGGTGTCTTCGTCGGCGGCGTCCTCGGCTTCGTGCTCTTCGGCAGCCTCGTGATGCTGCCGCTCTTCATGCAGCAGTTGCTCGGCTTTCCCGCCGTCACCGCGGGCCTGTGGAGTTCGCCTCGCGGGCTCGGCACGCTCGTGTTCCTGCCGTTGACGGGCATCCTGCTGGGCCGCCGATTCGATCCGCGTATCCTGCTCACCGCGGGCCTGATTCTCGCGAGCGTCGCCTTCTTCTTTTATGCGAGCCTCGATCTGAACGCGGGCGGGACGGATTTTCTCTGGCCGCAGATCATCCAGGGCGCGGGCCTCTCGATGGTCTTCACGCCGCTCACCACGATCTCGATGGATCCGATTCCGCTCGAATCAATGGGTTTTGCCACGAGCCTCTTCAGCATCTCGCGCAACATCGGCTCGAGCATGGGCATCTCGTTCGTGACGACGGAGATCGCGCGCCGTTCGCAGTTTCACCAGGCGCGGCTCGCCGAGGGGATTTCGCTCTACAACCCCGCCGTGCAACACGCGATGCAGTCGCTCGGCAGCGTGATGGGCAACGGGCAGCCGGCGACGACTCCCCCGCGCGGGCTCGGTCTGTTGTACGGGCAGGTGCTGCGGCAGGCGGCCGCGATGAGCTACCTGGAACTCTTCCACGTCCTGGGCGTGCTCTTCCTCTGCGTGACGCCGCTTGTCTGGACCATGCGCCGTCCGCGATTCGGCGCCAGGCGGGCGGCCGGACCCGGCCGGGTGCCTGCGGCAGGCGCGCAGCGCGAGGCCGCCGTCGTCGGTGGCGACGGACACTGACCCGCGAGGTTGCCGCGGACGCCGCGTAGCCGAAGCAAGCCGCGACGCGCGGATCGTCCACAGCCTCCGCCCGATGAAATTCAGCCGCAGATTTTCGCCGATTCCCACAGATTCGGGCAACAGGACTTCGACCCGCGGCCGGCCCTGGCCGGCAACGTACGGGCCGGAGGCTGCGGCGCCGACCGTCAGGCAGCGCAATCCGCGTGAATCTGCCTGAATCTGCGGATGATTGACTGTCGAGCTGTCCAACACGCACCGCCCGGGCATGCCGGCTTCGGTTGCGATGCGTGGCGCGAGCGGGTGTAGACTTGCCCGCGTCCCACGACGCGCAGTGGGGACGGCCGAAAGCCGAAGGCCCAAAGCCCAAGGCCCAGAGGGAGCGAGCATGCACAAGTCCATTCGCCAGATGATCGTCGCGGCGGGTGTCGCCGTGATCGTGGCCGCTACCGGCACCGCCCTCGCGCAGCGGGGCGGCGGCCTGACGCCGGACCAATCGGCCAGGCGCCTCGACGTCGAGAAGGAACTGCAGTCGATCGCGATCGTCGAGCGCAAGGTCATGATGCCCATGCGTGACGGCGTGCGGCTCGCCACCGACATCTACCGGCCGAAGGACACGTCGAAGAAAGTGCCGACCGTCTGGGTGCGCACGCCCTACAACTTCAACTACTGGGACGTGCGCAACGGCCTGCCGCGCGACATGACGACCGCGCTCACGTGGGTCAAGCGCGGGTATGCGTACGTGGACCAGAACGAGCGCGGCCATTTCTTCTCCGAGGGCAACTACGACATCCTCGGCCCGCCGCGCACCGATGGCTACGACGCGCTCGCATGGATGTCGGCGCAGCCGTGGTCGAACGGCAAGGTCGGCACCGTCGGGTGCTCGTCAACCGCGGAGTACCAGATGGGCGTCGCGGCGATGGGCCATCCGGCCTACGCCGCCATGAACCCGCAGGGGTTCGGCGCCGGGGTGGGGCGCGTGGCGCCCTACTTCGAGCAGGGCAACTGGTACCGCGGCGGCGCGGTGCAGATGCTCTTCATCGCCTGGATCTACGGCGAACAGAACCAGGTGCGGCCGATGTTCCCGCCGAACACCTCGCAGGAAGATCTCATCCGGGTGTCGAAGTCGTTCGACCTGGCGCAACAGCAGCCGCCGGTGGACTGGTCGAAGGCGCTGTGGCACCTGCCCGTGCAGGACATCATCAAGGCGGTGGACGGACCGCACGGCATCTTCGCGGACGCGATGCCCGTGGACACCGGCGGCCGGATGATCCAGCGCGCGCCGAACGACCCGGCCTGGTACAAGGGCGGCCTCTACCACGACGACATGCCGCTCAACGTGCCCGGACTCTGGTTCATGTCGTGGTACGACGTATCGGTCGGGCCGAACCTGGCGCTCTACAACCACGTCCGCGGCGCGGCCCGGCCCGAGATCGCCAACGAGCAGTGGGCGGTAATCGCGCCGACGACCCACTGCGGGTACACGCGCGCCACCGAAGACACCGTCGTCGGCGAGCGCCATGTGGGCGACGCACGGCTCAATTACGACGAACTCACCTACGGGTTCTTCGAGCGCTTCCTCAAGGGCGAGAGCAACGCCACGCTGGAGAAGTTGCCGAAGGTCACCTACTACACGATGGGGCTGAACAAGTGGCAGTCCTCGGACACGTGGCCGCCCGCGGGCGCGCGGCCGATGACGTTCTTCCTGTCGAGCGGCGGCAAGGCCAACACGATGAACGGTGACGGAACGCTCGCGGTGGCTCCGCCCGCGTCGGACGCGCCCGACGCGTTTACCTACGACCCGAAAGAGCCCGTGACATCCTACGGCGGCAACGTCTGCTGCACGGGCAACGCCATCACCGGCGGATCGTTCGATCAACGCAAGATGGAGGTGCGGCCGGACATCCTCGTCTACACGTCCGAGCCGTTCAAGGAAGGCACCGAGGTCAGCGGCCCGATCGAGCCGACGCTCTATGTTTCGAGCGACGCCAAGGACACCGACTTCACGGTAAAGGTCCTCGACGTCTATCCCGACGGCCGCGCCTACAACCTGGACGAGTCGATCCAGCGCATGCGCTATCGCAACGGCTACGACAAGCCGCTCGCGTGGATGGCCCAGGGCCAGGTCTACAAGGTCACCCTGCAGCCGCTGACGACGAGCAATTATTTCGAGGCGGGGCACCGGCTGCGGATCGAGGTGTCGAGCAGCAACTTCCCGCGCTTCGATCGCAACCTCAACACCGGCGGCCACAACTACGACGAGGTGGACGGCGTCGTCGCGCACAACGTGGTGCACCACTCGAAGCAGTACCCGTCGCAGGTGAAGATCACGGTGGTGAAACACGCCGGGACCGACAGGTGATGATCCCTGGTCCCTGGTCCTTGGTCCTTGGTCCCTGGTCCCTGGTCCCTGGTCCATGCGACCGGGGACCGGGGACCGCGTCCGAACGTCTGACACCGGATTCCGGCTTGCCTCGCCGTAGCGCGCCAGCGCGAAGGCGGGACTCACCAAGCTCGGCCATCCTCGCTTGGCTCGGCGACGCCCGCACTCTATACTGAGCGGACGCGGTCCATGCCCAGGAAACCCCGGAAAACAACCGCTCAGCTGCGTGGCGCCTCGCGGCCTGCCGACGAAGGTCCGAAGGGCCGGGCACCCCGACGCACGGGGCGCGCTCCGCTGTGGGTCGCGGCCGCCATCGTGCTCCTGGCCGGCGCCGCCATCGTCTCGTGGCGCTTGTGGCCGGCCGGCACCGGCCGGCCCGGCGACGGCCCCATCATCCTCGTCTCGATCGACACGCTGCGCGCCGATCACTTGCCGGTCTACGGCTACCGCAAGGTGGACACGCCGGTCATCGACGCCTTCGCGCGCGACGGCGTCGTCTTCGATCGCGCCTACGCGCACTCGCCGCAGACGTTTCCGTCGCACACGTCGATCCTCTCCGGCCAGCTGCCGTTTGAAACAGGGATCCGCGACAACGTGGGGTTCACGCTCGACAACCGGCCGACGTGGCTGCCCGAACTCGTGCACAAGCGCGGGTTCGTCAGCGGCGGCGTCGTCTCGGCATTCGTGCTGCGCAAGGAGACGGGGATCAACCGCGGCTTCGATTTTTACGACAGCCAGATGCCGCCCGCGCGCCCGGACAAGCCGATGGGCCAGGTGCAGCGCCGCGGCGAGGACTCGCTCGGTGTCGCAGAACGATGGATGGAAGGGCTCGCGTCGCCGCGCTTTTTCCTCTTCTTCCACATCTACGAACCGCACAAGCCATACGAACCGCCCGCACGCTTCGCGCGCTACGCGCCCTACGACGGCGAGATTGCCTACTCGGACGAAATCGTCGGCAGGCTGTTCGCCTTCCTGAGAGAACACCATTGGTACGATCGCGCCACGATCATCCTCCTGGCGGATCACGGCGAGGGCCTGGGCGATCACGGCGAGCAGGAGCACGGCCTGTTCGTGTACCAGGAAACCATCCACGTGCCGCTCATCGTCAAGTTGCCAAACGGCGCGCACGGCGGCCGCCGCGTCGGCGTGCCGGTCCAGCACATCGACCTGGTGCCGACGATCCTCGAATGGCTGGGAATCGATCGGCCACGCGAGCTGCGCGGCCGATCGCTCGCGGCGCTCCTCGACGGTCGGGCCTCGACGGTGCCCGAGACGCCGCTCTACGCGGAAGCCCTGTTCGGACGGTATCACTTCGGCTGGAGTGATCTGTATGCGCTGACCGATGCGCGCTACCGGTTCATCCGGGCGCCGCGGCCCGAACTCTACGACCTCGATCGCGACCCGCGCGAGCTGCGAAACGTGGTGCCCGAGCGCCCGACGACGGCGGCGGCGATGCGGAGCGTGCTGGACCGCCTGCTGGCGGGCGTGAACGTGGACACCCAGCAGCGCGTCGCGAAGGAGGACCTCGAGCGTCTGCAGGCGCTCGGGTACGTCGGGTCGCAGATGGCCGTGCCGGCGAGCGCGGCGTCTGACTCGCTCCCCGATCCGAAGGACAAGGCCGCGGTGCTCGACCAGTATCGCCGCGCGTCCGAGTTGTCCGCGCAGCGGAAGTACGACGACGCGATCGCCGCGTACCGCGCGATCCTCCAGACCGATCCCGGCATGAAGGACGTGTGGCTGCAGCTCGGCGAGGAACTGCTGCGCGCCGGCCGGTACGCGGAGTCGGTCGACGCGTTCAAGCGCCTGGTGCAACTCGATCCCACCGATCCGAACGGCCTCGTCTCGGTCGCCACCGTCCTTGTCAAGCTGAATCGCCTCGACGAAGCCGTTGCCACCGCGGAAGCGGCGTTGCGCATGCTGCCGGCAAGCGATCGCAGGATGCGCACGTCGGCACTCGAAGTGATCGTCAACGCGGGGCTCACGCGCAAGGACCCGGCCGTGGCGCGGGCCGCGGCGGCACGCGCGGCCGAGGTCGATCCCGAGTACCCGCTGCCCACCTACGTCGAGGGCGTCATCGCCTACAACGCCGGCCGCTACGAGCAGGCGCTGCCGCTCTTCCAGGAGACCGCCCGGCGCCTCCAGGCGCGCACGCTCGCCATCCCCGGCCTGTATTACTACCTTGGTGACATCTTCGGTCGGCTGGGCGACGAGCGCGAGGCCGAGACCGCCTTTGCCGCTGAACTGCGGTTGTCGCCGGAGAACGTGCGAGCGCGCGCGGGCCTCGCCATGCTCTACCGGGCGTCAGGCCGCAACGACGAGGCCGAACGCGCCATTGCCGACCTGCTGCGCATCGTGCCGACACCCGAAGGGTACGACATGGCGATCAAGCTGTGGACCATGTTCGGGGAGAAGCAGCGTGCGGACCAGGTCCGGGCGGCCCGGCGATGAAGCACAACCGCACGCAAGCACCATCGTCGAAGGCGAACCAGGCGAAAGGCGCACGCCCGCCGGCGCCGCCGGCCGCGCGTTGGTGGCGCGCGATCCTGGCCGTGGTGATCCTGGCCGCCATCGCCGCGACGGGCTGGTGGCTGACCCATCGCGCCGCCGCGACACCAGAGGTCCGGCGCACGCCCGACCAGAACGTCCTGCTCATCACGCTCGACACGATGCGGGCCGACGGGCTCAGCTGCTACGGTGGGCCCGCCGCGACGCCCAACCTCGATCGGCTCGCGTCGCTCGGCGTGCGCTACGACTTCGCCCACGCGCACGCGGTCATGACGCTGGTCTCGCACGCCTCGATCCTCACCGGCCTCTACCCGTTCCAGCACGGCATTCACGACAACGCCGGCTTCCGGCTCGCCTCGAACATCCCGACGCTGGGGGCGCTGCTGCGACCGCACGGGATGGCGACGGCGGCCTTCATCGCGTCGTTCGCGCTCGATTCGCGGTTCGGCCTCAACGCCGGCTTCGACGTCTACGACGAGAAGTACGGCAAGTCGCAGATGGGCGCCGGCTTCCTCATGCCGGAACGCCGCGGCGACGCCGTCGTCGCGGCCGCCGCGACCTGGATCGAACAGCAGCACGGCCGATGGCTCGCGTGGGCGCACCTGTTCGATCCGCACGCACCCTACGATCCGCCGTCGCCGTTCAAGGAACAGTATGCCGGCCGGCCGTACTACGGCGAGGTCGCGTACACGGACTCCGTGCTCGGCCGGCTCCTCGATGCGGCGCGCGATCCGTCGGGGCGGCCCACGCTCGTCGTCGTCACCGGCGACCACGGCGAAGGCTTGAACGACCATGGCGAACTGACGCACGGCCTCTTCGCCTACGAAGCCACGCTCCGGATTCCGCTCCTCATCGCGCAGATCGACCACAACACGCCGTCCTGGACGACGAGCGCGCGCCCGGGCACGCCGCAAGCACGCGGCGCGGTCGCCTCCGTGTCCGCCCGTCACATCGACATCGTGCCGACGATCCTCGACGCGCTGCAGATCGCGGTGCCGGCGAACCTGCCGGGACGCTCGCTCATCGGCGCCCCGGACCGCGCGCCGACCGTCTCGTACTTCGAGGCGATGTCGGCGTCGTTCAACCGCGGCTGGGCGCCGCTCACAGGCATCCTCCTCGACCGGGAGAAGTACATCGACCTGCCGCTGCCCGAACGCTATGACCTTGGAAGCGATGCCGGCGAGCAGATGAACCTGGTCGGGCGCGACCCGGCGCGGCAGCGCGACCTGGAAACCCGCCTGCGGGCGTTTGGCGAAACCGCCGGGCCGGACCGGCGACGCGAAGATGCGGACACGGCGGCGCGCCTGCGCGCGCTCGGGTACGTGTCGGGCAGCGCCCGGCCGAAGGCGCGCTACACCGAAGACGACGATCCCAAGCGGCTGGTCCAGCTCGACCAGGCGCTGCGCCGCGCGGTCGATCTGTACGAGCACAAACGGCCCGGCGACGCGATCCCGATCTACCAGCAGATCATTGCGACGCGACCGTCGATGGAAGTGACCTACACGCAGCTGGCGATGCTCTACTGGGACATGGGCGATCCGCGCGCGGCCATCGCCACGCTCGAGCGCGCGCGACAGGCCGGGGCGGACAGCGTGGAACTGCGCACGAAGCTCGGCATGTACCTGGCGCAAGCCGGCGACGTGGCGCACGCGCTCCCGCTGCTGCAGGAGACCGCGACCGGCCCGTTTCCGGATCTCGATGCGCTGAACGCGCTCGGCATTGCGCTGGCGGGCGCCGGCCGTCCCGACGAGGCGGTCGCCACCTTCGAGCGCGTCGTGCAGATGAATCCATCGAACACGATGGCGCTCGAAAACCTCGGCGCGGTCGCCCTGCAGCGCGGCCAGATCCCGGAGGCACGCCGTTTCCTCGCCCGCGCGCTGGAATTCGACCCGGCGTCGGCCCAGGCCCACACCAGCATGGGTGTCATCGAGATGAAGGCCGGCAACCGGAAAGCGGCCATCGAGCACTGGAAGCAGGCGGTGGCGGGCGATCCGGGCAACTTCGATGCGCTGTACAATCTGGGTACCGCGCTCATCGACGACGGACAGCGAGATGCCGCCCGTTTGTACCTCGAACAATTCGTGCAGGCCGCGCCACCGGCGTTTTACGCGAAGGACATCGCGCAGGTGCGGCGACTGCTCGGGCGCCAGTAGAGGGGTCCGGCCACTCATTCGCCGCACGCGGTGTCTAACACCATGTTGTCCTCAGCCTGTGAGATGTGACTCGAAGCCGTGAGCCACGCCAAGCCGTAAACCGTAAGCCCTGAGCCAGTTTCCGCGAGGCCGCTGTCATGAATCGGCGAGCACCGCTCCTCGTCCTGCTGTTCGGCGCCACCGTCGCCCTGGCGCAGACACCTGCACCACAGGCGCCGCAGCCGGTGTTCCGGTCCGGCGTCGAACTCGTGCGCCTCGATATCCGCGCGGTGGATGCCGATGGGCGGCCCGTCAGGGACGTCCGGGCCGACGAGGTCGAGGTCTACGAAGGCGGCGCGCGACGGCCGGTCGTCCTGTTCCAACACGTGGCGGAACCCGCGGGCACCTATCTCGAGGCTGCGCGGCGAACCATCGGCGCGGAGGTGTCCACCAACCAGGGTTCGCCCCGTGCGCACCTCTACGTGCTCGTGTTCGACCAGAACCACATCACGCCCGGCAACGAGCAGCGCGCGCGACTGGCTGCCGAGCGGTTCCTGAAGACCCGCCTGCGTCCCGGCGACCGCGTCGCGCTCTATGCGATCCCGGGCCCTGGACCGCAGCTGGCGCTGTCGCCCGACATCGCGCACGCTGTGCTCGAGCTGGTCACGGTGCGCGGTTCGCTGGACCGCACCGCGTTCACGAGCGCCGGCAACATGAGCCAGTACGAGGCGTACCAGATCGTCCGGGGCGACGCGAACGTGCTGCAGCGCGTCGCCACGCGCGCGGCCGACACCCCCGGCCTCATTGACACTCACCCCGTCGTCGCGAATTCCCTCCGCCCGGCGGATGCGCCGACCGGCGAGTCGGCGAAGACGATCAACCAGTTCGTGCAGAGCAACGCGGAGACGGTGGTGACGCAGGCGGACGCCGACAGCCGCGCGTTCCTCAGCGCGCTGGCCGACATCATCCGCACGCTGGCGCCCATCGAGGGACGCAAGACGGTGGTCGTCTTTTCTGAAGGGTTCTACAGCGACAACCTCTCGCGCGACATCGAACAAGTGGCGACGGCCGCCGCGCAGGCCTACGCCGTGGTCCAGACGCTGGATCTGAATCGCCGCGGCCCGGATCTGACGGCCACGTCCCCGGGCGGCGGCGACCAGGCGGCCGAAATCCAGAGTCGGCTGGAGCCGCTGGGGACGCTGGCCGCCGACACGGACGGCCAGCTGACAACCGACGCGGGCGGTCAGATGGATCGGGCGCTCGATCACGTGGCCGACGTCTCGCAGGATTACTACGTCGTCGGGTTCGAGCCGGGCGCCGGCGCGCTGGGCGATCGCAACAGGTACCGACGCGTGTCGGTGAAGATCTCGCGCCCGGGTGTCACCATCCACGCGCGCAGCGGCTACGCGCTGCAGGATGCGTCGATCGCCCGCGATCGGCGCCGCGGCATCGATTCGGTGCTGGCCGCGCCGTTCCCGCAGCAGGGCGTGCCGCTCGCGCTCACCACCTACGTGATGCGCGGCACGACGCCGGGCGTCCACCGCGTGATCCTCAGCGTCGAGGCCGACGTGCCGGTCCGGTCCGGGCAAGCCGCCCGGGCGGATGTCGTCTTCGTCACCCGGAGCGCGCGCGACGGGCGCGTGGTCGCCAGCGGCACCGACACGATGGCGCTGCCCGCCGCCCCTCGCGCCGGCGGGACGACCGGGCTCGGGCGGTTCCAGGTGCAGTTCAATGCGCCGCCCGGCGAGTACCTGATGCGCGTCGTCGTGCGCGAACCCGGCGGCGCGATCGGCAGCGTGGACCGCCGCTTCGAGGTCGCGGCACTGGACGGCGTCGATGTGGCGGCGAGCGATCTCATCGTCGGGCCGAAGACCGGCGCGTTGCCCGCGCGGGCCACTGTCGCCGTCGACGAAGGCCTGATTGGCGTCGTCGAAGTTTACGCGCGCAGGCCCGGCGATCTCGATCGCGTGGAAGTGGTCGCGCATCTCGGGCAGGTGGGCGCAGAGACGGCCTTGACGTCGGTGCAGGCGACGCTGCTCGACGTAAAGCCACTTGCCGGCGGCGCCAGCCGCGCCGCGCAGATCGAGCTGCCGCTGACGGGCATCGCGCCCGGCCTGTACGTCGTGCGCGCGACGGTGAAGGCCGCGGGCGAAACGGTGGCCGACCTCACGAGAGAAGTGCAGATCCTTCCCGCGGGGGCGCGCGTCGACGGGCCGACCGCCGCGCCCCAACCGGTGCGGCCGGCGCAGATCCTCGCCGGCGACATCGGCCGGCGCCTGGTCGCGGCACTCGGTGAGACGACCTCCGATCGAGCGGTCGGCGAAGCCGTCACCTGCGGACTGTCCGGCGACTGGCCGAAGGTCGAGACGACGCTTCGACAATCGTCGCCGGTCTACGCGGTGCGCGTGCTGCGCGGGCTGGCGTTGTTCTCGGCCGATCGCTACCTGGAAGCGGCCGACGAACTGGACGGCGCGCTCGCGCCGCAGCCTCCCGTCGAAACGGCGAAGACGCGGGCAATGACGGCATTTCTGCTCGGCTGGGTGCACGCCTATGCCGCACGCGACCTCGAGGCTATCAGCGCATGGCGGAACGCAACCGTGCTCGACCCTGCCCTGGTGCCCGCGTACCTCGCGCTGGCCGACATCTACCTGCGACGCTCCGAGCCCGCGCTGACCGAGCAGGTGCTGCGTGCGGGCCTCGCGGCGGTGCCGGAGTCGGTGGAACTGAAGGCCAGGCTGGCCGGGACGGGAAGACAACAGTAGTGGGTAGTGGGTAGTGGATAGTGGATGGTATGAGGCGACTCGCGGTTGTTGCTCTCGTGGTGGCAGGCTTGGTGGTGCTGCGCGGGCAGGCGCCGCGGCCGAACCTGCTGCTCATCACGCTCGACACCGTGCGTGCCGACCACCTTGGCGCGTACGGCGACAAGGCGGCGGCCACACCGGCGCTCGATCGCCTGGCGCGTGAAGGCGTCCGTTTCACGGATGCGTCAACGCAGGCGCCGCTGACGGGCCCCGCCCATGCCGCCATCCTCACCGGCGTCTACCCGGCCCGCTTCGGCATCCGCGACAACGCCAGCACGCCGATTCCGGACACCGCCGTCACGCTCGCGCAGGCGTTGAAGAAAGCGGGCTATCGCACCGGCGGTTTCGTCGCCGCATTCATTCTCGACCGCGCGTATGGCTTCGATCACGGCTTCGACGAGTTCGATTCGCATTTCGAGCGCTTCGAAGCCGGCGACAAGCTGAAGGCGGAACGCACGGCCGACCAAGTGTTGCGGCCGGCGCTCGCCTGGCTGTCCCGCGTCCCGGCCAACGCCCCGTTCTTCGCCTGGGTCCATTTCTACGACGCGCATGCGCCTTACACGCCGCCCGAGCCGTACCGCTCGACGTTCCGCACTCACCCCTACGACGGCGAGATCGCGTACGTCGATGCGGCCGTCGGCAAGCTGCGGGCGAAGCTCGAAGAACGCGGGCTGCTCGAAAAGACGATGATCGTCGCCATCGGCGATCACGGCGAGAGCCTGGGCGAGCACGGCGAGGCGGAGCACGGCGAGTTCCTGTACGACAGCGTGCTGCACATCCCGTGGATCGTGCGCCTGCCCGCGCACGAACGCGCCGGCTCGGTCATTGTCGAACAAGTGCGTGCGATCGACATGATGCCCACGGCGCTCGACTGGCTCGGCGTCGCGCGGCCGGGCGGACTGGACGGCCAAAGCCTGGTGTCGGTTCTGCGCGGCACCGCGCGGCGCGACGTCCCGCCCTCGTACGCCGAGACGTTCTACGGGAAATTCCACCACGGCTGGAGCGAGTTGTATTCGCTGCGCGTGCCCGAATGGAAGTTCATCGACGCGCCGAGGCCCGAGCTCTACGATCTGAGGACCGACAAGGCGGAGCTCGGCAGCGTCATCGACCGCCAGTCGAACGTCGCCGGGCGGCTCGGCACCGACCTGCGACAGGTCATCGCCGGCTTCGGGCCCGGCGCGACAACGCAGGCCGCAACACCGGACCGGGAGACGCTGGAACGCCTGCGCAGCCTTGGTTATGTCGGCTTTGCCGGAACTGGAGGCGGCGCGGGGCGCGGACCGGATCCAAAGGATATGATCGGGCAGCTTCAGCGCTTCCGCCTGCTGATGACGAAGGCCAGCGACAGCCTGCGGAAACGCCAGCCGCAGGTCGCCATCGAGAGCCTGAAGCAGGCGCTCGCGATCAGCGAACGATCCTACGACGTGCACCTCGAGCTCGGCGACGTGTACGCCCAGGAGAAGCAATACGAGCCGGCGCTGGGGGAGTACGATGCGGCGGCGCTGCTCAATCCGGCGAGCCCCGATCCGCCGCTCGCCGCCGCGAACGTGTTCCTCAGCCAGGGCCGGCTCGATCGCGCGACGCAGAAGATCGACCAGGCCGCGGCGCTCGCGCCCCGTTCGTTCGAGGTCCCGCTGATGCGCGGCCGAGTGGCCGAGCAGCAGGGCCTGAACGACCAGGCGCTCGAGCAATACCAGCGCGCGGTGGACACGAATCCGTCCGACGCACGCTCGAAGGCTCGCCTCGCGAACACGGCGTTGCAGCTGCGGCGATATGATCTTGCGGGCCCGTTGTTCGCGACGCTGATTGACATGGGCTATCAGCCGTCGCGGTCGCACCTCGGCCTCGCTCTCGTGGCCGAGGGTCATGGCGATCGCGCGAAGGCCGTCGGCGAGTACCGGAAGGCGCTCGCGCTCGAACCGACGCTCGCGGCCGCGCGCGAAGCGCTCGCACGGCTCGCCAAGTAGTCGTTGGCCGTGGTCGTTGGTTGTTAGTTGTTGGTTGTTGGTCTTGGTCGTTCGTCCTGGTCGTTGGTCGTTGGTCGCGGGGCCTCGAGCCGAGGGATTCTCACCGATGTTGTTTGCTGTCGCACTCGCGTTTCTCGTCCAGGGCCCGGCGCCGCTGGCGGCGATCGACGTCAGGCAACTGGTGCTGTCGCCGCCCGCGCGCGTGCTGCAGGTCTCGGTCGATGAACTGAAGGGCGATCCGGATCGGCTGGCCTGGTCGCCCGACGGCCAGCACATCTACCTTCGGGCCGCGAAAGTCGATCGCTGGGGGAATCGGCGCGTCTGGCACTACCAGGTGGACGTCGAGTCCAGGCAGTTGCGCGAGATTGCGCGCGAACCGGATTGGTGCGGCCGATACTGGACCTGGAAGTCGGCGCTGGCCGGGCCGGCCACGCCCGACTTCCGCATCGCGCTCGAGACCCGACAGGAACGGAAGACGGCGACCGGGATTGCGAGCGCCGGCGCAATGGCCCAGAGCGGCGGCGACCCCAGCCTGGGGAGCGAACTGGGGCCGCAGGGCCAGGCGATCGCGTCAGCCACCATGCAGGGTCAGACCGTGACGACCACGACGCTGCGGCTCCGGGGAGAACTGCTCGGTGAGTTCGTGAACACGCCCGCCGTCCCCGGACTGACCTTTGGCTGGGCACCGGCGCCGATGAGTGCCATAGTCTACGCGGACGGCAAGGGACGCCTCGTCATGATGGACCGCGCCGGCCGGAAACGCGAGATCCCGGCGGTGAGAGACGCGTACCTGCCCGCCTGGTCCGACAACGGCACCCGGCTGGCCTGGGTGCAACGCGAAGCCGGGAAGAAGGTGGCGCTCGTGATCGTGTCAGTAGACAGTAGACAGTAGGCAGCAGGCAGTGGGGCGGACCTTGCCGGCGTCCTCGAACGTCCGGCCCGCTTCTTGCTGTCGTTGTTCGATCGCCCCCTTCTGTGTCCTTGTCCTGTCCCTGGTCCACCCGCACGGAGGCGCTCATGCTCGCCGCCTTCCTCGCCATGCTTCTCGGACAGGCCGTTGCTTCCCAGGCTGTCGCGGTGCCGGATGTCACCCGGCTCACCGTCTCGTCGCCAAGGCGCGTGATCGACATCGACGCGGGCAAACTCGGCGGCGATCCCGCACAGCTGTCGTGGGGTCCTGACCAGACCCTCTATCTGCGGATGACACAAAGCGATCGCTGGGGCAACGAACGAAGCAGGCCGTATCTGGTTGCATTGGGCGCGCCTCGACCGGCGGTGGCGCCGACCGGCGAGGAGCCGGCGTGGGCGTCATCGTACTGGTTGTGGAAGTCGGCGCTGTTGGCGCCCGGCATCCCAAGGCTCGAGATCTACGTCGAAACCGAAAAGCAGCTGAAGACGGCGGTGGGATCCGTGCGCGATCCACGCGGGAATCCCCAGTCACGGGCCGACGCCGATTTGCAATCGCTGCAGGGTGTCAGGAAGACGACCCTGAAGCTGAGAGGTGTGCCGATCGCGGAACTGACCGACGCCCCTTTCATCCCCGGTCTGACCTTCGGCTGGGCCCCGGCGCCGATGGGCATGCTCGCGTATGTCGATGGCGGCAAGCATCTGATGCTCATCGATCGAGACGGCCGCAAGCGCGAAGCACCGGGCGCGCATGACGTCGCGCTGCCCGCGTGGTCGCCGGACGGGCGACAGATCGCGTACCTGCAGAGAATGAATAAGAGCAAGTACCTATTGATGATTGCCGACATCAGTGGGCAGTAGATTGTCAGTAGACAGTAGTCAGTAGACAGTAGCGGTCCACCTTCACGGAGGCGCTTCATGCTCGCCGCCTTCCTCGCCATGCTTCTCGGACTGGCCGTTGCTCCACAGGCTGCCGCGGTGCCGGATGTCACGCGGCTCACGGTCTCGTCGCCAACAATCGTGACCGAGATCGACCCCGGCAAACTCGGCGGCGACCCGCTGCGACTTGCGTGGGGCACGAATGGAACGCTCTACCTGCGCGTGGCACAGACCGATCGCTGGGGTAACGAACGCGCGAAGCACTACCTCGTCGCCACACACACCCCCCCGGCCAAGGTGACACCGACTGGCGAGGAACCGGCGTGGGCGGCGGTGTACTGGGCGTCGAAATCGGAACTGCGCGCGCCGGGCGATCCGCTGTTCCGCATCGAGGTGGAGTCGCGCATCGAGACGGCCAAATCCACCAACACCGCCAACGGTGGCGACCTGGCGGGCATGTCGTCTGCGGCGCTGCCGCCGACTGCCGGCGGACAAGGCGTGCCGCAGGGCATGGTCGCCGATGCCGCCTCCAAGTCGCAGCAGGTCACCATCGTCTCGATGAAGGCGAAGGGACAGCCGCTCGGCGAATGGGCTAACGCTCATCCGGAGCCGGGCATGCGCTTCGGCTGGGCGCCGTCGCCGATGAGCGTGCTCGCTTACGTCGATCGCGACAAGCAGTTGGCACTGCTCGATCGCGAAGGACACAAGCTGCAGGTCCCCGGGACGATGGACGTCCTGTTTCCGGCGTGGTCGCCGGACGGGAAGCAGATTGCGTATCTGCAGAAGAAGGACAAGAAGAAATACTCGCTGATGATCGTCGATGTGGTCGTTGGTCGTTAGTTGTTGGTTGTTGGTTATTGGTCTTGGTCGTTGGTCGTTCGTCTTGGTCGTTGGTCATTGGTCACCGAGACCCGTGGTTGCCCGATAGCCGTGGTTGCGTGAGCATGAGACGAGCAAGCTCGTTTGCGGCGATCGTCGCTTGTCTGCTCTTGTCGATGCCTTCGTTCGAGGCGGGCTCCGGGCTCCAGGCTCAGGGCTCCAGCCTGCCCGCGCAGCAGCCCTCTTTCAAGACCGTTACGACGCTCGTCGAGGTGGACGCGATCGTGAAAGATCGCGCCGGCAGGTTCGTGCCCGATCTGAAGGCAGCCGACTTCGAGCTGCGAGAAGACGGCGTTCCACAACAAGTGGAGCAAATCTATCTCGTTCTGGGAACGGTGGTGAAGCCGGTGACGAG
>PMZR01000032.1 GCA_003170135.1 Acidobacteriota bacterium
TTCCGGGCCTGCTGGGCATGAACATCATGGGTACGGGGCTGTGGGGCATCGGGTTCTCGATCGTGCAGGCGCGCACGCGGAAGCTGCTGAAGCGGCTTCTGGCCACGCCGATGATTCGCTCCGAGTACCTGCTCGCGCATCTGCTCGCCCGGCTGGTGTTCCTCGGCCTGGAGGTGGCGGCGCTGATGATCTTCGCGTGGCTCGTGTTTCACGTGCCGATGCGCGGCTCGCTCGTCGCCTTCGTGGCGGTGGCGCTGGTCGGCGCACTGTCGTTCGGCGGCCTCGGGTTGCTGCTCGCCAGCCGCGCGCGCACGATCGAGGCGGTGTCGGGGTTGATGAACTTCGCGATGCTGCCCATGTGGGTGCTGTCGGGCGTGTTCTTCTCATCCGCGAATTTCCCGGGCGCGATGCAGCCGGTGATTCACGCGCTGCCGCTGACGGCCCTCAACGACGCGCTGCGCGGCGTGATGCTCGACGGCCGCCCGCTGACGGGCGTGGCGCCGCAGCTGCTCGTGCTGGCGCTCTGGGGCGGGGGGTGTTTCGCGGTGGCGCTGAAGATCTTCCGCTGGCGGTGACGTGTCGCCGCAGATTCTCGCAGAACTTCCCGAGCCGCAGATTCACGCAGATTTCCGCGATTCCCACGCAGGCGCCCGCGGATTATGATTGAGCTTTGCGGAGGGTGTCATGAACCGCATGCGCGTGGTGGTGTCGTTGTGCGGCGTCTTGCTCGGTGCGGTGGCCTGTTCGCGGCAGCCTCCGGCGGTCGCAGCGCCGGAGTGGGAGGCGGCCAATCCGCTCGCGCCGCTGCCGCAGCCGCCGCTCGGCATCGACTCGCGGTTTGCGGATTTGCCGCAGCCGCCGACGCCCGAGCGCGTGCGCCTCGGCCGCTGGCTGTTCTTCGACACGCGCCTTTCGGCGGACCGCACGATCTCGTGCGCGACGTGTCACAGCCCGGCGCAGGGGTTTTCGGAAACCGAGCCGGTCTCGACGGGCATCCGCAACCAGAAGGGGACGCGCAAGTCGCCGAGTTTCGTGAACGCGGCCTGGCGGCTCTACCCGGTCTTCTTCTGGGACGGGCGCGCCGATTCGCTCGAGATGCAGTCGCTCGGTCCGATCGCCAATCCGATCGAGATGGGCAACACGCACGACGCGATGGTCCGGACCTTGTCGGCCGTGCGCGGGTACCGGACGTACTTCAAGGCGGCGTTCGGCAGCGAGGAGATCACGAAGGACCGCGTGGCGCAGGCGATTGCCGATTACGAGCGCGTGTGCACGAGCGGTGACTCGCCCTGGGACCGCTGGCGGAAACACCACGACGAGGCCGCCGTGTCACAGGAAGTCAAGAGCGGGCACGACCTGTTCTTCGGCAAGGCAGGGTGCAGCCAGTGCCATCTGGGGCAGAACTTCACCGACGACCGGTTTCACAACCTGGGAGTCGGATGGAACCCGCGCACGCGCGCTTTCGCAGACGAGGGCCGCTTCATCGTCACGAAGATCGCAGCGGACCGGGGCGCGTTCAAGACGCCGACGCTGCGCGACGTCGCGACGCACGCGCCCTACATGCACGACGGCTCCCTGGCGACGCTGCACGACGTCGTCGAACACTATCGCAACGGGGGCTTGCGCAACCCGTACCTCGATCCGAAAATCACGCGCGTGCCGCTGACGGATGCGGAGATGGATGCTTTGGTGAGGTTCATGGAAGCGCTGACGGGCCAGAACCGGCAGGAGAAGGCGCCGACGGAATTTCCCAGGTAGGTGGCAGTCGAGAGCCCGTAGCCTTCAGTGCACGCCGGGGCTCATCTGCAGCGTGCCCGGATCCGCGCCCAGTCGGCGGATGGCCGCCTCCCACATCGCGGACGCCTCCGTCTCGAAGACGATGTCGAGGTCCACTTCCGTGATCAGCCAGGCCGACTGCTGCAACTCGTGTTCGAGCTGGCCCGGCGCCCAGCCGGCGTATCCCATCAACAGGCGGATGTGCCCGCCCGGCGGCGTTTCCAGCAGGTGGTGAAGCAGCGTTGGCGAGCCCGAGAGGAACAGGCCGTCGCAAATGCGAAGGGCCTCGCCCTCGTCCGGCATCTCGCCGAGCAGGATGCACCCGCGCTCGAGTTCCACCGGACCGCCAACCCAGACGTCGAGCCCGCGGCGGTTCTTCACCGGCTCGCCTTCCTGCGTGACGACCGTGGCGGCCTTGCCTGTCGGTCTGTTCAGCACGAGACCCCAGGCGCCCTCGTCGTTGTGCTGGCAGAGCAGCACCACGGTCTGCCTGAAATTCGGATCGGTGAGCTGCGGCATCGACAGCAGCAGTGCCGGCGCAACCGAGTTGCTGCGGTCGACTTCCTCGTTCATGCCTCCATGATAGAGGAGGCGCGCCGCTTCCGCTACCGTCGCTTTCCCGGGATATCCCGGCCGTTCTGGTGGAGCAGGATGCCCGTGACGGCGCCGCCCGGGTCCCTGGTGAATTCGAACTGCGCGTCCACGGTCTTCATGAAAAACGTCGTCTCGGATTCTGGATAGGCGCGGATCTTGGGCTGGCCAGTCAACTGGATGCACAGCACGTCGCCGTCGGAGGTGACCGTGACGACGGCGTTGGGCGCCAGCTGGTACTCCCCCGCGAAGCGCGCGAGCACGTCCGGGGCCAACGCCACCTCCTTGCGGGCGTGGTACGTGGCGGCCTTGACCTCGCTCAGGGGAGTCGTCGCGTCGAGCAGGTGGAAGCCGATGTCGTCGACGATTGCGCCGCTGTTGTGAAGGACGACAACCGCGATGCGCTTCGCTTTGTCGAACCCGATGAAGGAGTGGAAGCCGTAGGTGCCGCCATTGTGCCAGATGATTTCACCGGTGCTGGTCTTGCGGATGTGCCATCCGAGCCCGACGTGCATCTCGGGCTTGCCGGCCTGGGGCGGTCCCGCGTCGTGGCGGGCGAGCTGGGTCTGCTCGATCGCGGCCCCCAGCCGATCGGCGCGCCGCCCCATGCTCGCCGCGAGGAAGGTCAGCATATCGTTCGTCGTTGACCGCAGCGCCCCCGCGCCAGCCAGCGTCGGAAAGTCCCAGTTCTCGGTGACGAACCCCAGTGCCGTGTGACCCACGGCGAGTCGGGCCTTGAGGGCAGGTGTCAGCGTGATGCCGGTGGCCCGCAAGCCGAGCGGCGCCAAGACGCGCGTGGTCAGAATCCGTTCGTAGCTGACGCCCGCGCGCCGGGCGAGCGCGTGTCCCAGCAGGCCTCCGCCCAGGTTCGAGTACTCGTATTGTGCGCCGATGTCGCGCGTGAGCTGGTACGAGGACAGGAACTCGTACATCTGCGCCGCCGAGTAGTCCGCATAGGGGTTGTCCGGGTCCCGGGGATTCATGTTCCCGGGCAGGCGAGGCAGTCCCGAGGTGGTCGCCAGGTCGGCGAGCGTGATCTGGCGATCGCCCCGCGTCGGGACCCGCACGTCGGCCGGCAGGTACTTCGCGACCGGGTCGTTCAAGGTCACCTCGCCGCGCTGCGCCATCTCCGCGAGCAGGGTCGAGGTGAACACCTTGCTGATCGAGCCAATCTCGAACACGGTGTCGCCGTCGAGCGGGCGCTTGTCATCTTCACCCGCCGCTCCGGCCGTGACGATCGTGCGTTTGCCGTTCGCGTCGATCAGGCCGACGACCATCCCGAGCCCGGGATGGCCGTTGAGACGGGCTGTGAGGATCTGCTGGAGGTCGGCGACGGCCGGAAACGGCGCGGCCGGCGGCACCTGCGCGGCTGGTGCCTGCTGGGCGCAGACGAGGCGGGCGAACGGGGCCATCGCCGTGAGAGCGGCGAGGACGACGAGCAGCGGCCACCATCGAACCTGCATGCGTGCCTCCAGACAACAAGAGCCACGAGGATTGCTCGTGGCTCCCGCGGTGAACTCCGGTGGCGCACCAGCACCGCACTTCGCACGTCGCACCGCGCACGCCGCACGGCATCTAGGCCCTGGGCGGAAAGCGCAGGAACTTGTCGATGGCGCGCGCCGCCTGGCGTCCCGCGCCCATCGCGGAAATGACGGTTGCGCCACCGCTGACGATGTCGCCGCCCGCGAACACGCCGCGCTTGGCGGTTGCCCCGGTCTGTGCGTCCGCGACGATGTTGCCCCACTTGTTGACCGGCAAATCCGGCGTGGTCGAACGGATCAGCGGGTTGGCGCCCTGGCCGACCGCGAACACGACGGTGTCCACTTCGAGGTCGAACTCGGAGCCGGCCTTCGGCACGGGGCTTCGGCGTCCCGAGGCATCGGGCTCGCCCAGTTCCATCCGGATGCAGCGCATGGCGCGCACGCGAGACTGCGCGTCGCCGAAGATCTCGGTCGGGGCGGCCAGCATGACGATCTGGACACCCTCTTCCTCGGCGTGCTCGATCTCCTCGTGCCGGGCGGGCATCTCGGTCTTCGACCGCCGGTAGACGAGGTACGCGTTCTCGGCGCCCAGACGCAGCGCGGTGCGCACGCTGTCCATCGCGGTGTTGCCGCCGCCGATGACGGCGACGTTGCGGCTGTGGATGGCCGGCGTGTCGGCGAGCGGGAACTTGTACGCCTTCATCAGGTTCGAGCGCGTCAGGTACTCGTTCGCCGAGAAGACGCCAATGAGATTGATGCCGGGAATCTTCGGGAAATGCGGCAGGCCGGCGCCGGTGGCGATGAAAACGGCGCCGAAGCCCAGCTCGCTGAACAGCTCGTCGATCGTGAAGCAGCGGCCGATGACGTGGTTGGTCTTGATCTCGACGCCGAGCGTCTTGAGCGCGTTGACCTCGCGCTCGACGATCGCCTTCGGCAGCCGGAACTCCGGGATGCCGTAGATCAGCACGCCGCCGGTCTTGTGCAGCGCCTCGAAGATCGTCACGCTGTGACCCATCTTCGCCAGGTCCGCGGCCACGGTGAGCCCGGCCGGTCCGGAGCCGACGATGGCCACCTTGTGGCCGGTCAGCGGTTTCGGCTCCGCGGTGTCCACCAGGTTGTTCTGCGCGGCGAAGTCGGCGACGAAGCGCTCGAGGCGGCCGATGCCCACGGGCTCGAACTTCACGCCGAGCGTGCAGAGCTTCTCGCACTGCTCTTCCTGCGGGCACACGCGGCCGCAGATGGACGGCAGCACGTTCTTCGCCATCAGCGTGTTGAACGCGCCCTGCAGATCCTGTTCGGCGATCTGGCGCACGAAGGTCGGGATGTCGATTTCGACGGGGCAGCCGGCCACGCACGGGCGGTTCTTGCACTGGACGCAGCGATCCGCCTCCTGCTGCGCCATTGCCGGCGTGTAGCCCAACGCGACTTCCGTGAACGCGTGGGCCCGCTCGTGCGGATCCGCGCATGGCATGGGCGTCTTCGTCTTGAGGAAGGTCTTCTTTGCCATAGGTTACGCGCCCTGCGCGGACATCTGGCGATAGCGCGCGAGCGCGATCGCTTCCTGTTCACGGTACGCCTTGAGCCGTGCGGACAGCTCGGCGAAATCCACCTGGTGCCCGTCGAACTCGGGGCCGTCGACGCACACGAACTTCTGCTCGCCGCCGACGGTGACGCGGCATCCGCCGCACATGCCCGTTCCGTCGATCATGATCGGGTTCAGACTGACGATCGTGCGCAGGCCAAGCGGACGCGTGACCTCGCACACCGCTCGCATCATTGGCAGCGGGCCGACGGCGACCACCTCGTCGAAGGTGTGGCCTTCGGCGAGCAGTTTCTTCAGCGCGTCGGTGACGAGGCCGTGCGCGCCGTAGGTGCCGTCGTCGGTCGTGACGATGGTCTCGTCGGCGACCGCGCGCAGCTCTTTCTCGAGGATCATCAGGTCGCGGGTGCGGGCGCCGACCACGGCAACGACGTGGCCACCCAGCGCCTTGACCCCGCACGCGATCGGGTAGACGACCGCGGTGCCGATGCCGCCGCCGATGCAGCAGACGCGCGCGTTCGGCTCGATCTTCGTCGGCAGGCCGAGCGGCCCCGCGACATCGAGCAGGTCGTCGCCGGGGTTCATCGCATTGAGCGCGAACGTCGATTTGCCCACGCCTTGCACGATGAGCGCAATCGCGCCGCGCGCGGGGTCGGCATCGGCGATGGTCAGCGGAATGCGCTCCCCGTCCTCGCTCAGCCTGATGATGACGAACTGCCCCGGCCGCCGCTTGCGCGCGACGACCGGCGCGTCGAGCCACAGGCGGGCGACGTCAGGGGCGAGAATCTCTTTGCTGAGAATGCGATGCACGGCAGCCTCGTGGTGTTGTGAAATCGGGTGAAGCGACTGCCGGAAAGACGGCGGCCGGGGGCAGTCGCACCCTTATCGAGCAAGCGGAGTACCAATTCATGAAATGAACGCCGCCGCGAGATCGGGCCGCTCTCCGAACGCCCCAGAACCACGGGGAGATTAACCCAAGCGCATTCGCCCGCCAAGAGGTTTCGTCTTTGGCGCTCGTCGCTCGGTCCCGGTCCCCGTTGCGGGTCCCTGGTCATCCGACCGTCCTCGGTGCTGCGCAGGGGCCATCGGAACCTCAGCCGGATCAGCCGAACGCGGGAGCCGAAGCGCGACCGGGACCTGGCGGTCGTCCGAGATCCCGCAAGCTCGAGTGGAAGAGCTGGACAGGAAACGGGGAAGCAGCCGGTTTGGAAGAGCACCCGGATTAAGTGATGGCGGGATTCCGGCACTCGGCGGCGCATTTTGGAGGCCTGACCCGCGGCGCGGTCGCCGGCGACCGTGCGCCGATGGCCGCGGCCGGCTGCGCGCGGCGTCACATCAGATATACTCCCTGCACTCAAGCCGTCTCTTCAGGCGAGCTTTCCCAGGAAGATCGACAAGTAGGGGCCGGGAACGTGTCGCGTTCCCCGCGACGCCCCGATTTGCCGTGCAGGAGGCGTCATGGGAGCAGGCGGGCTTTGTCAGCGACTGCCGGACTGGATCGCCACGATGCGCCGGGTCGCCAGCGAGCACCCGGGCACCGGGGCATGCACGGTGGCGACAGCCATGGAATTGTGGGCATGGACGTTCGACCACGTGCGGCGCGAGCGGTCCGAGGTGAACGCGGCCGACGTGCACGGCGAGTCGGTTCCCCTCACCGAGGCCCTCGGCTGGCTGCTGTCATCGCGGGCCTTCGTGCTCGAGATGGCACAGGGGCCCTACGCGCGAGGCACCGGCGACGCGATGGACGCGGCGCTCGGCGACGTGTGTCATGCGCACGTGGTGCGCGCGTGCGGCGAAGTGGCGCGGATCTGCGCGGAACTCGTCTTCGGAGCCCGGCGCCATCCCGCGTGGGACACCGACGGCGACGCTTGTTATCACGCGCACGACCTGGACGTGTTCGAGGAATACGTGCCGGGACTGGCCAGCACGGCGCGCGCGTATTCGGACGTCATCGAAGCCGACGGTTCGCACCCGGACAAGGCGGGTCCATGCGTCCGCTTCGACGGCGTCGAGGAGTTCGTGCGCCTTCGGTCGAAGCTCGATGGCTGCCTGGCCGGTGGTCACATCGCGAGGATCCGCGCGGCGGCCGCGTTAGGCGGCCCTCGCTGAGCGCACCGGCGACGCCGGCACGGACTACCGGCTACCGACTACCGACTATCGGCAAACGACCAACAACCAACGACTAACGAGAGCCGACATGGATTTCAAGCGCCTGGATGCCGAGGACATCGCCCTGATCGTCAGGACGTTGAAGGAATTCACCGATCGGGAGGCGCCGCTCGAGCGCCGGTTGAAATGGGACGACAGCGATACGTGCCCGGCCGACGTGGTGCGTGCGATGCTCGGTCCGGACGTGGGGCTGCACCTGGTGTTCCTGCCGGCGGAGTACGGCGGCATGGGCGGCGGCGCCTACGACGTGTATCGGTTGTCGACCGAATTCGCGAAGATCGATCTCGGGCTCGCGACGGCGATGCTCGCCGTGGCGCTGGGCACGGATCCGATTCGTGTCGGCTGCACGCCCGCGCAGCAGGCGAAGTGGATCGGGCGCATCGCCGAGGAGGGCCTGATCGTCGCCTACGGCGTCACCGAGCCGGAAGCGGGGTCGAACGTGCAGGCCCTGAAGACCGAGGCGACGCGCATCACCGACGCGAGCGGCCACGTCACGCACTACCGCCTGAACGGCGTGAAGCAGTTCATCTCGAACGGGTCGATTGCCGATCTGTACACGATTCTCGCGAAGGCGCCCGACGGCCCGACCTTCTTCGTGGTCGAGCGCAACACGCCGGGGCTGACGCCGGGCAGGCACGAGATCAAGCACGGGATCCGCCTGTCCGACACCGCCCAGGTGTTGCTGCAGGACGTCGTGATTCCCGCTGACAACCTGGTGGGCGAGCGCGAAGGCGAGGGCCTGAAGCAGGCCAACGAGGTGTTCGGCTACACGCGGCTGATGGTGGCCGCCTTCGGGCTGGGGGCCGGGCTCGTCGCGCTCGAGAAAGCGGTGGCGTATTCGAAGCAGCGGCGGCAGTTCGGCACGCTGCTCGCCGAGAAGCAGGGCTTCACGCACAAGCTGCTGGTGCCCAACAGCGTGCGGCTGGCGGCGGCGCAGGCCTACATCGAGTACGTGGCCGACCTGCTCGACTCCGGCACCGAGGATCGCCAGGTCGAGGGCTCCATTGCCAAGTTGTTCGCGACCGAGGTTGGCAACATCGCGGCCGACGATGCGGTGCAGGCGCTCGGCGGATACGGGTACTGCGTGGACTTCGAGGTGGAGAAGATCCGGCGGGACGCGCGCATCCTGCGCATCTACGAAGGCACGTCGGAGATCCAGCAGAGCATCATCAGCATCTTCCGCATGCGCGAGAACGTGCGCAGCAAGGGGCAGTTCTACGCGCGGATGGCCGACGAGGTGGAAGGCGCGACCGATGCGGGTGGGTTCGCGGCGGCCCGCGCGGCGCGATTCCTGGCCGATGCGGCGCAGGTGGCGTTCCGCGCCAAGCTGGTGCGGCAACAGCACGTGGCCTTCGAGTTCGCCACGTCGATGACCGAAATCGAGACGGCGATCGCGCTGGTGCGAGTGGCGGCGCGGGGCGGGGATGACCTGCTGAAGGCGCAGGCACGAATCTGGGCCAGCCAGGTGGCGCTTGCCGCGCCGTCGCGCATCCTGGCGGCGCTGAGCGCCTCGGAGGCCGTGACGCGGGACGATTTCTGCCGGTTGAGTCAACTGGCCGACTTGAACGGGGCGATCGGATTGCAGGCGGGCCGCCTGGCCGACATGAACCTGGTTGCCGAACGCATCACGGGCTGCACGCTCGGCGGGTGACCGAGAGCGAGAAGACGAGGCATCGCGATGAAGCCGGCGTTCATCGTGCACGGCGGCTGCGGCACGCCGCCCCCGGGAGAAGAAGACGCGCGTATGGCTGCGTGCGAGCGCGCGGCGGACGGGTTCGTGCTCCCTGCGCGGTCTTAGCGTCAGAATGCTGGAGAAACCGCTCTTTCGATGCAAAGTGACACGGCCCAGGCCGACGTTGCGCCAGTATTTCGTTCCAGATCGTCAGATTGAATTCGTCATGGGGTCAGGCACCTTTTCCAGATCCTCCGATCTTGGGTTCGTGCTCAATGCGCGGTCTCAGCCTCAAAATGCGGGAGATGTCGCGCTTTCAGTGCAAAATGACACGGCCCCGGCTCACGTTGCTCCCGTTCTTCGTTCCAAATAGTCAGATTGAACCTGAAAAAGGTGCCTGACCCCAATGCACCAATGCAGCCCAACGCAGTTTCTGCTAGGGGATGATCGACGTGCGGCCGCCGCGGTACAGGAAATAGCAGACGGCCAGTACGACAACGACGGCCGCGAGTTCGCCGGGCAGGCCGCGTAGCATCGGCGCCATCGACTTGGGCGCGATGTTCGCCGCCACCAAGCCGGCCACCAGAATGCCCGCCAGCCCTTCGCCCGCGACCAACCCGGAGGCCGCGAGCACGCCCGGGTCACTTTGCGCAGGACCGCGCGTCGGCCTCCGGTATTCGACCGCTCCCCTGACGCAGCCGCCAACATACAGGGCCGCCATCGTTGACAGCGGCAGGTAGACGCCGATGGCGAAGGCGAGGCCCGACACCCCGCACAACATCGCCCCGATCGCCAGTCCGCCGCCGGACAGGACCAGCCCCCACGGCAGCGCGCCGGACAGGACACCCTCGATGATCGTCTTCATGAGCGTCGCCTGCGGCGCCGGCAGTTCCTTCGTGCCGAAGCCATAGGCCGTGCCCAGCAGCAGCACCGTGGCGGCGACCGCCCAGCACGCGAACGCCGCGCCGATGAGCTGGCCGAACTGCTGGCGCGCCGGCGTGGCGCCCACCAGGAAGCCGGTCTTCAGATCCTGCGAGATGTCGCCGGCCTTTGATGCTGCGATCGCCACGATCGTTCCGACCGTGAGCACCGCGGCGCGCGCGGACGGATCGGTCCAGCCGGCCGCCGCGAACACCGAGGCCACGCCGAGCAGCGTGACGAGCGCCACGCCCGAGGTCGGCTGCGACGACACGCCGATGATGCCGACAATGCGCGCGGCGACCGTGACGAACAGGAGCCCGAACACGCCGACGCCCGCCGCGCAGATGGCGCGCGGCAGTGGGCCCATGTGACCGGCAAACACGCCCGGCACCAGGGCGGCGACCGCCACGACGGTGACGATGCCGCCGATGATGAAGATGCCCGGCAGATCGCGGTCGGTGTCTACAGCGGTCGTGGCCGCACCCGCGCCGCGCCGGCGCATCCCCCGCGCGACCGCCACGAAGGCGCCCCCCATCGTCGGGAGCCCGCGCATGACCGTGAGGATGCCGGCCGTTGCGACGGCGCCCGCGCCGATGTAGCGCACGTAGCGGCCCCAGATGTCGTCGACGCTCATCTGCGCAATGAGGCGGTGCGTCTCCGGATAGAGCGGCGTCGCGAGTCCCGCGCCCAGCCACGCGATGAGCGGGATGAGCACCAGCGAGGAGATGAGCGAGCCGGAGACGCACACGGCTGACTGCCGGTAGCCGAGGATGAAGCCCACGCCGAGCAGCGCCGGCGCCAGCTCGACCGCGAGCTGCGCCCTCGGCAGAATCGCCGGAAGCGCGACCGTCAGCGTCGTCGGCAGCAGAAACGCGAGCGACAGCGCGAGCTTGACCGCCGCACCAACCGCCATCCCGCGGAAGATCCACTCGCTGCCGCTGGCCCCGGCGGCCGTCGCGCGCAGGACCTCCGCGCACGCGGTCCCTTCCGGATACGGCAACTCGTCGTGCGCCTGCACGATCAGCAGCCGCCTGAGCGGAATCATCGCCGAGACACCCAGCAGGCCGCCCAGGAAACACAACGCCACGATCTGCAGGTAGGGAGGAATGATGCCCCAGAGAAACAGCGCGGGCACGGTGAAGATCGTGCCGGTGGCGAGGGCGGTGGACGCCGATCCGATCGTCTGCGAGATATTCGCCTCGAGGATCGTCCCCTGGCGCCGGAGCAGCTTGAACACTGCGACCGTCATCACCGCTGCCGGGATCGACGCGGAGACGGTCATGCCGACGCGCAGGCCAAGGTAGGCGTTCGCTGCGCCGAATACCATGCCGAGCACGACGCCGGTCACGACGGCTTTGACCGTGAATTCGGCGAGCGGCTCGGTGGTGAGGATGACGGTCGACCCGGACGTGACAGCCATGAAATCCTCGTCGAGGGCAGGCACAACGCGACGCGCCATCTTGCCCGAAGTCCGGGATCGGCGCAAACAACGAACATCGGACGGCGCGTTGGACTGAGCTTTTCGGCCGGCGCGAGCGGTTCCGCTTTGCGGGCGGCGGCGTCCTGTCAGCAGGTGCGTGGCCGATGCGGGTTTCGATCGCGCGTCGCGTCCGCTGCCGAGCCAGCCTGTCGCGCCGCTGAGCCGGTTCGCCTCCGTTTTGAACGCATACACGGCCTCGACTCTTCGCGTCGTGATCTGGTGCATCAAAGAAGAGAGCCGTGCGACCTGGCGCCGACGCCCGGATGACGCCTCGCGGATGCCGCCGTTCTCTTCGAGGCGATCGATCGTTCACACCAAACATCGCTTCCAGCGAGCGGGTCGTTGTTTTGGCCGACAACACGCGACTCGGCTTCAACAGGCGTTTGCGGCGGCGACGGTTGGCAACCCCTCCCGTTCAGGTCGGCAGTCGCGCTCCACCAGCCGACTCGAGTGAGGTCACTCGGGGCGGGTTCTTGCAGGTTGGCCTGGAGACGTCGGGTCCGGCGGCGCCAGACGTTCCGACCCGGGTCTGGACGCGTCATCAACGGAAGGCAAAAGGATGGGCGGGGTGCCGGAGCGGATCATTCGGGAAAGCCACGCGATGGAAGCCGTCATTGCAGAGGCGGAGCGCGCTGCCCGCACCGAGGCCAAGGTCCTCATCACGGGCGAGAGTGGCGTGGGCAAGGAAGTGGTTGCCCGCCTCGTGCACGCGCGCAGCGGCCGCGCCGGACGATCGCTGGTTGTCGTCAACTGTGCGGGCGTGCCCGACGAACTGCTCGAGTCCGAACTCTTCGGCCACATGCGCGGAAGCTTCACCGACGCGGTGCGCGACAAGGCGGGGCTGCTCGAGATGGCGGACGGCGGGACCATCCTGCTCGATGAAGTGGGCGAGATGAGCCTGAGGATGCAGGCGCTGCTCCTGCGGTTCCTGGAGAACGGCGAGATCCAACGCGTCGGCGCGCCGCAGCCCAGCCAGACGGTAAACGTCAGGGTGATCGCGGCGACCAACCGCGACCTGAGCGAATGCGTGAAGCGACGCCAGTTCCGCCAGGACCTCTTCTACCGGCTGAACGTGCTCGCCCTGGACGTCCCGCCCCTGCGCCATCGCGGCCCGGACATCGCGCCGCTGCTTCGACACTACCTGACGGCGTTCGCCATCCAGTATCGCGTCCCGGCGCCACGGCTGTCGGCCGACGCGATGTACCGGCTCCAGCTGTACCGCTGGCCGGGAAATGTCCGGGAATTGCGAAACCTCGTGGAGTCGCTCGTCGCGCGCTTTCCGGGCCAGAGAATCGATCTGGCGCAGCTGCCTTGGCCGGTGCAGCAGGCGGCACCCCTTGACCTGGATCGCTCCTCGACACGACCGACGGGGGAAATCTTGTGGGACGCGATCCGCGATGGCGGATCGTTCTGGTCGGTGGTCTACGCCCCGTTCATGTCACGCGACATCACCCGCGACGACGTGCGGTTCGTCGTCGCGAAGGGTCTCGAGCACACCGGCGGGAACTACACCACGCTCGTCCCGGTGCTCAATCTCGGCAACCGCGACCACAAGCGGTTCCTCAATTTCCTGCGCAAGCACGACTGCAACGAGCCCGCGCGCCCGTCCCGCACGCTCGGCCTGCAACGGCCCGCGGCATAGCGCAAGCCTCATCCGTTCGATCGCAGCGCCACGTTATCCACCACGAGCCGTCCGCCCACGTAGACGTGCGAGATCGACGAGCGGCCGGCGCGGTGAAGGATGCGCGACAGCAGATCTTCGGTCGATTCCACGTCGGGCGCGCCGCGCGGAATCACCCGTGCCGCGTCGAGGACGACGAAGTCGGCGGACTTGCCCGCTTCGAGACTTCCCACGCTGTCGAAACCCAGGGCCGCGGCTCCTCCGAGCGTGGCGGCGCGCAGCAGGTCGGCCGCATTCGGCGCAGCGCCGGCGAGCGAATGCACCGTCCAGGCCGTTCGCGCAACCCGGAAGATGGACAGGTCCGGCCCCGCGCCAACATCGGATCCCAGGCCGACCCGGGCCGACTGCGCTCGCCACCAGTCCATCACGCCGCTGCCGAGAAAGACATTCGACGTCGGACAGTGGGCGATCGCGGCCGTGGACAGCCGGGCCCAGTCGGCGTCGGTCAGCCAAATCGCATGCGCGAAGAGGCTCTGGTGGCCAACGAGCCCCGCGCGCTCGTACACGTGCAGGTAGCTGCGACGAAACCGCCGGCGCACCTCGCGGCACTCGGCCTGCTGTTCGGCCAGGTGTGTCTGGATCGGCAGGTTGAACTCGCGGGCCAGATCGCCCGCGCCGCAGAGCAGATCCATCGAACACGACAATGCAAAACGCGGCGTGACGGCGAAGCGCAGGCGCGGCGAGTCGAGCCGGGACAGGTGCCGGGCTTCGTCGAGCACGCGCCTGGTGGTCACCGGCCGGTACGTATCCACGTCCATCAGCGGCGGTCCGATCCACGCGTGAATGCCCGCCTCACGCGCCGCGGCGAAGCACGCCTCGACGGAGTCGGGCCACGCCGAGGTGTAGAGCGCGGCCGTCGTCGTCCCGTGGCCGAGCATTTCGCGGATGAAACTGGCCGACAGCGTTCGGGCCCGCGCGCCGCGAAAGCGCGCCTCGAGTGGGAAGGTCCACTTCTGCAGCCAGTCGAGCAGGTTGTCGGGATGCACGCCGCACACCGGCAACTGCGGGACGTGCGCATGCACGTCGACCAGGCCTGGAATGACGAGGTGCGGGCGCAGGTCCGTGTAGGGCGACGTTCGGCGCCACGGTCCGACGCTCCGGATCTGGCCATCCTCGACGTCCAGTCGTCCGTCGGGCCAATCGGCCCAGGCGCGATCGATATCGTCCCGAGTCCGGAGTTCGCCCTTCGACAGGCTCGGGGCGCGGTGAACTCGTCGAACCGCGGAGTCCGAAGTCCGGTGTCTGAGGTCCGACGAGAGCGGCGTCAGTATGTGCGCGCGAAACGTCTCCATGTCGATCGTCCCTCGGCGGTCACCAGGTCCCTGAGCGGCCGGGATTCGTCCCGGTCCGACCGGCCATTGTCGACCCGATCTGGTCAGTTGACAAGGGCGAGACCAAACCGCCACGATGCTGCGATAGCGGACCGCAGGTCGGGGTCAGCCTTGCCAAGGCCGTCCGCTGCGGTGACAAGCGCACACGGGAGGCATGATGAAGCGTGTGGTGATCGTTCTGCTCGTTGGCCTCTGCATCGCGGCGGTGACCCTGGCCGCCCAGGAACAGAAGTACGGGACCGGCGTCGCGCTGAAGGAGGCGACCACGATCAGAAACCTGCTGGCGCAACCGGACAGGTATCTCGGGAAGACGGTTCGCGTCGACGGCACCATCACCGCCGTTTGCGACATGGCGGGCTGCTGGATGGAACTCGCGGACCCGAATAGCGATCCGACAGCCGCCAAGACGTTGCGGTTCAAAGTGGACGATGGCGTGATCGTGTTCCCGGTGTCGGCGAAAGGGAAGCGGGCGTCAGCCGAGGGCGTGTTCGAGAAGGTGAGCGGCGAGATGGCGGGCGAATACGCGGCCGACGCGCAGAAGGCGAAGGGCGGCGACATGAAGACGGCCGTGCCGTCGTATCAGGTCAAGGCCACGGGCGCGGTCATTTACTGATGCCGCGCGAAAGAAAAATGGGGCCAGGCGCCATTTTCCGGTCGTCGGGAAACAGCGGCTGACCCCATTGTCCCTGTCATGCGCTGCGATTAGACGTGCAGCTTGTTGTACTTTTCCTGGAGCTGGTCCTTCGTCTCGGCATGATCCGGGTCCGGCACGATGCAGCCGTCGACCGGGCACACTTCCACGCACTTGGGAGCGTCGAAGGCGCCTACGCACTCGGTGCACTTGTCGGTAGTTACGCAGTAGACCGTGTCGCCCTGGGCGATCGCCTCGTTCGGACACTCCGGCTCGCAAGCCCCGCAACTGATGCAATCTTCCAGGATCTTCATCGCCATATCAGTATCCTCCGCTGCTGTAGAGATGCGGGCCGGAACGCGGCCGCACTCCGGGTTGTGCAAAAGCCGATCCCGGCCTCAAATCGCCAGTTTTTCGGCGTTTTTCGCGAAGCCGACCCCGTCGCCGCCAGTTTCCCGGCGATCCGGGGTCGGGTCTTGGCCTGCCGGTTCCGTCACGACCGGGCCTTTCGATCGCGGGCGGCCGCGGTGACCCAGGCGTCGGCGGTTCGCTCTTTCAGACCTTCGGACATCTCTGTCACAATGAGGACGCATGTTCAAACGCCAGACCAGCGGCTCGGTCGTCTGCCCCTCCTGCGGGTCTCTTGTCGGTGTCCAGGATGACCGATGCTTCCGGTGCGGCCGCTGGAATCCGTCGCTCTGGGGATTTGCGCCGCTGCTGCGCCGCTTCGGCAACGACCTCGGTTTCGTGCCGATCGTCATCGGCGGCTGCACGCTGCTCTACGTCCTGTCACTGCTCACCACCGTGGCCATGTCGGGAGCGGGAGCGCTTGGCGCCTCCGGCTTGTTCTCGATCCTCTCGCCGAGCAATCCCGCGTTGTTTCTGTTCGGCGAGAGCGGCGCGATCCCGATCTTCGAATACGGCCGCTGGTGGACCATCCTGAGCGCCGGGTGGTTGCACGGCAACCTGCTGCACATCCTGTTCAACATGATGTGGGTCCGCCAGCTGGCCCCGGCCGTTGCGGACATGTACGGCGCCGGCCGCATGGTTCTCATCTACACCATCGCGGGCGCGGCCGGCTTTCTCCTCAGTTCCACGGCCGGAGGCCTGAACTTCTCGTTGCCGTTGTTCCACGGCGCTGGCTTCACCGTGGGTGCGTCGGCTTCCATCATGGGGCTGCTGGGGGCGCTGGTGCACTATGGCCGCCGGAGCGTCAGCAGCGCGGTCACCAGCCAGGCGTTCACCTATGCGGTGATCCTGTTCGTGTTTGGCCTGGCCATGCCCGGCGTGGATAACTTCGCGCACGCCGGCGGCTTCGCAGGCGGATATCTGGCCTCGATGTGGCTCAATCCGCTGCGCCCCGAACGGCAGGAGCACCTGCTCGGCGCGCTCGTCTGCCTGGTGGCCGTCGCCCTGTCCGTGCTCGCATCGGCGATCACCGGGATGCAGTACCTGCGGTAACGGGGTGCTCAGTGCTGAGTGCTCGGTGCAAGGTGGCGCTGGCACTGACGCACCGCGCAGTATTCAAGAAATGACGCGCGCAGCGTCAGTTCCGGCGCTACCTCGCACCCGGCACGAAGCACCCAGCACCAAGCACGGTCACTTCACGTTCTTCAGTATCGCCAGCAGGAAGTCGTAGAACTTCGGCACGCTGGCAACCTCCAGCTTTTCCTCCGGTGAATGCACGCCGCTCATCGTCGGGCCGAACGAGACCATGTCCATGCCGGGGTACTTCTCGCCGATGATGCCGCACTCGAGCCCCGCGTGGACCGCCTTGACGGCCGGATCCTTGCCGTAGAGCGCCTTGTAGGTTTCGCGCGCGGTCTTGAGGATCCGCGAGTTGAGGTTCGGCTTCCACCCCGGGTACCCGTCCGAGGCGTGCACCTCGGCGCCGCCCAGTTCGAACACCGCGCGGACCGCCTGCGCGATCTCGATGATTTCGGATGCGACCGAGCTGCGCTGGCTGGTCACCATCGAGATCGCCTTCTTGTCGGTCGCGATGACGGCCACGTTGGTGGAGGTTTCGACCAGCTCGGGGATGTCCGGGCTCATCTTCATCACGCCATGCGGAAGCGCGGCGATGGTCAGCGCGAGTTTCTTCTGCAGGCTGCGCTTGACCACCTTGCCCGCGCGCAGGCCCTTGACGTCGGTCACCTCGACCGTGAACTTCGGCTCGACGGTCGCCACTTCGCCCTTGATGTCGGCGGCCAGCTGCTCGACGGCCGCCCGCATCTCCTCGGCCTTGCTCTTGGGCACGAACACGACGGCTTCGGCGTCGCGCGGGATGGCGTTGTGCTTGTTGCCGCCGCTGATCTTCGACAATCGCGCGCCGGACTCGGTGGCGGCGATCAGGAGACGATTGAGAATCTTGATCGCGTTGCCGCGGTTCTTGTCGATCTCGAGGCCGGAGTGGCCGCCGCGCAGGCCCGACACCTTGATGAGCACCGGGGCCCCCGCCTTGGGCGCGTCCTCCCACTCCACGAACCAGGTGCCGCGCGTGTCGCGTCCGCCGGCGCATCCGACATACAGCTCGCCCTCTTCCTCGGAGTCGAGGTTCAAGAGCGTCTTGCTCTCGACGAACCCGGGCTCGAGGTTGCTGGCGCCCGTCAGGCCCGTTTCCTCGTCTATCGTGAACAGGAACTCGAGCGGGCCGTGGACCAGGCTCTTGTCCTCCATGATCGCGAGGCTCGTCGCGACGGCAATGCCGTTGTCGGCCCCGAGTGTCGTCCCGTTTGCCGTGATGAAGGCATCCTTGCGGAGCAGCTCGATCGGGTCTTTCAGGAAATCGTGCTCCTTGGAGGGGTCCTTCTCGCAGACCATGTCGAGGTGGCCTTGCAGGCAGATGCTCGGCGCGTGTTCGTGGCCAGGTGAGGCGGGTTTCTTCACGAGCACGGATCCCGACTTGTCCTGTTTGGCGGTCAGTCCCTGCCGCTTGGCGGTGTCCATCACGTACTTCGCGATGGCCGCCTCGTTCTTCGAGCCACGCGGGATGGCCGCGATCTCCGCGAAGTACTTCCAGACGAGCGGTGGCGTGAGCCCTTCGATTGCGCGTGCCATGTCGATTCTCCTCAGGCGCACCTGCCCGGTCGGTGGGCAGCGTGCGAATGCATGATTGCGCGAACGAAACCGCGACAAACGGTTTACTCTAACACGTCCCGGGCTCGCCCGGCCTCTCCCGCGCCCCGCAGGTCACGACGGCGCTCGAGCCCGTCCGCGCATGTATAATGCGTCGCCCCCCGGGTTCCTGCATCTCGTCTTTCCCGCCGGAGTTGACCATGACACGACCGTCCTCCCGCTTCTTCACGTTGTGCCTGGGCGTCGCCATCGTGCTGGCCGTGCTCTCGGCCGGCGCCATGTCGAACCCGCCCGCGGCCGCCAAGCGGCCGCTCGAGCTTGCCGACATCCTGGCGTGGAAATCGATCGGCACCGCGATGGTGTCGAACGACGGAGGCTGGTTCGCCTACCGCCTGTCGCCCACCGAGGGTGACAGCGAGGTGGTCATTCGCCAGACGCAGGGCGACAAGGAGTACAAGTTCGCCGTGGGCGATCTGCGCGGCGGCGCGGGAGGCGGCGGCGGGGCGGCGGCCGCGACGACCTCCACCCTGACGTTCTCCGAGGATTCGAAGTGGGTGGCGTTCTCCATTGCGCCAACGAAGAAGGAGGCGGCGCAGCTGCGCCGGCAGCGCAAACCGCTGCAGAACAAGGTCGCGCTGCTGAACCTGGCCACGGGAAGCGACCTCCGCTTCGACAAGGTCCGCCGCTTCGCGTTCTCGGGCGAACAGGCTGCATGGATCGCGCTGCAGAAGTACGGGGCTGAAGCCCCCGGCGGCGGGGCGGCGCCGGCCGGGCCGCCACCGGGCGGCGCGGCCAGCGGAGCGGCGAGCGCCGACGACCGGCCGAAAGGCGCCGATCTGATCCTGCACGAGATGGCCAGTGGCGCCGAGCTGAACGTGGGCAACGTGTCGGACTTCGCGTTCGACAAGACCGGCAAATGGCTGGCGTTCGCCATCGACGCGCAGGACAAGAGCGGCAACGGCCTCGACTTGCGCAACATGGAGACCGGCGTCGTGACGCCGCTCGATGGCGGCAAGGCGTCCTACGAGCGAATCACCTGGACCGACAAGGGCGACGGCCTCGCGGCGCTCAAGGGCACCGACGACAAGAAGTACAAGGACAAGGTCTACGCCCTCGTCGCGTTCACGGGGTTTGGCGGCGGGCCGATCCAGAAGACCGCCTTTGACCCGGCCGCCGACAAGGCGTTCCCCGACGCGATGTCGATCAGCCCGGCGAGAAGCCCGCAGTGGACCGAGGATCTCGGCGCGGTCACGTTCGGCATTCGCACGCTCAAGAAGGCGGACCCCAGGCCGGAGCCGAAGATTGACACGACGACCGACGGTGCGCCCGCCCCGCCGGCGGCGCGACCGGCCGATGATGGCAGCGACGAGGAAAAGCCGGATCTCGTCATCTGGCATTGGCAGGATCCGCGCCTGCAGTCGCAGCAGCAGGTGCAGGAGGAGACCGACAAGAACTTCAGCTACCTGTCGATCTACCGCGCCAAGGACAAGAAGTTCATCCGCCTCGCGGACGAGGACGTGCGGACGGTGACCCCGGCGCCGAAGGATCGGTTCGCGATCGGGACCGACGTCCGCGACTACGAGCTGGAATCGAGCCTGAGCGGCCGCCGCTACCAGGACGTCTACGCGATCGACATGCAGACGGGCGCGCGCAAGCTGGCGCTCAAGAAGGCGCGCAACTACAGCGGCGTGTCGAGCGACGGCGCGAAGCTGCTCTACTACGATGACGGCCAGTACCTCGTCTACGACATCGCCTCGGGCCAGTCCGCCAACATCACGAAGACCGTCCCCACCTCGTTCATCAACACCGAGGACGACCACAATGTCGTCAAGCCGCCGCAACCCGCGATCGGCTGGACGAAGGACGGCGACGCCGTGCTGCTGTCGGACGGCTGGGACATCTGGAAGGTGCCGATGAGCGGCACGGCGGTCAACCTGACGGTGAACGGCAAGAAGGACGGGATCCGGTATCGCCGCATCCTCCGCCTCGACCCGGACGAGAAGGGCCTCGACCTCTCGGTCGCGCGCTACGTGGACGCCTTCAGCGAGTACACGAAGAAGGGCGGCGTCGCCCGCCTCGAGCCCGGTAAGCCCGGCGTGGAGATGCTGATGCTGGACGACGCGGCATTCACCCGTGTCGTGAAGGCGAAGAAGGCGAATCTCTATCTCTACACGCGCGAGACCTACAAGGATCCGCCCGACTATTTCGTGGCGGATGCGTCGCTGAAGGGGGGCAGGCAGATCACCTCGCTCGACAAGCAGGTTGAATCGTTCAACTGGTCGAGCGGGTCCCAGGTCATCAACTACACGGCGACGCTCGGCAAGGGTGGTCCGACGAGGAAGCTGCAGGGGTCGCTGTTCCTGCCCGCGAACTACACGAAGGGCAAGAGCTATCCGGCCGTCGTGTACATCTACGAGAAGCTGTCGCAGGGACTCAACCAGTTCGCGACGCCGACGGCGAACGGGTTCAACAAGTCCGTCTACACGAGCAACGGCTACGCGGTGCTCGAGCCCGACATCACGTACCGCCTCAACGACCCCGGCATGTCGGCGGTGTGGTGCGTGACGCCCGCGCTGGATGCGGCCATCGCGACCGGCGTGGTCGATGCGAAGCGGGTGGGGTTGCAGGGGCATTCGTGGGGCGGGTACCAGACCGCGTTCCTCGTCACCCAGACCAGGATGTTCGCGGCAGCGGTCGCCGGGGCCCCGCTCACGAACATGGTGAGCATGTATTCGCTCATCTACAAGAACAGCGGCGGCACGAACCAGGCGATCTTCGAGACCAGCCAGGGCCGGTTCCTGGGCGGCTACTGGGACAACTGGGACGCCTACGTCCGCAACTCGCCGGTGAACTTCGCGAAGAACGTCACGACGCCGCTCATCATCCTGCACAACGACAAGGATGGCGCGGTCGATTTCACGCAAGGGGTCGAGTACTACAACACCTTGCGCCGGATGGGCAAGAAGGTCGTCATGCTGGAGTACCCGGGCGAGAACCACGGTCTGGCGAAGCCGGCCAACCAGCAGGACTACACGGTGCGCATGAAGGAGTTCTTCGACTACTACCTGACGGGCGCGCCGGCGCCGGATTGGTGGACCAAGGGCGTGTCACGACTCGACATGGAAGAGCACATCAGGCAGCGCCTCGAGCAGCAGAAGAAGGCAGCGGCTAGAATTACTACGAAGCCGACGACGAACGATAAGTAGATCAACGTCAGTAGACCGTAGAGAGTAGACAGTAGACAGTAGACGCACGGTCTTCCAGACCAGGCGCGTCTGTTCGGTTCGATGACCTATGGCTGAGAAAGCGCGTGACGATTCGCCCGGTGCCCAGCGGGAGAAGGCCGACCGCATCGGTCTTCCGGTCGCGCGGCGGCACATCTTTCTGTGCTGCGATCAGACCGAGCCGAAATGCTGCGATCGCGAGCGGTCGCTCGTCGCGTGGAACTACCTGAAGACGCGGCTGCAGGAGCTGGGCCTGTCCGAGCGGGGCGGTATCGCGCGGACCAAGGCGAATTGCCTGCGGATCTGCCGCGGCGGGCCGACCGCCGTGGTGTATCCCGAGGGCGCCTGGTACCGCGAGTGCGATCCGCCGGTGCTCGAGCGCATCATCCAGGAGCACCTCGTGGGCGGGAAAGTGGTCGAGGAGTTTCTGATCTTCCAGCATCGGCTGGGAGAGTGACAGGAGAGTCGGCGATGAGAAGACTCGCACTGGCTGCCGGGGTGCTGATTGCCGTCGCAATCACGGTGTCCGCCCAGCAGTCGCCGCCACCGGCGTCGGGCCGCCAGGCGCAGCAGGCTGCCTATCCCGCGCCCGTCGCCGGCGATTTCGTGACGAACGACTTCACGTTCACGACCGGCGACACGCTGCCGCAGCTGAAGCTCCACTACGTGACGATTGGCACGCCGCAGCGGGACGCGAAGGGCATCGTGCGCAACGCCGTGCTCATCATGCACGGCACCGGCGGCACCGGCCGCGGGTTCCTGTCGGCGAACTTCGCCGGCGTCCTGTTCGGCCCCGGCCAACCGCTCGATGCCACGCGCCACTACATCATCCTGCCCGACGGGATCGGTCACGGCGGCTCGAGCAAGCCGAGTGACGGGCTGCACGCGAAGTTCCCGCGCTACACCTACGCGGACATGATCACGGCCCAGTACCGCCTGCTGACCGAACACCTGCAGGTGAACCACCTGCTCCTCGTGATGGGCACGTCGATGGGCGGGATGCACACGTGGATGTGGGGCGAGCGCTATCCCGACTTCATGGACGGGTTGATGCCGCTCGCCAGCGTGCCGACCGCGATCGCCGGGCGTAACCGGATGATGCGCAAGATGGTCAGCGATGACATCCGGCTGGACCCCGACTGGAACAACGGCGACTACACGGCACAGCCGCAGCGCGGCTTGCGGGCGGCCCTGCAGATCCTGCTCTTCATGACGAGCAGCCCGCTGCAGTGGCAGAAGGCGTATCCCACGCGCGACGCGGCCGACGCGTTCCTCGAGAACCAGATGCGCAGCCGCCTGGCGTCGACCGACGCCAACGACATGCTCTACCAGTTCGAAGCGTCGCGCGAATACGACCCGTCGCCGGATCTCGGGCGCATCAGCGCGCCCTTGGTGGCCATCAACTCCGCCGATGACCAGGTGAATCCGCCGGAACTCGCCCTGATGGAGGCGCTCATCAAGCGGGTGCCGCACGGACGCTTCGTGCTGATTCCCACCAGCGACGAAACGCGCGGCCATGGCACGCACTCATACCCGGCGATCTGGCAGCAGCATCTGCGCGATTTGCTGGCGCAAATCGATCATCGGTAGGGCGGGGCATCAGCCCTGCCAGAAGCCCTCGTAGAGGAGATCATTCCGTGCTGCGCAAAACCGTCGTTCTCATCACGGGCGCCAGTGGCGAAATCGGCCACGGCCTCATCACACGCCTGGCCCGCCAGACGGATCGCGGCATCATCACGCTCGATCTCGCGCCGCTCGAACCGGCGCTCGGGAAACTCGTGCAGCGCGAGATCAGCGGATCGATCCTCGACAGTAACCTGCTCCAGCGCGTTTTGAGCGAGTACGAAGTCGATCTCGTCTTCCATCTGGCCGCGCTGCTCTCCACGCGGTCCGAGATCACCCCGATGACCGCGCACCAGGTGAACGTCGAGGGCACGTTGAACATGCTCGAATTCGCCCAGCACCAGGGTGAGTCGCACGGCCGCGCCGTCACCTTCCTGTACCCCTCGTCCATCGCGGCTTACGGGTTGCCCGACCTGACCACCAAGGGGAAGGCCGGCAAGGTGAAGGAAGACGAGTGGAACCACCCGATCACGATGTACGGGTGCAACAAGCTGTACTGCGAACACCTGGGCGACTACTACACGAATCACTACAAGCAGCTGTCGGCCGATCCGGTCAGCCGCGTGGATTTCCGGTGCGTGCGGTTCCCGGGACTCATCTCGGCCGCGACGGTGCCGTCCGGCGGCACCTCCGACTATGCGCCCGAGATGATCCACGCCGCCGCGCGCAAGCAGCCCTATGCCTGCTTCGTCCGGCCGGACGCGCGCATTCCGTTCATGGCGATGCCCGACGGGGTAGAAGCGCTGCTGCAGCTGGCGGCCGCGCCGCGTGAGAAGCTGACAAGGACGGCGTACAACGTCGGCGCGTTCAACCCGTCGGCCGACGAAGTGCGCGAAGTGGTGGTGAAGGCGTTCCCGGGCGCGCAGATCACGTACAAGGTGGATACGAAGCGGCAGGGCATCGTCGACTCGTGGCCGGCGGACGTGAACGATTGCTCCGCGCGGCAGGACTGGGGCTTCGCGCCGCAGTACAACTTCGACCGCGCCTTCTCCGAGTACCTGATTCCAACGATCAGGGAACGGTATCGGTAGGCGGCAGGCGGTAGCAAGACCGTAGTCGGCCTGTCAAAGAGCGGGCGACGAAGCTCCGGGACAGGCTGACTACCGACTACCGGCCACCGACTGCCGGCAGCACTCAATCCTTGGCGCGCCGCAGCACCGTGCACACCGACGCGCAGATCGGTCCGCCGATGTTGAACGTGGCGGCCGCCTTCGGATCCTTCACCTGCAGCTCCGCCGGCGCTCTGCCGAGCAACTGCTGCGCGGACCATCCGATCATCGCAACGCCGGTCGCGCCCACCGGGTGGCCCTTGGCAATCAGGCCGCCGGACGTGTTGATGCCGCACTCGCCACCGACGCTGGCCTTGCCCTCCACCCAGTAGCGCGCACCCTGGCCTGGCGCCGCCTTGCCGACGACCTCGGTCCCGAGCGCGCCCATCACCGTGAAGCAGTCGTGGACTTCCGCGACGTTCACGTCCTTCGGCGTGAGACCGGCCATGTCGTACGCGCGCCGCATCGCGGTGAGCGCGCCCGCGGGGCGCAGCACGTCGCGTCCCGCCTTGGTGAGCGGGTCGGTCGCCTGGCCGTAGCCGGCGATCTCGACGCAGTCCGCCTTCGCCACGCCCAACTTCCTCAACCCGTCAGCGGTCGCGAGGATCAGCCCGGCGTACCCGTCGGTAATCTGCGAGCAGTCGTAGGTCTTGAGCGGCAGGCCTTCCACCACGTAGCGATTGCGGTCGTCGATCTTCAGCGCCTGCTCGAGCGTGATCTGCACCTTCTGCATCTGCGCGCACGAGTTGTACTTGGCATTGCCGTACTCGACGACGGCGATCTGGGCCAGGTCGGCCTCGGTCACGCCGTACGTCTTCATGTACAGGTCCATGACCTCGGCGAAGATGTGCGGGAAGATGAAGACCTTGCCGGTGCGCTCGTCGGGATGCGCAAAGTAGCCGAGCACTTTCCCGATGAGCTTTCCGTCCATCTTGCCTTCGGCGTCGCGCATCTTCTCGTAGCCGACGGCGATGCCCGTGTCGCCCTGGCCGAGCTGCAGCTTCTGCACGACCGACAGCACGGCCTGGCCGCCCGAGGCGCAGGCGTTTTCGACCGCCTCGATTGGCTTGGCCGCGAGTCCCGGCACTTCCGCCATCAGGCCGCTCAGCAGGCCCTGCTCGTTGAGCGACATGTTGCACGCCGAGCCTACTGATCCGACGTCGAGCGCTGAGGCATCCACGTTAATCTCACGGCAGGTGCCTTCGACGGCGCTCCTGATGATCTGGGGCACCGTCATGCCGAGCAGCTTGCCGAACTTCGACTGGTGATAGGCGGCGATATAGACGGGTTTCATCGGTGGATCCCTCAACTTCTATGTTGCCACACCTGGCGCCGGCGGACACATCGCCTGCTGGAGCGGTTGAGCCGCTCATCTTACCCGCCAACGGCGCCGATGAGAAGCGTGGTATCCCGCTCACTGCTTCCGCGGGGCGTTCACGGCTTCGGTCACCACCCAGGTGAGCGACAGCACGAGGGTCGGGTTCTTGTCCCAGTCGTGCTCGTCGAGATCCTTCATCTTCGCCACGCGACCGTCATCGGAAATGTCGAAGCCGCTCGCCGACTGGTTACGGCTGCGGCTGATCTATTCGCACGAAGCCAAGGACCTCAAGGCGGCCTATCGACAACTGGAGGCGCGCGAGGACGACTGGATCCTCTCGAGCCGGACGCTGTCGTACTCGCAGATTGCGTTGTACCTGGGCGCGTTCGTGCTGCTCGGCGGCGCGCTGTTCTACTTCAACGCGTACGTGCAGAAGATGATCGCGGGCATCGCCAGGCCGTTCCTGGTCCTTGGGGTGCCGTTTGCCGGCCTCAAGCCGCTCGGTTATCTGTGCATGACCGGGTACTATGTGCGCAACTTCGACTGGCTGTACCTTGCGCTGTCGATCGGGTCGTGCCTGCTCAGCCACCAGCGTCAGCGGAGAGGCTTCTACATCGCCGGCCTGATGAACACCGAGTGGGCGCTCTACGAGATTGCCGATCACCGCCAGTGGACAGACAAGCCGGCGTGGGCGATTGCGCTGGTGGTGGGCGGCCTGCTCGTGCTCAGCGCCGGGTACGCGCTCAACGTGCGCGAACGCAACCGCCGGGAAACGACGACGTAGTCTTGCGACTCCGGGCTCCGGGCTCGGGCCTGCGGGCTCCGGACTCCGGACTCCGGACCCCGGACTTCGGACTTCGGACTACACCGTCAGTACAATCTTTCCGTACGCCCCAGGCGCCATGACCGCCTGATGCGCCTGCGCGGCCTCGGCCAGCGGGAACGTGCGCCCGACGATCGGGCGCAGCGTGAGGTTGGCGAAGCCGGCAACGAGGGCCGCCTGGATGCCCTGCATCTCGCGTGGCGGCGTATTCCACAGCATCACGCCGTAGATCGCCGCGTCGCGCGCCATGGCATCGCGCGGATTGATCTCGATCGTGCCGCGGTTGCCGATGACCGCCACCCGGCCGCCCGCGGCCAGCAGCGTCAGGTCTTTGGCGAGGTTGACGTTCGCCAGCATCTCCAGGATGACGTCTACGCCGCGCCCGGCCGTGAACTCCCTGATGCGCTCGATGTAGTCGTGGTTGTTGTGGCTGAGCGCGAAATGTGCCCCCTCGGTGCGCACCAGTTCGAGCCCTCGCTTTGAGCCGGCCGTGCCGATGACGGTCATGCCGCGGCTGCTCGCCAGCTGCACCGACGCGATGCCGACGCCGCCGCTCGCGCCGTGCACGAGCACCGTTTCCGCCGGCTGCGCCTGCACCCGCTGCACGAGCGCGCGGTATGCGGTCGCGTAGGCGACGCCGATGGCCGCGCCTTGTTCGAACGACAGGTTTCGCGGCAACGGATGGACGTGCGGCACGTCGCACAGCGTCCGCTCCGCGTAGGTTCCGGGCAGCGCGCCTCCGCCGGGCTTGAGGAGGTAGACGCGGTCGCCCGGCTTGATGCCGTGCACGTCGGTGCCGATGGCTTCGATGGTTCCCGCTCCGTCCGAGCCGGGGATGTAGGGCAGGTTTGGCTTGCTGGCGTAGGCGCCCGCGCGGATATAGGTGTCGACCGGATTGACGCCGGCCGCGTGAACGCGGACGACGACCTGGTGCGGGCCGGGAACCGGAACCGGAACGTCTTCCAGGCTTAGTACTTCGGGCCCACCGAATGCGTGCACGCAAATCGCTTTCATCGCGTCCTCTCGCCCAAGGCCAACGACCAACTACCAACTGCCGACTGCCGACTGCCAACTACCAACTATCGACTACCAACTATCGACTATCAACTACCAACTGTCGACTGCCCCAAAGCCTAGTACTATATGAAACTGCAGTTCCGCACGAGTGGAGAGGGCGCAAAAAGGAGAGACCGACGTGAGCGTTGACAAGACGATGAGCGACGAGGGCGTTGCTGCCCGGTCCATTCTCGAGATGGCCAACGGGTTCCAGCGCAGCCGTGTGCTGCTGACCGCGTACGAGCTGGGTCTGTTCACCGTGATCAACGACGAGTGGAAGACCTCGGCCGAGGTGGCGGCGGCGATCGAGAGCGACGCGCGCGCCACCGATCGGTTGATGAATGCGCTCACGGCGCTTGGCCTCCTTGACAAGCGCGACGGTCGTTTCACGAATTCGCCGGCCGCGGCGCGGTTCCTGGTGAAGGGACGGCCGGAGTACATGGCCGGCCTGGCGCACACCGCGCACCTGTGGCAGACGTGGAGCGGCCTCACGCAGGCCGTGCATGCGGGCACTGGCACGGTGGGCGACGAAGTCAACGAGCGCGGCGACGCCTGGCTCCGCGCCTTCATCGGCGCCATGCACTGGCGTGCCCGTCAGATGGCTGACGGCCTGGTCGCGCTGCTGAACCTCACCGGGGTGGCCCGAGTGCTCGACGTGGGCGGCGGGTCGGGCGCCTTCTCGATGGCGTTCGTGCGCGCCCGGCAGGGCATCTGCGCGGTGGTCTTCGACTTGCCGAGCGTCGTGCCGCTGACGAAGAACTACGTCGAATCGGCCGGCTACGGCGCGCAGATCTCGACTGCCGTGGGCGACTACCGGCGCGACGACCTGCCGCGGGGCTTCGACCTGGTGTTCCTGTCGGCGATCGTCCATGCGAACTCTGCCGCAGAGAACCGAAGTCTCATCCGCAAATGCGCCGCCGCGACCGACCCGGGCGGGCAGGTCGTGGTTGTAGACCAGATCATGAACGACGATCGAACCGCGCCGCTGATGGGTGCGATGTTCGGGTTGAACATGCTCGTGGGCACCGGCGGCGGCGACACGTACACCGAGTCGGAGGTTCGCAGCTGGATGACGGACGCCGGGCTGCGCGACGTCACGCGGCACGACACGCCGTTCAACAACACGCTGGTGGTCGGGAGGAAATGAGTGCGACGTGCGTGGTGCCGAGTGCGAAGTGCGGTGCGGGTGCGAGGTGCGGGGTGCGGTGCGGGTGCGACGTGCACGCAGCTCAACGGTTGATTTGATTGATGGCGAATAAATAGCGAAACACGTGATACAATGGCCGTATGGCCGGTCAATCTCATCCGCGAGTGCGAGGCCGGGGCACCGCGGAGCAACCGCCTGGCCGGTTCGAGCGGCTCGCGCTCGAGCCGGATCCGGATGCGCTTCCCGACGCCGAAGAAGTGTCGGTTCCGACCGAGTACTTCCGCGACACCACGCGCTCGCTCATCACCCGCAACGACAGTCCCGACGTTCCCTTCACCTACAGCCTGAATCCGTACCGCGGGTGCGAGCACGGCTGCATCTACTGCTACGCGCGTCCGTCGCACGAATTTCTCGGCCTGTCGGCCGGCCTCGATTTCGAGACGAAGATCTTCGTGAAGGAGCAGGCGCCCGAGCTGTTGCGCCGCGAACTCGGGCGGCCGTCGTGGAAGGGCGACATGCTGGCGATGAGCGGCGTCACCGACCCGTACCAGCCGATCGAGCGACGCCTCGGCCTCACGCGGCGGTGTCTCGAGGTCCTGGCCGACTGCCGCCAACCGGTCGGTCTCATCACCAAGAGCGCGCTCGTCACCAGGGACATCGACCTGCTGACCGAGCTTGCGCGCTATCACGCCGTCAACGTGTCGCTGACGATTACGACGCTCGATGAATCGCTGCGGTGCTCGCTCGAGCCGCGGACCGCGACCGCAAACGCGCGCCTCGACGCCGTCGCCCGGCTCGCGGAACAGGGTGTGCCCGTCGGCGTCATGGTCTCGCCGGTCGTTCCGGGCCTCACCGATCACGAGATCCCGCGCATCCTCGAGCGGGCCGCCCAAGCCGGTGCGCGCTTCGCCGGCTGCACCATGCTGCGGCTGCCGCACGGCGTCGCGGCATTGTTCGACGCGTGGCTCGCCGAGCACGCGCCCGCGCAGCGCACGAAGGTGCTCGGCCGCATTCGCGATGTGCGCGGGGGCCGATTGAACCAGTCCGCCTACGGCACCCGGATGCGCGGCGAGGGGCCGCTTGCCGACCTCGACGTGCAGATGTTTTGCGCCGCGCGGGCCCGGGTGGGCCTCGCCGACGCCCCGCCGCCGCCATCCAGCGCCGCCTTCCGCCGGCCTTCCCGCATCGGCCCGTTGTTCGACGGCCTGCCGGCGGACTGAGCCCGGGCGGGCCTCCTCCCCTTACAATGTCCTGTCATGAACGAACTGCACATCGGCACGATCGCGGCCGAGCTCGGGATCTCGCCGCGCCAGGTCGCCTCCACCGCGCAGCTGCTCGACGAAGGCGCGACGGTGCCCTTCATCGCGCGCTACCGGAAGGAAGGCACCGGCAGCCTCGACGAGGTGGCGATCGCCGCAATCCGGGATCGCGGCGTCGAACTGCAGGAGCTCGACGATCGACGCGCGGCCATCCTGAAGTCCCTCGAAGAGCGCGAACTGCTGACCGAGGATCTGAAGCGAGCCGTTGCCGCCGCAAAGACGATGACCGCGCTGGAAGACGTCTACGCGCCGTATCGGCCCAAACGCCGCACCCGCGCGACCATCGCGAAAGACGCCGGCCTCGAACCGCTCGCGGATCTGCTGTGTGCCAACCAGCCGGGCATTGCGCCGATCGAGGCGGCGCGCCCGTTCGTCAGCGCTGACAAAGGCATCGCCGATGCCGAGGCGGCGCTGGCGGGGGCCCGCGACATCCTCGCCGAGCGCTTCAGCGACGACGCGACCGCGCGAGCGCAGGTGCGGCGGTTGTTCTGGGATGCGGGCACCGTCCGATCGACCGTGGTCAACGGCAAGCAAGCCGAGGGGATCAAGTTCAAGGACTACTACGACTGGTCCGAGCCGATCGCGAAGGTGCCCAGCCATCGCCTGCTCGCGATGCGTCGCGGCGAAGACGAGGGGTTCCTCCGGTTGCGCGTGACGCCGCCGGAAGACGAGGCAATCGCGATTCTCGAGCGGCTGTTCGTGAAGGCCCCCGGGCGACCGGGAGGCGAGCAGGTCCGGCTGGCCGCGCACGACGCGTACAGACGCCTGCTCGGCGCCGCCATCGAGGGCGAAGTTCGCGCCGAATCGAAGAAGAAGGCGGACGCGGACGCGATTCGCGTCTTCGTGGACAACCTGCGGCAGTTGCTGCTCGCGCCGCCGCTCGGCCAGAAGAACGTGCTGGCGATCGACCCGGGGTATCGCACGGGCTGCAAGGTGGTCTGTCTCGATCGACAGGGCAAGCTCGTGCACCACGACGTGATCTTCGCGACCGCCGCCTCGGCCGAGCAGGCGCGACGCGCCGGTGAGACGGTGCGGGCACTGGTTCAGCGGTTTCAGATCGAGGCGATTTCGATTGGCAACGGAACGGCCGGCCGCGAGACCGAGCAGTTCGTTCGCGCGCTGGAGTTGCCCTCCACCATCCCGATCGTCGTCGTCAACGAGAGCGGCGCCTCGGTGTATTCGGCGAGCGACGTCGCGCGCGAGGAGTTTCCGGACCAGGACGTCACTGTGCGCGGCGCGGTGAGCATCGGGCGCCGCCTGATGGACCCGCTGGCCGAACTCGTGAAGATCGACCCGAAAGCGATCGGCGTCGGCCAGTATCAGCACGACGTGGACCAGGCGGCGCTCAAGCGGGGCCTGGATGACGTGGTCATGTCGTGCGTCAACGGCGTCGGCGTCGAACTGAACACCGCGAGCAAGCAGGTCCTGGCCTACGTCTCGGGGCTCGGTCCGGCGCTGGCAGGGAAAATCGTCGCCTTCCGCGACGAGAACGGCGCGTTCAGGTCGCGCCGGCAGTTGCTGAAGGTGCCGCGGCTCGGCGCCAAGGCCTTCGAGCAGTGCGCCGGATTCCTGCGCATCCGGAACGGCGATCACCCGCTCGATGCCAGCGCCGTGCACCCGGAACGCTATGGCGTCGTGGACGCGATGGCGCGCGATCTCGATTGCAGCGTGCCGGACCTGCTGCGCGAGCCGGCGTTGCGCGAGCGGCTCGACCCGCAGAAGTACGTCAGCGACACGGTCGGCCTGCCGACGCTCGGCGACATCCTCGAGGAACTCGCGCGGCCCGGTCGCGATCCGCGCGAGCGGTTCGAGGCCTTCGCCTTCAAGGAGGGCATCGAGAAACTGGAGGACCTCGAAGCCGGCATGGTGCTGCCGGGCATCGTCACCAACGTGACCGCCTTCGGCGCGTTCGTGGACGTGGGCGTGCACCAGGATGGCCTCGTCCACGTGAGCCAGTTGGCCGACCGCTACGTGAAGGATCCGTCCGAGGTCGTGAAGGTCCAGCAGCGAGTGAGCGTGACCGTGCTGGAGGTGGACGTGGCGCGCAAGCGGATTGCGCTGTCGATGCGGAAGAATCCTGCCGTCGGGAACGCGAGGGAACCGCGAACGAGTCCCGCCACTCCGCGCGAGGCGACGCGTGGTCCGAAGGACGCCGTGCCGCGGCCGCCTGTAGCCGCCGGCCCCGGTCGCGGCTTCAACGCGCTCGCCGAGGCGTTCCGCAAGAAGGGCTAGTCGCCGGTCGGCTTGACCGAGGCTCGCTCGATCATGAGCACCGCGGTGCGCTCGGGCGCGCGGGTACGGTGCACGACTGTCTTCGGTACGGCGTAACCCTGCTGCGGGCCCAGCGCGACCGTCTGGCCTTCGAGATCGATCAGTAATCGACCCTCCAGCACGAAGAAGAACTCATCTTCCTCGTCGTGCTTGTGCCAGTGAAACTCGCCGTGCAGGACGCCGAGCCGCACCACGCAGTCGTTCACGCGGCAGAGCGTCTGGTTGAACCACTGCTCCGTGCAAGCGTCCACCAGCTTCGCCACGTCAATCAACTGCAGGAAATCGAACTTCACGTCGAGATTGATGTTGTAGGGTTGCCTGTCCATTGCGGTCATCCCCAGTCTCCAGCACCCAGATCCCGGTCCCGCGCTCCCAGTCGGGTGGAGCGACGAGAGTCTCATGAGCGGATGCAGCGAGCCTACGGCCAATGCCTTCAGGAAATTCGCTGACGTCGTTCCAAGGCAAAATCGGCAGCCTGACGGCTGGAACCACGGTGACCGTGGCCTGCGCGGACGACGCGGCGGCGGCAGCCGGAGCGGCCGCGCCCTCGCCGAGCCGGCTCCGCCGTCGGGGAACACGTCCTCGCGGTGCTCGCTTTCCGATCTCCGCTTNNGCTCCGCATGGCTCGGCGATGACGCGGTCGCGCCGGCCGCTCCGCGCGGCGAGCACGCCTGGGCGCCCAGACCGCGTCGGGGGAGCGGGTCTACCCCCGCCGCGAGCCTGCGGAGCCGCCGGTCGCGAACGCGGCACCCGAGGCGCC
>PMZR01000077.1 GCA_003170135.1 Acidobacteriota bacterium
ATCCCACCTCGCCCGCCCCGGCCGCCGCCCGGCTGCGGATCGGGCGCATCGCCGATGACTGTGCTCTGGCGCGTCGCGATATCGAAGGTATAGCGCTTCTTGTCCTTCACGTACTCGAACGACTTCGCGTCCTCTTTCCAGGTGGCGTTCAGCGCGCCAGTCGTGAGAACGCCCGCCTGGATCTGCGGGCTCATCTTCTGAAACTGCTCGTAACCCGGCATGGTCTTGAGCCGGTCCTGCGCGCCAATGGTGACCGACAGGGCCGCCAGAAGGGCGGCACACGCCCCGGCCAGGCGCAGGTCGATTGCGGGAGTGCGCGTTTTCATGCTTCCAGTCTCCGTGCGGAACGACGAGGGCAGGAACGAGTCGGTGGCCGCTTGCTTGTACTCGATCCGGGGCAGGAATGGCAACTGCGGGCGGCTTCGGCCGTCGGGGCGAAACCGAGAAAACAGGACGAAATGAGGGTTCCGACTGAGGAGCCGGCTCTACGCCTTCAGGGTCACGACGGGATCGACCCGTGCCGCCGCGCGCGCGGGAACGACGCAGGCGGCGACCGCCGCGAGCAGCATCCCGGCGGACGCCGCGGCGAAGACGGCGGGATCGGTCGGCGCCACGTTGAAGAGCATCGAGCGAAGCAGGCGCGCGGCACCAAGCGCGGCCAGCCCGCCAACCGCCGTCCCCGTGAGCGCCAGACAGTGGCGACGGTATAATCGCGGGACTGAGGAGCATCGCTCATGGCCTTGACCGCCGGCACCCGCCTGGGCGCGTACGAGATCGTGCAACCGCTGGGCGCGGGCGGCATGGGCGACGTCTACCGCGCGTGGGATCCCAAGCTCGGGCGCCACGTGATTGGAAATAGGCCGCGCCGCCCGACATCGCGGGCGTGATCTCGAAGTTGGACATCCTGGTCACTCCCGACGGCCGATCGTACGCGACGGCGTTCTACCGGATGTTGTCGTCGTTGTATCTGGCCAGCGGGTTACGGTAGGAGACAGATGCGAAACGAGCGCGTTCGATCGGTCGAGACCACGACGCACGGGCGCGTGCTCCTCGACGTGCCGGCCCTTCCCGGTCCCCATCGGTTGCTGGTCGGCTTCCACGGGTACGGAGAGAACGCGGAACGGCATCTCGAGCAGCTGCGGCGGCTGCCCGGCCTCGACGCGTGGGCGCTGGCATGCGTGCAGGGCTTGCATCGGTTCTACGCGCCGAAGACGGAAGAGATCGTGGCGAGCTGGATGACGCGGCAGGATCGCGAGCAGGCGATCGGCGACAACGTCGCCTACATCGATCGTGTCTTCGCCGTCGTCACGGCAGACCTGGGGACGCCGTCTCGCCTGGTATACGCCGGCTTCTCGCAGGGCGTGGCGATGGCGTTCCGCGCGGCGACGCTGGGCACGGCGCGGGCGGACGGGATCATTGCGCTGGGTGGCGACGTGCCACCGGACGTGTGCGAACGGCCGGCGGCGCGGTTCGGGCGCGTGCTGCTCGGGCGCGGCACCCGTGACACGTGGTACACGGAGGCGAAGCTGCAGGCGGATCTGACGCAGCTGCGATCGCTCGGCGTGGGCGTGGAGGCGGTCGTCTTCGACGGCGGCCACGAGTGGACCGACGCGGTCCGCGCGGCGGCGTCGCAGTTTCTGCACACCCTGGCGCCGCCCTGACCCCGCCGGTCACAAAACCGTAATGGGGTCAGGCACCTTTTCTCATCCCGATCTCATTTTCGCGGCGCGGCGCGAGCATGAAATCTCCAGAATCGAGCGGGCGAGACTCGGGCAGCCATGCGGATGGCGGAGGACGTGCATGAGCAACTCGGATGAGCGGGCGCGAAGGGCAATCGACAGGCGGCGGTTCCTCGGCGGCGCGGCAGCCGGCGGAGCGATGGCCATCGCCGGATCCGCATGCCCGGGATTGGCTGCGCTGGCCAGGCGGCCGGCGGGGGTCCAGGGTCCGCCGTTCGAACTCGAAGAGGCGACCATTGCCGATCTCCAGCGCCGCATGGAGACCGGCCAGGAGACATCCCGGTCGCTTGTCAAGAAGTACCTCCAGCGGATCGATGCGCTTGATCGCAGCGGGCCCACGCTGCGCCAGGTCCTCGAGACGAATCCCGACGCCCTCGCCATCGCCGACAAGCTCGACACCGAGCGAAGGGCCAAAGGGGCGCGCGGCCCGCTGCACGGCATCCCCGTGCTCCTCAAGGACAACATCGGCACGGCGGACAGGATGACCACGACCGCCGGATCCCTGGCCCTCGAAGGCTCGCGGCCGGTGCGCGATGCGTCCATCGTCGGCCGACTTCGCGACGCCGGTGCCGTCTTGCTCGGCAAGACGAACATGAGCGAATGGGCGAACTTCCGGTCGACGCACTCCTCGAGCGGGTGGAGCGGTCGCGGCGGGCAGGGGCTGAACCCGTACGCGCTCGATCGGAACACGTCGGGGTCGAGTTCCGGGTCGGCTGCGTCGGTGGCCGCCAGCTTCACAGCGGTGGCGATCGGCACCGAAACAGACGGCTCGGTGGTCTCGCCGTCGAACAACAATTCGATCGTCGGCATCAAGCCGACCGTCGGTCTGGTCAGCCGCTCGGGAATCGTGCCGATTGCGCACAGCCAGGACACGGCGGAACCCATGGCCCGTACCGTCACCGACGCCGCCATCCTGCTCGGAGCGCTGGCGGGCGTCGATCCAGGCGACCCGGCCACGATGATCGGTGGTCGCCACGCACCGCGCGACTACGCCACGTTGCTGGACCCGAACGGCCTGAAGGGAATGCGAATCGGCGTCGCGCGCAAGGGGTTGTTCGAGCACAGTCCGGCCGCGGACCGGATAGCGGAAGCGGCGATCGCGGACATGAAACGACTCGGGGCGACGATCATCGATCCGGCGGACATTCCGAATATCGGCCAGGTGGATGATGCTGAGCTCGACGTGCTGCTCTATGAGTTCAAGAGCGATCTGAACGCTTATCTCGCCGACCTGGGCGGTGGCGGGCCGCGATCGCTCGAGGATCTCATCGCGTTCAACGAGCGGAATCGCGACAGGGAGATGCGGTACTTCGGGCAGGAGTTGTTCGTCAGGGCACAGAAGAAAGGCCCGCTGACGACCCCGGTCTACCGGCAGGCGCTCGCGAAGTGCCGGCGGCTCACCCGCGCGGGCGGCATCGATGCGGTCATGGCCCGCCACCGCCTCGATGCACTGGTCGCCCCTACCGGCTCGCCGCCGTCGTTGACGGATCTCGCCAACGGCGACTACGGGTTCAGCGGGACCAGCACGTTCCCGGCGGTAGCGGGCTACCCGCACATCACGGTGCCAGCGGGGTACCATTTCGGGCTGCCGGTCGGCATCTCGTTCTTCGGCCGCGCGTTCAGCGAGCCGGCCCTGATCCGGATGGCGTTCGCGTTCGAGCAGGCAACAAGGCACCGCAAGCCGCCCCGGTTCCTGCCGACCGCCCCGCTTTCAGAATTGTAATGGGGTCTGGCGCCTTTTCTCACGTGAGTCGCATGGTCGCAGGCCGCCAGCACCCGAAATCGACGCGGGGACGACCGCGGCCGCGAAGCGTCTGGTCGAGCGATTGCAGGGCTGCCGTCTGGGCGACCCACTTCGATGAACCGTACGGACGCCCGCACCGTTCGGAGCATCGGATTGCCTTGACCTCGCGAAGCGGCAGCACAGCGTTCACGCACTCCGACCAGTGTGGCGGCAGCGCGAGCGGTCCGCTCGTGATCAGATCGCCGCCGTTCAGACGCTCAAACAGACTTGACCAGGGCCATTGCTCTGCCTTCACGACAAGCTGGCCATTCAACGCGTTTGCTTCCACGTATCGGATCAGGTTGTAGTAGTAGCGAGTGACCTGGACCGGAAAACTGTGGAAGCGGTCCTGATAGACGTGTCCCCTTCCCACCGTCCCCGTCCTCAACCGGAAGTGCAACGAATGCTGCGTGGTGACCCAGTGCAGGTACTCCGAAACTGCACCATCAGATGAGGGCCACAGGACCAGGTGCCAGTGGGTTGGCATGAGGCAGAAGGCGATGACCCGCATCCCGAGGCGCCTGCACGCAACCACCAGCAAGCGATAGAATGCCTGATAATCAGATCGATCACCGAACAGGATGCGACCTTCTGTTGCCCGATTCGTGACGTGAAAAACATTGCCGGCAGGTGTAATTCGCGGCGGGCGAGCCATGCGGGCCTCCGTGTCTTGCGGAACACCGCATCAAGAAGCGCGCCGCATATTGAGACTGACGTGAGAAAAGGTGCCTGACCCCATTACGGTTTGGTCATCGAGACTGGAGGCGGCATGCGACGCGTGATTCTCGTGGTGACCCTGGTCTGCGCGACGCTCACCATCGGACCCGGCGTCTCCCGCGCGACGGCCCAGCAGATCGTCTTCCTTGTCCGGCACGCCGAGCGCCTCGACAGCTCGAACGATTCACCGTTGTCCGCCGATGGCCGGACCCGCGCGGCGCATCTGGCCCAGTTGCTGCGCGACGCCCGCATCACGGCGATCTATGTCACCGAGTTCCGGCGCACCGCCGAGACGGCCAAGCCGCTCGCCGATCTCCTGAAACTGCCGCTCATCACGACGCCCGCGGCCGATCCCGGCGCGCTCATCTCGAAGCTGCGATCGACCGACCCCCACGCGCGCGTCCTGGTCGTCAGCCACAGCGATCGCCTGCCGATCCTGCTTCAGGACCTCGGCTACCCCCAGGAGGTGACGATTCCGGCCAGCGAATATGACGACCTGTTCGTCGTCGTGCCCGGCGACCGGCCAAGCACGTCCGTCGTGGCGCGCCTGCGATATTGAGATGATCTCCATCAGAGGCGCGAGCGAACACAACCTGAAGAGCGTCGATCTCGATATTCCTCGCCGCGTGCTCACCGTCGTCACGGGCGTGTCCGGGTCGGGCAAGTCGTCGCTGGCCTTCGACACGATCTGCGCGGAGGGGCGGCGCCGGTATCTCGAAACCTTCTCGTCCTACGCGCGACAGTTCCTCGGCCACCTGTCCCGCCCATCGGTAGCGCACATCGACGGCCTGTCGCCGGCCGTCGCCCTCGATCAACAGGTCCACATCGCCAGCCCGCGGTCCACCGTCGGCACGATGACGACGCTGTACGACCTGCTGCGCCTGCTCTGGGCACGAACCGGCACCATAGTCGCGACCCCGGACGCACCGAGACTCGAGCGCGCGCTCTTCTCGTTCAACTCGCCGCGCGGTGCATGTCCGCAGTGCCGGGGCCTCGGTGTCGAAGACCGGCTCGACGCCGACCTTCTCGTGGCCGAGCCGTCCAAGTCGGTACGCGCCGGCGCCCTGCGCATCACCACGCCGAGCGGCTACGTGATCTACTCACAGGTGACGCTCGACGTCCTCGACGAGGTCTGCCACGCGCACGGGTTCAGTCTTGACGTCCCGTGGCAGGACCTCAGCGCCGAGCAGCGCGACATCATCCTCAACGGGTCCGATCGCATCAGGATTCCCTACGGCAAACACCCGCTGTCGTCCCGCCTCCGCTGGAAGGGGATCACCGCGAAGCCGCGGGAAGAAGGCGTCTACAAGGGGATCCTGCCGGTCATGGAGCAGATCCTCCGCACCAAGCGGAACCGGAACATCCTGCGATTCGTCCGATCGATGCCGTGCCGCGCGTGTGGCGGCACGCGGCTGCGACCGGAAGCGCTGCGGGTGACGGTCGCCGGGCTGAGCATCGCGCAGGCCGCAGCGCTGTCAATCGACGACCTGCGACGATTCCTGGCCCCCGGAAATGAGACTGGCCTGAGAAATGGGGTCAGACCCCATTACAAAAATGGAATTGAGGCGGCGATCGCCTCGCAGGTGATCGCCCGCTGCGACATGCTGCAGGCCCTCGGCCTGGGCTACCTGACCCTCGATCGCCCAGCCCCGACGGTCTCGCGCGGTGAAGCGCACCGCCTCCGCCTGGCGCAGCTCGCCAGCCTCGGTCTCGGCGGCGTGCTCTACGTGCTCGACGAGCCCTCGGTCGGGCTCCACCACCGCGACACGCGACGACTGCTCGACGTGCTCCGCGCCGTGCGCGATCGCGGCAACACCGTGCTCGTCGTCGACCACGACGAGCAGACGGTGCGTAGCGCCGATTGGATCGTGGACGTCGGACCCGCGGCGGGCTCCGGCGGCGGCGAAGTCCTCTACTGCGGCCCGGCCGCCGACTTCCTCGCGTCCGGCCGAGGCGGCGAATCCGCCGGGCTGCAGGCCAGCCGCACGCATGCCTTCCTGACCGGCGGGGAGCGCATCGAGCCGCCCGCCACGCGTCGTGGCGGCACCGGACGACTCGTCGTGTCGGGCGTGACAAAGCACAACCTCCACGACGTCACCGTCGAATTCGCGCTCGGCGCGTTGAACCTCGTGACCGGCGTGTCGGGCGCCGGCAAATCGACGTTGCTCGAAGCGACGGTGCACGCGCTGTCCGGCGGCACCGGTCGGGCCCCGGCGTCTTTCGACCAGGCCGGCGCGACGGTGAAGATCGTGCGCGCCGGACCGGCGCCCCTCCAGACCGCTCCGGATCCTCGCGCACCGACCGGCTCGCGGTCCCGGACTCGCGCCAGCGGCGCACTGGTTCCGGCACGGCGAACGGACGCGCGCGCCTTCGACAAGATCATCGCCATCGACCAGGCGCCGATCGGGCGGACCCCGCGCTCGAATCCCGCCACCTACACGGGCTTGTTCGATTTCGTGCGCGACCTGTTCGCCGCGCAGCCGGACGCGGTCCGCCGCGACTTCGGGAAGGGCCGCTTCTCGTTCAACGTGAAAGGCGGCCGATGCGAAACCTGTGAAGGCGCCGGGGTGCGGCAGATCGGCATGCACTTCCTCGGCACCGTGTCGGTCGTCTGCGAGACGTGCGCCGGCCGCCGGTTCAACGACGAGACGCTCGAGGTGTGCTACCGCGGCCTGAACATCCACGACGTGCTCGACATGCCGATCGCGCAGGCGGCCGGGTTCTTCGCAGACACGGCGCCGATCGCGCGCACGGTGGAGGCCATGCGGGCCCTCGGCCTCGGCTACCTCACGCTGGGCCACCCGGCCACCATGCTCTCCGGCGGAGAAGCGCAGCGCGTCAAGCTCGCGGCCGAACTGGCGCGCCCGGGCACCGGCCGCACGCTCTACCTGCTCGACGAACCCACCACCGGTCTTCACCCGGCAGATGTCGCGCAGCTGCTTGCCGCGATCGACCGCCTGATCGAGAAGGGCAACACGGTAATCACGGTCGAGCACGACCTCGACGTCGTCCGCGTTGCGGACTGGGTCGTCGATCTCGGGCCGGGCAGCGGCGCCGAAGGCGGACGCGTCGTGGCGATGGGGACCCCGGAGGCGATTGCCACCTGCGCGGCGTCGGCCACGGGCGACGCACTGCGGGAAACCGCGTCTCGCAGGGCTGAAGCCCTGCGCCACGATCACCGTGACGATGCCCTGCGCGACGCCCAGGATGCCCCGCGCGACGGTGATGACGCGCTGCCCCGCGATCGGCCGTCTGCAGCGGCGCAGGCCTTCAGTCCTGGTCGCCGCCGCCGCCCACCCATCCGCCTGGCCAACGTCACGACGCACAACCTGCAGCACGTGGACGTCGAGATCCCGGCAAACCGGATTACCGTCATCACGGGCGTCTCGGGCAGCGGCAAGTCGTCGCTCGCCTTCGACACACTGTTCGCCGAGGGCCAGCAGCGCTTCGCCGACAGCTTCTCCACCTATGCGCGGCGCTTCGTCGACCATTCGAGCGAGGCCGAATTCGACGCCGCGTCCGGTCTCACGCCGACCATCGCCATCAGCCAGCGGGCGCCGTCGCGAAACCCGCGATCGACCGTTGGCACGATGACGGAGATCCTCGACGACTGCCGGCTGCTGTATGCGCGGACCGGCACGCGATTCTGCCCGGCCTGCGACGCGGCGCTCGAAGGCGGGAGGTGCCCCCGTTGCGGCTTCACGGGCGTTCGCACGCTCATGGCTTCGATGTTCTCGCCGAACTCTGAACACGGTGCGTGCCCGTCTTGCAAGGGGCTCGGGTTCGTGCTCGACTGCGACCCGTCGACGCTCCTCACCGATCCGTCGCGCCCGCTCAACGCCGGCGCGATGAGCGGCCACAAGACCGGCCGGTTCTATGGCGACCCGCACGGCCAGCACATGGCCATCCTGTTTGCCGCCGGCCGGGCCCTGCACATCGATTTCTCCACACCGTGGAGCGGGCTGGACGAGGACGCACGGGCGATCGCCCTGCGCGGCGCCGGCGACCGCGTCTTCGACGTCGAGTGGAGGTACGTCCGCGGCAGGCGCACCGGCGTGCACCGATTTCAATCGCGATGGGCGGGATTGCTCGCCTGCGTGCGTGACGAGTACGAGCGGAAGCACGCGGACGCGCGGGGCGAAGCCATGGAGGGGCTGATGGCGCCCGTCACCTGCGACGCGTGCGGGGGCGGCAAACTGAAGCCCGAATTCCTCGCGGTGCGCGTCGCCGGCATCGGCATCCACCAGTTGCTCGCACAGAGTGCGGACGACTGCTTGGCGTTCTTCGAAGCGCTCGCCACCGACGCGACCCTCGATTCGCAGGGTACGGCCGTCGTCGCCGCGCTGCGATCGGAAGTGACGGGCCGTCTCCAACGACTGCGCGACGCCGGCCTCGCGTACCTGACACTCGATCGACCGGCCAACACGCTGTCGGGCGGCGAGGCGCAGCGGGTGCGGCTCGCCACCCAGCTCGGCTCCGGCCTGACCGGCATCACCTACGTGCTCGACGAACCGACCATCGGCCTGCACCCGCGCGACACCGCCAGCCTGGTGGCGCTGCTCGGCGATCTGCGCGATGCGGGCAACACCGTCGTCGTCGTCGAACACGACCGTGACGTGCTGGCGGCCGCCGACCATGTGATCGAGATCGGGCCCGGCGCGGGCGTGCACGGCGGCAGGATCGTCGCCTGCGGCACGCCGGCCGAGGTCCGGCGCAACCCCGCATCGAGAACTGCGAGGCTGCTCGCGCGAGAGTTCCCGGCGCCGAGCGCAGACCCGCGGCGGCCGCTCGTTCGCGGCATCGGCATTCGGGACGCGCGCGTGCACAACCTGCGCGGCCTCGACGTGGATATCCCGGCCGGCGGGCTCGCGTGCCTGACCGGGGTCTCGGGCAGTGGCAAGTCCACGCTCGTGTTCGACGTGCTCGCACCGTCGGTGGCCGCGCTGCTCGCGCACCGTCGTCGCGAGCGCGCGCACGATCCGGCAGACGGCGGACCGCACGGGAAACAGAAGCCGGCCGGAGCCGGATCCCTCGTCAACCGCGTCGATGCCCGCTCCGGGGCGGTGCACTGCCGGGAACTCGCCCTGCACGTGCCGTTCAGATCGCTCGTGCGCGTGGAACACGCCTCTGTCGGCGCGTCGCCCTGGAGCAATCCGGCGACCCACACCGGGCTGTTCGACGCGGTGCGCGACCTGTTCGCACGCACCGAGGCCGCGCGCACCCGCGGATTCGGCAGGCAGCACTTCTCCACGCTGGCCAAAGGCGGCCGCTGCGACGCCTGTGAAGGTCTCGGCCAGATCCGGGTGTCGATGGACTTTCTGCCGGACGTCTGGATGACCTGCGAGGCGTGTCAGGGAACGCGGTACATCGCCGACGTGCTGGCCTGCCGGATCGAGGGCCGATCGATCGCCGACGTGCTCGAGATGAGCGTGGACGAGGCGCGCGAGTTCTTCGATGTCGGGCGAATCACCGGCCCGCTGGACATCCTGCGCGAGGTCGGGCTGGGCTACGTCCGCCTCGGACAGCCCGCACGGACCTTGTCGGGCGGCGAGCGCCAGCGCCTCGTACTCGCCACCGGGTTGATGCAACCCGGCGGCGGTCCCACGCTCTACCTCTTCGACGAACCGACGACTGGCCTGCACGCCGACGATGTCGCCCAACTGCTGCGAGTGTTCGACCGCCTGATCGCGGCAGGCCACACGCTCATCGTCATCGAGCACAACCTCGACGTGATCGCCGCATCCGACTGGATCGTCGATCTGGGTCCCGAAGGCGGCGACCGGGGCGGCCGCATCGTCGCCGAAGGGCCGCCGGAAACGGTTGCCGCACACCCCGAATCACACACCGGCCGGGCTCTGGAACGGGGCTGGCCGCGGGTCGAACCTTCCGGCCCCGATTGACGTATACGGTAGCGAGACAGACGGACGCCCTTGCCCGCGCCAGATCTGCGGGCGCCGACGTTGACTTCTGCAGGCAGGTGGCGAATGCGGTCCTTCGCGGTCAGGCTCGGGCGGGTCGTTCGCGCGCTTGTGCGCACGCCGCTCTTCACCATCGTGGCCATCGTCACGCTGGCCGTCGGCATCGCGGCCAACACCGCAATCTTCAGCGTGGTCTACGGGGTCCTGCTGAAGCCGCTGCCCTTCGAGCAGCCGGACCGCCTCGCGGGCGTCTGGCACACCGCGCCGGGCCTGGGCTTTCCGCTGGTGAACCAGGGGCCCGCCACCTATCTCACGTATCGGGAAGAGGGCCGCACGTTCGAAGACATCGGCCTGTGGGACAACGTGATGGTGGCCGTGACCGGTCGAGCCGAGCCGGAGCGCGTCCAGGCGATGCGCTTTACCGACGGTCTCCTGCCGGTGCTCCGCGTCCAGCCTGTCATCGGGCGGCGGTTCACCCGGCACGACGATTCGCCGGGCAGTGCCGACACCGTCATGTTGAGTTACGCGTACTGGCAGCGCAAGTTCGGCGGCGATCCGAAAGCCGTCGGCCAGCGCCTCATCGTCGACGCGAAGCCCCGCGAGATCATCGGCGTGCTGCCGCAGCGCTTTAAGTTCCTCAGGTACGATCCTGCCCTCATCCTGCCGTTCCAGTTCAACCGCGCCGAGATCTTCGTCGGAAACTTCAGCTACCAGGGCGTCGCCAGGTTGAAACCGGGCGTGACGCTGCAGCGCGCAAACGCCGACGTCGCCCGCATGCTGCCCATGGTCATCGAGAAGTTCCCGCTGCCAAAGGGATTCACGCGCAAGATGTTCGACGAGATCCGCCTCGGTCCGAACGTTCGGCCGCTGGCCGACGATGTCATCGGCGACGTGGGCCAGGTGCTGTGGGTGCTGCTCGGCACCGTGGGCCTCGTCCTGCTGATTGCCTGCGCCAACGTGGCGAACCTGTTCCTGGTGCGCGCGGAAGGCCGGCAGCAGGAGCTTGCCGTCCGCACCGCATTGGGCGCCACGCGAGGTCGCATCGCGCGGGAGCTGCTGTTCGAGAGCGTCACGCTCGGCCTGGTCGCGGGCGCTCTCGCGGTCCTGCTGGCGTATGGCGGCATCCGGCTGCTCGTGGCCGTTGCGCCCGATGGACTCCCGCGTCTCGAGGAGATCGGCATCAACCCGCTCGTGCTCCTGTTCACGCTGGGAATTTCGTTATGTGCCGGCGTCCTGTTCGGCTTGATTCCCATTCTGCGCTTCGCGCCCGGGCACCTGGCGCACGCGCTCAAGGAAGGCGGCCGCGCGTCGAGCGACGGCCGCGAGCGCCACCGCATGCGAAACGCGCTCGTGATTGCCGAGGTCGCACTGGCGCTGGTCCTCATGGTGGGCTCGGGCCTGATGATCCGCACGTTCCAGGCGATGCGCCGGGTGGATCCGGGGTTCACCCGTCCGGAAGAAGTGCTCACGATGCGCATCTCGATTCCGGAGGCCCTCATCAAGGACGAAGTGCAGGCTGTCCGGACGCACCAGCAGATCATGGACCGCATCGCGCTGCTGCCGGGCGTCGAATCGGTCGGGCTCTCGTCGTCGATCACCATGGACGATAACGACTCGAACGACCCGGTGTTCCTCAAGGATTTCCCCGATCCGTCCGGGCGCATGCCGCCGATCCGTCGTTTCAAGTGGACCTCGGAGAACTACTTCCGGACGATGGGTAACCACATGGTGGCCGGACGCGGCATCAGCTGGACGGACATCTACGCGGCCGCCAACGTCGTGGTCGTCAGCGAGAACTTCGCGCGGTTGTATTGGAAACAACCGGCCGCCGCGCTGGGCCGGCGCATCCGGACGAGCCCGACCGATCCCTGGCGCGAGATCGTCGGCGTGGTCGGCGACGAACGCGACGACGGCGTGGCGAAAGCCGCGACCCCGATCATCTACTGGCCGATGCTGATGCGGGACTACTTCGGGACGGGGCTGAGCGCGCGCCGCACGATGGCGTATGCGATCCGAAGCACGCGCCTGCAGTCGCCGACCTTCCTCAAGGAAATCCAGCAGGCGGCGTGGTCGGTGAATCCGAACCTGCCGCTGTCGGGTGTCCGCACGCTGGACGAGATTCGCGCCGGTTCAATGGCGCAGACTGCCTTCGCGCTCGTGATGCTCGGCGTCGCCGGCGCGGTGGCGCTGCTGCTGGGCATCGTCGGCATCTACGGCGTGATCGCCTGCACCGCGGCGCAGCGCACGCGCGAGATCGGCATCCGCGTGGCGCTGGGCGCCCAGCAGGGTGATGTCAGCCGGTTGTTTTTGCGCCACGGGCTGCTGCTCACGGTCAGCGGCATCGTGCTCGGCCTCGGCGTGGCGACCGCGCTCACACATGTCATGACATCGCTGCTCTTCGGCGTCAGCGCGGTCGATCCCGTGACCTACGTCGCGGTGTCCGTCGGTCTGGGCGCGATCGCGCTCCTCGCCAGCTACCTGCCCGCCCGCCGGGCCTCGCGCGTCGATCCGGTAATTGCGCTCAGGGCCGAGGCCTGACAGAATCCTGATCTTCGCGGCCCCGGCCCGCGCGCGCTGCCTGCTGTTGGCGCAGCAGGCCCCACCCTTCACGTGAATTCCGGACGTGGACGAATTCGGCGCGCCCTGCGTTGCTGTCGCCGCGCGATGTGTCAAAGTAGGGAGACAAGGGAGAGCGGACATGGCAGCAGACGACGACCGCGGCTGGACCGCAGAGGACGTTCCGGATCAGTCGGGAACAACCGTCGTGATTACGGGCGCCAACACGGGGCTCGGCTTCGAGGCGGCCGCCGTGCTCGCCCGGCGCGGGGCGCACGTCGTACTCGCGTGCCGCGACCTCTCGCGCGGTCAGCGCGCCGTTGACGCGATTCGCGCAGGCACGCCGGATGCGCGCCTCGAACTCCTGGCGCTCGATCTCGCCAGTCTGGGCAGCATCCGGTCGTTTGCCGCGACCGTGGCCGCCACGCACCAGCGCGTGGACGTGCTCGTCAACAATGCGGGCGTGATGGCGATCCCGTATCGCGAAAGCGCGGACGGGTTCGAGATGCAATTCGCCACGAACCATCTCGGCCACTTCGTCCTGACCGCCCTGCTGTTGCCGCGGCTCCTGTCGACCGACCGTTCGCGCGTCGTCACGCTGTCGAGCCTGATGCACAAGCGCGGCGCGATGGACTTCGACGATCTGTTCTTTCGCAAGCGCCGCTATCAGCCTTGGGCCGCCTATTCACAGAGCAAGCTGGCGAACCTGCTCTTCGCCCTCGAGCTCGATCGGCGGCTGCGACGGCACGGGGCATCGGTCATCTCGGTCGGGGCGCATCCCGGCTACTCGTCCACCGAGTTGCAGGCGCGCGGGCCGGCGATGAGCCGATCGACGGTCCGGGCGGTGATGATGAAGATCGCGAACGCGCTGCTCGCGCAGTCGGCATCGGCCGGGGCGCGGCCGGAACTTCGTGCCGCCACGGACGGGAACGCGCGTGGAGGCGACTACTTCGGGCCCGCCGGCTTCGGCGAAGTCTGGGGGCGGGCCGTGCGTGTCCAGCCTTCGGCGGCGGCCCGCGATGAGCACGCCGCGGCGCGGCTCTGGGAAACCTCGGAACAGCTCACCGGCGTACGTTTCGGCATCTGAGCCGGCGTTGGGGCAGCAGGAGCGATCGAATTATGAACGCCGACGCCCGAATCACGTCCTTCGTGACGACCGCACGCGAGGCGATCACGTCGATGCTCGCCGACCTGGTCGCCATCCAGACGGTCAATCCGCCGGGCCTCGCCTACCGCGAGTGCGTCGACTTCTTCTCGCGCGTGCTCGCCGACTGGGGAATCGACCATCACGTCGTCACGGCCGCCGCCGGCGATCATCCGCGCTTCTCGATCATCGCGTCGCTGGGCACGGGCGAGCCGGGCCTCCACTTCCACGGACACTACGACGTCGTGTCGGCGCAATCGCCGGAGCAGTTTCAGCCGCAGGCCCGCAACGGACGACTCTACGGCCGCGGCACCGCGGACATGAAGGGCGGCATCGTCGCGATGCTCTTCGCCCTTCGAGCAATTCAGCAGTGCGGCATCACGCTCTCGAACGCCGTCACATTGACGCTGGTTCCCGACGAGGAAACCGGCGGCCGGCTGGGCATGCGGCACCTGTTCGCGGAAGGACTGCTGCCGGCGCCGCGTTTCGGCGTGCTGATGCCGGAGCCCTCGCGCGGGGTGATCTGGAATGCCTGCCGCGGCGCCCTGACCGTTCGCATCGGCGTCACCGGCACGCCGACCCACGGTGCGATGCCGCAAGCCGGGCCGAACGCGTTCGAGGGGATGGTCCGCGTGGCGGGCGCGCTCGCGGCCGTCCGGGCGCGCGTGGTCGACAGGCGAACCGCGCTGCCGATGACCCCGCCGGAGGCCAGTCGGTCGGTGATGCTCATCGGCGGAGCCTCAGGCAGTGGCGCCGATTTCAACATGGTCCCCGCCAGCGCGTGGTTCTCGATCGAGCGGCGGTTCAACCCGGAGGAAACGCTCGCCCAGGTCAGAGCCGAACTGGAAGAGGTCGTCGAACGGCACCGCGCGGAAGGACTGAAGATCGACGTCGAGACGTTCCAGGAGAACGACGCGTGCGTCTCGCCCGCCGCCGCCCCGTTGGGCGCCACGCTCGCGCAGGCGATTCACGACGTCACGGGAACGCCTGCACGATTCGAGTTGTGCCCGGGCGTCCTCGAGACCCGCTTCTTCTGCCGGGACGGCACTCCCGGATACGGCTATGGACCGGGACTGCTCGAGGTCTCGCACGGCCCGGACGAGTACGTCGATCTGAAAGCGCTCGTTGACTGCACGGCCGCCTACGCCCTGACCGCCGCACGCCTGCTCGGGTAAGAGGCCAAGCGCGAATCCGCGAGGCCTGGTGCATAATCTGACCGATGCACGACCGAGCAGGCATACCCATGAAGGCTGTCCTTTGTTCGCCGCGCGTACTGATCGCGCTGACGGCAACCGCCTGCCTGGCGCTTGCCCTTCCGTTGATGGCGCGGCAGACGCCGTATCCTGACGGTCTGTACGCGCAGATCAGGACGACCAAAGGCCAGATCGTCCTCCAACTCGAATTCGACAAGACGCCGATGACGGTGGTGAACTTCGTCGGGCTGGCCGAAGGCACGATTGAAAACAAGGCGCTGCCCCCCGCCACGCCGTTCTTCGACGGCAGCGTGTTCCATCGCGTCGTTGCCGGGCACGTCATCCAGGCCGGCATGCCAAAGGCGCAGGAACGCGGGCCCGGCTACACGATCCCGAACGAGATCGTGCCCGGGCTCGACCACGGACGCGCGGGCATGCTGGGAATGGCGAACAGCGGCCCGCACACCAACTCCAGCCAGTTCTACATCACGCTGGGCGACCGCTCGTACCTGGACGGCAATTACACCGTGTTCGGTCACGTGGTGGCGGGCATGGACGTCGTGAACGCGATCGTGCAGGGCGATGCGATCGAACACGTGACCATCGTGCGCGTGGGCGATCGGGCACGCGCGTTCAAGGCCGACACTGCCACGTTCCGTGCACTCGTCGAGACGGTCCGCGCGCGCGTGAAGGCCGATGACGAGCGCAAGGCGCGCGACGAGGCGGCCATCATCAAGGCGAAGTGGCCGGCCGCCGCGCCGATGTCGATGGGCGCGCGGGCAGAGCGATCGCCAGCGCTGTTATCGGACCCGCCGGCTGCCTTGTTCGTCGTGCTGCGACAGGGCGAAGGCGAGCGGGTTCAAGCCGGGCACACGCTGAAGGCCATCTACAAGGGCCAGTTTCTCGACGGCCGGCCGTTCAGCAGTTCGGCCGATGAGGGCAAGCCAATGCCGGGCACAGCCGCCGAGGTGTTCGCCTACGAGGCCGGCAAGACGCGCACCACGCCGGGCCTCGACCAGGCGTTGCTCGACATGCGCAAGGGGGAGCGGCGCATCGTGATCGTCCGGGGACCGGCGGGCTACGGCACGAGCGGGTTCTACGCGAAGGAAAAGCCGGGAGAGAAGCGGTTCGTGATTTCGCCGAATACCACGCTCGTCTACGAAGTCGAGGTGCTGGAGATCGGACAGTAGTCCGAGGTCCGAGGTCCGAAGTCCGAAGTCCGAGGTTCACGACACCAGACTCCGGACCCCGGACCCCGGACTCCGGACTCTTTTCTGAGGAGGCTGACCGTGAATTGGAGCCGTCGCCAGTTTCTCGCCACCTCGTCCGCGCTCCTCACCGCCGCGGTGGGCAGGGTGGAACTGTTCGCGCAGCAGCCGGCAACGGCGCCCCCCGGGCAGCAACCGGCCCAGCCGCCGCCGACATTCACGCCACTGCGCCGCAACATCGGGATCTTCACCGGCGCCGGCGGCACGATCGGCTGGCTGATCTCCCCAGGCGGCGTCGCGGTCGTCGATACCGGGATGCCGCCCAACGCCAGCGTGTGCCTTGCCGGGATCAATGAGCGGTCGTCGACACGACCGATCGATTGCGTCTTCAACACTCATCACCACGGGGATCACACCGGCGGTAACGGCGTGTTCCGGGCGTCGGCGCGGAAGATCGTCGCCTACGTCCGAGTGCCCGAGCTCCAGAAGGCCGCCGCGAAGCCTGGCACCGAGGCCAGTCAGGTCTACGCGGACACGACGTTCACGGATCGATGGCAGGCAAAGCTCGGGGATGAAACGATCCACGCGGTCTATGTCGGGCCCGCTCACACCGGCGGCGACAGCGTCGTCTTTTTTGAGGGGGCGAACATCGTCCACGTCGGCGATCTGGTATTCAACCGCCGGCAACCGGTGACCGATCGCCCGGGCGGATGTTCACTGGCCGGCTGGATCCGCGCGCTGGAGCGCGTCGCGAACGGCCACGATGCCGAGACGCGGTACATCTTCGGCCATGCGAAGCCGGGTTTCGACGTCACCGGAACGAAGGCAGACCTGCTGTACCAACGGGACTTCCTGTCGGCCGTTCTCGATTCTGTCCGCGCGCAGATCAAGGCCGGCAAGTCGCGTGACGAAATCGTCAAGGCGAGCGTGGAATTGAAGGGCTTCGCCGATCATGGCCCGGTCGTCGAGCGCGTGCTGACGGCGGCGTACGAGGAATTGACAACCGGTTAGAACAGAAGAAACAAGTCCGGCAGGCGCGGGGGTGAATCCCGCTAGGCTTGCATGCGCCGCTCGCTGACGTTCAGCAGTTGCGGGACACGCCGCGTCAGCAGGTGAGCCAGGGCGTAACCGGGGCTGCGGCCGACGATCGCAAAGCCGACCGAGTAGTAGGCGACGCAGACGATGCCGAGCGTCGCGAGGAAGCCGACGCGGAACAACTGCGAAACGGCGACGGCCGCCGCGCAGACTACGAGGATGTCGCCCAGGGCACCGATCACGCGCTGTCCCGTGGCGCCTGAAAGGCGTGGAAACCGCGACAGGGGCATGCCAGTCGGAGCGCGGCGGTCGCCTTCCGGAGGCAACTGTTCGTCCCGGTATTGTGAGCGGATGTCGATGACCTCCGCGTGACCGCGTACGAGGCTCCCGCGACGCCGATCACCGTTCGGGAAGTACCGGCAGAATTCCTCCACCACCTCTTCCGGCTCCAGACCCACCAGCCGCGCATAGTCGCGCACATACGCCCTCGCGAACAAGCCCGACGGCCAGTTTGCGAAGTCGTTGCGCTCCAGCGCGTCCCACAGGCTGGCCGGCACCTTCGTCTTCGCCGTGATGGCAGCGATGGTGATGCCGCGCCGCTCCCGCGCTGCCCGCAACCGGAATCCGAAGCTCTCTTTGTGCGACATGGCTATGATCCCTGCAACAGGGGAACACAGCAATTCCCGCGCCGGCCGATTCTGGGCAATTCCGTGCAGGTCCGGTCGGGCACATGTTCAATACTCGGTCGACGATCGCACTTTTGTAATTCGTTCCTGCCACCACCTGTGCTGATCGCCGCCCAATAATGGCCGTGGGCCCCGGGACGCGCGGCGCGAAAGAGCCGCTGGGCGCTCCGCCGGGAGCGCCCAGGGACAGGCGGNNGGGCGGGCGGCGTTGCGGCCGCGCTGCCGTCCCTGGTTCGAGGACCTGCCCACCGCCCACGGTTTCTCACTTCTTCTTCGGCTCGGCGGTCAGGATGTGGTGCTTGTGCGGCCCTTTCGTGTCGTGCACCAGGTACCCGTCCTCGGTCGGAAGCCACACCTCAGACAGCGCATACTGTTCGCCGACCTTGTCGAAGACCAGCTTCGCGTCGGCCATCACCGTGTGCTGTGCGAGACGGGTCAGGGTTGGTGTCATGACCGCGGCGCCGTGTTCGGGCGTCAGCGTGATGACGGACTCGTCCGCGGCGACCGTCACCTGGTACCTGCCTGGGTTGAGGACCACTTTGCCGACATTGAACTTGAAGGGAACGTTAATGTTTGCAACGTCCTGAGCGTAGGCGGCGCCTCCGCCCACGATGACCAGCAGTGCGACGGCTACGGCCAGCAACACGCCACGTTTCATACCGAACCTCCCTGTTGCGGGTTGTGCCAGGCTGAAAGCAGACGTGCCCTGCGGGCCGTCTGCCCGGCCACAGCTTCGTATCAGTGATTGCCGCACGGTTGAGATGCAACTGATGAGCCAGCCCGAGGGTCGGGGTGCAGGGCCTGTATTTGCCAGTGTTCCAAGCCTGGCGACACCTGGCGTTGTCCGCTTGGCGGTCAGCGGTGACTGATGGCGCTACACGACGAGGCGTCTTTCGGACGTGGCGGTTTTGCCTTCCGCCCCGACCAGCCTGGCGCTAATATCCTGACGCCGGTCCGGTGCATCGGCGCCTGTCGGGCGGACGCGAGGGTCGCGGCCGGCCGCTTGTCTCGGACGGCCGATTCGTCGCAGGCGCAGGTCCGCCCGCGATCTCGACAACTGACGGAGGGTTCCGATGAAAGTCAAGGCGTGGATCGTGCGCGTGCTGCCGCTCCTGCTGGTGCTTGCGCTGGCTGCCACCGGCCTCAAGACGAGGCTCGTCGCACAGGCGCCTGCGCAAGGCCAGGTGACGTCGCCCGAGAAGTTCTTCGGTTTCCAGATGGGCGCCGACCGGAAGATGGCGCGGTGGGACAAGATCGTCGAGTATTACCAGTTGCTCGAGAAGCAAAGCCAGAAGATCAAGGTCATCACGATGGGCCCCTCCACCGAGGGCAACCCCTTCCTGCTCGTCATCATCTCGTCGCCCGCGAATCTCGCGAAGATCGAACGCCTGCGCCAGGTGAACAACCGGATCAGCGACCCGCGCGGCCTCTCCGAAGCCGACGTGAAGAAACTGGTGGCGGAAGGCAAGGCGGTCATCTGCCAGTCGATGAGCCTGCACGCCACCGAAATCGGCGGCACGCAGATGGCGCCGGAACTGACCTACGACCTGCTGGCGCGGACAGACGAGGAGACGCAACGCATCCTCGACAACGTGATTTTCCTGATGGTGCCGTCGTTCAACCCCGACGGCGAGATCATGGTGACCGACTGGTACAACAAGACGCTCGGCACCGAGTACGAAGGCTCCGGCCCGCCATGGCTGTACCAGAAGTACGCCGGCCACGATAACAACCGCGACGCGTTCCAGACCAACCTGGTCGAATCGCAGTACATGGCGAAGATCATGTTCAGCGACTGGAGCGTGCCGCAGGCCTACGTCGATCACCACCAGATGGGCGCGTACGGCGCGCGGATCTTCGTGCCGCCCTACGCCGACCCGGTCCGCCCGGACGCGGATCCCCTGCTCTGGCGGGAACTCAGCTGGTACGGCGCGCACATCGCGTACAAGGAAGAAGAGGCGGATCTCTCGGGCGTGCTGAACATGGCGCAATACTCCGGCTGGGGGCACTTCGGCTTCCACTGGATCACGCCGTTCCACAACGTCGCCGGCATGCTCACCGAGGCGGCCAGCGCGAAGATCGCGACGCCGATCTACATCCAGCCGGATCAACTTCAGGGCGGCGCGCGCAACCTGCCGGTCTACGAAGAGCAGACCACGTTCCCCGATCCATGGCCCGGCGGCTGGTGGCACCTGCGCGACATCGTCGAACGGCAGAAGGTCTCGGCACGCGCGGTGCTGGACATCGCGGCGAGGAACAAGGAGACGGTGCTGTGGGACGCATACTTGAAAGCGAAGCGGCAGACCGAGCGCGGTGCGAAGATGAAACCGGCCGCCTACGTGATTCCCGCGGCGCAGCACGACCCGCTCACCGCGATCAAGCTGGTGAACAAGCTGCTGGTGCAGGGCGTCGAGGTGAAGCAGACGACCCGGGCATTCACGAACGCGGCGGGCGTGACCTACGCGCCCGGCTCCTTCGTCGTCTCGATGGAGCAGCCCAAGATGGGGTTGATCCGCTACCTGCTCGGGCGCACGTTCTATCCCGACAACAGTTACACGCGTGACAAGGACGGGGTCCCCATCCGGCCGTACGACATGGCCACCGACACGATGGTGGAGTTCATGGGCGTGCGCGCGGATCCGCAGGACGACGCGATCGCGACGGACGTCGTGAAAGTGTCGGCGCCGGTGGCGGTCGCCGGCAAGGTGGGGACGACGGGCGCGTTCGGCTACGCGCTCGATGGCCGGTTGAACGACAGCTTCAGGGCGCTCAACCTGCTCTTCGACAAGGGCGTGGCCGTCCGGCGCGTCGATGCAGCCGGTAACGGGCTGCGCGCGGGCGATTTCATCGTCGCCGCCGGATCGCAGGCGGTGCTCGCGGAGGTCGCGAAGCAGACCGGCGTGGATTTCACGGCGCTCAAGGGCGAGGTCAGGCAGGCGAACCACGAGATGAAGCGGCTGCGGATCGCCATGTATCAGCGCTATGGCGGCGGCAACATCGACGAGGGATGGACACGCCTGCTGCTCGAACAATTCTCGTTTCCCTACGCGTCGATCAAGGATGCCGACATCAAGAAGGGCAATCTCAACGAACGCTACGACGTGATCATTCTGCCAGACGACTCGACCGCGACCATCACCGGTGACCGGACCGCGGGCGCGGCCGGGGGCCGGGGCGGGGAAGCCGGCGGCGGCCGTGGAGAGAGCACGCCGCCCGAGTACCGCACGGGCATCGGCACCGATGGCGTCGCGGCGATCCGGTCGTTCGTCGAGAAGGGCGGCACGCTCGTGACGCTCGCCGGCGCGAGCGCATTCGCCATGGACCGGCTCGGCCTCGCGGTCCGCAACGCGCTGGCCGGCAAACCGGCGAAGGAGTTCTTCTGCCCGGGATCGACGCTCAGGACCAGTTTCGACACCACGCATCCGCTCGGCTACGGCATGCCGTCCGACGGCCTCGTGACGTTTCTCGGCGGCGGGATGGCGTTCGACCTGGCTCCGACCGATCACAACGAGCAGTACGACGTCGTCGCGCGCTACGCGGATCGCGACGTGCTCTACAGCGGATGGCTGGTCGGCGAGCAGAACCTGGCAAAGCACGCGGCGATGGTGGCCGCCCGGATCGGCCAGGGACAGGTCGTGCTGTTCGGCTTCAGGGTGCAGCACCGCGCGCAGACGCACGGCACCTACAAACTGCTGTTCAACGCGCTGGTGAAGGGACCGGAGCGGGGACCGAAGGGCACCAACTGAAGCAGGGATCGGGGATGAGCGTCGTATCGGACAAGGGGTCGGGAGCATGTGTGCGCCGGGAGGCGAAAAATGCTCCCGACCCCATTCTCAACGCACCGCCGTGATGACGTGCTCGAACGACGGCGGCAAGGCACGCAACTGGATGTCACGGAAGCCGGCGTCGCCGAACATGCGCCGGAACTCCTCGAAGGTGTAGGCGTCGCCCGCCGGCGTGCTCGCGAGCATGGTCACCGCGAACGCCGCGCTCACGGGCGGTGCGACGCGGTCCTCGTCGGGCACGAATTCGAGGGCCGCGACGCGGCCGCCGTCCCGCAACGCGCCGCGCATCCTCTCGAGACACCTCACGCACGTCGCCTGATCGAAATGGTGGAGGAAATTGGTGAGCAGCACGAGATCGTAATCCCCCCCGACGTTTGTCGTCATCGCGTCACCGGCGATGGTGCGATAGCGCGACGTGACGCCCGCGCTCGCGGCATTTTCCTTCGCCACTTCGAGCACCGACGGCCAGTCCACCGCGACGATCTCCGCGGCCGGATTTTCGCCCGCGATGGCAATCCCGAACAGGCCGTGACCCGCGGCGACGTCGAGCACGCGCATCGGACCGCCATGGCGGACCTGCAGCAGGTCCGCCAGCCGATGCGACAGCAACGACATCAGCGGCGCCATCGATCGCGCGAAGGTCACCCACATCGGGTGGTCCGGCTCGAGCGCGGCGGCGCTGGTCGTGCCGCGCCGAACGACGTTGGTGAAGTCGCGCATCTGATCCAGGTTGTCGGCGGAGTGGAGAAACTCGACCGCGCTGCCCAGATAGGCCGGCGACTGCCGGTTGAGGAACACGAACGTGTCGTAGGTCGGCGTGTAGCGTCCCCCCTGCTTCGTGACGAAGCCCAGGACCGTGAGGTAGTCGCAGAGAATGCGGATGCCGCGCGTCGAGGCGTCACAGCGGGCGGCGATGGCGTCGAGCGTCTGGGCCCCGTCAGCCATCGCGGTGAAGACGTCGAGATCGATGGCCGCCTTCAGTGCGGCGCTCTGCTGGAACGCGCGAATCGTGTCGAAAAACAACGCCGGTGAAGGGCCGGGCTGCTCGGCCTGGTCCGGAGACGGCTGCGGGCGAACCGCCTGCTGGGTCGGTGGTGTCATCGGAAACCTCTCGTCGCGTGGATCGGGTGAACGCGCAAGGTCAAGGTCGCTGGGTGGGCGGCTGCGCGTCGCGGTGCGGCCGCGCCCCGGCGGATCGCAACCAGCCGATGCAGGACGCTTGCCGGCGCGGGCGTCCGGGCGTCGAGCCTGGGCACCTCCGGCCTGAAGGCTTTGAGGCCTGGAGGCTTTGCGCCGGACCGCAGATCGGGGTATCCTCTGCAGATCCGTGTTCCGCGCCCCGAGGCTGTGCCGTTGTTCGCAGAACCACTTGAGTTGACGCTCGACGTCGTCCCGCGCGCCCGCTTCGACATGCTCGACCTGCGCGGGCGGCTGTCGCTCGAAGACCGCCACGCGCTCGAGCCCTTCCCGAACTGTGTCTGCTGGTCGTCGCACACGACGGCCGGCTTCCTCGATCGCAGCGTGACCTCGCGCCTGGGCCCCAACGAGGGGATCGCGGCCTACGTGGACGCCTTTCGCACGATCTTTCCGGAAGGCGCGCCCTACGAACACGACCAGCTCGACCGGCGCACCGAGCTCAACGCGGCCCAGCGCCGCGTTGAACCGCGCAACGGCGACTCGCACCTGGCCTTCATCGCCGCGGGCCTGAAGACGTGCGTGGCCTACTCGAACCGGCCGGATCAGCCGTTGTGCTTCGTGGACCTCGACGGCGTCCACGCGGGGCGCGCCCGGCGCCGGCGGACGCGCATCATCGGCTACCACCAGGAGGAGCCGGTGGCGCGGCTGCGCATCGAGGTGCCCATCTCGCCCCACCCGGTCGATTCGGTGAATCTCAAGGATCCGCGGCTCGGGATCTACGAGCAACTGTCGGACCTGGTCGCGCGTCATGGCGTCTGCAAGGGCCGCGTGCGGCTGGCGCTGAACGAGACCGAACATCACGCGGGCCTGACGGTCAACGAGTACGAAACGCTGTTGATGCGCCACGACCTGCTCGAAGTGCTGCGGGATCCGCTGCGGTTCGCGGTGGAAAAGGCGCGCCACGCCATCGCCGATCCGCGCGCGGTACCCGCCAAGACCCTCGACTACGCCAAGTACGACCTGGTGCACATCGTCAACCGGCTGGTGGACAGGCTCGGGTTGCGCGAGTCACTCGTGGAGCGGCTGCTGTCGCGCACCCTCGGCGTGCCGGCGGCGCGGTTCCTGCGGATGAAGCGATCGGTCAGCCTGCTGGTGTCGGACGGGGAGGACGGCAATCGCGCCGGGCTCGTCGAGGGCACCTACCAGAGCACCATCCTCGTGCAGTGGCACCGCGCGCCGCGGCCGACGCGCCTCGTCGACGCCACGCTTACCCGGTTCGTTTGATTGGCGCCCGCGACGGGCCGTGGCACGGCGACCGCTGGCGCCAAACGATGAGATGTCCTGGCCGGGGGCTACGATTGTCGCGCGCGACGGACGCCACGCGTTGCACTTCCGGCGGTTCTTTGCCCGTAAGCGTGACCGGGTCTCGCGGCACAGCAGTTGCAGCCCGGCCCTGCCGTCCCCTTGAACCTGAGCAAAGGAACTCTCTGATGAAGCTGGTTGCGGCCCTGGCGCTTGCAGTGTCCCTCGCCGTCGTCTTCGCCGCCGCCGGTTGCGGCAGCAGCAGCCCCGTCGCGCCTTATGCCCCGCCGATCACGGAAACGTTCAGCGGCTCGCTCGTGTTAGGGGGATCGAACATCCACGTCTTCACCGTCGGGCACGTCGGTGACGTGGACGCGACGATCACGGCTGAAGCGCCGATCTCCTTCCTTCCGCTGGGAATGATCCTGGGCAGTTGGGATGGCACCACGTGCACGCCCGGCTACCAAAGCAACATCGCGCAACAGGGCACGTCGCTCGGCGGAACCACGACGGCCACCGGCGCCTTCTGCGTGCGCATCTTCGACCTGGCCAGCATCCCGGCGGGCGTGACGGTCACCTACACGGTAGTCGTGACCCATCCCTAAGCGCGACAGTCGACCCGACCTGACTGGCGCTCGGCACCCTCACGCGCCACTGAAAATGAGACTGGGCTGAGAAAAGGTGCCAGACCCCATTACGTTTTTGTAATTGCCTGAAAACCGTCCAGTTTGTAGAAACACGGCCGATCGTGAGACACTAGGTTCAGGTCGCCCCCGGTTTTCGGCGCCCTGAACCAGGAGAATTGAGCGCAGGACCGCTGTCTGACGTTTGGACCCGCTTCCGGGCTTCCCTCTGAGACGCTCTCCCCGCTTGAGACGAATTGGAATCCACATCAGCCACCCGTCATCAGTTCCGGCGCCCGACGCATGTCCGGCGCAGCCCCCGGTCGGCCACCGGCCACACTCAGAGTTCCAGCCACCCTCGTCCTGAGCTTGCGTTCGAACTGGCTCCGCACGACCCGACCCCGGTCGAGTTCACGTCGCTGCCCTTCGATCCGCGCCTCCAGATGGGGGTCGCCGATCGCTCGTTCGTGCGCACGACCCCCGTCCAGAGCGCGGTGTTCCCGCTCGTGCTCGAGGGAAGCGACGTCATCGCCTGCGCCCAGACGGGCACCGGCAAGACGCTGGCCTTCCTGCTGCCGATCATGCAGCGGCTGCTCGTGCCGCGGAGCGTGCCGGTCACGGCTCCGGCAGCTGCGGCCGATTACAAAAACGTATTGGGGTCTGACCCCATTTCGGCGGCCATGACGCCGGAACAGTCACTGCCCGCGCAGCGCACGCGCGTCCTCGTTCTGGCACCGACGCGCGAGCTGGCGGTGCAGATCGAGGACGACTTCCAGGGCTTCTCCTATCACACGTCGCTGTCGGGCATTGCCGTCTACGGCGGCGTCGCCGCCGAGGCCCAGGCACACGCCCTTCGCAACGGCGTCGATCTGGTCGTCGCCACGCCGGGCCGGCTCATGGATCACATGAACAGTCGCGTCCCGAACTTCGACGCCGTTGAAGTGCTCGTGCTGGACGAGGCCGACCGCATGCTCGACATGGGCTTCTGGCCCGACGTCAGGCGCATCGTGTCGGCGTTGCCGGTCGACCGCCAGACGCTGCTGTTCTCGGCGACGATGTCGGAGGACGTGACGCAACTGGCGTCGCAGATCATGCGGCAGCCGAAGTACGTCCAGATTGGCGACTCGCGCGGGCCGGCCTCCACGATTACTCACGTCGCGCACGTCGTGCCGCGCGCCGAGAAGACCGACTGGCTGGCCGGGTTCCTGCGGCAGAATCGCGAGCCGGCGCTCATCTTCGTCAGGACGAAACGGTGGGCCGAACAGCTGGGCGAGCGCCTCGCCGCGCGCGGGATCCGGTGCGCGTCGCTGCACGCCGACCGTTCGCAGAGCCAGCGCACCGCCGCGGTCGAGGGATTCAAGGGAGGGCGCTACAACGTCCTGGTGGCCACCGAGATCGCGGCACGCGGCCTCGACATCGACGGCATCGCCCACGTCATCAACTACGAAGTGCCGGACACGCCGGACATGTACGTGCACCGCGTCGGGCGCACCGGTCGCGCCGAAGCGCCCGGGACGGCGCTCACCCTCGTCGCGCCCGAAGAGATGGACGCGCTGCGCCTGCTCGAGAAGTCGTTCGACCTGAGGATCGAAGAGCCCGTCAAGAAAACGCTGGCGAACTGAGCCGCATCGGATCCGGCCGACGCCGCGTCAAAGCCGGATCCCACCGCCCGCCTACGACAACGGCTTGTCCACCTTCAGCCGCGTCTTCATCTCCGCAATCTCCCACATCGTCGCGTAAATCGTCCGCGCGATCTTCTCGTACTTCGCGAAGTCGATCTTCGACACCTCGTCGCCCAGCTGGTGATAGTCGGCGTGCACGCCCGTGAAGTAGAAGATGATCGGGATGTTCTTTCGCGCGTAATTGTAGTGGTCGCTGCGGTAGAAGAACTGCTCCGGGTCCTTCGGATCGTCGTACCGGTAGTTGAACGACAGCTTCTGATAGGCGGCGTTCACCGCGTCGCCGAGCGCGCCCAGCTCGGTGCTCATCATCCTCGAACCAATCAGGTACACCTCGTTCGGCCCGGACAGGTCCTTGTCGCGCGCGTCGGTGTCGCCCGCCGGCCTGCTCCGGCCGATCATGTCGATGTTGAGCTGCGCCACCACCTTGTCGAGCGGCACGGTCGGGAACGTGGTGAAGTACTGCGAGCCCCACAGGCCCATCTCTTCGCCCATGTGCCACACGAAGAGCACCGATCGTTTCGGATGGCGCGGCGCCTTCATCAGCGCTTCCGCCATCGCCACGAGCGCCACGGTGCCGCTGCCGTCATCGTCCGCGCCGTTGTACACCGAGTCGCCGTTCACCGGCGTGCCGGTGCCGAGGTGGTCGTAGTGCGCGCCGAGCGCGACGTACTCGTGCTTGAGAACGGGATCGTTCCCCTCCACGACCGCCACGACGTTCTGCGTGGGAGCGGTCTCGGAGGTGGTCTTCACGGTGAACGAGACCTTCTTGTCCGGATTCAGCTCGAACGGCTTCACCGGCGGCGCGCCCTCGGGAAAACTCATCATGACGGCGCGGGCCGTCTCGCGCTGGCCGTTGAAGATCGCCTGCGCGAGCGGCAGGTTCGCGAGGATCGTCGGCAGCGCCTGCCCGGGCCGCTGCAGCTTCTCGGGATAGTATCGGCCGTTCTCGGCCGACTTGCGCGCCCGGTCCATCGCGTCGGGCGTGGCCTGCACGATCAGCGACTGGAGGACGATGATGCCGACGGCGCCTTTCTGGCGCGCGTACGCGCTCGGATCGATCCAGTCCTCGCCCTGCTTGCCGACGAGGTCGTTGTAGGTGACGCCGGGAGGCATCGTGCCCTGCGTGATGATGACGATCTTGCCCTTCGGATCGATCCCGCGATACGCATCGGCGTTCTTGTTCTTGACGAACCATCCGTCGGCGGCAAACACCATCGCGCCGCTCGCCGTGCCGCCCGCGCCCTGGGTCAGGAAGTCCTTGCCGTAGGTAAACTTCGTCCCGCCCACGTCCACCTGCGTCCCTTCCGGGACCACCTTGTCTTTCCTGAGCGTGATCCGCTGGAAGAAGGTGCCGTCGTCGCCAGCCGGCGTCGCTCCCGCGCGCGACAGCATGGTCGCGATGAACTTCGCCGTCGTGTCGAGGCCGCGCGACGGGTCGGCCCGTCCCTCCATCTCGTCGGATGCCACGAACGCCAGGTAGTCCTTCAGTTCCGCGGCGCCGATCGATTCGGCGCTCTTGAGAACGAGCGGCTGCCTGACGGCGGACACGGCAAACGTCGCGTTCGGGCCTTGCCCTTCGACAGGCGCAGGACGCCCCGAGCAGGTCGACGGGCGCGCGGCCATCGAGGACGGCAACGCGAGGCACAGCGACAGGAGGAGAATCGAGATCAATCGGCGTTTCATGCGGTCTGACTCCTCGTGAGGGCGGCGCGCGTGTATTCTGTCGCCGTTGGCTCGGAGGCTTGGTGTGTCCGGATTGACATCGCCGCGGCACGGGCCACGGTCAATCCCTTCGCGGTCGCCGAACTGCCCGCCCTGCGAGATGAGGAGAAGATCCTGGTCTGACGCCGACGGCTCAATGCGCTACGTAGGCGCACGGTGCATTGCACCTGGCACTTGCACCGCACTTTGCACCTCGCACCTCGCACACCGCACCTTGGAGTCCCGGAACCCGCGCGGTCAGGTCAGCGCGCGGGTTCCGGACGCTCCTACTTCTTCTCGGTCTTGATCGGCGGCGCCGGCCTGCCCGGCAGCTTCACCGGCTGCTCCTTCAGCTTCTTCATCACTTCCGCGATGGCCCGTTCCAGTTGCGGATCCTGGCCTGCAATCACCGACTTCGGATCGTTGTCCACCTCGATGTCGGGATCCACCCCGTGACCCTCGATCACCCACTGGCCCTTGGCGCTGGCCGTCGCCGATTCCGGCACGTAGACGGTCCCGCCGTCGATGAGCGGCCCGCGCCCGGAGATCCCGACGACGCCGCCCCACGAGCGTTTTCCGATGAGCGGCCCGAGGCCCGCCTCGCGGAACATGTACGGGAAGATGTCGCCGTCGGAGGCCGAGTTCTCGTCGAGGATCGCGACCTTCGGCCCGATCATCATGCCGTCCGGATAGGTGCCTGCGCGATCGTCGGTGCGCCCGAACTCGACGCCGAGCAGGACGCGCCGCAGCCGTTCGATGAGCATGCGGGACACGTTGCCGCCGCCGTTCACCCTGACGTCGACGATGAGCGCGTCCTTGTCCACCTGGCCGTAGAACCACTTGATGAATTCGCTGATGCCCTTGGCGCCCATGTCCGGCACGTGCAGGTACGCCACGCGTCCGCCGGTTGCGTCCTGCACGCGCTTGCGGTTGCCCAGCACCCAGTTCAGGTACAGCAGGTCGGTCTCGTCCGCGATCGGGTTGTAGATCACCTCGTGCGCGCCGTCGAGCGTCGGCTTCGCGTTGACGGTCAACGTCACCGGTCGATCGGCCTTGTTGCGCAGCAGCCGGTACGGATCTTCGTCCGACTTCAGCTCCTGGTTGTCGATCGCGAGCACGTAGTCGCCGACCGAGACATTCAACCCGACCTCGGTCAGCGGCGAGCGGTAGGCCTCCTCTTCGTTCTGTCCGGTGAAGATGCGGGTCACGCGGTAGCGGCCCGACGCCTTGTCGAGCGCGAAGCGCGCGCCGGGCAGCGCGACCTTCGGCCGCGGCGGGATGACGAAATCGCCCCCCTCGATGTAGGCGTGCTGCACCGTCAGCTCCGAGATCATCTCGCTGATGACGTAGTTCAGATCCGACCGGTGCGCGACGTACTTGAGCAGCGGGGCGTATTGCTGGCGCAGCGCCTCCCAGTCGAACCCGTGCATGTTCTCGACGTAGAACCAGTCGCGATACCGCCGCCAGACCTCGTTGAAGATCTGGGTCCATTCCTCCGTCGGCACGCGGTCCACCATCAGTCCTGCCGTCGAGACCGTCTTCTTCGTCTTGTCCGCGTTGGGCGTCGCGTCGTAGAGCGAGAACGTGCGCCCGGATTGCACCAGCACCTTCGATCCATCGCGCGAGAGCGCGTAATCGCCGGCGTCGTCGGCAATCGTCGTCTCCTTGCGGTCCTTGATGGAGTACAGCTTCAGGACCGGTTTCTTGTCCCCTTCGCGGCCGTAGTAGGGCGCCGGCTGCACGATGTACAGCAGGTAGCCCTTCTTGGCCGACAGCCCGCCGTAGTTGTCGGCCTCGACCGGCACGCGGACGACCCGCGCGCCCAGACCGTCGAAGTCGATCGTCAGGTCGGACGTGTCCGGCTCCTTCGGCTTCGCGGTCTCCTTGGCCGCGGGAGTCTTCGCCGCGCCCGGATTCTCGCTTGGTTTCTCGCCGGCTTTCTCGCCCGGCTTCTCGTCCTTCTTGTCGTCCTTCCCGACCGTCACTTCATCGCTTTCGGTCGGGAACGGATTCAGGCCGTCCTTCTTCAGGACGAGCGCGAAGATGCCGGTCGTGCGGGTGGTGGCGTAGTTGAACTCGACGCTCGAGAGAAGCGGCGCGTAGGTGCGGTCGCTCAGGTAGAACAGGCAGGTGCCGTCGGCATCCCACGCGGGGTTCTGCGCGTTGAAGAGCTCGTCGGTGATGCGGCGGACCTGGCCGTCCTTCTCGCTCCAGATGTAGACAGCGTTGAAGCCGTTCGAGCCGGCCATGCTGAAGGCCAGGAAGTGACCGCGCGGCGACCAGATGTAGTCGCGAATCTGGCCGCGCGGCGCGTCGACGATCTGCGTCGCTTTCTTGTCGTCGAACGAGTAGACGAGGATCTTGCCGTCCTTGTCGCCGAACGCGATCCGTTTCCCGTCGGCGGACCACGCCGGCGCGTAGCGCATCGCCTTGCCGCCCCTGGTGAGCTGTTCGGGCGCGCCGCTGCCGTCCTGCGCGATGAGCCACAGCTCTTCCTCGCCGCTGCGATCCGAGATGTACGCGATCTTCGAGCCGTCGGGTGACCAGCGCCCCCACTTGTCGTGGGCGCCGGACGAGTGCGTGAGGTTGCGCGTCGGGCCCTTCTCGATCGGCGCCGTGAACACGTCGCCGCGGGTCATGAACAGCGCGCGTTCCCCCTTCGGGCTGAGCTCGAAGTCCTCGATCGCGTTCGCCGCCGAGATCCGCGTCGGCCGCTTCCACAACCCGTCGTCCGGCACCGTGATCGCAATCGGCGTGCTCTTGCCGGTCTTCGTGTCGAGGATGACCAGTTCGCCGTTCATCTCGTAGACGATGCGGCCCTGTCGATCGGAACTGGGCCAGCGCACGTCCCAGGTCGTGCTCGTCGTGACCTGCGTCATCTTGCCGCTGGTCACGTCGTACGCGTACAGATTGAACGTGCCACTGCGGTCGGAATTGAAGTAGATGGTGTTGCCGATCCACATCGGGTCGCGGTTCGAACGCGGGCCTTCGCTGATGCGCTTCGCGTCGTTCGTCTTCACGTCGTAGATGTAGAGCTGGTTCGCCGTGCCGCCGCTGTAGCGCTTCTCGGGCCGGAAGTCGCGCGCCTCGGGCGAGTAGACGATCCGGCTGCCGTCGGGCGAGAAGTCGCCCGCGCCGGAGGCCGGCATCGGCAGGGGTTCCGCGGAGCCTCCGGTGGCCGCCACCGTGTACAGCCGGGTCAACGGCGTGGTCCAGGCGTCCCGCATCGAGCGGAACAGGATCGCCTTGCCATCGTCGGTCCAGCCGTAGACCTGGTTGTCCCAGCCCCATCGCGGCGTCAGCGGGCCGTGCGCCGGATAGTAGGTGAGCTGTTTCGGCTCGCCGCCGCCGGTGGGTATCACGTAGACCTGTTCGTCACCGTCGTACTGGCCGGTGAAGGCGATCCATCTGCCGTCGGGCGAGAAGCGCGCGAACACTTCCATGCCAGGGTGCGCGGTCACGCGGGTGGCCGTGCCGCCGGTCACCGGCGCGAGCCAGATATCGCCGGCGTAGGTGAAGGCGACCTTGTCGCCGTGAATCGCGGGGAAGCGCAGCAGCTTCGTCTGGGCGAAGAGCGGCGATGAGAACAGCGCCAGGATCAGGCCGGCGATCGCCGGAAGCACGGCGGTGCGGTGGTATCTCACAACGTCCTCCAGAAGAAAGCAGGGACGAGCCTCATATTGTGCCACTTCGTCGGGGGAAAGCGATGACTCGCGGGGACACCAGGCTCGGGACTCCCGGCTCCGGCGCCGGGATCCGGAAGGCTGAGGCGTGAGGCTTCGGGATTGCCGGTGGGGCGCAGCACCTGGCACGTAGCACCAGCACCAGCACCCAGCACTAGCACTAGCACCAGCACGTAGCACTAGACCGCTGGCGGCATCACGCGTCGCGCCCAGACGCGCAGCTCCTGCCCGAGCGGCTCGCGCGGCTCCGTCTCGGTCACGAAGCGATCCGGCTGGATGTCGAAGAACGCATCCCGGCGGGTCGTGACGACGCGAACGACGTTGCGGATGAAGAGGTGATCCTGGACTTCGTAGCGACCGCGATAATCGGTCAGCACGCCATCGACCCACGCGGCCACTTCGCTGGCCTTCAACTTCTCAGCCATGGCGGCCTCCTGATGCGGCGGCGTTGGCGCGAGAGTGACCCTGGGCCTGTCCACGCACAGAGGACGTATTCAACCGGTTAGCTCCTATCGTATGCCCCGTGTCAATCACCCGGTCGCAGGCTCCGGCCCTTCCGCCTCCGCACCGGGTCGCGCCCGGGCCGGCCGCGGATCCTGCCAGCATCGGGACGAACGCTATCTCGCACCGACGTTACACGCTAGAATCTCGTCAGGAGATGCAAATGCCGAGAAAGGTCAGCGTCGTCATTGAGCACGACGAACACGGCTACTACGCGTACTGCCCTGAACTGCCTGGCTGTCACACACAGGGGCCGACGCTCGAAACTGCGATCGAGCGGATCAAGGAAGCGATCGACCTGTATCTCGAGACGCTCACTCCGGAAGAGGTCAACGCGTACTTGAGCAAGGACATCCTCACCACGTCCATCGAGGTTCGAGTTGCCTAAACTGCCTCGGCTGACGGCCGCCGAGGCAGAACAGATGCTGCTGCGGGCCGGCTTCGCGCACGTTCGCTCCAGAGGCAGCCACCGGATCTATCTCCGAGACGCCACGCGAATCGTGCTTCCCTTCCACGCTGGCGAGACCCTCCACCCGAAGATCGTCAAACAGGTTCTCGCACTCACCGGTCAGCAGGAATAGCCGCCATCATTCACACCTGAGCGCCACGATCGGATCGATCCGTGTCGCGCGCCGCGCGGGTACGTAGGCAGCGCATGCTGCGGCAAGCAGCAGGATTAGCGTCACCGCTGCGAACGTCAGCGGGTCGGCCGGCGTCACGTCGAACAGCAGGCTGCCGATGAACCTCGTGACAGCGGCGGCACCGATCAGGCCGGCCGCGGTGCCTGCCAGCACCGGGGCCAGCACCTGTTTGACGATCATCGCCAGGACATGACGATGGCCTGCACCGAGCGCCACACGGACGCCAATCTCGTGCGTTCGTCGCGCGACGGCGTAAGAGACGACGCCATACACGCCGGCGGCGCACAGCCCGAGCGCCGTGAGGGCAAACGCGGCAAAGAGCAGCGTATTGAAGCTCCGTTCGGCGACCGACCGATCGAGCAGATCGTCCAGTGTGTCGATGCCGTTGATGGCCGCCGTGCGATCGACGCGATGGACCTCCGCGATCGCCTGCCGCCTGATGGCGTCCGTTCCCCCGTCGGCGCGGATGACCAGGGTCATGTAGTCCGAAAACGACTTCTCGAATGGCACGTACACCGTGTCTTCCGGAGCGTCGTCGAGGGCGTGATCGCGGACGTCGGCCACGACACCGACCACGTCGCGAACGTCCCGACCATTGCGCGCGTCGCGCAGGCGGTGGCCGATCGGGTCCACGCCGTTGCCGAAACGATGGGCCATGCTCTCGCTGACGATCGCCACGCGCGCGCTGGCGGTGCTGTCCCGTTCCGTGAACAACCGGCCCTTGAGCAGGCGGATCCCCATCGTCTCGAAATACCCGGCCGTGGCGACGATGTCGGTGCTTCGCGTTTCGCGTACGGCGCCGCCATCGACGGCGAAGGCTGTTCTCTTCATCATTCGACCCAGCAGCGGATCGCCGATGTTGAGCAGCGTCTCATTGGCGGCGCCCACCGACCGCACGCCGGGGATCGCACGTATTCCGGCTAGCACCTGATCGAGCATCGCCGGCTCGGTGTAAATGCGCAGCGCAGTCACCCCGTGCGGCTGGTACCCGGTGTCGAGGAGCTTCAGCCGCACGTAGCTGTTGACGACCAGCCCACCACCCGCCAGCACGATGAGGACGAGCGCCACCTCGACCAACACCAAGGCAGAGTGAATACGGCGACGCGCAAACGGCCGAAGCGGTCCCGCGGCAAGCGTCGCGCCGACCTCGGGCCGGGAGAATCGCAGCGCCGGCGCCATGCCGAACACAGCCGCGGCCACGATTGATACGAGTGTCGCGTAGACGAATAGGCGGACATCGACGCCCACGTCTTTCAACAAGTGCAGCCGCTCGGGCACCAAGGGACCAAGGAGCGCCAGCAGCCAGGTCGCCAGCAATAGCCCAATTGCGCCACCGGCAAGCGAGATCAGCACGCTCTCGGTGAGCAGTTGGCGCGCCAGGCGCGCGCGCCCCGCTCCGAGCGTCGCGCGCACGGCCAGTTCGCGCCGCCGGTCTGCTCCCCGGGCCAGCAGCAGGTTCGCCACGTTGACGGTCGTGATCAGGAGCAGCGCGCTGACCGCCGCGAACAGCGCAAGTGCCGTCGTCCTCGATCCTCTCGTCAGCTCGGCCTGCAGCGGCTGCACGATGACGGTATCGACGGGCCCCATTGCACTCGTCCGATCGCCAGGTCTCTCAGGTATCAACCGGCGTGCGATGGCACTCAGATCAGCGGCGGCGGAGGCAAAGGCGATCCCCGGCTTCAGACGAGCGATCGGGTGCAGTATTGCCTGGTATTCCTCTGCCGGAGTGGTGATGAGCGGCCTGATGACATCGGGCACCGGACGTCCCGGCAGTGTCGGGAACTGGAACGAGTCGGGCAGCACCCCGATCACCCTGAACAACGGGAGTCCCCTGGCGTTGTCGAGGTTGCGGCCGAGCACGTGCGGGTCCCTACCGAAGCGGTTCTTCCAGAGCCGTGAAGAGATGAGGGCGACGCCCTCAGCGCCCGGTCGGGACTCGCTCTCCGAGAACATGCGGCCGAGCACAGGCTGCAGGCCGAGGACGGCGAGGAAGTTGCGGGACACGGGCATGCCGTTGACCAACTCGGTCACCTCGCCGGTCCTCACCTGGTGGATCGCGAGCGAGCCCATCGCCGCGATGTCTTCGCACGTGTGATTGAGACGCCGCAAATCGCGCACGTCGGCCGGCGAGATCGCGTGCGGCGGCCGGTAGCGTACGTTGCTGGCCGACAGAAACGCCAGCCGGTCGGGCGCGCGATACGGCAGAGGACGGAAGAGGACGCCGTCGGCCAGGCTGAAGATCGTGCTGTTGATGCCGATGCCGAGCGCGAGTGTGAGGACGGCGACAGTTGTGAAGGCGGGCGTGCGGCGGAATGTCCGAAGCGCGTAGCGGACGTCCTGCCACACGGAGTCGATCCAAGTGGCTCTCGCGTCGCGCACGATCTCTTTCGTCTGCTCGATGCCGCCCAGACGCAGGCGGGCCTGTCGCCGCGCCTCCTCCGGGCTCATTCCCGTGCGGACGAAGTCGTCTTCCAGCATCGCCAGGTGCGCGCGCAGTTCTTCGTCCAGCGTCGCCTCGAGGCGGCGCCTGGACAACAACCCCCGAAGGCGTGACGCGAACGCGCGCATTCGCATGATCGTTCCGCTCCGTGATACGCAGGACTGAAGTCCTGCGCCACGTGACCCTTCAGCCCTGGGGCCACTCGGCCCGACCAACGACCTCGACTAACGACCAACGACCCAGACCAACGACCAACAACCAATAACTAACGACCAACGACCACCGCTCAGCTCTGTGCCAGCCCTATTGGCACCTGAGCGACACCACCGGATCGACGCGCGCCGCACGCCGGGCGGGCAGGTAACTGGCCAACGCCGCGACGCCGGCCAGCAAGGCCCCGACGGCCAGGAACACGAGCGGTTCGGTGGGGCGCACCTGGAACAACAGGCGCGCCAGCAACCGCGTCGTCGCCAGCGCGCCCGCCGCGCCGATCGCAACGCCGAGCGATGCCAGCAGGATGTGGCGGCCTACGATCAGCCGCACCATCTGCCAGCGTCTCGCGCCGAGCGCCAGGCGAATGCCCATCTCGTAGGTTCGCCTGCTCGCCGCGTACATGGCCACGCCGTAGATGCCGCAAGCGGCCGTCAGCACCGCCAGGCACGCGAAGATGCCGACGAGCAGGGTGAAGAACCGCTGTCTCGCCGTCGACTCGGCAATCACATCCTGCACGGTCACAATCCGGTCAATAGGCAACGCGCCGTCGAGATCGCGCAGGGCGCCGCGCAGCGCCTTGACGACGCTTCCAGGTTCGACGGTCGTCCTGACGAGGATCTTCATGAATGAGTCGGCAAGGGTTCGATACGGGATGTAGATCTGCGGTTCCGGCTCGGACGCCAGCGACCGGTCCCGGGTGTCGGCAACGACCCCGGCGATGACGCCCTTCCTCGTCCCGAAGAACGTAACGACGTGGCCGAGCGGATCGGCCCCGCGAAGATACTGCCGGGCGAATGCCTCGTTGACGATGATGGCGTCCTTTGTCTCGCGGCCGTCTGCGGCGAACGATCGGCCTCGAGTGAGTGGTACGCGCAGCACCCGGAAGAAATCGCTTGTCACCGAGGTGAACCAGGCAGCCTGGTTCACCTCCCTGCCGTCCAGGCCAATCGTACCAATGGCGCCCATCTGCAACGGCATGCCTGACGCGATCGCTACGCGCGCAACGCCGGGCAGCGCCCGCACACGCTCCATCGCCTGGAGAACGAAGTCCCAGCGTGCCGTGTCGGCGGGATAGGACCGACTGGGCAGTCGCAGTTCGACGGCGACCAGGCAATCGGCGTCGAAGCCCGGATCCACGCGCATGAGGCGCACGAAGCTGGTGGCAAGCAGCGCCGCGCCGGTCAGGAGCACCATGGTCAGCGCGATCTGGCCGACCAGCAGGGCATCGGTCGGCCGGCTGCGCCAGCCCTTTCGCGATGGCGCCTCGGACGAGAACCGGAACGAATCGGGTGCAACCCGCCGCACCGAGTGCAAAGCCGGCGCAAGGCCGAAGAGGAGTCCGGTCAGAACCGTCGCGAGAGCGCTCGCCGCAAGCACGCGCCAGTTCAGGCCGATGTCCGCCACGCGCGGCAGTTCCGTGTCGGCCAGCGCAAGCAGCAGCGGCAGGCCGCGGATCGACAGGAGCACGCCCGCCGCGCCCCCGGCGAGCGCGAGCAGCAGCGACTCGGTGAGGAACTGGCGCGCGATACGGGCGCGGGTTGCACCCAGCGCGAGGCGGACGGCCACCTCGCGCCGGCGGGCCACGGCGCGCGCGAGCAGCACGTTCGCGACGTTGCCGCAGGCCACCAGCAGCACGAAGCCTACGGCCCCGAGGACGAGAAGCAGCGGCCCGCGCACGTCGTAGATCAGGTACCGTTGCAGCGGCGTCAGGTTCGCCGTCCAGTTCCTGCAGTCGGGAGCCGACTCACCGATGCGCCTGGAGATCGCATCCATGTCGGCCTGGGCACGGGTGAGGGTCATCCGCGGCCGGAGGCGACCGACGATTGAGTACCGACCCTGTGGCCCCGCATAGGTGTCGTGAAGACGACTCCCTCCGATTGCTCGCCACATCGCCGTGCCGGCCGGGTAGTCGAACTGCGCGGGCATGATGCCGACAATCTCGGCGGCGTTGCCGTCCAGCGTCACCGTCTGCCCCAGGACGCCGGCATCGCGTCCGAATCGAGACGTCCAGAAGCCGTAGCTCAACACGACCGTCGCACGAAGGCCCGGCCGATCCTCCCCGCCGAGAAACCCGCGTCCCACGGCAGGAGCCACGCCGAGCACGGGGAAGAAATTGGACGTGACATCGTAGATGCGGATGCGCTCTGCGTCGCCCAGGCCGGTAAGCACCGGTTGCTGGCCAACGTACCCCGCCATGCCTGCGAACCGGCCCGGGGCCGTTCGCAGGCGTTCGAACACGAAGTCCGACACCGTCGCGCCGCCGACGCGCTCGCCGCTGAACTTGAGCGGGAGTTCCTTGATGTCCACCAGTCGGTCGGCCTGCGGGAACGGCATCGAGCGCAGCACCACGCCTTCGACCACGCTGAAGGTGACCGTGCCGGCGGCGATGCCGAGCGCGAGGACCGCGATGGCGACCAGCGCCGGGACAGGGTTCGCGCGGTAGGTGCGCAGCGCGAAGTGGACGTCCCGCCACACCGAGTCGATCCACGTGGCTCTGGCGTCGCGCACGATCTCTTTCGTCTGCTCGATGCCGCCCAAACGCAACCGCGCTCTCCTCCGCGCCTCGGCGAGGCTCATGCCCGCGCGGACATAATCGTCGGCGAGCATCTCCAGGTGCGCGCGCAGTTCTTCGTCCAGCGTCGCCTCGAGGCGGCGCCTGGACAGCAGCGATCGCACGCGAGAAACGAACGCGCGGAGTCCGGCCATAGTGCTTCCCGCAACGCCACGAAGGCTCCGGGCTCCAGGCTCCAGCCGGGAACCGAACACAGAGCCAGGACCAACGACTCGGACCAACGACCAACGACCGAGACCAACAACCAACAACTAACGTCCAACGACCCGCCTTCGCTCGCCTGCATGCGCGCAGCGACGGCGGGCCAACAACTACATGCTTTCCAGGAACCGCGTCATGATCGCCGCGGTTCGCTCCCAACTCGCCTCTTCAGACGCCAGCTGCTTACGCCCGGCCTTCGTCATCTCGTAATATCGCGCGCGGCGGTTGTTGTCCGACACGCCCCACTTCGACGAGATCCACCCGCGCTGCTCCAGCCGCACTAGGGCCGGGTAGAGGGTCCCCTGGTTCATCTGCAGCGCATCTTCCGACACGTGCTCGATGTGGCGGGCGATGCCGTAGCCGTGCGTTGGGCCGAGCGCGTCGAGCGTCTTGAGAACCATCAGGTCGAGGGTGCCCTGGAGGACATCGGATTTCGAGGACATCGACTGCTCCTGTCGATCGCGCAGAGGCCAGGGATCGGGAATCGGCGACCCGGGGCCACCTGTTGAACCCCAACAGGACGATAAGCCGACTGATGTTGATTGTCAACAGGAACGGCACGATGGCAGGAAGGCCGGATTAATCCTGGACTAATCCCAATGCCCTTCGGAAACAGCCGGCGTGCAGTGCGAGGCAGCCCGCGGCCGGCTCCGCGGCGGGCCGTGCGGCAGCGCTCCGACGGGCAACGCGACGAAAACGGAGCGGAGGTAGCGCTGTTTTACCCGCCGCAGGCGCTTTAGCGCCCAGGCGGCGCAGCGATCTGAAAAACAGCGCGGACGGAGCGCAGTTTTCCGGAGCGCGGAGCCCGGCACGCGGCGGAGCCGGCCGCGGGCTGCGCCCCAGCCGGAACTGTAGCCAGAGAATTTCCGGAAGGCATTGCGTGTAGGTTCGGGCTGGGTGCGCCGGCTCTCCAGGGGTGTGCATTCTCGAGACGGCACCGCCAGCCCGTTGGCGGCAGAAACTGCGATCGCTCGCCGCGTCCCGGCGCCGCGAGAGATCACGAGTGATGCGATTGCCGGGCGATTTTGCCCAAAACGCTCGACGTGCCCGCGGTCGCTCCGCCGCGGCTGAACGACGCTGCACGCGGGCATGGATCTCGCGTACGAGGTAAGACGAGGCGCCGCTCACCGGCCGTCCGGCGACGCCTCGGTAACGATCGGGGAACGTGATGCGCAGTGATTGCTCACCGGAACGGTGGCTCGCGACGGCGGCGGAAGGGATGCCGTGTCCCGGATCGGTTGCGGCCCGGAAGGCGTTCGCGCGCGCGGTCCTCGTGGTATTCCTGCTGACCCAGGCGACCGACGGCGTGCTCACCTACATCGGCGTCGGCATGCACGGCATGCACGCCGAGGCAAATCCCCTGGCCGCGCGCCTGATGGCAGCTGTCGGCCTCGGTCCGGCCGTGGCGGGCCTCAAGCTGGCGACCGCGTCGATCGGCTGCGGACTGCACGTGCTCGGCGTCCACCGGGTCCTGGCGGTCGTGGCCGCCATCTACGTCGTTGCCGCCGTGCTCCCCTGGGCCGCCGTGCTGCTCGCGTGGTGACATGCTGCCAGCCGACAGTTCACCGTTCACCGTTGACCGTTGACCGTTGACATACGAGCGGTTGACTGTGAACGGTCGACTGTCAACGGCCCCCTCCGAGCGCGGCGAACGACGCCCCGAGAATCTCGAGCGCCTCGTCTACGTCCGCCGCCGTGACGGTCAGCGCCGGCGCGATGCGCAGCACGTTGCCGTCCAGCCCACCCTTGCCGACGAGCAGCCCGCGCTTCTTCGTCTCTTCGAACAGCCGCAGCGTGAGCGCCGTCGCCGGCGTGCGGTTGCCGATGGTCTCATCCTCCACCAACTCGACCGCCTGCATCAGTCCCATGCCGCGCACGTCGCCGACGATCTTGGGGTGACATGCCTTGAGATGTTCCAGTCCTTCGCGCAGCCTTTGTCCCATGCGCTCGGCGTTGTCGGCGAGGTGTTCCTCTTCGATGATCCCGATCGTCGCGTTCGCGGCCGCGCACGACACCGGGTTGCCGCCGAAGGTCGAGATCGTCAGCGCCTTGAGCGACGAGGCGATCTCGGGCGTCGCAATCGTCACGCCGAGCGGCAGCCCGTTGGCCACGCCCTTGGCCATCGTCATGATGTCCGGCTCGACGCCCCACTGCTCGATGCCCCACATCTTTCCGCCCGTGCGGCCGAAGCCGGTCTGCACTTCGTCGCAGACAAACAGCGCGCCGTGCTTGCGGCAGAGCTGTTGCGCGGCGAGCAGATAGCCGGGCAGCGGCAGGTTCACGCCCTTGCCCTGGATGGGTTCCACGATGAACGCGGCGACGTCGCCCTTCTTCAATTCCTTTTCCAACGCATCCAAATCATTGAACGGAATGGCGCGGCAGTCCGGCAGAAACGGCGCAAAACCGTCGCGGAAACTGTCGTCGCC
>PMZR01000139.1:0-61330 GCA_003170135.1 Acidobacteriota bacterium
GGGTCTCGCGGTGCTGCTGGGGGTTGCGCGGGCGCTCGAGGCCGGCAAGGTGGAGAGCGACGGCACCATCACGTTCGTGGCCGATGTCGGCGAAGAAGGACTCGGCGACCTGCGAGGCATGAAGGGCCTCTTCAACCAGACACTCAAGGGCACGGTCGACGACTTCATCTCAATCGACGGCAGCGGCCTCGACCTCACCAACGCGGGCGTCGGCAGCCATCGCTACCGTGTGACGTTCAAGGGCCCGGGCGGCCACAGTTTCGGGGACTTCGGCCTGGCGAACCCGGTGCACGCGCTGGGTCGCGCCATCGCGCTCGTCGCTGATTTCCAGGTGCCCGCCGATCCGAGGACGACGTTCAATGTCGGCCGGGTGGGCGGAGGCACGTCCGTGAACTCGATTCCCTATGAGGCCTGGATGGAGGTGGACATGCGGTCGGCCGGTACGGCGGCGCTCGAGTCGCTGGATGCCAGCTTCCGGAAGGCCGTGGACCGCGCGCTTGCCGAGGAGAACGCGCGGTGGGGCGGGCGCGGGCAGTTGAGCGTCGTCAGGGACCTGGTCGGGGATCGTCCGGCCGGCCGTACGCCGGAGGATTCGCTGATCGTCCGGACCGCGATTGACGTGACGAAGAGCATCGGGGCCGCGATCGATTTGGGCGCCGGTTCGACCGACGCGAATTACCCGATGAGCCTCGGCATTCCCGCGATCACGATCGGCGGCGGCGGCCTCGGAAGCGGGGCGCACTCGCTTGGCGAGTCCTTCGATCCGACCGATTCGTGGCGTGGGACCGAGCGCGCGCTCCTGCTCGCCGTCGCGCTGGTCACCAGGCCCGGCGCGTGATTGCGCCAGGCGGGCCGAGACGCACCAACCTCAGGAGGGTCGTCGTGGGACATGCCGAGGTCATCCTGTTCTCCACGCCCACGTGTGTTGCCTGCCGCGACGTCGAGACGTTGCTCGCGCAGAAGCAGGTGAAGGTCCGGGTTCTGGATGTGTCGGCGGACCGTGAGGCGCTCGTCCTGCTGCTTCGGTTCGCCGGTTCTCCGACCGTTCCGACGGTGGTCGCCTACGGCGAAGTGATGGTGGGATTCGACGCGGCCCGCCTGGATCAGATGCTCGAGGGCCTCGAGGAGCGAGCCGAAACGTGGGAGCGGGTCGAAGCTGAAGAAGAGGATCAGTTGCGCGAAAGCGAACGCACCGTGCGCGCGGCACTGGAGCAGGCCGCGATCCACGCGAGCGCCGCGGCCGACTGGCCCGAGCGCGCCGAGTGATCAGCGCGGGCCAGGCGGTGACAGCAATTCGCGGAACCGCGCAAGATCTTCGCCTCGTTGCCGGCCCGCCCGCTTCCTGGCGAGCCGGATCCGGCCGACGAAAAGAAGGTGCGCCAGCAGGAGGGTGACCAGGACGCCCGGCATCCGCCACACGTGCAGGACCGGCAACAGGTTGACGAGGGTCGCCAGCAGGAACATCGTCGTGAACAGCGGATCGCTTCCCGCCGCCGGGTACGCCTTGCCGTAGGCCATCGCGGTCGTCTCCCATGCGGGCCGGACCGCCGCGGCCTGGGCACCCGGCTCCCCGAGTGCCGCCTCGCGTCGCTCCTCATAGGCCGCCTGCAGGTACCGCCCGACGCGCTCGACTCCCAGGTGCAACTGAAAGATCGTCTCGAAGCCCGCGGCCAACACCATCAGCGACAGCAGCGCGCCGATCACGTGGTGTGGTCTGGAGGCGAGGAAACCAAGGTCGATCATCGCCCAGGCGAGCACGGTGACGAAAAATGTAATCGCGCGCACTGTTCCGCGCTCGCGGATCGTCGCCCGCAGGGCCGCGTACTCGTGTTGTCCGAGGTCGTCCATATCGCCTCACTCGCGTGGGTGGCCCCGCAGGGCAGGGGCAGAGGAGTTAGGTATCAGAACTGGACCATGGCACGTGTTTTGGTAGCTCTCACCTCGGCACTAAGCGGCGCAGATGATGGTCGACCTGGTGGCAAGTCCAGACAAGTCCGTGAGATGCGGTTGAAATCGCTTGCGCACTACAGATTATCTGCTATTATGCCGATGACATATTTGTGTCCCCCAAGGATACACTCCACACCAAAGTGAAGACGCACCGAATTTTCGTCGTTCGTGTTGTATTCGCCCTGGCGCTCCTGGGGGTCCTGGCTCCGGCCATGCCGTCGGCAGAGGCTGCTACCCGGCAGACTGCCCGGCCTAAAGTCGTTCGCACTGCCGTCAAGAAACCGGCACCACACTACTCGGCGAAGGTGTCGCGCGCTCGCCGTGCCAAGCTGGCGCGCGCCCGTGCCGCCCGGTTGTTCCACGACACGCCGATTCCGCGGTTCAAGACCGACTCGAACGGCGACGTCGTCCCGGACCTGCATGCGGCGGCGGCCATCATCTACAACCCGGAGACGAACCAGGTGCTCTGGGAGTCGAACTCGCAGGACAAGCGGTCGATTGCGAGCATCACGAAGGTGATGACCGCGACGGTGTTCGTCGAGTCGGATCCCGACATGAGCACGCGGGTCACGGTGGACCGCAACGAGGTCCGGAACGCGTCGACGACGCACCTGCGGGCCAATGACGTCGTGACGGTCGGCGATCTGCTGCACCTGCTGCTGATTGCGTCCGACAACGCCGCCGCGCGTGTGCTGGCGCGCGTCTCGCCGTGGGGGTCGGGCGGGTTCGTGGCCCGCATGAACGAGAAGGCGGGGGAACTGGGCCTGACGAATACGAGCTACGCGGATCCGTCCGGCCTCGATGCGAACAACGTGTCGTCGGCCTACGACATGGCCCGGCTGATCTCCTACGCCTCGAGCGACGAGCGGATCGCATCGGTCATGCGCCTGCCGGAATACACGATCCAGACGAACCGTCGGGTCATCGCGATTCACAGCACGAACCAGATCGTCCGCAAGGGGGACATCGACGTCCTGGCGGGCAAGACGGGCTTCATCACGAAGTCCGGCTACTGTCTGGCCACGCTGCTGCATCTGCCCGAGGCCAATCAGGGGGTTGCCGTCGTCGTGCTGGGCGCCCGGTCGAATGCCGGCCGCTTCATGGAAACGCGCAACCTGTTCCAGTGGCTGTCCTCGAAGGCCGAGCTGATTCTGGGCAAGAAAACTCCCCAGTAGACACCAGGCAGTAGACAGCAAGCGCCCGCGCTTGGTCTGTCTACTGTCGACCGTCTCTTCCTGATCCCTACTGTCTACTGTCCACTGGTCTGCCACTCATCCCCGATAGCCCCGCTGCATCGCCGCGGCATCGAGCGGAAGCGTTGCCACGGTATCCACCGCCATCATCAGGGGACGCGTCGCACTGCGGCCGTCGTACGCCTTCAGGTACCGCATGCACACGTTGCACGCGTAGATGCGGTAACGGCCGTCGCGGCTCGCGAAGGACGTGATCTGCGTCCGATCCGTGTTGCCGCAGAACGGGCAGGCCAGCGGATGGAAGCGCCAGCGGCCGGCGCAACGCGAACAGATGAGCAGGCGTTCGGCGGCGGGCGTGATGACCGAGAACTCGGGTTCGCCGCCGCAGAGCGGGCAATAGGCCTGCGTCCAGGTCGAGAAGTCGGTCCGCTGCTGAACGACTTCCGCGCACCGTTCGAGGAATGGTTTCATCGACAGCAGTAGCAACTGCTCGAGCGTGTCTGGATCGACCGGCGGCACCGCGTCCGATGCGGAAGGGCCGGGCACGGCCGCCGCTTCCTCGTGCTGGCTGGCGGCATCGGTGGTTCCGCGACAGGCGGCGCTCTCGTACCACTTGATGACGAGCGGTTCGAGCGCGTTGCCGCTTCGCGAGATGACCTGGATTGCCGCGTAGTCGGGGTCGGCGATCGTATCGAAGCGCCGGAGGATGTCGGCGGTCTGACGGAACATCAGCCGCAGGTCGGTCCAGTCGAGCGGGATGTCCTTGAAGCCCAGCAGCGGACGCCCGAGCGCGTGCTGCCGCTTGAGCCATTCCGGATCGGCTTCAACCCACGGCATCGGCACACGCGCCTGCACGCGGCGCTGCAGATCGATGAGCGCAATCTGCAGGTCGATGGCGCTGGCGATCTCGGGATGGTCCTCGCGGAGGCGTTTCAGTTCCGCGATTTCACGCGATTCGCCCCGGCCGGGGCGCTGAGTCGGTCGCTCGATCGGCACCGCGGGATTGTACCCCATCCCTGCGTCTCTTCAGTAGATGCGCCCGGGGGCGCCCCCCCTCGACGAAGCCGCAACGCCGACCGCGATCGACGAACCGGCCGCCCGGTTTTGCGCTAAGATCGCCGTCGCCGGTGTCTGCGCCCGGTTCGCGCGGTCAGACCGTTGATGCGATGCACGTTCCGTAGTCGTATGACTGACCGTCCACTTTCGATTGTGATGATCGCCTCCGAGGCCGCGCCGTTTGCCAAGACCGGCGGCCTCGCCGATGTGCTGGCCGGCCTGCCGCGCGCCCTGGGCAGGCTCGGCCACCAGGTGACGGTGTTCGTGCCGCGCTACCGGGGCGCGCCCGCCGGAGAGCCGGTTGCCGAGTTCGCCGTATCGCTCAGCGGCCGCACGCTCGCCGCGCGATTCGATCGCCATCCGGTGGCCGACGGGGTCGGCGCGGTGCTGGTCGACTGCCCGGCCCTCTACGATCGGGAGGGCCTCTACGGGATCGGCAACGAGGACTACCCGGACAACGCGTTCCGGTTCGCGTTTCTCGCGAAGGCGTCGCTCGAATTCGCTGGACGGATGTTCGAGCGCGTGGATGTCGTGCACGCACACGACTGGCAGGCGGGGCTTGCGCCTGTCTACCTGAAGAAGCAGTTCGCGCAGCACCCGGTGCTCGGCGGCGTGCCGACGGTCCTGACCATTCACAACCTGGCGTATCAGGGCCTGTTTCCGGCCGACGTGCTGCCGACGCTGGATCTGGCGTGGGACCTGTTCAGCGTGGACGCGCTGGAGTTCTGGGGAAAGATCAGTTTCCTCAAAGCCGGTGTCAACTTCAGCACCGTCCTGACGACGGTCAGCCCGGGCTACGCCAAAGAGATCCAGACCCACGAGTACGGGTTCGGATTCGACGGCATCGTGCGGCGGCGATCCGCGGACCTGGTCGGGATCCTCAACGGGATCGACGTGGACGAGTGGAACCCGATGAGCGACGCGGCGCTTCCCGCGCCGTTCGGGCCGAACAAGCTGGCGGGCAAGCGCCTGGCGAAGAAGCAGGTGCTGCAGTCGTTCGGCATGGCGACCGATCAGGCAGGGATGAAACGGCCGCTGGTGGGGCTCGTCTCGAGGCTCGTTGACCAGAAGGGATTCGACCTGCTCTCGAGCGTGTTGCCCGACCTGCTGCAGCAGCACGCCGGCTACGTCCTGCTCGGCAACGGCGATCCCAACTACGAACAGGAGTGGGCCGCCGCGGCCCGGAGCCATCCGGAGCAGGTAGGCGCTCGCATCGGTTTCGATGAGCCGCTCGCTCATCTCATTGAAGCGGGAGCCGACATCTTCCTGATGCCGTCGCGCTTCGAGCCGTGCGGTCTCAACCAGATGTACAGCCTGCGTTACGGCACGGTGCCGGTCGTGCGCGCAACCGGCGGTCTCGACGATACGGTCGAGAACTATCGGCCGCGCTCGGGCGCGGGCACCGGGTTCAAGTTCAAAGCCTGCACCGGGCCGGCGCTTCTCCGGGCGCTAGGCTGCGCGTTGCAGGTCTACCAGGATCCGGTTCGCTGGCAGGCGATCCAACGAGCCGGGATGCGGCTGGACCATTCGTGGGACGCGTCGGCCCGAAAATATGTCAAAGTGTATCGACGAGGGGTCGTGCGCGCGGCGGTCGGAGCCAGGGCAGCGCGCGCGTGAAACCACCACCTGATTATCTGAATCCTTGCTGAAGCGTCGCGTCATCGAGCGCGCTGGCGCCGCTTCGGTGGTCCCGGCCGACCTCATCTCGTGGAGGCGAACGACATCCATGGCATCCGCAGACATTCACACGATTACCGATTCCAACTTCGAATCACTCGTGACCAAATCGGTCCAGCCGGTCCTGGTCGATTTCTGGGCGGAGTGGTGCGGTCCGTGCCGGCGGCTCACGCCGACAGTCGAGGCGCTCGCCACCGAGTTCAGCGGGAAACTCACCATCGGAAAGATGAACGTGGACGAAAACCCGGTCATTCCCGGCAAGTTCAGCATCCGGGGCATCCCGACGTTGCTGCTCTTCAAGCAAGGACAGGTTGTCGAATCGGTCGTCGGGCTGGTGGGCAAGGACGACTTGAAGAAGCTCATCCAGCGCCACACCGTCTGACGCGGGCTGTCGTTCCTCGTCGAGTCACCAGTTGCCCATGCTCAACAACGTCGTTGTCATCGGTTCCGGTCCTGCGGGCCTTACGGCAGCGGTCTATGCCGCGCGCGCGAACCTGAAGCCATTGCTCATCGAGGGCCTGGAGGCGGGCGGGCAGCTCATGCTGACGACGCTCGTCGAGAACTTCCCGGGGTTCCGCGACGGGATCATGGGTCCCGATCTCATGGGCGAGATGCGCGCGCAGGCCGAGCGGTTCGGCGCGGACATCGTCCAGGCCGAGGTGACGGCCGTCGATTTCCGACACCACCCGTTTCTCGTGCGGACGAGCGAGGCCGACTATCGCGCACGCGCGGCTATCGTCGCGACCGGGGCGTCGGCGCAGTTGCTTGGTCTTGAATCTGAACGCAGGCTGATGGGCCACGGCGTGTCGACGTGCGCGACCTGCGACGGCTTCTTCTTCCGCGAGCGCGAGATCGCGGTCGTCGGAGGGGGCGATTCGGCGCTCGAAGAGGCGATCTACCTGACGCGCTTCGCGTCGAAGGTGACGCTCATCCACCGCCGCAACGTCCTGCGCGGATCGAAGATCATGCAGGACAAGGCCTTCGCCAACCCGAAGATCGCGTTCAAGTGGAACAGCGTGGTCGAGGAGATCCGCGACCCCGACAAGGGCACGGTGACCGGGATGGTGCTGCGTGACATGGTGACCGGCGAGCGGAGCGATCTGCCGCTCGACGGCGTCTTTGTCGCGATCGGGCACACGCCGAATACGTCATTGTTCGCCGGTCAGCTCGAGATGGACGCGGCAGGCTACCTCATCACGCGCGACGGGATGCACACGAACATTCCCGGCGTGTTCGCCTGCGGCGACGTGCAGGATCGCGTGTACCGCCAGGCGGTCACCGCGGCCGGCTCAGGGTGCATGGCCGCGCTCGACGCCGAACACTTCCTCGACGGTCTGCCCGAGCACCTGGAAGCTTCAGTGGGGGAGTGACCCTTCAGTCGATCCAGCCGCCCCCGATCACTTCATCCTCGACGTAGAAGACGGCGGCCTGTCCCGGCGTGATCGCGCTCTGCGGTTCATCGAACTCGACGGTCGCCCGGACCGCTCCGGTCGGGTGAAGCGTGGCCGGCGCCGCCGCGTGACGGGATCGGATTTGCACCGTCGTGCGAAGCGGCGACGACGGTGCGTGCCCAGCGATCCAATTCACCTCGGACACGGCGAGCGTGCCGCGCGCCAGCGCATCGCGAGAACCGACGACGACCGTGTTGTCGGCGGCGCTGATCGCAGTCACGTACAGCGGCGCGTGCACCGGCGTTCCGGTGGCACGGCCGCTGTCGGCCTCCCGCCCGGACACGTGCAGGCCCTTGCGCTGGCCGATCGTGAAACGATGCACACCCTCGTGCCGCCCGACGACGTGTCCCCCCGTATCGACGACGAGGCCCGCGCGGCGACTCTCGGGCGCCCGGCGCTCGATGAAGCCGGCGTAGTCGTTGTTCGCCACGAAGCAGATCTCGTGGCTGTCGCGCTTGTCCGCGACAAGCAGGTGCCGTTCGCGGGCGAGCGCGCGTACCTCCGGCTTGGTGAGGGAGCCGAGCGGGAAGAGCGCGCGGGCGAGCTGCGCCTGCGTCAGCGAGAAGAGGAAGTAGCTCTGGTCTTTCGCCGCGTCCAGGCCGCGCCTGAGCAGGTAGCGCGGACCGTCCGTTGGGCGCTCGACGCGCGCGTAGTGCCCGGTGGCCACGGCATCCGCGCCGAGCCCGCGCGCGCGCTCCATCAGCGCGTCGAACTTCAACTCGCTGTTGCAGCGCGCGCACGGCAGGGGCGTCCGGCCCTGCCGGTACTCGCTGACGAAGTTGTCGACCACGTGCGCCTCGAACTGGCGTTCGAGGTTCAGGATGTAATGCGGGATGCCGATCGCGGCGGCCACGCGGCGCGCGTCGTGCAAATCGTCGAGCGTGCAGCAGCTGCCGAAGGAGACGCGGCCTTCCCGCTGATCGTAGAGCTGCATGGAGAGGCCGATCACTTCGTGTCCCGCCTCGGCGAGCAGCGCCGCGGCCACCGAGGAATCCACGCCGCCGGACATGGCTGCTACGATGCGCATGGTGAGTCGAGGATCCTATGGCAACGCCGGCGCGAGACTTCGAAGCCGCTCGACCACGGCAGGCAGCACGTCGAGCAGGCGATCGACATCGCGTTCCGTATTCGACACGCCGAGGCTGAAGCGGATGGAACTCTGCGCGCGGTGACTGGACAGGCCCATCGCCTTGAGGACGTGCGACGGTTCGAGCGTGCCCGACGAGCAGGCCGAGCCCGTGGAGACCGCGATGCCCTCGAGGTCGAGCGCGATGAGCAGCGATTCGGCTTCGACCCCCGCGAAACTGATGTTGGTCGTGTTCGGGACGCGCCGACCGCGCGCGCCGTTCACGTCGGTGCCCGGTACCCGGGCGAGCACGCCCTCTTCCAGCCGGTTGCGCAACGCGGCGACGCGCGCGCCCTCGTGCTCCAGGCGTGCCGCTGCAAGATCGGCGGCCACGCCGAACCCGACGATCCCCGGCACGTTCTCGGTGCCGGGGCGTCGGTTGCGTTCCTGCCGGCCGCCCGTGAGGACAGGCGCCAGGCGTACGCCGCGGCGGATCCAGAGCGCGCCGACGCCCTTCGGGCCGTACAGTTTGTGCGCCGAGAACGAGGCCAGATCGACGCCGAGCGCACGCACGTCCACCGGGATCTTGCCGGCAGACTGCACGGCGTCGGTGTGGAAGACCGCGCCGCGCTCGTGCGCGATCGCGCACAACTCGGCGATCGGCTGGATCGTTCCCACCTCGTTGTTTGCGTGCATCACCGACACGACGGCTGTCTCAGCCGTCAAGGCATCGCGAAGGCAATCGGGCGACAGGATGCCGGTCGCGTCCAGCGGCAACACGGTCGTGGCGAATCCCGCGCGCGCCAGCGCCTTGACCGTATTCAGGACCGCTTCATGTTCGAATGCCGCCGCGATGACGTGGCGGCGGTCCGCTTCGGCCGCAACGGCGGCCGCGCCACGCAGCGCGAGGTTGTCCGCCTCGGTGCCGCCGCTCGTGAAGACGACTTCCGACGATTCGGCGCCGATGAGGCCGGCGACCGCCGATCGCGCCGCGTCGAGCGACGCCTTGGCACGCTGGCCGTCATGGTGCACGCTCGACGGATTTCCGAATGCGTCGCGGCTGGCGGCGACCATCGCGTCGACCACCTCGGGGGCGGGCGGCGTCGTCGCGTTGTAGTCGAAGTAGAGTCTCACGGCGACAGGGCCTCCCCACACCTGCCGGCGGGCGGCCGCCGGGGGTGGCGCGAAAGACTTGCATCGGGACGGCAATCGATCATAGCATTGCCTCTAACCCCCGGCAATAAAAGGACTAGACAACGCTCGACCGCGTTCCGTATACTGGCCGGGCCTTTAGACTAGTCACGTCGCGTCGGCGTCCCGGCGGTTGGGTCGAATCCGTCGGGGAGACGCAGAGGTTCACGATGTGGAAACGGGACGAAGTCGTGCGGCCGCCGGCCAGTGGTCGCGAAGCAACGGGTGCACCGGCGTCCCCCGGACCGCCGACGGTACCGGGTGCCCATGCAGCTCATGCACCGGAGATTGAGGCGAAGCGGCACATGGACAAAGACGTGGTCAACATCGGCAAGTCGGTCTTCATCAAGGGCGAGCTCAACGGCAGTGAAGATCTCACGGTCGAAGGCAACGTCGAGGGCAAAATCGAACTGCGCGAGCACGTGCTGACGATCGGGCCGCACGGCAAGATCAAGGCGGAAGTGTTCGCGAAGGCCGTCATCGTCCTCGGCGAAGTCGTCGGCAATATCACCGCGAGCGAGAAGGTGGACATCCGCGACAATGGCTCGGTTGACGGCGACATCGTGTCGCCGCGCGTGGCGATTGCCGAGGGCGCGCACTTCCGCGGCAGCGTGGATATGCAGCGGAAGGCGGCCACCCCCGGCGCGCCCGTCCCGCCATCGAAGCCCGAGGTCAAGGCCGCGGCGCCGTCTCCGGCCGCCAACCCGGCACCCGGCGGGCAGCGTCTCGGCGTCTAGCAGATCAACATGCGTGTCGCGCCTGCGTTGTGCGGGACGCGGCACGCGTGTCCTTCCCGTGAGGAGCGTCTTTGTCGGGCGGCGACAAGGTTCGGAATCTCGGCGGCTTCCTTTCACGCCTCGGGACGCATCGGCAGGCCGACGGGGAGCGGCCGGCCGCGCCGTCTGCCGGCGACGCCGACGAGGGGGCGCTCGTCGCGACCAAGGCGCTGCGCAAGTTCCTCACCTACCTCGGCACCCGCCCCGCGCCCGTCCTGCTGGATCTCGGGCCGGTGGTCGGATCGAACGTCACGTTCTTCGGCGAACAGCTGAACTGCAAGGTCTACATCGAGGACATCTTCGCCGACCTCGACCGGCACCTGCGCGGCGAGAAGCTGGATGAGTTCCCGGCGTTCCTGTCGCGGCGGTTCACGCTCGCCGAGGGCGCGGTGGACGGCGTGCTGTTGTGGGACCTGTACGACTATCTGGATCGCCCGGCGGCGCAGGCGCTCTCGGCCGCGCTCGTGCGGATGTTGCGCACCGATGGCGCGCTGCTCGGGTTCTTCGGCAGCGTCACCCAGGGCGCGAAGGGCTTCACGAAATTCGTGGTCGTGGACGAGGGGCATGTCCGGCATCGTCCCTATCCGTCGGCGGCGGTCCGCCAGCGTTCGCCGCAGAACCGCGACATCATCAAGATGTTCGAGGGGCTGCGCGTGTCGGATTCCTTCCTGCTGCAGAACAACCTGCGCGAGATCCTCTTCCGCAAGGGCGGCGGCGGCCGGCCGGTAATCTAAGCCGCCGATTCACGTCGCACGTCGCACCAAGCACCAAGCACCAGCACCCCGCACTTCGCACCCCGCACTCCGCAGCTACTCCCCCCCGGCGCCCTCTGCGGTTAGAATCGGGCATGCCTCGACCGATCATCGCCCTGCTGACCGACTTCGGCCTGCGCGATCACTACGTCGCGTCGATGAAGGCCATCGTGCTCGGCATCGCGCCCGAGGTCACCTTCGTCGACATCACGCACGACATCGCGCCGCAGGACGTCCTGTCGGCCGCCCTCGAACTGGCGGCCTGTTACGGCGACTTTCCGCCCGGCGCGATCTTCCTCGCCGTCGTCGATCCGGGCGTCGGCACCGCGCGCCGGCCGATCGCCGCGAGCGCGGGCGGTCGGTTCTTCGTCGCGCCTGACAATGGCATTCTGGCTCCCGTGCTCGAGCAGCAGGCGACGCCACTCCTTGTCGAGTTGACCAACCCCGCCTACGCGCGTCCCACCATCAGTTCTACGTTCGAGGGGCGCGACCGGTTTGCGCCCGCGGCCGCATGGCTGGCGCGGGGCACGGACATCCGGGCTCTCGGGCCCCCGCTCGCCGCGTGTGCGCGCCTGGACGTTCCACAACCGAGCGTCGGCGACCGCGCCGTCGCCGGCGAGATCCTGAAGGTCGATCGGTTCGGCAACCTGATCTCGAACATCCCGCGCCGCCTGCTCGACGCGGTGTCGCGCGACGGGCCGCCCATCGTCCACGCTGGCGGGCACGATGTCACAGGGGTCGTAAAGACTTACGCCGCCATCCCGCGTCGTGCCGTGTGCGCGCTCGTCGGCAGTGGCGGGTACGTCGAGATTGCGGCCAACGGTGACAGCGCCGCGAAACTGCTCGGTCTCGCGCGCGGTGCGCGTATCGTCGTCGCCGCCGATCGGGCGGCGTGCGCGGCGCTGGACGAGCCGCGCGCGTGATTGTCGCTCGGTTGGGCTTGTGGTACTGTCAATCGCGTTGGCAGTTTGCAGTTGGCAGTCGGGAGTTGGCAGGCGGCTGCCTGCTCCCTGATCCCGAACCCTCGTCCCTGCTTTCTCTTTATGGACTTCGAACTCTCCGACGAACAACGGCTCGTGGAGCAATCGGTGCGCGAGTGGGGCGCCCGAGAGGTTGCCCCGCGCATCCATGATCTGGATCGCGCTCACCAGTTCGATCCGGCGATTCTGCCGCAGATGGCCGCGCTCGGACTGCTCGGCATCTCGGTTCCCGCGCAGTACGGCGGCGCGGGGATGGACTACATCAGCCTCGGCATTGCCTGCGAGGAACTGGAGTACGTGGACACCTCGCTGCGCGTGATCATGTCGGTGCACGCCGGCCTCAATTGCCTGACGCTCCTCGCGTGGGGCACCGAGGACCAGAAGCGGCGCTACCTGGTGCCGCAGGCGCAGGGGCAGCAGGTGGCAACCTACGGGCTGACGGAGCCGGCAGCGGGGAGCGACGTGCGCGGCATCCAGACGGTGGCGGTGAAGGACGGCGCCCGCTACCGGCTCACCGGCGAGAAGATGTGGATCTCGCTGGCGGATGTCGCCGACAACTTCCTCGTCTTCGCGTGGAGCGATCTCGACAAGAAGCGCCAGCGCGATCCCTCCGGGCTCAGTGCCTTCATCGTCGAACGCCGCTTCCCCGGTTTTTCGAGCGGGACGATGAAGGAGAAATGGGGAATCCTGGCGGGGAACACGGGCTTCTTCAAGCTGGACGAGGTGGAAGTGCCCGAGGAGAACCTGGTCGGGCGGCCTGGCGAAGGCTTCAAGATCGCGATGTTCGCGCTCGACCAGGGCCGGTACACGGTCGCGGCGGGCGCCACCGGGCTCATCCGGGCGTGCCGCGACGCGAGCACCAAGTACGCGAAGGAGCGGCGGACCTTCGGCGTCGAGATCGGGCAGCACCAGCTCGTGAAAGAGATGATCGCGCAGATGGAGTCGGACTACCAGGCGGCCCGCTTGTTGTACCTGCGGGCCGGCTGGCTCAAGAACCGCGGCGAGCGATGCACACGTGAGACGGGCCTGGCCAAGTGGTTCGCGACCGTGGCGTCCGAGCGGGCCGCGGGCGACGCCGTGCAGGTGCACGGCGCCAACGGGTACTCCGACGAGTACCCCGTCGGCCGCTTCTATCGCAACTCGAAGGGCGCGGTCATCTACGAGGGGACCCGCGAGATCCACAAGGTGATGCAGGCTGACTACGTGCTCGGGTACCGCGTCGATCGGGCCACCCGCTGTCAGCTGCCCCCGTATCCCGCGAAGTAGGCCCGAGCGTCAGCGTCGCCCCCCTGGAGCGCCTTCATGCTCGATTCCGATCTGTCCCTGGAATTCCTCCGCGTCGTCGAGCGTGCTGCGATCGCCTCCGCCGAGACGATGGGCCAGGGCGACGGGATGAAGTCCGACCGGGCGGCGGTCGAGGCGATGCGGCAGGAGCTCGACTCGGTGCCCATCGACGGCACGATCGTCATCGGCGAGGGCGAACGGGACAAGGCGCCGATGCTCTTCATCGGGGAGAAGGTCGGCATCGTCAACCTGTCCCCCGGGGAGCAGCGGGCGCGGCGCGTAGTCTCGGTCGATATCGCGGTCGATCCGCTCGAAGGCACCAACCTGTGCACGACAGGCGCGGGCAACGCGATCACGGTCCTCGCGGCGTCGGAACGCGGCGGCCTCCTGCACGCGCCCGACCTGTACATGGAGAAGCTGGTCGTGGGGCCGTCGTCGAAGCACGCGGTGCACCTCGATGCGTCCGTCGCCGAGAATCTGAAGGCGATGGCCGTGTGCCTGGACCGTGACGTGAAGGACCTGGTCGTTGTCGTGCTGGAGCGCGACCGGCACGAATGGCTGATCGAGGAGATCCGCTCGGCCGGCGCGCGGATCCGGCTGATTGCCGACGGGGATCTGTCCGCGGGCATCGCGGCCGCGGTTGCCGGAAGCGGTGTGCATGCCGTGATGGGCACGGGCGGCGCGCCCGAGGGTGTGCTGACGGCTGCAGCGATGCGCTGTCTGAACGGTGAGATCTTCGGCCGGCTCGTGGTGCGCAACGCGCAGGACGAGGCGCGGTGTCGCGCGATGGGCATCAAGGACACGAAGCGCGTCTACACGTCGGCGGATCTCGCCTCGGGACGCGCGATCATCTTTGCCGCGACCGGCGTGACCGACGGCACGCTGCTGAAGGGCGTGCGGTTCTTCGGCGACGGCACGCGGACCGCGTCGCTCATCATGCAGACCGAGCCCCATCGCATCCGCTTCGTCGACAGCATCTACGTCACCAACGACGAGAACGTGAAGATCCGGTTCTGAACGGGGACCACGCTGACTCCTGACTCCCGACCCGAGGCTTCGGGCCCGTGACCTCGACCGCCACCCTCGAACCCGGCGCCGCGAACGCGGCCGCGTCGTGGCGTCGCAACCAGTTTGCCGTCACCGTCGCCAGTTTCGTCGGTTTCACGGGCTTCACGCTCGTGATGCCGTTCCTGCCGCTCTACATCGGGCAACTCGGCGTCACCGACGTCGGCGAGGTCGCCGTGTGGACGGGGCTGTGCCTCGGCATCAGCCCGGCCGTGACGGCGCTGCTGTCGCCGCTCTGGGGCCGCGTCGCCGATCGGTTCGGCCGCAAGCTGCTCGTCGAGCGGTCGCTCATCAGCTTTGTCGTGATCATGGCGGCGACCGCGTACGCCACGCGGCCCTGGCACGTGTTCGCGCTGCGCACGTTGCAGGGAGTCTTCGCCGGGTACGGCGGGTTGACGCTGGCCATGGCCGCCGAATCGGCGCCGCGCGAGCGCATGGCCTCCGCGATCGGCATGGTGCAGACCGCGCAGCGCCTTGGTCCGGCGCTTGGGCCGGTCATCGGCGGCGTGATGGCCGGCATCGTCGGACTGCGCCGCGCCTTCTTCGTGACGGCGGGCTTCTATGGCGTGGCGTTCCTGGTGGTGCTGTTCTTCTATCACGAGGAGGCCCGTCGGCCGGGCGGGCGACTGCCTGCCGCCGGGGCGCCGACGTTTTGCGGCGTCCTGCGGCTCGAGAATTTCTGCCTGCTGATGGCCGCCTTGTTCGGCCTGCAATGGGCCGATCGCAGCCTCGGTCCCGTGCTGCCGCTTCATGTGGCGGCGCTCGGCGTTTCCGCGCCGCGTGTCGCGCTCATCTCGGGGGTGCTCTTCTCGCTGGTGGCGGCCACGGGCGCGCTCGGCCATCACTTGTGCGGCCGCTTCATCAAGCGGATCGGCGCGCGACGTCTCGTGGTGGCAGGCACGGTGCTTGCCGCGGCCGGGTCGGCCGGGTTCGCGGCCTTTCCCGAGTTGGTATGGCTGGCGTGCTCGCTGGCGGTGTTCGGCGTCGGCATCGGGGCCGCCATGACGGCGGCCTACACGGCGGCTGGCCTGGTCGTGCCCGAGGGGTCGCACGGCACGGCGTTCGGGCTGTTGACGGGGGCCTCGCTCACGGCCATGGCGGTTACGCCCATCTTCACCGGGTTCCTCGCCGTCGCGAGCATCCGCGCCGTGTTCGTGCTCAACGTCGTCGCGCTCGGCGTGGTCGCCGCGGTGGTCCGCCGGTGGATGACGTCGCGGGCGCACCCGTAGCGCGGCGCCGAGGGCCTACCGCCGCCGTCCGTGCTCTTCTTCCGGCGGCCCGCCAACCGTCTCTTCCACGATCGGCGCGTGGCGCGCGTGCCGGGGCGGGAACACGAGCCGCAGCAGCGGGGGCGTGATCATCGTGGTGACGAGCACCATGACGACCGACGCCGAGAACACGTTCCCGCCGATGACCCCGTGCGCGAGGCCATAGCTGGCCACGATCAGGCCGACCTCGCCGCGCGAGATCATCCCGACGCCCACGCGCACCGCCTCCCGCCTCGTGAACCCCCCGACGGCCGCCAGCGCCGCGCAGCCAACCGCCTTCGTCACGATGGCCACGCTGACCAGGGCGAGCGCGAACCAGATGTCCGCGCCGAGTTCACGTGCGTTCGCCCTGAGCCCGATGCTGACGAAGAAGATGGGAACGAAGAGCGAGTACGTCAGCGGGTGGATCCCCTGGTCGATGCGCTCCTTGCGAGGGGTCCGCGCAAACAGGACGCCTGCCACGTAGGACCCGGTGATGGCCGCCATCTCGCCGATGTACTCGGCACCCCACGCGTACAGAAACGTCACGACCAGGACCAGGCCGAGCAGTCCCTGGCTCACGCCCAGGCGATCGGCCGCTCGGACGAGCGCCGGCAGGTATCGACCGCAGAAGACCGCAACCGCAAAGAAAACGGCGATGCGGAAGACGATGAGGACGAGCCCGGCCACATCCGGCCGCCCGCTGCCCCGCGCAAACGCGACCACTACCGACAGCAAAACGATGCCCATGACGTCGTCGATGACGGCGGCCCCGAGAATGACGGAGCCTTCCTTCGACCGGAGGGCGCCAATCTCCATCAGCGTCTGCGCGGAGATGCTGACGCTGGTCGCCGTGAGAATCGTCCCGATGAAGATCCCCTGCCAGAAGAGCGGCAGGCCGAACGCGGTGGCGGTGAGTGCGCCGGCGATGAGCGGCAGGACGACCCCGCCGGCGGCCGCCCAGAACGCCACCTTGCCGACCCGGCGCATCTGGGCCAGGTCGGTCTCCATCCCCGCGATGAACATGAGGAGAATGACGCCGACCTCGGCCAGATCGGACACGATCGCGCCGAGCGGCGCCGCCGGCGCAACGCCGGACGACGGCACGGCGGCGGTAAAGATGGACCAGCCCAGCAGGTTCAGCAACGTCGGGCCGAGCAGCAGACCGGCCAGGATCTCGCCGAACACGGCCGGCTGGCCGACACGGTTCGCGGCCGCGCCCGCGAGCTTTGCGGCGGCAATGATGATGGCCAGAAGAAGGAGTAACTGCAGGCTGTGAGACATCGATGATGGATTATGTACGATAAAAGAGTAAAGTGCGAAGTGCGTCGTGCGAGGTGCGGAGTGCAGTGCTGTGTGCTCGGTGCGGGGTGCAGTGCTCGGTGCGGGGTGCAGTGCTCGGCGCGGGGTGCGGTGCCCGATGCAGGCAGCACACGGCACATGGTATTGCACACAGCACCGCACGTCGCACATTGCACCTCGCACATCGCACACTCTGCCGATGGAGTATCTGCTCGTCGATTCGCTCGCGCCTGACATCGAGATGGTGCGTCGCGCAGCGGCCATGATTCGGGCCGGTGGCGTGGTCGCGTATCCGACCGACACGCTCTATGGACTCGCGGCCGATCCCCGCAACGCGGACGCGGTCGCGCGGTTGTTCGCGGTCAAGGCGCGGGCCGCCGATCAGGCCATTCCGCTCATTGCGACCGACCTGCGGCAGGTCGAGCGCGACGTCGGCCGCCCGACCGATCTGGCGCGCCGATTGGCGTCGAAGTTCTGGCCCGGCCCGCTCACCCTCATCATCGCGGCTTCTCCGGCCATCCAGCCGTCGGTCCACGGGGGCAGCGGACGGGTGGCGGTTCGCGTGCCCGATCACGCCGTCGCGCGGATGCTCGCGGCCGAATGCGGCTGCGCGATCACGTCGACCAGCGCCAACCTGGCAGGGCAGCCGGCGCCGGGACGCGCCGACGAGATCGTGCCGCCGCTTCGCGACTGCCTCGCGGCGCTGCTCGACGGCGGGCCGACCGCGGGCGGACGTCCGTCGACGATCGTCGACGCGACCGGCCCGGAGCCCGTGCTGGTCCGCGAGGGCGTGGTGGCGTGGGCCCGCGTGCTAGAATGCGGGTGAGTCATGCCAGGTCCCGCACGACGATCGCCCCAGTCAACTGAACGCGCGGCGCTGGTCGGCCTGGTGACGGGCCTGGGACGCCGCGCGGACGCCGAACAGTCGCTCGACGAGCTGGCCGGGCTGGCCGAGGCTGCGGGCGCGACGGTGGTCGCGCGCGTGCTGCAGGAGCGGGAACGGCCCGACGCGAGCACGTTTCTGGGCAGCGGCAAGGTGGCGGCGCTCGCCCGCTTGTGCGACGAGGCGAAGGTCGCCGTGGTCGTCTTCGACAACGAGCTCACGCCCGCCCAGTTGCGTCAGATCGAAGCGAAGGTGGACCGCAAGATCGTCGATCGGACGCAACTCATCCTGGACATCTTCGCGCGGCGGGCGCGGACGCGCGAAGGGAAGTGGCAGGTCGAGCTCGCGCAGCTCAAGTACGTCCTGCCCCGGCTGGTGGGCGCGGGCGCCGCGCTCTCGCGGTTGGGCGGGGGCATCGGCACACGCGGCCCCGGCGAAACCAAGCTGGAAACGGATCGCCGGCGTATCCGCGCACGCATCGCGGCCATCTCGCGCGACATCGACGGCGTCCGGCAGCGGCGCGCGCAGCTGCGCGAGCGCCGCCACAAAGCCTCCGTGCCCACCATCGCGCTGGTCGGTTACACCAACGCCGGCAAGACGACGCTGTTCAACCTGCTGTCGGGGGAGCAGGCGCAGGCGTCGAACGCGCTGTTCGTGACGCTCGATCCGCTGGTGCGGCGCGTGCGCCTGCCCGATCGCCGCGAGCTGCTCGTGTCGGACACCGTGGGATTCATCGATCGCCTGCCGCACCAGCTGGTGGCCGCGTTCCGGGCGACGCTCGAGGAGGTGGCCGCCGCCGAACTGCTCCTGCATGTCATCGACGCCGGGGCACCGGATCGCGACCGGCAGATGGCGGCCGTGCGCAAAGTCCTCGAGGAGGTGGACGCCGGAGAGGTCCCCGTCGTCGACGTGTTCAACAAGTGCGACACGATTGACGAGGCGGAGCAGCGACGCCTGCAGCAGCAATGGCCGGCGGCGGTGTGCCTGTCGGCGCTGTTCGGTGACGGCCGCGACGAACTGCTCGAGACCATCGCTTCGCGCCTGGCCCTCGACACGCGGCCCGTGGTGCTCCATTTTTCCGCCACCCGCGAAGCCGACCGCGAGCGCATCGCGTTGCTCTACCGGCATGCGCGCGTGCGCACCCACACGACCCTCGACGGCCGCGTCACGATCGAGGCCGACGTGCCGCGGCGGCTGCTCGATCGGCTCGCGCCGGAGAGGTCGGACCGACGATGAGGCAGGTGCGAGTCCGGTCTATCGCGGCCGTCTTCGCGCTCGTCCTCGCGGGGGCGTGCGCGGGCAGGATGCCGCCGGTGCCTGCCGCCGCCGCGCCCCATTACCCGGAGTTCGTGTTTCCCGCCGTGCCGCCGCCGCTCGCGCAGGATGGCGCCGCGGCCGAGCGGCACGCACGCGCGTGGCGTTTCCTGCAGGCCGACGATCTGCGGAACGCCGAACGTGAATTCACGGCCGCCCTGAAGAAGAACGCGAACTTCTTTCCCTCGGACGCCGGCCTGGGCTACGTCGACCTCGCGCACGGGGACTACAAGTCGGCGCTCGCCCGGTTCGATCTCACGCTCCGGCAGTCGGCGACGTATCCGGCCGCGCTGGTCGGCCGCGGGGACGCGTTGCTGGGGCTTGCGAAGCCGCTCGACGCGCTGAAGGCGTTCGAGGCCGCGCTGTCAATCGATCCGTCGCTGACGATCGCCGCGCAGCAGGTGCAGGTGCTGCGGCTGCGGACGCTGCAGGCCGACATCGACAACGGGCGGCGCGCCGCCGACGCCGGCCGCTACGACGAGGCGCGGCAGGCCTACGGGCACGCGATCGCCGCGTCTCCCGACAGCGCATTCCTGTACCGCGACCTGGGCACCGTCGCACGAAAGCAGGGCGACGCGCGGGCGGCCCTCGAGGCGTTTCGCAAGGCCGTTGCGATGGATCCGGCCGACGCGCGGTCGCTCGTGCAGGTGGGCGAACTGCTGGAGGCGCAGAATGATTTCGACGGCGCCGTCCAGGCCTACCAGCAGGCGGCCGCGATCGAGCCGGGCGACGCCGTGAGCGCGCAGCTGGAGCGGGCGCGCGGGCGCGCGTCCATGGCCCGGTTGCCCGCTGAGTACGCGCAGATTCCGGTCACACCCCGCCTGACCCGCGGCGATCTCGCCGCGCTGCTCGCCGTGCGCTTCGCCCCGCTCCTCGATGCGCAGGCCTCGCGCGAAACCGTCCTCATCACCGACACGCGCGGGCACTGGGCGGCGTCGTGGATTCTCGCCGTCGTCCGCGCGGGACTCCTGGACGTCAATGCGAATCACACGTTCCAGCCCCGCAATGCCGTCCGGCGACTCGACCTGGCGCTGGCGATCAGCCGCCTGCTGAACCTGGCCGCCGCGGTGCACCCCGGGCTGGCCGCGCGCTGGCGTCCGGCCGGCCCGCCGCCTGCCCGGCGGGCGCCAGGCCCGGCCATTGCGGATGTCCCGGCCAGCCATTTGGGGTATCCTGCTGCGGCGCAGGTCGTCTCGGCGGGCGCGATGCCGCTGTTCGACGACGGCACGTTCCGCCCGGCGCAGCTCGTGACGGGCAACGAGGCGCTGCAGGTCATCGATCGCGTCGACGCGCTCATGGGCCGGAGCCCGACGAGCGCCCCACGCTCCGGAGCGCAACGACGGTGAAGACGCTCACGACGGCAAACCAGCTGACGCTGCTTCGAATGCTGCTCATCCCGGCATTCGTGATCCTGCTGGTCTACGAACACGAAGGGTGGGCGCTTGGCATCTTCGCGCTGGCGGGAGTGACCGACGGTCTCGACGGCTGGTTCGCGCGCCGCGGGCAGCAGACGAGCCTCGGCGCCTTCCTGGACCCGATGGCCGACAAGCTGCTGCTCGTGACGACCTTCATCGTCCTCACGATTCCCGGCATCGGGTTGGCCAACCGGATCCCGCTGTGGCTCACGATCCTCGTCATCAGCCGCGACGTGGTCATCGTGCTGACCGTGGCCATCGTCACGGTGGCCGTCGGGCGGCGCCAGTTCAGGCCGTCGATCTACGGCAAGGCCGCGACCGCGATCTATATCATCACGTGCGTCGTCGTGATGTTCTTCAACTTCCTGGAGCGCGCCTCGCGGCTCGTGACCGTCTGCGTGTACCTGTCGCTCGCCATCACCCTGGTCTCCGGCATCCACTACATCGTGCACGTCGCGCGCACGATCAATCAGCCGCAGACGGCGGTCGCTTCCCGGCCGGGAAGGCTCAGGGCTTAGACGCCCGGAGCCTGGAGTCCTACGACAGGCCCTCGGCCTGCATCTTCTTCCTGAAGTACGCGATCGTCTCGGTGAGGCCCTGCTCGAGCGGGACCTTCGGTTCCCAGCCAAGCAGCGTGCGGGCCCTGGTGATGTCGGGCTGGCGGACCTTCGGGTCATCGGTGGGCAGCGACCGATAGACGATGCGGCTCGTCGAGCCGGTCATGCGGATGATCGTGCGGCCGATCTCTTCGATCGTCATCTCGTGCGGATTGCCGATGTTGACCGGGTCGTTCAGATCGGACTGCATCAGGCGGATGATGCCGTCCACCAGGTCCGAGATGTAGCAGAAGCTGCGGGTCTGCCGGCCGTCGCCGAAGATGGTCAGGTCCTCGTTGCGCAGCGCCTGCGAGATGAAGGTCGGCACCGCGCGGCCGTCATTGACGCGCATGCGCGGCCCGTAGGTGTTGAAGATCCGGACGATCTTGGCATCCAGGCCGTGATAGCGGTGATAGGCCGTCGTCATCGCCTCGGCGAACCGTTTCGCTTCGTCGTACACGCCCCGCGGACCGACCGGATTGACGTTGCCCCAGTAGGACTCCTTCTGCGGGTGCTCCAGCGGATCGCCGTACACCTCCGAGGTGGACGCAATGACGAACCGCGCGCCCTTCGCCTTGGCGAGGCCCAGGGCCTTGTGCGTGCCGAGCGCCCCGACCTTGAGCGTCGGGATCGGCAGTTCCAGGTAGTCGATCGGGCTCGCCGGGCTGGCCCAGTGCAGCACGACGTCGACCGGGCCGGCGATGTCGATGTAATTGGTGACGTCGTGCCGGATGAAGACGAACTCGCGCGTCGCGAGGTGCGCGATGTTGGCCATATCTCCGGTGAGCAGGTTGTCGACGCCGACCACCGAGCAGCCGCGGTCGAGCAGGGCCTCGGCAAGGTGCGAGCCGATGAAGCCGGCCGCGCCCGTGATGACGACTCGTAGTTCCATGGTGTCAGTGGGCGTACTTGAAGAAGCCGCGGATGAGCGTCAACCAGATGATCTTCAGATCGAGGCTGACCGACCAGTTGCCGATGTAATAGAGATCGTATTCGATCCGCTTCTCGATCGAGGTGTTGCCCCGCCACCCGTTCACCTGCGCCCAGCCGGTGATCCCGGCTTTCACCTTGTGGCGAAGCATGTACTGCGGAAAGCGCTGCTTGAACTGCTCGACGAAGTAGGGGCGTTCGGGCCTCGGACCGACCAGCGACATGTCGCCCGTCAATACGTTCCACAGCTGCGGCAGTTCATCGAGATCGAGGCGCCGGAGGATGCGGCCGAGCGGCGTGCAGCGCGGGTCGTCGTCGCGGGCGAAGACCGGTCCGGTCCGCCCCTCGGCGCCCTGGAACATCGAGCGGAACTTGTAGACGTTGAACGGCTTGCCGTCCAGGCCCATGCGTTCCTGCTTGTAGAAGATCGGCCCCGCCGAGGTCGCCTTGACGAGCGCGGCGATGGCCGCCATCGGCACGGCCGCGACGAGCAGGGCGGAGGCCGAGATGCCGATGTCGAGGACCCGCTTGAGGATGGCGTTGAACCCCTGCAGCGGCACGTCGTTCAGACTGATGATCGGCACGCCGTCCAGGTCCTCGAGCCGCGCACGCAGCGCGATGAACTGCAGCAGGTCCGGGACGACCTTCAGCTCGATGCATTCCCGGCTGGCGGCGTCGACGACCTGCAGCATCTTCACGTGCTCGTCAAGCGGCAGCGCGATGTAGAGATGATCGACCTGCTCGCGCTGCGCGATGTCCGCCGCTTCGCACAGCGGGCCGAGCAGCGGGAGGCCGCGGTGCCCGAGGTGATCGCCCGTGGCGCGGTCATCGACGAAGCCCACGATCTGGTAGCCGAGCTCGCGGTGCTCGAGGATCTTGTCGGCCACGGCGCGGCCGAGATCCCCGGCCCCCGCGATGAGGATGCGCTTGAGGCCGATGCCGGCGCGCCACCGGCGCTCGAGCGCCTGGCGCACGAGTTCCCGCGAGGCGTAGGTGAACAGGACGTTCAGGACGAGGAACAGCGCCCAGGCCAGCTGCGAGACCTGGAGCGCACCGCGGTTCCTGGCCGCGTCGCTGGCGAAGTAGGTCTCGAAGTACACCGTGCCGAACAGGCCGAGCAGCGTGGCAAGGATGGTGCCGACCAGCACGGCGAAGAAATCATCGACCCGCGAGCGGCCGCGCCGCAGCCGGTAAATCCCCTGCGTGTAGAACGCGAACGGGACCACGATGGCCACCAGCGGGAGCACGCTGACGTACTGGCCGAACGGCGGGTAGCCTTTCGGGGCGGCGAACAGGCCGGTCTCGAAGCGGAGCACGTAGGCCAGCACGAACGCCAGGACCGCGAAGAGCGCGTCGGAGAGGACGTGGAAGGCCGCGAGCAGTCGGTTGTAACGCTTCACCATCGAGTTCTACAGGGTCGCGGCGCCGTCTTCAGGCGCCGGCGATCGGCGCGTGTGCCCGTTCGTCGCGCTCGCTTCCCGGTTCCATCTGCCTGCCGTGAATCAGCCCGTCGACCTGCGCCTGGAATTCAGCCACGAACCGGTCGCGGCTGAACGTGAGAGCGTGCAGGCGGATGGCCCCCGGATCGAAGGAACGGCGCCCCGCCGCGCGCAGGCCGTCCGCCAGAGCGGCGGCCGACTCGTCTTGCACCAGCACGCCGGTCACCCCATCGATGACCGTTTCGAGCGCGCCCCCGCGGGCGAGCGCGACGACGGGCCGCCCGCACGCCTGCGCCTCGACCGGCACGATTCCGAAATCTTCCTCGCCCGGCATCACCACGACCTCTGCGCCGCGATACAGGGCGCGGATCTCGTCGTCGGTCTTCGTGCCGAGCAGCTCGACGTGGTCGCCGGCCATCCGTTGCAGTCGCCCGGCCTCGGGACCGGAGCCCACGATCTTCAGTGGCATTCGAGCGAGCCGGCAGGCCTCGATGGCGCGGTCGACGCGTTTGTAGGGCACCAGCGCCGAAACGACGAGCGCATAGCCGCGGGGCATCGTGCCGTCAGGATGGTAGAACGTGCTGTTGACGGGCGGATACACGACAGTGGCTGCGCGATTATAGTATCGGCGGATGCGCGAGGCAACATGTTGTGAGTCCGCGAGATAGGCGTCGGGCCGTCCGGCGGTCGCGCGATCCCAGCGCGCCAGGGCGGCGAGCACCGGACGAAACAGCGCCGCCTTCACCCGCCCAACCCGGCGTGGCCCGAAATAGGCGTCGAACTGCTCCCAGGCGTATCGCATCGGCGTGAAGCAGTAGCAGAGGTGACGGGCGTGGCTTGCGGCCACGGCCGACTTCGCCACGCAGTGGCTGCTGCTGATGACGAGATCGTACTTGTCGAGGGCGAAGGTCTCGATGGCGAGGGGGAACAACGGGAGATAGCGCCGGTAGTGCCGCCTCGCGCTTGGCAGGTGCTGGACGAACGACGTCCGGATGGGGTGCCGCTCGATCGTCTGCGACACGCTGCCGGGCACGTGAAGCAGGGTGAAGATGTCCGCGTCGGGGTACAACTCGCAGAACACCTCCAGGACCTTTTCGCCACCCCGCATTCCGGTCAGCCAGTCGTGCACCAGCGCAACGCGCAGGCCGCGAACCGCCGCCGTGCTGGTCGGCGCGCCGCTGTCCAGGCCGGTGGGGAGCAGGCGCACGCCACCCCTCGCCGTCAGCGCGGCGTCATGGCTGCCCGTCAGCCCCGCGGCCGTGTGGTTTCCCCGGTTCTCCACCCGTTACCCCTGCAGAACCTCGTTGTAGATCTGATGCACCTGTTCGATCGACCGCTGCCATGAATACTGTTGCACACGCACCAGGCCGCGCGCTCGAAGCGTGGCACGCAGGTCCGCGTCGGTCAGGACCTGCCGCATGCCGTCGGCGATCGACTCGGGATCGTACGGGTCCACGAGCAGCGCCGCGTCGCCGACGACTTCGGGCAGCGACGACACGTTCGAGGTGACGACGGGCGCGCCGCTCGCCATGGCTTCGAGCGGCGGGAGACCGAACCCCTCGTAGAGGGACGGAAACACGAACACGTCGGCCAGCCGGTACAGCACCGCCAGGGTTTCAATCGGCACGAAGCCGAGGAAGCGCACGTACTTGTGCAGCTTGAGCCCGTGTACCGCGCGCCGCAACGCGGGGTACTTCGAGATTTCGTCGCCGATGATGAGCAGCCGCAGGTCGTCGAAGCCGCACCGGCGCAACCGGTGGAACGCGTCGATCAGGCGCTCGAGGTTCTTGTGCGGCTTGATATTGCCCACGTAGAGCACGAACCGCTGATCGAGCTGGTAGCGTTCGCGCACCCGCTGCACCTGCTCGTCGGACGGCTTCACGTTGAACCGTTCGTCGATCGCGTTGTAGATGACCGCGATCTTCTCGGCCGGCACCTTGAAGCGGCGCAGGATGTCGTTCTTCGACGTCGAGGACACCGTGAGGATCCGATCCGAGCGCTTCGCCGCCGCCCAGAGGCAGGCACGGGCGTAGGCGTACGCCAGCCGCCCGGGCAGGTACTGCGGGAAGAGCAGGTGGATGACGTCGTGGATCGTCACGATCGACCGGCACTGCGTGAGCGGGGGCAGCACGTAGTGCGGGGCGTGGAACAGGTCCACCCCCTCCCGCCAGAGCAGCAGGGGAATCCGGATCTGTTCGGCGATCGAATAGTTCCCGGACGTCTCGGCAACCGCCCGGAAGTTCACGCCCAGCTCGTTGACGATGGCCACGTCGCCCGGCTGGCACACCAGGACGTACTCGTTCACCTGGTCGATCCGGGCCAGCTGCTTGAGCAGGTTCCGGATGTAGGTGCCGATCCCGAAATCGTGTAATTTCCGGGCGTCGATGCCAATACACGGCGCCATCATCAGCCTGTTGGAACGCGACGTTCAGACCGCGTGAGTCCCGACCGAAGGTCGACGCTCGCCGGGCGGCCGGTCGCACGGGGCAGGAGTTGGTAACCATACCACAGCTGAGGCCGGATCCGGGGCGGCGGCCGACCGCGATGGTCAGGAGGAGGGAAGTCGGCCGCGCAGCCGAAGGTACGCCCTCAGCCAGGGCGCCCAGCCGGGGTGGTGTTTTTCGTAGAACGCGATCTGGCTGCGCCGGTAGGCGGCGTCCACCAGCGCGCGGTTGGTCGCGACCGACCGCCCCCTCCGATGCACGATCTCGGTCACCGGCGTGAAGCGGACCGTGTGGCCCAGTGCCCGGACCGTGGCGCACAAGTCCACGTCCTCCGCGTAGATGAAGAAGCGCTCATCCAGCAGGCCGGCTTCCTCGGCGACCTTGCGGCGGATGAGCATGCACGCGCCGCTGACCCACTCGGGCTGATGTTCGACGCGCACGAGACGCTCGACGCGGGCTGTCACGAGCGGCGTCCCACGGGCGTAGAGTCGGCCGCGCGTCTTCTGCAGCAGCTCGTTGAGCGGGCCCATCGCCTTTCCAAAGGAGATCTCCGGCCGGCCCTGGCCGTCAACGATGCGCGGGCCCGCGATGCCAGCGTCGGGATGCGCGCGAAGATCGGCGACCAGCAGGTCCACGGCCCGCGGTGGCACGATCGTGTCGCTGTTCAAGAGCAGCACGAACTCGCCGGCAGTCGCCCGGATCCCGATGTTGTTCGCCCGCGCAAACCCCAGGTTCGCGCCCGCCTCGACCACGCGCACGCCGGCAAACCCGCGTGCCGCGTCCGCGCTGCCATCCGCCGAGGCGTTGTCGACGACGACGATCTCGTGGGCGACCGCGGGCGGCGGCGCCTCCAGGGAGCGCAGGCACGCGACGAGATCGTCGCGCGTGTTGTAGCTGACGATGATGATGGCGACTTCAGCCACGCGCGCCCGCCCGTTCGATGGCCGCCAGGGTCCGGTGCGCGGCGTCGTTCCAGCAGTATCGGCCGAGCACGCGCTGCGCCCGTTGCAGCTGGGCCTGGCGGGCGTCAGCGTCGACGAGCAGGCGCTGCAGGGCGTTCGCGGTTCCGTCCAGGTCACCGGCGCCTACGTAGATGGCCGCATCCTCGTACACCTCACGCGCCACCGGCGTGTCGAGGACGACGACGGGAATCGCATGCGCGAGCGCCTCGAGCGGCGTGAAGCCGAAGCCCTCGTACTCCGACAAGAACGCGAACACTCGAGCCTGCGCGTACAAGGCCGCCAACTGCTCGTCGGGCACGTAGGAACGCAGGCGAACGCGATCGCCGACGCCGAGCGACCGGGCAAGGCCTTCGAGATCCTCGAGAGGATGCGTCCGATTGTCGCCGACGATTTCCAGCCGCGCGCCGGACACCTGCCTGCTCACCGCGGCAAAGGCGCGCAGCAGGTCGGGCACGCGGCGCCGGTTGAAGATGGACCCGACGAACAGGACCAGCGGCGGGCGCCCGTCGCCGGGCGGCATGGCCGTCGGCCGCGAGATGCCGGGGCGAATCACCTCCACGCGATGATCCGCGACGCCAAGGCGCGCGACGATCTCGCGTTTCGAGAACTCCGAGATGGTCAGGATGGCCGCGGCCCGGCGAGCGGACCATCGCGTGATCACCCGCCGCCGCAGCCCCTCCCGGCGGCCGAACCACTCGGGATGCGCGAAGAACGACACGTCGTGGATGGTGAGCACCACCGGAACCTCGACGGCGACCGGGGCGGTGTAGCCTGGCGCAAACAACACGTCGGGACGATCCCGACCAATCGCGGCCGCCAGCGCCCGCTGTTCCCACCAGGTGCCCGCGTGTCCCGGCACCGCCCGGGTCTCGCACAGCCCGCCTTCCGCCACCCGCCTCCCGCCTGCTGGCGTGATTGCCCCGCCTTCCGCCTCCGGGTAATAGAGCACCCACCGATGGGCGCGCGCCTCCGGCCGGCGCTGCCACTGCTCGAGCAGGCGCGCCAGGTACGTGCCGACACCGGTCGGCCTGCCCAGGAGTTCGCGCGCGTCGACGGCGATGTTCATGCCTGTTGTGCTTCGATCGCGCGCTCGAACGCTCCCAGCGCGGCTGCCGCCGTCTGTGGCCACGTGAACTGACGCGCCCGCAGCACGCCCTTCGCGGCCGATGCCGCCGCCAGCGAATCATCCATCAGCATGCGCTCCATCGCGCCGGCGAGCGCGTCGCGGTCGTCCGGGTCCACGACGATCCCCGCATCGCCGGCCACTTCCGGCAACGCCCCGCGGTTCGATACCACAACCGGAACGCCGGCGGCCATCGCCTCGACGACCGGCATGCCGAAGCCTTCGTGATAGGAGGGCAGGACGAACAGGGCGGCGGACTCGAACAGCTCGCGGCGCTGCTGGTCGGACACGTACCCGAGGTGCCGGACCCGGCCCGCAAGCGGTGGCCGGGTGATGGCCTCCAGCCATCGCGCGCTTTCCGGCTGCGCACGCCCCGCCAGGACCAGCGGCAGCACGTCCGGGCATCTTCGGACGAGTTCCGCGTAGGCGTCGAGAAGCCCTTCGACGTTCTTTCGCGCCTCGAGCGTGCCGACGAACAGCACGTGGCGACGCCGGCCATCGCCCCCACGATCGCCGACGGGACACCAGTCGGGCGCGCCGGGATAGCACACCGTCATCCGCGCCGGTGAAACGTCAAGCTCGCTCGCGACCTGCCGTGCAGTATAGTGCGAGGGAACGATGATATGCGCCGCCCGGTGCGCGTGGGCACGGACCAGGCCGGGGTAGTCGCGGCGAATCTCAGCGGTTGCCCGCTCCGGGTGCGCGAGGAAGTCGAGGTCGTGGATCGTGACGACCTGCGCCGCCCGGGAGGATGGCAACAGCAGCGGATGCGGCGAGTACGCGATGTCGAAGCCGCCCCGGCTCAGCAACTCGACGGGCGGCCACTCGAGGCGGTGCCATAGCAGGTTCAACGCCGTGACGGGAATGTGACGATCGACGACGTGCACCGCCGGCAATTGCGCCAGGTCTTCCGCCAGCGGTCGGTCCTTCCACGAACTGGAAAAGAGAGTGATGTCGAGCTCGGCACCTGTGGCCAGTGCGCGGACGAGGTGGAACAGGTACTGACCGGCGCCGGTCCTCGACCTCAGGGCGGGCCGGTAATCAACGACGATACGCACGGCTGTTGACACTACCTTCTGCCGCGTTCGGCCGCAAGCCTCGACCGCCCGCAGTGCCGCCGGCGGGGCCGCGAACGGGGGATTGAACAACAACTAACTGCTTGGCTATCAGCAGCTTGACAGCCATCCGTCGTCGTGCTAACGTCAGCCGTTTTTGGGGGCGGCGGGCCGGACTTGGGGTCGACAGGAGCGATCGAGGATGAAACTCGCAGTCATAGGAACTGGTTATGTTGGCCTGGTTGCCGGCGCCTGCCTGGCGGAAAACGGCAACGAGGTCATCTGTGTAGACAAGGACGAATCGAAGATCCGCACGCTGCGCCGGGGCAAGATGCCGATCTACGAGCCCGGGCTCGAAGAAATGGTCCGCCGGAACCGTGCGGAGAAACGCCTCGTCTTCACCACCGCCCTGCCGATGGCGGTGCGCCAGGCCAGTATCATCTTCATCGCCGTGGGCACGCCGCAAGGCGAGGACGGCTCGGCCGACCTGCAGCACGTGCTCGAAGTCGCGCGGCAGGTGGCGCGGGCGATGAACGGCTACAAGGTCATCGTGGACAAGAGCACGGTGCCGGTGGGAACCGCGCAACGGGTGCGGGAAATCATCCGCCGCGAGACGACGCACCCCTTCAGCGTGGTGAGCAACCCGGAGTTCCTCAAGCAGGGCGCGGCCGTCGACGACTTCATGAAACCGGATCGCGTCGTCGTTGGCGCGGAGGATCCGCGCGCCACCGAGATGATGATGGAGCTCTACGCGCCGTTCACGCGCACGGGCGCCCCGATCATGGTGATGGACTGCGCGAGCGCCGAGATGTGTAAGTACGCGGCGAACGCGCTGCTGGCATGCCGCATCTCGTTCATGAACGAGGTGGCGACCGTCTGCGAGCTGTTCGGCGCGGACGTGGACCACGTGCGGCGGGCCATCGGGTCGGACCGCCGGATCGGGTCGTCGTTCCTGTTTCCCGGCGTGGGCTACGGAGGCAGCTGCTTTCCGAAGGATGTGCAGGCGCTGCTGAAGTTTTCGCAGGAGAAGGGGTACGATTTCAAGATTCTCTGCGCGACCGAACAGGTGAACGCGGCGCAGAAGCGGCGCCTCGTCTCGAAGATGGAGGCGCACTTCGGCAGCCTGAAGGGCAAGACGATCGCCGTGTGGGGCTTGTCGTTCAAGCCGAAGACCGACGACATGCGCGAAGCGCCGGCGATCACGATCATCGAGACGCTGCTCGGGGCGGGGGCCAAGGTGCAGGCCTACGACCCGCAGGCCGGCGGGATCGCGAAGGCGATGTTCGGCCCGCGAATCACGATCGCGGAGAAGAGCTACGACGCGCTGGCCGGCGCCGACGCGCTGGCGCTCGTGACCGAGTGGAGCGAGTTCCGCGAGCCGGACTTCGCCAAGATGCGAAAGCTGATGCGCACGCCCGTGATCTTCGACGGCCGGAACGTCTACTCGAAGGAGACGATGCGCACCCACGGCTTCACCTACTTCTCGATCGGGAGGTAACCCTGGGAGCCGTTCTCGTCACCGGCGGCGCGGGTTACATCGGCAGCCACGCGGCGAAACTCCTTCGCCGCGCGGGCCGGGACGTCGTCATCTACGACAACCTGACGGCCGGCCATCGGCTGGCGGCGCTCGGCGGGGAGCTGGTCGAGGGTGACGTCCACGACGTCGCGCGGCTCACTGACGTGATGCGCCGCCACGCGGTCAGCGCGATCATGCATTTTGCGGCGTGGCTCTCGGTCGGCGACTCGGTGACCGATCCGGCCGGCTACTACGCGAACAACGTCGGCGGCACGCTGGCGCTGCTCGAGGCGATGGTGCGCGCCTCGGTCCGCCACCTCGTTTTCTCGTCGTCGTGCGCCGTGTTCGGCGAGCCGGAGCGCGTGCCCATCGCCGAGGACCACCCGACCCGGCCCATCAATGCCTACGGCGAGACGAAGCTGGCCGTCGAGCGGGCGCTCCCGCACTACGCGCGCGCCTACGGCCTGCAATCGGTGGCGCTGCGCTATTTCAACGCGGCGGGCGCCGATCCGGACGGCGCGCTGGGCGAGGACCATCGTCCCGAGATTCACCTGATCCCGCGCGCGATCGACGCCGCGACGGGAGGGGCCGTCCTGCAGGTGTTCGGTGACGACTATCCGACGCCCGACGGGACGTGCCTGCGCGACTACATTCACGTGACGGATCTGGCCGAGGCGCACCGGCTCGCGCTCGAGTCGCTCGAGCGCGGCGCCTGCTCGGCGGTCTACAACGTGGGGAACGGCCAGCCCTGCTCGGTGCGACAGGTCATCGACGTGGTGTCGCGCGTGACAGGGCGGCAGGTGATGTGGCAGATGGGGCCGCGGCGGGCGGGCGACCCGGCCGTGCTGTTCGCGTCGAATGCCAGGATCCAGAGCGAGCTCGGGTGGCGTCCGCGCTACGCAGATCTGCAGACGATTGTCGGGACGGCGTGGCAGTGGCACCGGACGCATCCGCGCGGCTTCGCCGAAGGGGAGTGCTGATGGCGGGATTACGGGGCATCCTGAAAGATCCTGTGCTCTCGGTCGTGATGCCGGTCTACAACGAGCACGACACGATCGAGGAGATCATCGGCCGCGTGCTGGCCGTGCCGGTGCGCGTCGAGCTCATCGTCGTCGATGACTGTTCGACCGACGGGACGCGCGACATCTTGCAGCGGCTGCAGCAGCAGTGCCGGTTCAAGCTGCTGCTCCAGGAGCGTAACCAGGGAAAGGGAGCGGCCCTGCGGCGCGGCTTCCAGGAGGTGACGGGCGACATCGTCCTCATCCAGGACGCCGACCTCGAATACTCGCCCGAGGAGTACCCGGATCTCATCGATCTCATCTGCTCGGGCCGCGCGGACGTGGTCTACGGCTCGCGGTTCCTGGGCCGGCACCGCGTGTTCATGTTCACGCACTACCTGGGGAACCGTCTCCTGACCTCCATCACCAACGTCCTCTACAACACGATGCTGACCGACATGGAGACGTGCTACAAGGTCATGCGCGTCGACGTGCTCCGGTCGATGCAGCTCGAATCGGACGGCTTCGGCATCGAGCCCGAGATGACGGCGAAGATCTTCAAGCGCCGGTACCGCGTGTACGAGATCCCGATCACCTACGACGGGCGCGGCTACGACGAGGGCAAGAAGATCACCTGGCGCGACGGGTTCACGGCCCTCTGGGTCCTTCTCAAGTACCGGTTTACCGAGTGAACGCCCTGCGCAGGCTCCTCCGCTACGGCCAGCCGTACCGCGGCCGGTTCTATGCCGCGATGTTCTGGATGCTGCTGTACGGCGCCGGGACCACGTGGCTGGGATGGCTGGTCAAGGACGTCTTCGACCAGGTGCTCGAGAAGCGCCAGGGCCTCGCCTTCGTCGCCGTCAGCGTGATGGCCGCGTCGCTGCTCAAGGGCATTGGCGGGTACCTGTCTGCCTACCTGATGACCGACGTCGGCCAGCGCGTCGTCCGGGACGTGCGCAATTGCCTCTACTCCCACATGCTCGACCAGTCGGCGGCCTTCTTCAGCCGCCGCACGACCGGGCAACTGCTGTCGCGCATCACGAATGACGTCGCGCAGATCCAGCAGGCGGTCTCGGAAACCCTCGGCGACCTGCTGCGCGAGTCGCTCGCGCTGGTCGGCTTTGCGGGGCTGCTCTTCAATTACGACGCGAAGCTGGCGCTCGTGTTCATGACCGGCGCGCCGATTGTCGTCTATCCCCTGGTGCGGCTCGGCCAGCGCCTGAGGAAGGTGACGCGGCGCAGCCAGGAGGAACTGGAGCACATGCTCCACGTGAGCACCGAGGCGTTCACCGGGCACCGGATCGTCAAGGGCTTCGGCACCGAGCAGAAGGAGAAGGATCGGTTCGCCGAGGCGGCGCAGCGGCTCTACCACGCGAACGTCAAGGTCACGATGGCGCTTTCCGCGCTGCCTCCGGTGATGGAGTTGCTGGGCGGGGTAGGCATCATCGGGGCGCTGTGGTACGGCGTGAACCAGATGCAGGGACCGCACCCGCAGCTCACCAAAGGCGCGTTTCTGGGGTTCATCTTCTGCCTGTTCATGATGTACGCGCCGATCAAGAAGCTGAGCCGCGTGAACGCCACGCTGCAGCAGACGATCGCGGCCTCCGAGCGCATCTTCGAGATGCTCGACACGCACACGGAGCTCGAGGACGAGGCCGACGCGGTCGCGCTCCCGCGCTTCTGCCGCACGATCGCGTTCCGGGACGTCACGTTCAAGTACGAGGGAGATCGGCGTTCCATCCTGCGCGACGTCTCGTTCGACATCCAGGCCGGCCAGACCGTGGCGATCGTGGGTCGCAGCGGCGCGGGCAAGACGACGCTGGCCAACCTGCTGCCGCGGTTCTACGACGTGACGTCGGGCGCCATCCTGCTCGACGGTCTCGACATCCGGCGGGCCACGCTGCAGTCGCTGCGAAGCCAGATTGCCATCGTCACGCAGGAGACGGTGCTCTTCGACGACACGATCGCCGGCAACATCGCGTACGGGTCGCCGGGCGCGACGCGCGAGGCGATCGAGGCGGCGGCTCGTGCCGCGCACGCGCACGACTTCATCGAAGCGATGCCGCTCGGCTACGATACGCGCATCGGCGAACGCGGGCAGCGGTTGTCCGGGGGCCAGCGCCAGCGCGTCGCGATCGCCCGCGCGCTGGTCAAGGACTCGCCGATCCTGATCCTGGACGAGGCGACCTCGTCGCTCGATTCGGAATCGGAGTTGCTCGTGCAGGATGCGCTCGCCAACCTGATGCGGAACCGGACGTCGCTCGTCATCGCGCACCGACTGTCGACGGTCCAGCGCGCCGACCTCATCATGGTGCTCGAACGCGGCAGCATCATCGAGGTGGGGCGCCACGAGGAACTGCTGGCCCGCGCCGACGGCCGTTACGCCCGGCTCTACGCGCTGCAACTGATCGGCCGGCGGCGGGCGGACGAAGACAGATCGGGCCCGCCGGACGCCGCCGACGAGATGGATGAGCCCGGCGTGGTCGAGCCCCTGTAGAATAGTTGACAGTTCACCGTTGACAGTCAACCGGTGAGATGACGGTCAACTGTCAACTGTCAACTGCCGACCGTCGAGTAGCACCCATGATCAAAAGCATGACCGGGTTCGCCTCGCGGACGCACGAGACCGAGCCGGCGAGTATTGGCGTGACCATCCGGTCGGTCAACCACCGGTACCTCGACGTGCAGGTGCGGCTGCCGCAGCTTCTGGCCTCGATGGAGTCGCGCGTCCGCGCGCTCGTGCAGCAGCGGATGGCCCGGGGGCGGGTCGAGGTGAGCGTGAGCGTGCAGGCGCGGCAGGTGCCGACCGTCGAGGTCGAGTTGAACGAGGGCCTCATCCTCGCCATGAACGCGGCGCTCAACCGGGCACGCGGCGCAGGCCTCATCGCGGGCCAGCTCGAAGCGTCGGATCTGCTGCGGATGCCGCAGGCGTTGACGATTCGCGAGCGGTCACTGGACCCCGAGTCGCCCGAAGCGGCGGTGCTCGAGAAGGGCGTCGAGGCCGGCGTCGACGCGACCGTCTCCGACCTCGACACGATGCGGGTCCGCGAGGGGCAGCACCTGGCGGCCGACCTGGCCGGCCGGCGCGCGACTGCCGCCGGCCTGCTCGATCGCGTGGCGGCGGCGGCCGAGCAGGGCCGGCAATCGCTCGAAGCGCGGGTGCGAGACCGGATCGGCGAACTTCCGGTTGACCTGCAGGGCGACCCGACCGCGATGGCCCAGGAGATCGTGCGGCTGGCCGCGCGGTCGGACATCAGCGAAGAGGTGGTCCGGTTCCGGGCGCACCTGGCGCAGTGGAGCGCACTCGAGCAGGGGCCCGAGCCGTGCGGGCGCAAGCTGGATTTCCTGCTGCAGGAGATGAACCGCGAAGTGAACACGATCGGCTCGAAGGCGGACGGCATCAAGATCGCCGAACTGATCGTCGACATGAAGGCGGAGCTCGAGAAGATGCGGGAGCAGGTCCAGAATGTCGAATGAGGTAACCCGCCGGGGCATCCTCTACATCGTCTCGGCACCGTCGGGCACGGGCAAGACCACGCTGGTCGAGCGGCTGGTGGGGCTGACGCCGGGCGTGGAGATCTCGCGGTCGTACACGTCCCGCGCGCCCCGCGCGGGCGAGTCGGACGGCGTGGACTATCACTTCGTTCTCCGCGAGCGGTTCGAGCAGATGCGGGACGCGGGCGAGTTCCTCGAGTGGGCGGAGATCTTCGGCAACCTGTACGGCACGAGCATTGCGGAGACCGAGCGCCACCTGGCGCACGGCACCGACGTGATTCTCGTCATCGACGTGCAGGGCGCCCGCAAGGTGCGTAACCGCGGCGTGCAGGTGACCACCGTGTTCGTGCTGCCGCCGTCGTTCGACGTGCTGGAGCATCGCCTGCGCGGTCGCAGCAAGGATTCGGACGCGCAGATTCGCCGGCGGCTGCAGGTCGCACGCGAGGAAGTTGGCGCCTTCCAGGAGTACGAGTACATCGTCGTCAACGACGATCTCGATGGGGCGGTGGCCCGCCTGCGCGCGATCGTGTGCGCCGAGCGCTCGCGGCGGGATGCGGTGCGGTCCGAGGCCGAACGGATCGTGAAGACCTTCCAGGAATCGGGGACGAGGAGCATCACGTGATCGATCGCACGAAGTTGCCGAACTCCTTCGAGTTCGTTGCCGTGGCGGGGGCGAGGGCCAAGCAGTTGATGAAGGGCGCGCGGCCGCGCGTCACCGGGCCCGAGAAGGCCACGAAGATCGCCCAGCAGGAAGTGCTGGCCGGCGAAGTGAAGAAGATCGAGGCGGACGCGACGGATCAGGAGTAACACCCAGGGGTCAGGAGCCAGGATTTAGAAGTCACGGGTTGGTCCTGATTCCCGACTCCTGATTCCCGATTCCTGCTGTCACGAGGCTCAGATGGCTCTGATTGCACTCGGCGTGAGCGGCGGGATCGGCGCCTACAAGGCCGTCGAGGTCGCGCGCGGCCTGCAGAAGCGCGGGCACGACGTGGCCGCGGTGCTCACGAGCAACGCCTGTCGCTTCGTCGGCCCGCTGACCTTCGAGGCGATCACGCGGCGGCCGGTCATCACCGATCAATTCGCGCCGGGTCTCAACGCCGATATCGAGCACATCGCGCTCGCCTCGTCGGCCGCGGTGCTCGTGGTGGCGCCGGCCACGGCGAACGTCATCGGGAAGTTCGCCAACGGGATCGCCGACGACTTCCTGTCGTCGCTGTACCTGGCGACGCGGGCGCCCGTCCTGCTCGCGCCGTCGATGAACACGAACATGCTCGAGCACGGTGCCGTCCAGGCGAACCTGGCCGTACTCGCGACGCGGGGCGTGCGGTTCGTCGAGCCGGGCGAAGGATTCCTCGCCTGCGGGTGGCAGGGCAAGGGGCGGCTTGCCGAGCCGGACGCGATCGTGGACGCCGTCGAGCGGTTGCTGCAGCCGGATCGCTCGTGGCAGGGCCGCGCCATCGTCGTGACGGCCGGCCCGACCTACGAGGACCTCGACCCGGTGCGGTTCATTGGCAACCGGTCGAGCGGGCGCATGGGATTCGCCATTGCGGCGGAGGCGGCGCGCCGCGGCGCCTCGGTGACGCTCATCGCCGGCCCGACGTCGCTCGAGCCGCCCGTGGTTGGCGACCTCGTGCGGGTCCGCACGGCTGCCGACATGCACGCCGCCGTGATGGCCCGGTCGCGCGAGGCCGATGTGGTCATCATGGCCGCCGCCGTCGCGGACTACGCGCCGGCGCGCCGTGAGGCGCACAAGGTCGAGAAGCAGCAGGCGCCGCTGACGGTCACGCTGGAGCGCACACCGGACATCCTTGCCGAGCTGGGAGCGGAGCGGGCAGCGCGGGGCGGCGCGCTGCCGCTGCTGGTCGGCTTCGCGGCTGAAACGCGCGATCTGCTGGAGCGGGCGAAGGCGAAACGCGCCCGCAAACGTGTCGATCTCATCGTCGCGAACGACGTGTCCCAGCCGGGGGCGGGCTTCGAGGTGGACACGAACATCGTGACGATCGTCGGGCCCGACGGTGAAGAAGCGCAGCCGAAGCAGGCGAAGGCCGAGGTGGCGCGCGTCCTTCTCGATCGCATCGACCGGATGCTGGCCGGCCTGACCCGGCAGCCGTGACGCCTGGCGACATTCATGAGTGACAATAGCGCGCGCGACGGGGCCAGTGAGGTGAGGGCGCAGATTGCCGAGCACCTGCGCTTCCTGCAGGAACTCGGCGTGCCGGGCCTGAGCCGCGATCCGGCGTGGAAGAACGCCGGCGTTCAGCCGGACTCCGGACCCCGGACTCCGGACCCCGGACTTCCGCCTGACGTCATGCTGCGCGAGATCCGCGAGGATCTCGGCGACTGCCAGCGGTGCAAGCTCCATCGCCTGGGACGCCGGCAGATCGTCTTCGGCGTCGGCAACCCCAACGCCGACCTGATGTTCGTCGGCGAGGCGCCGGGTCACGACGAAGATGTCCAGGGCGAGCCGTTCGTCGGCCGCGCCGGCCAGCTGCTGACGAAGATCATCGAAGCCATCGGCTTGAAGCGGGGCGACGTGTACATCGCCAACGTCATCAAGTGCCGGCCGCCCGAGAACCGGAACCCGGAGCCCGATGAAGTCGACATGTGCGAGCCGTTCCTGTTCCGCCAGGTCGAGACGATCCGGCCGAAGGTGATCGTCGCGCTCGGCACGTTCGCGGCGCGTGCGCTGCTCAAGACCCAGGAGCCGATTTCGCACCTTCGCGGCCGCATCTTCACCTACCGCGGCGCGAAGCTCATCCCGACGTTCCACCCGGCGTTCCTGCTGAGGAGCCCGGATCGCAAGCGCGACGTCTGGGAAGACATGAAGAAAGTCCGCGCCATTCTGAGCGGCGAAGACGCCTAGTCCGATGCGCCTCGCCTGGGTGGCCCTCCCCGTTCCTGCACTCGACCTGCTCACGTATCTGGTTCCCGATTCGTTCGAGCTGCCGCCGGTGGGCGCGCGTGTGCTCGTGCCCCTCGGCACGCGCCGGGTGACCGGATGTGTCGTGCGGACGAGCGAGACGGATGAAGGTTCAAGTCCGGAGCCGGCCTTCGCCGAGGCTTCAGCGGGCAGGGAAATCGAATCCCGCGACCATGACGAGGACGGGGCGGGCCAGCTGAAAAGCCTCATCGACGTCATCGACGTCGAGCCGTTCCTGCCGCAGCCCGTCGTCGAGCTGGCGACATGGTTGGCCGAGTATTACGCGTGCGGTCCGGGCGACGCGATTGCCGCGGCGATGCCGCCGTTTGCCTGGATCGAGAGCGAACGCGCAGCGCAAATCACCGATCAAGGGCGATCGATGGCTGAGGCGAATCCCGATCCGGCGGGACAGGAGGGCAGCCTGGCCATTCTTCGAGCGCTGGCGCCCGGCAAGCCGGTGCCGATTCGGGTGCTCGCGCGGCGGCTTTCTGCGCGCGCGGACAGCGTCGCGGCGTCGCCCGTTCACGCGCTCGTACGCGCGCTCGAACGCAACGGCCTCATTGAGACCACGACCGCGATGCGGGGCAGCGGAACGGCGTTCAAGACCAGGCGAGTGGCCGCGATCACGCTGGCCGGCCTGGAACTCGTGGCCTCAGGCGACGCGGCCCCGACCGGGCAGGCGCCGCCGCCGGCAGCGCAGCACCGAGCGGGGGCCGACGATCCGGCGGCGCCGCATGACGGCCCGGCCGTTGCGGTCGGACGACGCCAGCGCGAGGCGCTCGAGATGCTGCGGGGATCGCCGGACGGACTTTCACTGGCGGCGCTCGGCGATCGCGGCATCACGGCCGACACGCTCAAGCGCCTGGCGTCGAGGCATCTCGTCGCGATCCGCAGCGTCCGTGTCGAGCGCGATCCGTTCGCCATGGAAGCAGGACGCAGGGACCAGGGAGCATTAATCAGGAGTCAGGAATCAGGAATCAGGAACCAGGAGTCAGGAGAGGACGCGGGAACCGAGGCCGAAGGACTGGCGCGGACGGCGCGCGCTCTCACCGATGAACAATCCGCCGCGCTCGCGCGCCTGCGTGCGCTGGCGCAAAGCGGCCAGTTCGCGGTCGCGCTGCTTCACGGCGTGACAGGCAGCGGCAAGACCGAGATCTACCTGCGGCTGGCGGCCGACGTGCTGGCGGCGGGCCGATCGGTGCTGGTGCTGGTTCCGGAGATTGCGCTCACGCCGGCGCTGGTGGGCCTGTTCCGCGACGCCTTCGGCGATCGCGTCGCGGTCCAGCACAGCGGCCTCTCGGACGGCGAACGCCACGATCAGTGGCACCGCATCCGCCGCGGCGAGATCGACGTGGTCGTCGGCACGCGGTCGGCCGTCTTTGCGCCGCTGCCGGCGCTCGGCCTGGTCGTGGTGGACGAGGAACACGACGCGTCGTACAAGCAGGAGGAGAGCCCGCGGTATCACGGCCGTGACGTCGCGATCGTGCGGGCCAGGCGTGAAGGCGCGCTCGTGGTGCTGGGCTCGGCGACGCCGTCGCTCGAGTCGTACCAGCACGCGCTCACCGGCCGCTACCACCACCTGGTGCTCGCGCGCCGCGTGCTCGATCGGCCGCTCGCGGCGGTCCGGATCGTGAACATGCGCGAGGAGTATGCCGCGCAGGGGCCGGACGCCGTGTTCAGCGAGCCGTTGCGCGCGGCCATCGCGGAGCGGCTGGCACGAACGGAACAGGTGCTGGTCCTGCTCAACCGGCGCGGGTTCTCGACCGCCGTCCTGTGCCGTCAATGCGGCAACACGGTCGAGTGTCCCAACTGCAGCGTGTCGCTGACCGTGCACGGCCGCCAGACGCGTCGCGCGCGCTGCCACTACTGCAACTATTCGACGCTGGTGCCGACGACGTGCCCTGCGTGCGCGGCGCCATACCTCGAGGAAGTGGGCATCGGCACAGAGCGCCTCGAAGAAGAGGCGGGCCGGCTGTTCCCCGGGGCGCGCATCGCTCGCCTGGATCGTGACGTGGCCAGCCGCCGCGGCGCCACCGTGTCGCTGCTCACGCGGTTTGGCGCGGGCGAGATCGACGTGCTCATCGGCACGCAGATGATTGCCAAGGGACACGATTTTCCGCGCGTGACGCTGGTCGGCGTCATCTCGGCGGATGTCGGTCTGGGCCTGCCGGATTTTCGGGCGGCCGAGCGGACGTTCCAGCTGCTGACGCAGGTGGTCGGCCGTGCAGGTCGCGGCGAGCGGTCGGGCGAAGCCATCATCCAGACGCTCTATCCCGATCACTACAGCGTGCGGCTGGCCTGCCGGCAGGATTACCCCGCGTTCTTCGACGAGGAGATCCGCTTCCGGCGCGCGATGCGGTATCCGCCGCACGTGTCGCTCGTGAACGCGATCGTGCGCGGCCCAACGTTCCAGGCTGCGATGGAGGACGCGACGGACCTCGTCAGGCGCCTGCGCGCCGCCGCCGCGTCAGGCGACTTCCGCGTGCTCGGGCCGGCGCCCGCGGCCTTCGTCAAGTTGCGGGGAGAACATCGCGCGCAGTTCTTCGTGAAGGGCACCCGGCGCGCCGCCATGCGCCAGGCGGTGCAGGCGGTTGTGGCTGCGCGGCCCGACCTGCGACGACGCGTCACGATCGACGTCGATCCGCTGACGGTACTGTGACGTGGGGAATAGGCGACAGTCAATGGTTGATGGTCCATCGTTGCGCGTTGCGCGCCGCGCCACGGTCAACGATGGACTGTGAACTATCGACTATCTGATCAGATCCACCGGGCGAATCGGCGCCGGCGTGAAGCAGAGGATGAAGATCACCAGCGCCACGATCGCCAGGCCGAACCGGACGCGATCGAGCGGCACGTCCTCGTCCATGACCGGCGGGTGCTTCGCGCCGAACGCGAAGAGCATCGCCACCATCAGCACCGTCCACAGCACGAGGCTGAGCGAGAAGTACGCCAGTGACACCGCCACGGCGATCATGACGATCGTCACGATCGTCGAGCGGCGCCCGAACACCGTGTAGGAAATGTGCCCGCCGTCCAGCTGCCCCACGGGAAACAGGTTGAGCGCCGTGGCCAGCAGGCCGAACCAGGCGGCGAACGCCATCGGGTGGAGGTTCAGCGTGTAGCCGTCCCGAATCGGGCCCCAGAACGTCCACGACGCCAGCTTGAATAGCAGCGGTTCGCCCAGATCGATCATCTCCCCCTGGAGATTCCGGATCGGAACGACGTTCGAGAGACTCAGGCCAATGAACAGCGCCGGCACGGCGAAGATGAAGCCGGCCAGCGGTCCCGCGATGCCGATGTCGAACAGCTGGCGCTTCGTCCTCACGGGCTCCCGGATCCGGATGAACGCGCCGAGCGTCCCGGTGAGCGGGAACGGCGGCGGCAGCGGCAGGAAGTAGGGCAGCGAGGCATCGATGCGATAGTATCGGCACGCGAAGTAATGACCGAGCTCGTGCGCGCCCAGGATGACGAGGATCGTCGCGCTGTACCAGAAGCCCGTATACCAGAAGGGTCGTAGAATCTGTTCGCGCAACGGAACCGAGAGGATGCCGGTGTTTGAGTAGTAGCTGAAACCGGCCCAGTGGCCGATGCCGACCAGCGTCGTCGTCAGGATCGTGAGAAAGAAAAGCAGGCCGTGCAACCAGACGCGGTTTTTGACGCGTGGCGCGGCAATCGGCACCCAGATTGGCTGATAGGTGGGAATTTCACCCGGCCGGGACCCATCGGCCGTCTCGACCGGCGTGTCATGGGCGGAGAATTCCACGTCCCGGCGCGCCGTATCCGGCACCGCCGCCGGTGATTTCGGAAAGGAAAACGGGTCAGCCATGATGAGGGATCGGACGTCGGCCGTGCAAGAGCCACTCCCGACCCTGCTGCCGAGTCAGGAATGTCGCCGCGGGTGACCGGCGGTCCGTTCAGCTGATATTCTGCAGGTCTTTGCCGGGCTTGAACCGGATCGTTCGCCCTGGCGGGATGCGCACTTCCTTGCCGGTCCTCGGGTTACGGCCGATGCCGCGCTTGCGGGGCTTGACCTGGAAGACGCCGAAACCGCGGAGTTCGATCCGGTCGCCGCGCTGCATGGACACTCGCATCGCGTCCAGGACCGCGTCCACCGCCAACTCGGCTTTGATCTTCGTGATGTCGGCGGCTTTCGAGACCTCGTTGACGATGTCGAGTTTAATCATTCGGGCGCTCTCCTGCAGTTGCTAACTACTATAGAGAGAGCCACTTACACTGTCAAGCTGTGGTCGTTCCGCGGTGGCTTGGCGCGCGGGCGCAACCCCCGCCAGGACACCCCAGCCGATGAGAAATCCGTGCAAAAACGCTCTTCGATGCCCACCGTGGTCCTGGTGGGACGCCCGAATGTCGGTAAGTCCACGCTGTTCAATCGGATCACGGAATCGCGCCGCTCGATCGTCACCGCGATGCCCGGGACGACGCGCGACGTCATTACTCAGCCGGTTGCCTGGCGGGGCATGACCTTCAACTTGACCGATACCGGCGGCATGTTCGGCGCCAGCCAGGACCCGCTGCACGAACTAGTGGTCGTCAACGGCCGGCACGCCATCGAAGCAGCCGACCTCATCGTCTTCGTCGTGGATGGACGCGAGGGTAAAGTCCATTCAGACGATGAGATAGCGCAGGAGCTCAGGCGGATCGCGGTGCCGGTGATTGTCGCGATCAACAAGACGGACGATCGGCGCGCGCGCGATGGGGCGATGGAGTTCTATCAACTCGGCTTCGATCCGGTTGCCGAGGTGTCGGCCGAGCACGGCCACGGGATTGGCGACCTGCTGGATGAGGTGGTGAAGCGTCTGCCCGGGGCGCGCGCGACCCCCCCCGGGACGAGTCCGGCCGAGCCGCGGCCGGCGCCCGTCGAAAGCGACGAGGTGGGCGTGGCCATCGTCGGCCGGCCGAACGTCGGCAAGTCGTCGCTGGTCAACCGGTTGCTGCGCGAGGAGCGGGTGCTGGTGAGCGACATGCCGGGAACGACGCGCGACGCGATTGACGCCGTCCTGCGCTGGCACCGGCGGCAGTTCCGCATCGTCGATACGGCGGGTATCCGGCGCGCCGGCAAGGTGGCGCGCGCCAGCCAGGTGGAAGCGGTGAGCGTGCTGGTGGCCCGGCGGGCGATTGAGCAGGCCGATGTCGCCGTGATCGTCATCGATGCCGTCGAGGGCGCGACCGACCAGGACGCGGCCATCGCCGGCGAGGCCGACCGCGTGGGCCGCGGCATCATCATTGCGGTCAACAAGTGGGACCTGGTCAAGGGGCGGGGCCCGGAGTTCTCGAAGCAGTTCGACGAGGAGGTGCAGCGGCGCATGAAGTTTCTCGAGTATGCGCCGGTGCTGCACATCTCGGCCGCGACCGGCGAGCGGACCCCGAAACTGCTCGAGATGATCGACCGTGTCGCCGACGCGCGCCAGAAGCGCGTGCCCACGAGCGAACTGAACAAGTTCATCGAGGCGGTCACCGCGGTCCATCCGCCGGCGAGTCCCGGCAAGAAGGAAGTGCGGATTCTCTATGCGGCCCAGGTGGGCATCGCGCCGCCATCGTTCATCTTCTTCACCAACGTCGCGACGACGTTCCACTTCTCGTACGAACGGTTCCTGGTCAACCAGTTGCGCGACTCGTTCGGCTTCTTCGGCAGCCCGATCAAGCTCGCGGTCCGCGCCCGCGAACGAAAGCAAAGACTTCACTGAGCCTGGACGCGCGGCCGTCTTCGTCGGGAGGAGCGAAGGCTGGTATACTCCCGCGTCGTGGCGGAGTTAAGGGAGATCCCGAAGCGTGCGGCCTACAAGGCGGCTGAGGTGTGCGAGATCGCGCGCATCCAGCCCTATGTGCTGCGGTCCTGGGAGTCGGAATTCCCGACGCTCGGGACGGTGCGCGACGGCACGCGGATCTACCGGCGGTCCGATCTCGCGCAGGTGCTGCGCATCAGGCAGTTGGTGTTCGACCAGGGTCTCACGCTGGCCGGCGCCAGGCGGCGCCTGGAAGCCGACACCGAGCCGCAGCCCGAGCTGCCGCTCGAGGAGTTCGTCACCCCCGACATGAAGCAGCGGATCGATTGCGTGAAGCAGGGCCTGCAGGACCTGCTGGCGATCCTCGGCGGCGGACCGACCAGTCCTGAAACGCGGCACGCCGATGCATCTGCCGGCGCCGGCGAGGCGTGCGCGCCCGCGGCTTCGGCCGATGCCGCGACGGCGCCGCGCAAGACGAGCGGCGGCACACGGTCGCAGACCGGCGGCGGTACGCGGTCGAAGGGGAATCGCCAATGTGCGGCGGTTCCGGCCGCGAGACGGCGTGTGATAAAGTAAATCGGTTCGGGGCGTAGCGCAGCCTGGCTAGCGCGCTTGCTTGGGGTGCAAGAGGTCCCGGGTTCGAATCCCGGCGCCCCGACCACATTTCACCTCTCACCTTGCAACGTTCTTGCAACGCCGGCGGCCCTCGCGCCGGCGTTTCGTGTTTCTGCCTGCTTCGCGCGATGTCGTCGCATTCGCCATCGCGTCGCACACGGACTCTTGTCCTGACCGGTGCGTGGTGGGCAGTGGGTTTGCCGTCGGTGGGTCTGGATGAACAGGCCGCCGCACCCCGGTGTCTCGCATCTGGCGACGCACCCGCCGGCCGCCGCGTCCGCCAGGTGCGTGTAGACCGATTCAATCAGGCTGACTCCGCCCCAGAAGTTGAGCAGACCACGTTCGTCCCCCCGCCATTTTAGGTCCCGGTGCACGCCCGCCATGTTTAGGACGACCGTGTCCGCGAGCAATCGAGCGACGCCCTCACGCGGCGCGAGGCCACTCACCCCACTGTTGTTGTAGTCGTCCACGGGATAGAAGAGAGAGAGGCCGCGCTGGGGGGCTGGTGTTATCCGCCTTCCCTTGGCATCGATGTGCACGCGTTCCAGGCCACTGGGGTTGTGCGTTGGCCGGTCGTAAGTGGTCGCGCGAATCGCATACCGCTGAGGAAACACATCGCGCAGCGTTTGCAGGCCATCACCCGATTTGTTCTGCAACGCAACGATCGCAGCGAGACACCAAGCTACCGTCCGCGCGTGCGCCTCAATCCAAGCGAGCGTCTCATCGTACACATGTGCCACGGCGCGCCGCACGTCCTTCGCTGCTGCTGGCGCGCCACCGTGGACGCGGAGTTCATAGAGTCCGAGACGCCCGTACGCGCCGATGAATTCCCGGAGCGCGGCCTCTCCGGCGAGCGTTGACGCGAGTTGCGAGGGCAGCTCGCTGTGCTCGGACGGCGCGTAGATGCGCGTCTCGTTACGATCCACGCACAACCATCCGCCTTCGATTTTGAAGGGTCCGACGCCCCACAGGTCTGCGCGGCCTCTTTCTTCTGCGCGCTCGATCTCTGATCGTTCCCATCTCGGCATTGGCTGCTTTGCTCTCGCCTTATGTGACGCTATCGTTCCCGTGGACAGCGTTACGATTCGATTTTAAACTCTACCACAAATGGGCCATGGACCATGCACAAGGAGGCGTTACACCTCATGTTGAGAATGAAAGCCGAGCGATTGAGATTCGGATGGTCACAGGCGCGACTTGCTGCGGCCGCTGTCGTGGGCGCGGCCGAAGTCAGCCGGATTGAGACCGGCCGACTGAGACCCTATCCAGGACAGGTCGAGGCGCTAGCTCGGGCGCTCTACCTGCAGCCGGAAGAGCTGCTCGTGGAAGTCGGCGACAACTCCGCCGCCGCGTAAGGGAGTGGGCCACATGCCTGGAACCGAGGACGCGCGCGAGGTCACAACCGACAGCAGCGGTGCAGACGTCTGCACGCCGCCGGCGCCCACGCCCTGGCTCACGGCGTGCGAAGCGGCGGCTTACATCAAGGTCGGCGACAAGTGCATCTACCGGGAGGTGCGTGCCGGCCGACTGAGAGCCGCGCGCGTCGGCGGGCGGCGCGAATTGCGGTTCCGCGCCGCCTGGCTCGACGAGTATCTCGATCGCAGCGCTGCCCCCGTGGAGATCCACCGATGACCGCGGCGCCTAAAGGGGCTGCTCGCCTATCCAGCCATGTCGTCGCCGGCGAGGAAAAGCCCGGACTCACGGCCCTCGCGGCGTGCGCGCTTCTCGTCGATCAGGCAAGGCAACTGAGCAACGCGAACCGCGCGATCGCGGCGCTCGAGGCAGAGCGAGCGTTCTTCCGCGACATGGCGCTGGCCGCGGTTCATCTTCTCCACGACCAGGACGTTGCTCTCGGGGCCGCGGCACGCCTCAACAGCGAGCTGCGCGACGAACTCCGCCGCTACAGCGCGAGGGCCGTTCGTGAGGTCGCTGCATGACCGCGCGGCGAAAATCGATCGCGGACCTAGCGCGGCCCGATACGTTCCGAGGCGCCGGCGGGTCCGGCAATCCCGACCATCTCACCGACTTGGGGGCCGCAGAACGGTTCGCCTTCAAGCACGGCCGTGAACTTCGCTATGACCATCGCCGTGGCATGTGGCTCCGCTGGGCGTCGCACCGCTTTCAGCCTGACGCTGACCAGGCGATCGTGCGCATCGCCGGAACCTTCGCGCGAGATCTGCAACGCGAAGCGCTCTTCATTCCAGAACTCGAGAGACGCGACCGTGTCGTGCGATGGGCGATCGGCCTCGAGCGTCGGAGCGCCCTCGATAACACGCTGGTCCTGGCGCGCGCGATGGCGCCGATTGCCGACTCCGGCGAGCGGTGGGATCGCGACCCATGGCTATTCGGCGCTCTCAACGGTGTGGTCCCTCTGAAGACGGGCGAGCTGCGGGACGGTCGGCCCGACGATCGCGTCACGATGAGCGCAGCAGTGGAATACCACGCCGACGCGAAGTGCCCCCGCTGGGAGCAGGCGATCGGCGAGATCTTTGATGGCGACAGCGAATTGATCGGATTCATTCAGCGCGCGGTTGGCTACAGTCTGACGGGGATCACGACCGAACAGATCCTGTTCATCTGCTACGGGACGGGCGCCAACGGCAAGGGCACGTTTCTCAACACGCTCGCGCGGCTGCTTGGCGATTACGCCTTCAACATGCCGTTCGCGACCGTCGAGATGCATCAGCGCGCCGCGATCCCAAACGACCTGGCGGCGCTCGTCTCGCGGCGCCTGGTCATCGCGAGCGAGACGAACGACGGCGCGAGGCTCAACGAGGCGCGCGTCAAGGCGCTCACGGGTTGCGACCCGATCACTGCCCGGTTCCTGCATTCGGAGTTCTTCACGTTCGAACCGGTGGCGAAGTTCTGGCTCGCGGTGAATCACAAGCCGACGGTGCGCGATGACAGCCACGGATTCTGGCGCCGCGTGCGCCTGGTCCCGTTCACGCGCACGTTCGCCGTGAATCCAAACCTCGGGCGTGAACTCGAGGCGGAGCGGGAGGGCATCCTGGCATGGGCCGTTCGTGGATGCCTGGCCTGGCAGCAGCAGGGCTTGTTGGTGCCGCTCGCCGTGGCGGGTGCGACCTCGGAATACCAGGCCGACAGCGACCCGCTGTATGGCTTTCTTGAGGAGTCCTGCGAGCAGCGCCCGGACGCGCAGGCACGGGCCAGCGAACTCGCGTCGGCCTATCGTGCATGGGCCGACCGGCAAGGCCTCGGCGACCGAGAGCGCCTAAATGCAACGCTCTTTGGACGCAGGATGGCGGAGCGGTTCCAGAGGGCGAAAGTGCGGGCCGGCCTCGTCTACCGCGGCATCGGAATTCGAGACGAAATGACGGGGCGGTTGGCTGGCCTGTCCCCCTCCGCACCGCCCCCCGGTGTCGGAAGTGCGCAGGGTTGATAGGCCCGGTTTCATTGGTTCGGTGCATGGTTCGGAGGTCGTTTCAATGTACTTCCTATATAGAAGTCCTCGCGTAGACAACATAGAAATTGACTGCACACCCTGCACACCCTGCACACCGAACCGGCGAAAGTCGGCTGCGTGCGGAACGACAGCGGCGCTCAGGTCGATTCCCTGGCAGATGTTGCAGACGGACTAAACGACCAAGAGGGAGGGGGATTCGCAATCTCTACGGACCGCCTCCTCCGAGACCGCTCCGGCCCCCAACGCTCGTGGAATGAAGGCGCCAGATTTCAAGCAGAGTGAACCTGAGCATGGGAATCCCAGAACTGCCACTTGACGGAACGTCGCCCGGCGCGGCGAGGCAGGCAGTCGGCGACCAGGCTGGGCCCGCGACGCCAGATTCCGCTGGGCTCGGCCCCGCGTTGAGCGGCGAAGAAATGGACCGCCGAGCGCGGGAAGCGAGCGAGCGAATGAGGCAGTTGGACGAGCGACAGCGGGCCGAGCGGCGGGCGAAAGTCAAGCCGCTCTCGCCGGCGGCGAGATCGCTCCGCGCGGCGATCATCAAGGAATACCCCAGCCTCAAAGACGATTCTGCCGCCATGTCGTATCTCGCCGCGGCGATGAAGGCATACGACCTGGCTGAGGACGCACAGGCCGAGGTCGATGCAGACGGTCTGACCGTCAAGGATCGCTACGGCAAACCGCGGGCGCATCCGGCGCTGAAAATTCTTCGCGATGCTCGCGCGGAATATCTCTTCTTCATGAAAGCCATGAACCTCGACCTGGAACCGCTGCAGGATGGCCCTGGACGGCCGCCAGGGCACGGCCACTGATGCGAAACGAACGTTCGACAGAGGCGCAGGCGTTGTGGGCTGGCGTAATTCGGGAGCATCCCGATGTGCTCGACAAGCCGGCGGCGCTCGGACATCTGCAGGCGGCGTGCGAGGCGCAGGACCAGGTGCGCGCGGCGCAACGCCGGATCGACATCGACGGGCAGATCATCGCGAACCAGCACGGGGAACCGCGGGCACATCCGGCGCTGCGGGCGCTGCTTCGCGCCAACCGGCAGTTGCTCGCGAGCCTGGCGGCCTTGAGGGCCAACTGGGTGCCGGCGCGACCACAGCGCCGGAGTCGGAGCGATCGTGCAGACGTCTGCACGCCAAACTGCTTCTCGGGAGGCGGTCACTGATGCCGGCCATGTCGAGATCAGACGGTATCCCGGCCGTCGCCGGTGCGCGCGGTTCGACCGCCACGCGCTACGGCGTCGCGAATACGACGATCGCGATCGGTCTCGAGACCGTCCTCTGCGGCCTGGCCGCCCCGTTCAACGTGCAGGTACCGTCGACACACGGTGGTCTTCTGGAGTTTCGGCCGGGCGCCTTCGCTGAGGCGATCAGGCGCAACCGCGTGTCGTTATTGCTCGAGCACGCCGCAACGTCGCCGACGATCGCGACGACGTCCGATCAGACGCTGGATCTGTGGGAAGGCGCGGACGGGCTCATGTTCCGGATGAACCCTCCCACAAGCCTGGCGGCAACGACGGTCCTCGGGCGCGCGCGGCGCGACGCCTTCGCGGGAGTCTCCATCGGTTTCCGCCTGTGTGCGTCGGTTTTCGTCGAGACCGAGGGACTCCATTCCTGCCGCTCGGCCGATCTGGTCGAGGTCTCGCTCGTGTCGAAGCAGGGCGTTGGGCCGACGTTCGCGGGCACGTGGGTCCGCGTGATGTCTTTGCGGGACTCGTGGCGCTTGGAGGCCGCGGCAAAGGTCGACGTCGCGATGGTGTCGTCACGAAACGTCTCGTATGGCGGGTTACGGGGCTATCTCCGCGCGGACGCGGTCTATCGAGTGGATGTGAGCCTCGCGCGGATGCTTGTCTCGGCTGGGTGGGCGACGCTGGTGGTGAGATAGCGAAACGAGGAACCGTGCAGACGTCTGCACAAGACGTGCGGCGGCCGAGCCGCCGGCGAAGAACGCAATGACGATTGGCTCCGGGTCAGACGGGCCTGGCGGCCAGGAGGTGAGAGACATGTCCGAAGTAGGCAGGAACGGCGACAACGCGAGTGTGTCGTTGCGCCCGATCGACGAGGACCCGGTCGTTGTGACGGCCTCGGAGTTACTAGAGGCCAGCCGGACGGCGAGCGAGCGGGTCACGGCCGCACTCGCGGAGGCGCGAACGACGGCGGCTCGCGAAGAGGACGCGGAGATCGACCGGCGTATGCGCGGGGAACCGGCCGGCGCCACAGCCCGGGCGGCGGCACTCGCGTTGAGGGCCTGCGAGAGCGAGGCCTCCGTTACCGACCAGGTGCTCGAGCGCGCGACGCGGCGTCTAGCCGCGGTGCGTGTCGACGCGGCCGCGCGGCTGGAAGCGCAGTTTCGGCAGCTCCAGGATGAAGACATCCGCGACTTAGATCGAGCGCTCGCGGCCGTCGCGGCCGTGAACACTCGCCTGGTCGAACGGCAGCGCCAGGCGCAGGCGGTGGGGCTGTCGCCCATGCTTGCACACTGGATGGAATTTACACGGACGAACAGCCACGGCCGGTGCCGGTACGACTACTGGGTGCTGATGGTCCAGGCTCGCCTGGGAGATCTCGGCATCGGCCACGCCCAGATGTGGGAAGAGCCGCCGTCGTGCTTGGCTACGATGTCGCAAGCGGCGACGAGCCGAACGTGTCGTCAGCTCGATCCGAGCCAGTGTCGGTTCGCCCCCGGGAAGGATGAGGTGCTGCCGACCATCGCGCCGGACACGACGCTTGGCGCACGGCTGAGTGTCGAAGACGTGGCGCGCCGCCAGCGCCTCCGCACGGCCTCGCGCTGAAGGCCTGGCCCCCATGCAAGGCGCGAAAAGCGTTCGGTCTGAGTGCAGACGTCTGCACTCAGGACCCTGTGAGGCCAAGTAGATGAGCGACGACGGCGCAACATGCCCGCGCCAGGCCTGGTTCGGGTCCCTTTGTGGGCCCGTGGTGTTGTGGCGCCGGCGCTTGAATCACCCGGGCAGTGACGATTTGCTCTGCGCCGTGATGGGCGTCGCGCCCGGGGCGTTTCTCCTGGCGCTGGTTGTCGGCACTTCATCGCGCGGGTGGCGCGCGCTTGACTGTGTCTCGGGCGGGCTCGATGCCCTGGTCGCCGATGCAGCCCGATTCGACGATTTGGCGGCGCATTTTCGGCCCGCGCGCGTCTGTGACGACATGGCCCCCGCCAGCGACCTATGGGAACTCTGCTCGTTGATGCGCGCGATCGCCTCACGGGCGCCGCGGTGCGTTGCCGTCAGGCCGCAGGCACAACGCGGAACGCCGCCCACGCGGCCACGTCGGTGAATGGGAGAGTGAAGACCATGACTGTGATTGCGCCAGGCAGAATCGAAACGAGACTCACGGTGCCGGTCGGGCGGCAGGGCCGGCCATCGCTCGGTGACTCCGGGGCGCATATCTGCGTCCGGCGGTGTCGGGACTGCGGATGCCAGTTCGAGGTGTCGATCGCGATCGACGTGGCTCTGACGCCGGCGCTCTTCGCTGAAACGCCGAGGTGCGCACCGTGCGCCAGGCGCGCTCCGGCGGTCGAGGAGCTGGTCTAGTGGCCGACCACATCACGCTCCAATTCGTCGGCTTGGCAGAGGCCGCGATTGCCATCGACCGGTGGGGCCGTGACGTGCAACAGCAGGCGCGCCACGAGTTGGTCGACGAAGTGGACCGCACGGTTCGGGAGATCAAGGCGCGTGTACCGAAGAGCCGGGGAAACGTCGGCTATTTCAAGGACGTCAGTGGGAAACGGGTCTTCGTTGAAGGCGATCGGATCGCTGATTCGATCAAGAGTTCGGTCGTAAACCCAGATTCCAGGCTCGCAGACCGCGGTACGCCCCGTTGGGCCTCCCGCGACATTGCTACCCTGGCCGTTCGAAGAGGCTGAGATGCCACTACAGGCCAGAATCGGCGCGGACTTCGGCGACTTCAAGCGCGCGCTCGAGGACATCAAGGGAAAGTTCAACGACTTCTCCTCCTCGACCACGAAGCTGCAGACCGATCTCAACAAGCTCACGCAATCGTTCGGCGGCGACAACATCCGCCGGCAGGCCGCGCTCACGATGAAGGCCATCCAGGACATCGGCGGGGTCACGAAATTGACCACGAGCGAGCAGGCCCGCGCGAACACGGTCCTGGCCGAGGCCGTCTCGAAGTATCAGGCACTTGGCCAGGCGGCGCCGGCGGCGCTGCGCGAGATGGCCGCCGCGACGAAGGCCTCCACGGCCGCGGCGGACCAGGGCGGGGTCTCCTTCGGCAAGATGGCGTCGGCCGTGGCGACCGGGGAGGCAGCCTATCACCTGGCGGTCAACGCCGGTCGGAAGATGACCGACTTCTTGACGGAGTGCGTGGCCGAGGCGAGCAAGGCGGATACGGTCTGGGCTCGACTGACGACGTCGATGAAGGCGCAGGGCACATACACGCCCGCGCTCGCCGAGAGCTATCGCGGTCTCGGCGCCTCCCTCCAGCGCACCTCCGCTTATAGCCACGACCTGGCCGAGGAGTCGATGGCGCTGATGATCCAGATCGGCAACGTGATGCCCAAGGACATGGGCCGGGCGCTCCTCGCGTCCGAGAACCTGGCGGCCGGACTGGGCATCTCGTTGCCCGATGCGGCCGAAAAAGTCGGCAAGGCCGTGATGGGCAACACGCGCGAGCTGGGGCGCCTGGTGCCTGAGCTCCGCAACGTGGAGAAGGGTGCCGGGAGCGCGAGCGCGGTCCTGGATGTGCTCAACCGATCCGGTTTCGGTGGCCAGGCCGCGGCGCAGGTTCAGACCTACCAGGGGCGCGTCGCGCAACTGACGAACGCGTGGAGCGACTTCGAGGAATCGCTCGGCTTCTCGATCACCCACAACAAGACGTTGCTGACCGCGATCGGATATGTCTCCGATGGTCTGTTGGCGCAGTCCGGCCGGCTCGACGGCACCAAGCGTGGGCTGGATCTCGTGTCCGGGAGCGTGATCGCGCTCACCCAAGGCACTGCACTTCTCGCCCGAGGTTTCGACTGGGTCCAGACGGCGTTCTACGCGGTTGAGACCAGCTCCCAAATGGTTGGGCGGGCGATCGCGCAGGCCTCCGGCCAGATGTTCGAGCAGTTCGCGAAGGACCTGGCGACGATGCGCGCGATGGCGGAGTTCGTACCCGGCCTCGCGGTTTCGATGGACATGGCCGGCGTGACGAAGGGCATCGCGTTGTTCGGTTCGGCCGCTCGGGATTCCTACTTCGCGGCGGCCGGCCTGACTGTCGAGATCGAGACAAATCGAAAGAAGAGCGCGGAGTGGGGGCAGGGGCTGCAGGACTTCGCGACGAAGGCGGACGCGCTCGCCGCACAACTCGAGAAGACCCGGGGGCAATCGGTGGCGTTCGGCGACAGCCTGGTGCCGGTCGCGCGCCACACGGGAGAGGCGACCGGTGCGACGGCGGAGCACGCGAAGGCGATCGCGGAGCTGCAGAAGAAACTGTGGGACCTCGGCGGGCAGTACGCCTCGGCGCTCGGCGTGGGCCGTGACATGAGCGACTTCATGAAGCGCCACGCGGTCGAGATCGAGAAGGTCGGCGCCGAGTGGCTCGACTACGGGAAGACGGTCGACGGCACGTTCAAGGGGGCATACGACGCCGCGAAACGCTACTCATTGGCCGATGCGCTGAAAGAGGCGCTCGACGCGGCCAAGGGGAAGGGCGAGGAGAAGAGCGGGCTCGAGAAGTGGATCGACGAGCAATGGAAGGTTGTCGGCGCCGGCGCGGACCGCGAGCTTACCGCATGGGCCGAGAGCCAAGATCACCTGGTGCAAATCAGTAAGGACTACCAGGAGAAGCTCCTCGAGCAGTCCGTGCACGGCACCGATCTTCGACTCGCCCAGATTGCCCGTGAGTACGACGCGACGGTGAAGAGTCTCGGCAAGGAAACCGACGAGAACCGGGTGGCCTGGACAACCGCCAAGGCCCAGGTCGATGCGTTCTACGCTCGCCAGCAGTATCTGGCCACGCACGTGGTCATCGATTGGAACGGGGTTGCCGACGGGATATCGGGGTCTCTCAGCAAGGGCGTCGCCGCGATGTTGACGAGCGTGGGCCATTTCAAGGAAGCGAGCATCGGCATCCTGCGCGACCTCGGCTCGGAGTTCGCGAAGGTCATCGACGACATGATTGGCGGGTTCCTGCGCAACTTCGTTCAGAAGGCAATCGGAGCGCTGCAGGGGAATGAGTCGGCGTTCTCGGGCGGACTCGCGGGCCTGTTCGGCCTCGGCGGCGGAGGCGGCGAGCCGTCAGTCGCGACGGGGAACCTTCCCGGCTTCAGCAGCATCGGCACGGAGATCCCGGGCGTGAGCGGCGGCTCGGGCAGTAAGACGTCGTTGGGCGTCGCGATGGCTGCCGGTGGCGCGATGAGCGAGTATGCGGCGCTCTCGAGCATCTACCGGTCGGGGACGACCACGGCAAACCGACTGGCCTCAGTCGGTTCGGGCGCAATGACGGGCGCCGGCATCGGTCTCATCGCCGGGGGGCCGGCCGGTGCGGCGATCGGCGCCGGCGTCGGCGCGATGGCCGGCCTGGTGGCGACGTTCTTCAGTGAGAGCAAGGCCTACAAGGACTGGAAGGCGGCACAGGTCGCGGCCAACGAGCAGTTCGCCTCGCTACAGCAGAACCTCATGCAGACCTATGGGTCGATGCAGGCGATCGCCACGGCGGGCAGGCAGGTCGGCGTCGACCTGGCGGGCGCGCTCTCGCTCGGCGGCGCTGGGGGCCCCGGCACCGTGGGCCTGAAGCAGCTGCAGGACACCATTGCGCAGTTCGAGAAGCTGAAGGCGCTCGCGAGTCAATACCAGCTCACCTGGCAGGACTTGAGCAAGGACGCCATGACGCAATGGGGCCAGGCGTCGATCCAGCAGCTGACGAACGATCGCGCGGCGCTCGAGCAGCAGGGCTATTCCTCCGATGCGATTCTCGGCAAGATGGCCGGCGGCTACAACGACATCCTCAAGGCCTACCTGACCACGGGCGAGAAGCTGCCCGACGTGCTCGGCCAGTCGATCAAGAAGCTCGCCGAGATGGGGCTGCTCACGGACGAGAACAAGAATAAGCTGCTCGGGCTCACCGCGGCTGCGGCGGTGCCGGACTTCGCCAGCATCCAGGCCGTCGTCCAGAAGTACGGCATGGACCCGTCGAAGCTCGGGAAGAGCTACGCCCAGATGGAGGGCACGGCGACGGGCAGCCAGTTGGTGACAGACATCGGGACGATGACCGCGGCCGGGATGGACAAGTGGCAGGTCGCCGGGCAGATGAACCCGCAGATCTCCGCGCTCGTCCAACAGGCCCTCAAATACGGCACGGCGCTGCCCGCCGAGCTCGAGCCGATCATCCGGACCATGGCGCAGTGGGGCCCGGAGATGCTCGTGGACTCGACCGGCAATGCCATTCGGGACCTCTCCGCGCTGAAGTTCGCGGACCCGGTCGTCGACGCCACCATCACCGCGACCGAGAAGCAGACGGCGGATCTGATCGCGGAACTCGACAAGCTGATCGTGCACGTCGACGCGGCGGCGGTCGCGTCGGGCGGCGCGATCGTCGCCGGCCCCGAGGTGGGCGGGCCGGCCGGCGCGGTCTATGCGCGCGACGCGTCGACCGGGGCGGTGAACGGACCGGGCTACACCGAAGGCGCCGACGCGGTCGGCAGCTACCACATGGGCGGCTTGGTTCGGCGCTTCCACTCGGGCGGCTTGGCATCCGACGAGATGCCCGCGATCCTCCAGGTGGGCGAGCGCGTCTTATCGCGTCGGCAGACGGCCGCGTTCGATGCGTTGGCCAAGCGGGAATTTGGCGGGAGCGACGACCATCGCGTGATTCACCTCCACAACTACCTCGATGGCCGCCAGGTGGCGGAGGTGGTTGTGCCATTCGTGCCTCGCGTGCTGGCAGCTTATGGCTGCCGCTAGTTCGACCGACAGCGGGGGCGCCAGGGCGTCGAGCTCGGGCTGGTGCCTCCGCCCTTTCATGTGAGAGGGGTTTCTGATGTTGTCGACGATCCTTGTGTTTCTGAGTGCGCTCTGCATTGCGGTCGCCGCGGTGGCCATCGCCGGGGCCATGGTGCAATTCGTGGCCGCGCTTCGCGCCGTGAATCTCGAGCTTCACAAACTGCGCGAAGAACGGGACCAGGCGGCAGAAGCGGCGCGCGGCTTAATCGCGGCCGCGCAAGCGTTCATTGCCCGATCGACGGTGGAACCATCCCGGGCAGCGCCGGCCATGAACTGACGCCGCGCCGGCCGGGCGTCTTGTGCAGACGTCTGCACAAGACCGTGCGGGATGGTCGTCGGCGTTGTTGGTGTTGCGGGCCTGAAACGAAACGCTTGACAGGGCGGCCGGCTGGGGCGCAGTGTAGGCGGAGCACCGGACCGCGCATGAACGCGGCCGGCGCTCCTAAGCACGTCAGCTGCGCAAACAGCCGGCGGCCTGCCGCAGATCATACCCGATCCTGCAGACCGATCGGCCTCTACTCGGAGGCCAGAATGCCGCAGACCAAACGCACGAAGAAATCCGCGGAGCAGCTTGCCCGCGGGCTCGTCGATCGGCGCCTGTCGATCGTCGGCCGCTGGTTTGGTTTCACCCACGGATTTGAAGAGTTGACCGAGCACGAGGCCTGGAACGGGATCGTCCGCGCTGTGCAGCGGGAGGAATTCCCTGAAGTGACGCGCAAGCAGATCGACGCCCTCGAGGGAGCCGACGAGGCGGATGCTGCACTCGTCGCGATCGAGGAAGGGAACGCTACCGCTGGCTTCCTTGTCGGCCTTGAGTTGGGGCGTCGGCTCGGAGGTGCGCGATGAAGGCCAAGGCGTCACGGTCCGCAATTCACCCGCTGTTGTCGCTCGTGGACGTCGATCGCGCGCCCGGATTGGACGCGGCGCTGCGGTACGCCGAGAGCCAGGTAATGCCGCTACTCGCGGAGTACGGGGCGCTGGCGATGGTCACTCGCGAGGCCGACGGCGCATTCAACGTGCTGGACCGGCTCGCGCAGTTGCTCCGGGTGGGCGGAAGAGAATTGCCTGACGACCTGTTCGGTCAACTTGAGCAGGCGCTGCCAGAGGATCTGTGGGACGCGGTCATGGATGACCGCTCGCGCCAGATCGATGCCGCGTATCTGTTGGGCCTTGCCGTCGGGTTGCGACTCGCGGGCGGCGTGCGATGAGCGGCGCCGCGGTTTCGCCGTGGTTGAACTCCATCGGCCTGGCCGCCTACATTGGCGCGCCGACCGCGAAGGCTGCGCGGATGTGGGCCCTGCGGCATGGCGTCGTGGCGGTCCACCGCGATCGGCGCGTCCTGTATGCGCGGGCCGACGTCGAGACGGTTCTCTTGCGGGCGCGGGCACGTGACCTTGAGCGCCTTCGCGCCGCCTCGCGCTGAAGGTTGGTAGAGAATGCAGAAGCGACACCGCAATGACGGCGTCCGGAAAATCTGCGCGTGTCCGGTCCGCGCGTGGGCGAAGTGCGCGCACAGCTGGCATTTCAACTACAAGTGGCGTGGCGTCCATTATCGCCTGAGTCTCGATCGTGAACTCGGGAAGCACATCGAAGGCAAGACGGTCGCGAAGCGAGAAGCGGAACGGATCCGCCAGGAGATCCGGGACGGAAGATTCCGTGCGCCGTTGCCCCTGCGCGACCGCCTGACGCTTCGGCTGTTGATGAAGGCCTACAGAGAACATCTAGCCGTCAAGCGGCCGGGGCGCTCCGAGGTTGACAAAGCGCACGCCGCGCTGATTCTGCGGACGGTGGTGCCGGCCGTGACCAGCGAGACGCGGCAGCTGGGCGACTGGCTCGTGTGTGAGACCACGGCGGACACGCTGGAGCGATTCCGCCAGGCGCGCCTGGCGGCGGGCGGCGGACCTGTCGGCATCAACCGAAACCTCGGGTTCTTATCGGCGATGTGGAATTGGGCGCTCGAGCACGACCATGTTGAGAGCACGCCGTTCAAGAAGGGGACGAAGACGGTCGTTCGAAAAGTTCAGGAGCTCCCGCGCAGTCGGCGCCTCGAGGCGGGGGAGGATGAGAAGTTGCTCGCCGCCTGTGGGCCGCATCTGCGCGCGCTGGTGGAGGCGGCGATCGAAACGGGCTGCCGCCAGGGGGAGTTGCTGTCGCTGCAGTGGTGGCAGGTGCGCGGGGATCCGCCGACTGACATCGCGCTGCCGGCGGCGAAGACGAAGACGCGCCAAGACCGTGTGGTTCCCCTCTCCACGCGGATGCGCGCGATCCTCGAGATGCGGCGTCTCGCGCCTGACGGCGAGAAGCACCCGGGGGGCGCGCATGTGTTCGGGAACGAGATCGGACAGGCGGTGAAGTCGATCGGCACCGCCTGGGACAATGCGGTCCTCCGTGCGCACGGCGTCACCGTAGAGCGGGGCGAGAAGACGCACGCGCTCACCACGGGCTGCCGTGCGGCACTCCGAGGCATCAACCTGCACTTCCACGATTTGCGGCGCGAGGCGGGCTCCAGGTGGCTCGAGGGCGGCGTGCCCATTCACGTCGTATCGAAGTGGCTGGGGCACACGAACGTGGCTCAGACGAGCACCTATCTGGCCACGACGACCGGCACCCAGGCGGACACGATGCAGCGGTTCGAAGAGACCCGGGCGCGCTTGCAAAAACTTGCAACGCGGGGGCGGAAACGGCACCGTAACCCGCCGCCAACGGCCGGGCGAACGGACGGAAAGCCCAGTAAAACCGCAGTCGGACGCGAAGCGCCCAGCATTCACTAGCGGTTGGGGTGCAAGAGGTCCCGGGTTCGAATCCCGGCGCCCCGACCAGCCTTCCCTCTTCGGCCAACCCCTTTTACTGCACGCGGTTAGCGCCGTCTGGCGCGTGCGACTCAGGCGACGCCGGCGCCGGCTGATCGCTGCCGTGTGCGACGGATGTGCGACCGATGCGCGCCAGGTCGAACTTGCGCCGCGTCTCCTGCAGCTTGCTCACGGTCGTCGCCAGGTACGTGTTCGTCGTCGCGACGTCCTGGTGACCGAGCCAGTCGCGCACCTCGTGCAGACTGACCCCCGCCGATTCGAGCAGCCGGGATCCGCACTCCCGCCGCAGGTCGTGAAAGTGCAGGTCCGCGATGCCCGCGCGCCGGCACGTCGCGGCCCACGCGGTCTTGATGTCCTTCACCTCGTTGCCGACTTCGTTCCCGAAGACGTACGCGGCCGCGGGTAGATCCTTGCCGTCCGGGCCCGTGCGGCGCATCTCGAGGATGGCCTTGAGCCGCGTCGTGATCGGCACCGTGCGCGCCTCGGCCGTCTTCGTCTTCTCAGCCGGCAGCGCGATCAGGTCCTGGTCGAGGTTCACCTGGTGCCACTGCAGCGAGAGCAGTTCCCCCTTGCGGCAGCCCGTCTCGAGCGCCGCTTCGATGAGCGCCCGCAGGTGGGGCGCCGCGGCGTTGAGCAGCTGCCGCTCTTCGTCGCCGTCGAGCCGGCGCCGGCGCGGCCCTTCGATGTGATGATTCAGCTTGATCACGGTCCGCCCGTTCGCCGTGAACGGTGAGGCCGTGAGGTAGCCTTCATCGATCGCCCAACCGAACAGATGCCGCAGTCGGCCGAGCACGCGATTGATCGTCACCTCGCCGGCCTTCGGCCGCGGACTCTTGCGGGCCGCGCGCCGGCGCAGCGCCGCCGGGACGAGTGTCGTGGCGGCGTCGAGTGCGACGATCGCGACGCGCGCCGCCTCGGCCTCGGCGATCCGCGTGGCCTCTGCCGCCGCAATCTGTGCGCGCCGGCCCTCGCGGAAGGCTTCGACGTCCGCCTTCGTGACGCCGGCGATCGGCTTGTCCTCCAGGCGCATCGTCGTCCCGTTCGCCGCGGGCACCTCGGCGCGCCGCGCGACCGCGACCAACCCTTTCATGTTTTTGGCGGCCTTCGTCCGGCGCCCCGGCTTGATGAACCGCTTCTCGTACTGGTCGCACACGTCGCCGAACGTGAGGCCGGGCCCGGGCGCTGGCTCGGCCGTCACCGGCCAGCGCCCGTCACGGATGTCCGTGCGCCACTTGTCGCGCAGCCCTTCGGCCTCGGGTTTGCCCATCTCGTAGTCGAGCGGCTGGCCCGCGTACTTGTGGAGCGAGGTCCGGTACTCCACGCCGTGCCATTGATAGCCGGCGTGCCAGGGACACGTGCACTTCGGCCACAGCCGGCGCGCGTGCCCGCAGCGTTTCTTCAGGCCGTCGTTGTCGTGTCTGCTGCCCATGGTTGCCTCCGCTGCCCCTATCGCGTCCCGCCCGCGAGCCGCATCCCGACCGCGAGGCCGAGGTAGTACGCGGCGTCGATCTGCCCCGAGTACAGGTTACAGGCTGCGTCCGATGTAGAGTCGAGATCGTCCCGGGCGCCAGGGGGGAACGCCTTTTCGATCGCTTCGTCGAGTTTCTCCAGTTTCTTTTCCGCTTCCGCGTAGCGGTCCGGTTCGTGCTGGCGGGCAAGGTCGATCACAAGGCTGTTGAAGCGGTCCATATCATCGCTGGACAGCAGGGCTCCGTTGATCACGAGGAACGTTCCTGCCCGGGCATCAGCCAGCGCGAACAGGTCGACGTGATCGGCTTCGAGCCCGTCGTCGCCCGCCATGGCGCGCAGTTCTCCAATCAGCGGGGACTCGGCGTGTTTCACTCGTGGCATTTCGGCCTCCAAAGAGGCCGGGCGGGACTGCTACAATGTGGCAGCCGTTGGCCCGGTCATAGCGGGTTGACGGTTAGGGCCGCTTGCGCGCGCCAACGCGCTTGCGGTCCGCTTTCTGTGCGGCGCCCTGAGCTTTCAGCCACGGCCCGAGTGCCGATCGGATCTGCCAGGACAGCGAGGCCCCCGTCTTCTCGCGAAGCCCCTCCATCGCGTCGACCAGGTCGGACTCAATTCGCACCGTGATGATTCGCTCTTTCGGCGCCACGGTCACATCGTATGACATGCAATACCGCCCGGTCAAGGTTAATTCTTCGCAACATCGGCCACGTCGAGCCGCCGGCTCGAAGGACTCGCCGCAGTACTCGCACAGGCGGCCCGTAGAAAGCGCACGCTGCGTTTCTGGCGCGACTTCGACCTTCTGTTCGAGCATTGCATCCCCCTGAGCCGGGCGCCCCGGGACATCCGCCCGGCAGCGCCAGCGCCAGGAGCATGCACGTCGCCAGGAGTGCGAGTCGTCGTCTCATCGGCCGATCCGTTCGGCCACGTGCTTGGCCTTGGTCCACATCGACTCGAACGGCGCCACCAGGGCACGCATCGCGTCGACGTCGCGGCGCCACAACTGCAGCGCGGCCCGGTTCGGCACGTCCCCCGCCTGCACGCGCGTGACGAAACGGTCGAGGGCGTCGAGCGTGGCAATCCACGCCACGAGCACGCCGTCGACGCTGGTGATGAGCGCCTGTCGCGCTTCCCGTTGCTGGTCGCGTTGTCGTTTTGTCGTCCACATCGTCATGAGCCGCTGAAGACGCCGCGCTCGGTGAAGAGCGCGAGCAGGTTGTCGTACTGGTT
>PMZR01000139.1:61341-64056 GCA_003170135.1 Acidobacteriota bacterium
GCGCCGAAGTCCCAGTACTCGCCGCCCGTGCCTTGACGCAGGCCCGTGATCGTGTCGCCGCCGCCACTCCCGTCGACGACGGTGAGCACGCCCGGATCCCAGACCTCCGGACCGGCCGTGTCCTTGTGGATCGGGTTCTCCTGTTCGGCGCCGCCCAGTTTGCCGAACAGAAGATCCCAGAGCTGCTGGGACTCTTGCCACGTCAACTGCTCGCCGTTGTAGATGACGCCGGACGTCGGGACGTTGCCGCCCGGGACCATGCCCTGCCACCAGGGCGCCTTCGGTGCGCCGGCGAGTGCGCCCGGACCCGCGACGGTCGTCGCGACGACTGGCACGGCGCCGGCGGCCACCGTTCCGCCGGTCGTGCCGGCAGTGATGCCCGCCGTCGTGCCGGCCTTCACCGCCCCGCCAAACAGCAGCGACGACAAGCTCTGCCCGCCGCTACCGCCAAACAGCCCCGCGTACTTCAGCAGCCCCGTGATGAAATTGCCGACGTAGTACTCAAGGATCTGATCGAGGATTTTCTCGATCTCGCCCTGGATGCTGTGCCAGATGCCAACGATCCCGTCGTGTAAGCCTTCGGCGCCGACCAACATCTTTCCGATCTCGTCTGCCGTGCCCTTCCCCATCTCGTTGAACGCCGACAGCCAGTCGATCCGGACGCCGTCCCCGGCGAGATGCCACTTGACCTGCAGTTCGTGCAGCTTCTCCTCGGTGATCTTGTTGATGTCGTCGAGGGTGCCCGCGACGTCCCCGCCCTTCTGGATCGCGTCGGCCTTCCGGAGATCCGCTTCCTTCTGGATGCGCGTGACCTCGTAGTCGTACTCCGTCATCGTCGACTTCGCGATCAGGTCGTCGTACTCGTTTTCGAGCCGCCGCTTTTCCTGATACGAGTCGGCCAGCCGCTTCATCTCGGTGACGCCGAGTTCGTCGCGAGTTTTCCCCTCGGCGATCAGGTCTTTCAGGGCCTGCGCGCGGACCTGCTTTTCGGTCTCGGCTTCCTTGACCAGCTCCTTCTGCTTCTCCTTCGACGCGTCGATCGAGAGGCGCACCTGTGTGACCGTCGCGCCGATGTCCTTGGCGATCTGGTCTTCGCTGAGATGCAACTTCAGATCGACGTTGAGCTGGTCGGTCTGCGCGGCCGTGAGCGGGATCTGCGCGGACGCGATTTCTTTCAGCGCCGTGGCGTGCGCCTTGGCATCCGTCGTGTTTTTCTGCCACCAGTCGTGGAGCGACGTGAGCTGCTTCTCGGTGACGTCGATCGGGATCTTCGACGCCTCGAAGGCTTTCCGCACGTCGTCGACGGACTCGCCGTGCGCGAACATCAACTCGGCGGCCTTTTTCACCTCCGGGCTGAGTGCCTTCGTGCTGTCGAGCACCGACCGCTGCGCGATGTCCATGGCGACCAGGCCGCCGGACGCATTGTGGATCGTGGTCGCAAGCGGACCGAGCGTGCCCGCCAGGTCGTCGAACTTCGCCTTCGTGTCGACCAGGCCCTTGATCATGCCGTTCAGCGCTGGGCCCATGGCGGGATGCGTCACGAAGTCGTCGAGGGCGTGGATGAGGCCGACGCCGATCGAAAGCGTCGTGCTCTCGACGATGACCTTCAGGTGATTCAGGCCCAGCTCGAAGTCGTGCGCCGCCTTGACGTCGTCCTCGCTCATCATCTGGCCGGTCGCCCGCGCTTCGTCCGTGAGCCCGCGCAAGTCCTGCTGCATCAGGTACGCGGAATCTTTGTAGCCGCGCGACATGAGGTCGGCACCGGCGGCCGTGCGCGTCTGTTCGTCCTGGCACGCGCGCAGCGCGTCGGACACGATCAGCAGCGCCTCTTCGGGCTTGGCGGCCTTCAGGTCGCGGTACGAAAGCCCGAGCAGCTCCGCGCCCTCTTTCGCTTTGACCGCGTCCTGCCCCAGCTGCTTCTGCAGCATGAAGGACGCATTGGTCAGGGACGTCAGGTCTTCGCCGAGTACGCCAGCCGCGTAGCGCAACGCCGAGAGGCCGTCGACGCTGATGCCGGATGACGCGGAGAGGTGTTCGAGTTCGTGGGCGGAGTTCGCGGCGTGGTCCATGAGGCCGAACACGGCGCCGCCGACCGCCAGGATGCCCGTCGCGGCGCCGGCCGCGATGACGCCCATCGGCCCCAGCGCAGTCAGGATCTCGCCGATCGCGCTAGACGCCCCCGAGCTCATCCCGATTTGATTTTGGAGCGCGCCGGTCAACCCGTCGACCGACAGCTTGCCCGTGACGAGCTTCGCGCCGACCTCTTCGACCTTCGTGCCGAAGCCGCCGTGCGCGGTACTGGCGTCGCCGGCGTCCTTGGCGATCTGCTTCAGGCCGCCCGACACGGCCGTAAACGCCGGCGCGCTGTTCGTGTCGGTCGTCCGAATCGTGATGTCAACGCTGCGATCGTCGGCCATAATGCCTCACGTCCGCCGTTCAATGATTTTCGTGATCAGCCCGGCCGCGTCCCGCAGCACGGTCTTTTCCGTAAACACCGCCCGCGACTCCAGAATCGCCTGGACGTTTTGCAAGGTCTCCGCGACCGGCGCCAGCCACTTCGCGAACGCCGTGGAGACGTGCTCCTGATTCTTCGCCAGCAAGCGCTGGGCGAAGGCTGCGATCGCGGCCTCGTGGCCGGGCAGCTGCCTGGCGAAGTCGTTCACGATCTGCTGCAGGTCGCGTTGCCAGGCGTTGGGCGCGTTCATGGCTGCCCCG
>PMZR01000136.1 GCA_003170135.1 Acidobacteriota bacterium
GGAATCAGCCAGTCGATGTAGCGCGACCCGGGCAGGACGACGGTCTCCGCGCCGGCGCGCCACACGTCCTTGCGGCCGGCGGCCGCCTGCAGCGCTTCGTCCACGGCGAGACGGGCGAGACGGCTCTCGGCGCGGCTCGGGTCGTACCGGTACACCGGCGGCGTGCCGGGCCTCACGACGAGCTGGACCTCACCGTCGCGCAGCGCGATGTCCACCCGCGCCGGCACCACCGCGCGCGCCTCGATGCCGCTGGCGGACGTCAGCACCGCCAACAACTGTTCTGCGCCCGGCGTCTGCTCCACGCCGACGTAGACGGGCGGGTCGGTCTTCGTGCGGAACGCGATGCCGAGCGCGCAGGCGAGCAGGATGGGAAAGATGAACACCCAGAAGACCGCTTCGGGCTCGCGCAGGAACTCGCGGAGCCTGGCCGTGGTGAGTTCGACGACGGGATGGGACGCGCCGCCTCGATCAGTCATCGCGCAGGTGCCGTCCGGTNNACGAAGACGTCTTCGAGCGTCGCGTGGTGTGTCGCCAGCAGCGACAGGTGAAGGTCGAAGCGTTCGAGTTCGCCGAGCAGCGCCGGAATCGCGCCCTGGACCTCGGCGGCCACGAACGACACGCTCCCGTTGGCCGCGCGCACCTCGCGGACGCCCGGCAGGGCGCGAAGTGTCGAGACGAGATCGGGCGGAACCTCGCCGTCCAGGGTGAACTCGACGACATGCTCGGCGCCGAGCGTCGCGATGAGATCGCGTGGCGTGCCGCTCGCGATCACCTTGCCGTGATCCANNATGTAGTGCGTCGTCAGCACGATCGTGCCGCCCTCGGCGCGGAATCGCTGCAGCAGTTCCCACAGCTGGCGGCGCGACTGTGGATCGAGGCCGGTGGTCGGCTCGTCGAGAAACAGCAGGTCCGGACGGTTCAGCAGCGCGCAGGCGACGGCCAGCCGCTGGCGCTGGCCGCCGGACAGCTTCCCCACCCAACTGGTGCGCTTCGCCTCGAGGCCCACCAGGTGCAGGACTTCCTCGACGGTCCGGCCCTGCCGATAGAACGACCGGAACAACCGGATGGTCTCTTCGACACTGAGCTTCTCGTTGAGTTGCGTCTCCTGCAGCTGGATGCCGAGCCGCTCGCGCAGCGCGCCCTCGTGGTGGCCGCCCCAGCGCATGCCCAGCACCTCGACGTCGCCCTCGTCTGGAGAGAGCAGCCCCTCGAGGATTTCGACAATCGTCGTCTTGCCGGCACCGTTCGGCCCGAGCAACCCGAAACACTCGCGCGCCTGGACGGCGAGATCGAGGCCGGCAACGGCCACGACGCGCTCGTAGCGTTTCACCAGGCCGCTGCAGCGGACGGCGAGCGAGGGAGACGACGCGAGATCAGCCACCAGCCGATTGTGCCACAGGCCCGGCCTGCGGCGCCCGCGATACCCGCAGTCGGCGTCCGAGTCCCGCTGCCCACACCATGACAGGAAGGCTTCGGCAGTGCCCGCCGGGCGTCAGTGTTGCGTTTCGCGAATGGCTGACTTAGACTCGTGACCTCTATGGCTCGCCCTTGCACCGTCCTCATTGCCGCTCGCGACCTGATCGAACCCCTTCGACTGCGCCTGGACGTCGGCGGCGAGGTCCTGACCTTCGCCGATTCCGAACCGCTGCGGGCGCTCGAGACCATCACGGAACGCCGGCCCGGCCTCGTCGCGCTCGAGCGGTTGTTCGCCGCGAGCCCGCGCGGCGCGGCTCTCATCAACCGCATCAAGGCCGACCCCATTCTGGCGGCGGCCGAGATCGTCGTCCTGTCGCACGAGAACAATTCCTCGCGCACCGTGCACCGGCGGGCGACCGCGGTCGTCAAGCCCCCGGCCGATCAGCGCGGCACGCGGCGCGCCCCGCGCGTCCGCGTACGGCCCGGCATCGAGGTCATCGTCGACGGGAACAACGCCGCCCTCATCGATCTGTCCTCGGTCGGCGCGCAGGTGCTGTCGACCGTGTGGCTGCGCCCGAACACGCGGGTGCGGCTGGCGCTCAACGAAGAAGCCGACCAGATGCGTCTGAACGGCCTGGTGGCGTGGGCGCGGTTCGAGATCCCGGGCGGCACCGGGGAACCGCGTTATCGCTGCGGGATCGAGTTCACCGACGCGGACGCCAAGCCGCTCGAGAAGTTCTGCGTGAAGTGGAAGGCCTGAGCTACGGCCCCAGGCTACGGCCGCGAGACAATCATCCCATCATCGGCGAAGATCGTGTCGTCGCGGTCCGAGCCCGTTGACACGATCGCCGCGCGCACGCGGCTCGCCTCTTCGAGGCGGGCGATGTAGGCGCGCGCTTCCCGCGGCAGGTCCGCCAGCGATCGCACGCCCCGCGTCGACCGCTTCCAGCCCGGCATGGTCTCGTAGACCGGTTCGCAGCCGGCCAGGAGCGACAGATCCGCGGGAAACTCCTCGATCACGCCGCCGCGGCACCGGTAGCCGGTGCAAATCCGGATTTCGTCGAGATCGTCCAGCACGTCGAGCTTGGTGAGCGCCAGGGCGTCCAGGCCGTTGATGCGCGCCGCGTACCGGACCGTGACGGCGTCGTACCAGCCGCAGCGCCGCGGCCGCCCGGTTGACGCGCCGTATTCCTGCCCGCTCTCGCGCAACCGCTCCGCCAGGGCGCCGGACAATTCCGTCGGCAGCGGCCCGCTGCCGACGCGCGTCGTATACGCCTTGGCCACGCCCAGCACCCGGTCGATGGCGCGCGGCCCCACGCCGAGGCCCGTGCATACACCCCCCGCCGTCGAATTGGACGAGGTGACGAACGGGTAGGTGCCATGGTCGATGTCGAGCATCGTCCCCTGCGCCCCCTCGAAGAGCACCGCGCCGCCCTGCGCCATCGCGTGCGCCAAAAACAGCGACGTGTCGCAGACCCACCCGCGCATCCGCTCCGCGTACTGCAGCACGTCGTCGAGGACGAGCTTCCAGTCGAGCGCCTCGCCGCCGATCAGCCGGTTGCGCGCCTGGACGTTGTCGCGGATCTCGGCGCCGAGCGCGGACGGATCGTTCAGATCCCCGACGCGGATCCCCCGCCGGCCGATCTTGTCCTCGTAGGCCGGCCCGATGCCGCGCGACGTGGTGCCGATGCTGCGATCGCCGCGACGGGTCTCGCTGAACAGGTCGAGGTCGCGGTGATACGGCAGGATGACGTGCGCCCGATCGCTGATCCGCAGCCGATCGCCCACGGCGATGGCGTGGCGCGCGAGCGTTTCGATCTCCTCGAACAGCGCCTTCGGATCCACCACGACGCCGTTGCCGATGACGCAGGTGATGCCGGGGTGCAGGATGCCGGAGGGGATGAGGTGCAGGATGAATCGCGTACCGCCGACCAGCACCGTGTGCCCGGCGTTGTGACCGCCCTGGTAGCGGGCGACAATCGAAAAATGCGGCGTCAGCAGGTCGACGATCTTGCCCTTGCCTTCATCGCCCCACTGCGCGCCGACGACTGCGAGGTTCATGCTGCCTCTGAAAACGTGCGAAGTGCGTCGTGCGCGGTGCAAGTGCCGTGCGCTGTGCCAGGTACCCGGTGCCGCTGAGATCAGGAGATGCTGCGCACACCGTCAGTTCCAGCGCCGCCTGGCACGTCGCACCGCGCACATCGCACGTCGCACCTCGACGTTCTTTGCCGGAACCCGAAGATACTAGCAGATTATTGCAAACAGCGGCGCTGCCAGAGTACAAAAGAGAGCGTGGCAACCGACGATAGCGCGTCCGGCGCGTTCACTGCTCTCGCCCTCCGGGATCCCTGATGGTCATTCTCGACGGAAACTCACTGACGGTCGAGCAGGTTGTCGCGGTCGCTGACCGGTTCGAGCCGGTCGACGTCGCCCCGGCCGCGCGCCAGCGCGTGCAGCAGGCACGCGCGGTCGTCGAGACGATGGCGGCCGGCGACGTGGCGGTCTACGGCATCAATACCGGCTTCGGTTCGTTCGCGGAAGTGCGCGTCCCGCGCGAGTCGCTCGATCGGTTGCAGCTCAACCTGCTGCGCAGCCACGCCGCCGGCGTCGGCGAACCGCTGCCGGTCCGGGCCGTGCGCGCGATGCTGCTGCTCCGGGCGAACGTCCTGGCGAAAGGATATTCCGGCATCCGGCTGGAGACGCTGCAGGCGCTCGTCGATCTGCTGAACCGGCGCGTGCACCCGCGTGTGCCGGCGCGCGGTTCGGTCGGCGCGAGCGGCGACCTGGCCCCGCTCGCGCACCTCGCCCTCGTGCTCGTCGGCGAAGGCGAGACCTGGGACGGCGGGCGCGTCACCCCGGGCGCTGCCGCGCTGGCGGCCGCCGGCCTCCAAAGGGTGGTCCTGGGCGCCAAGGAAGGCCTCGCCCTCATCAACGGCACGCAGGCTTCGACCGCGCTGCTCGCGCTCACGCTCGACGGCGCGGAGGTCCTGGCGCGCGCGGCCGACGTCGCCGCCGCGTTGTCGATCGACGGCCTGCGCGGCTCGAGCCGTCCCTTCGATGCGCGCATTCACCAGGCGAGGCCCTTCGCAGGGCAGATGGCGTCGGCGGCGCATATTCGCGGCCTGCTCGAGGGCAGCGCGATCAACCGATCGCACCAGAACTGCGGGCAGGTGCAGGACGCGTACTCGGAGCGGTGCGTCGCCCAGGTGCACGGCGCGGCGCGCGACGCGTTCGGCTTCGTCCGCCGCATCGTCGACGTCGAGGCCAATGCCGCGACCGACAACCCGATGGTCTTTGCCGAGCAGGGCGACATCGTGTCGGGCGGCAATTTCCACGGGGCGCCGGTGGCGATGGCGGCCGACCTGCTCGCCATTGCGCTGACGCACCTGGCGACAATCAGCGAGCGGCGCACCGAGCGGCTGGTCAATCCCGCGCTGAGCGGCCTGCCCGCGTTCCTGACGCGCGAAGGTGGCCTGCAATCCGGCCTGATGCTCGCGCACGTCACCGCCGCCGCCCTCACTTCGGAGATGAAAGTCGTCGCGCACCCGGCGTCGGTGGACACCATCCCGACGTCGGCCAACAAGGAAGACCACGTCAGCATGAGCATGAGCGCCGCGTGGAAGGCCGAGCACGGCCTGGATCTCGCGCGGCACGTGCTGGCCGTCGAGATCCTGTGCGCGTGCCAGGCGATCGACCTGCTGGCGCCGTTGACGACGTCGCCGCCGCTCTCGCGCGTCCACGCGCGCATTCGCGCCGCGGTGCCCACGCTCGGGGAGGATCGTTCTCCCGCGCCGGATATCGAGGCGATCGCTCAGATGATCGCGAAGGACGAGATCGCGCCGTAGCGCCTCTCCCGACGGATCACAAACTATTTCTAATTTCAATTTGACAACCGGGCCGCGGGTCCATACCTTCTAACCTCACGATCCGCACGTTTCCTCGCTGACATCCGGACTGTTCACATCATGACGATTGTCACCCGTTCGATCCGCGCACCGCGAGGCACGACGATTTCCTGCAAGGGCTGGCCGCAGGAAGCCGCGATGCGCATGCTGATGAACAACCTCGACCCCGAGGTCGCCGAGCGCCCCGACGATCTCATCGTGTACGGCGGATCGGGCAAGGCCGCCCGGTCCTGGGACTGCTACGACGCGATCGTCCGGTCGCTGCGCTCGCTCGAGCAGGACGAAACGCTGCTCGTGCAATCGGGCAAACCGGTCGGCATCTTCCGCACGCACCCGGGCGCCCCGCGCGTCCTCATCAGCAACGCCATGCTCGTGCCCGCGTGGGCCACCTGGGAGAACTTCCGCGATCTCGAACACCGCGGCCTGACGATGTACGGCCAGATGACGGCGGGCAGCTGGATCTACATCGGCACGCAGGGCATCCTGCAGGGCACCTACGAAACGCTCGCGTCGGTGGCGACCAAGCGGTTCGGCGGCAGCCTGGCCGGGCGCCTGTTCGTGTCCGCCGGCCTGGGCGGCATGGGCGGAGCCCAGCCGCTGGCGGCGACGATGAACGGGGCGGCCGCGCTGGTCGTGGAAGTCGATCCGCAGCGCATCGAGCGCCGCCTGGCGACGCGCTACGTTGACGAGTCCACCAACGATCTGGACGAGGCGCTGCGCAAGGTCGCCCTGTGGCAGCAGCAGCGCACGGGGCGATCGATTGCGCTGCTCGGCAATGCCGCCGACGTCATTCCCGAGCTCGCGCGGCGCCACGTGACGCCGGACGTTCTGACGGACCAGACCTCCGCGCACGACGTGCTCAATGGCTACGTGCCCAACCTCATGACGCTCGACCAGGCCTCGGCCTTGCGCGATGCGAATCCCAAGGAGTACGTGCGCCGGGCGCAGGCGGCCATCGCCGCCCACGTGACCGGCATGCTCGCGCTGAAGTCGCGCGGGGCGGTCACCTTCGACTACGGCAACAACATCCGCGCCCAGGCCCAGATTGGCGGCGTCGCCAACGCGTTCGACATCCCCGGCTTCGTGCCCGAGTACATCCGTCCGCTGTTCTGCGAAGGCCGCGGCCCGTTCCGCTGGGCGGCACTGTCGGGCAACCCGGAGGACATCCTCGCGACCGATCGCGCGGCGCTCGAGATGTTCCACGACAACGCCGCGCTGTGCCGCTGGATCCATCTGGCCGGCGAGCGCGTTGCGTTCCAGGGATTGCCGGCACGCATCTTCTGGCTCGGCTACGGCGAGCGCGCGCGCTTCGGCCTGAAGATCAACGACATGGTGCGCCGCGGCGAGATCACCGCGCCGATCGTGATCGGCCGCGATCATTTGGACACCGGTTCCGTGGCGTCGCCCAACCGCGAGACCGAGGGGATGCGCGACGGCAGCGACGCGATCGCCGACTGGCCGATCCTCAACGCGCTGCTCAACACGGCGTCGGGCGCGACGTGGGTCTCGGTGCACCACGGCGGCGGCGTCGGCATCGGCTATTCCATCCATGCCGGGATGGTCATCGTCGCCGACGGCACGCGCGAGGCCGACGAGAAGCTCGAACGCGTGCTCACCTGCGACCCGGGCACCGGCGTCATGCGGCACGCCGACGCCGGCTATCCCGACGCGATCGCCACCGCGGAGCGGAACGGCATCCGGATCCCGATGCGAGCGGCGGGACCGGCGGCCGGCCCAGGAAGCATGTCAGGCCAATGACCCCAGCCAGGCCGAGTCTCGAACGGCGCCTGCTCGCTGCGCTCGATGGCGTTCCGCGCCGCATTCCGTTCGTGATCGGCTCGTGCGGGACGGGCCGGACGACCCTGTTGCGCGCGTTGCAGCGCCAGCGGGGCATCCGCACCTGCCAGTACGTGGACGTCGAACGATCGGCGACCACTCCCGAGCGCTTCTACCGGGCGCTCATCTCGACCTCCCCGTTTCACAGCACCGACAACCGCCCCATCAGGACGCCGCGCGACGCCTTCGCGTCGATCTGCGCATTCCTGAACCTGGCGCGCGCCGAGAACGGCGAACCTGTCACCTTCCTGCTCGACGAGGTGCTCGAGTTCCGCACGTTCGAGAGCTTCCCCGGGTTGCGCGGCCTGCTGCCCGATCTGTTCGCCGCGCTCGCCGGCAGCGAGAACAGCTTCGTCCTGACGACGCGCTACGCACGGCGCGCCGAACGGCTGCTGCGGCAGCCGGACGCGTTCCTCCTGCTCCGCATGCCGCCGCTGACCGAGGCGGAGGTGCGCGATTCGCTCGCCGGCGGGTCCGCCGATCGCCCACTCGTGCCAGGTGGCCGGCCACAGCCCGACTCCACGTTTGGCGACGCCGCGCACATCGTCCAGGCGCTCACCGACGGCCGCCCCGCCTACGTTCGTGACCTCCGCGAACAGATGGCTGCGCTGGCGCACGACGGGGGCGCCGATCCGATCAGCGCGTTGACGGCGTTATTGGCACCGAGCGGCCGTTTGTCGGCCCGGTGCGCCTTCTGTTACGAACTGCGGCTGCATCGCGCCCGCGGGTACGGGGCGCTCAAGGCCATCCTCGACATCCTGGCGCAGGATCCTCCGTCGCTCACGCTGACCGAGATCGCGCAGCGCCTGCACCGCACGCCGGGGTCGACCAAGGATTACCTGTCGTGGCTGGAAGATGTGGACCTGGTCGCGATGAACCGGAAACGCTACACGTTCGCGGATCCCGTGCTGCGGCTGTGGGTGCGACTGTACTGCCGGCCGATCCCGCCCCTCGACGAGGAGGTGGCGCGCGAGGTGCAGCGTTACGCGCTCGAACGCCTGGCCCAGGCCGCACCGGCCGCGCTGCAGGCGTCGGCCTAGCGCAGTTGGTAGTGGGTAGTGGGTAGTGGGTAGTGGATAGTGGATAGTGCGGTAGTGATGCGGCGCCGGTTACGGCTCGCCGGTCTTGCGCGGCTGTTCGCTCTCGGAAGTTCGCGTCTCGTCCCCTGATCCCTGATCCCCAACGCCGGCGCGCTGCTCCCCGGGCGCCGCGGGTTCACTGCCCGCCAGCTTCTCGAGCGCGAGCCGCGCCGCTTCCTGCTCCGCCTCTTTCTTGCTGCTGCCGGCCGCCTGCGCCACGACCTCGCCCCTGACGCGCACTTCCACCTGGAACAGCTTGCGGTGATCCGGCCCGCTCTCGGCCGCGACGTGGTACTCGGGCAACGGGTGGTCGTGGCCCTGCAGGTACTCCTGCAGCGCTGACTTGTAGTCGCGCCCGCCGAAGTCCGGCTGCCGGACCTCCTCGATGAGCGGCGCGAACTGCCGCATGATGAACGCGCGCGCCGCCTCGATGCCGCCGTCCACGTAGACGGCCGCGATGATCGCTTCGTAGCCGTCGGCGAGCAGCGCCTGCTTGCGGCGCCCGCCCGTCTTCTCCTCGCCGCGCCCGAGCATCAGCGCCTCGCCGAGTTGCAGCTGCCGCGCCAGCTTCGCCAGGGTCGGTGTCGACACGAGCAGGGACTTCACCTTCGACTTCTGTCCTTCGTCGTACTCGGGGAAGCGCCGGAACAGCATGTCGGCGATCGCGAACCCCAGCACGGCGTCGCCAAGGAACTCGAGCGATTCATTGTCGAGGATGGCCCCGGTCGCGTCCTCGTTGGCGAGCGATCGGTGCGTGAGCGCCCGCTCGAGCAGCTCGGGTTGGCGGAACTGGTAGCCCAGACGGTCCTCGAGCGCCGCGACATCGTCGCGCATGTGCACCACCTGCCCCTTGACCACCTCCGCCCGGTGCGTCTCGATGATGTGCTGCGCCTGGTCGGCCTCGGACGCCAGCACGGAAAGCCGCACTTCACCCAGACCGTTGATCGTGAGCGGCAGGACGGAGTGCGGCACGTCGGACGACAGCATGGCCCGGATGCCGTGCGCGTCGAGCAGGCTGCGCACGATGCTCGCTTCGACGTCCGAATGCGTGCGAAAGATGACGACCAGGTCTGACATGGCGGAAGACATTCGGCTTACTGTGCGGCCGCGGCGAACCGCGCGAACGCCGGCGGCCAGTCGGGTGCCAGGGCCAGCGCGTCCACCTTCACCAGGATCATCGTCATGTCGTCGTGCTGCGGCGCGCCCGCCACGAAGGCGTCGATTTCCCTGAGAATGCGTTCGCGCAACTGCTCCGACGGCATGGTGGCGTGCTCGGCCAGGATGTCGCTCAACCGCGCTTCGCCGAAGCAGTCCGACGCCGCGTTCATCGCCTCGGTGATGCCATCGGTGAAGAACATGAACAGGTCGCCCTCCCGGAACGTAATCGTCTCTTCCTTCAGCAGCCGCTCGAACAGGGCGCCGCCATCGTCCATCTGCAGGCCGACGACGAGACCGTCCGGCGCCAGCACCCGCACGTCCGGACCGATCGCGGTCGTCGTGCAATGGATGAGCGGCGTGTGCCCGGCACGCGCATAGATCATCGTGTGCGCCTGCAGGTCGATGATGGCATAGGTCATCGTGATGAAGCTGCGGCTGTCGAGGTTGTCGGCGATGATGCGGTTCGCCTCGATCAGCAGCTGCCGCGGCGACTGGTGAATGCGGGAAAGCGAGAGGATCAAGCCCTTGAGCTCCGCCATGTACAGCGCGGCAGAGGTCCCCTTGCCGGCCACGTCTGCAATGAGGACGCCAAGGCGGCGCTCGTCGAGCGGCAGCAGGTCGTAGTAATCCCCGCCCACTTCGCGCGCGGGCACGCACAACGCGGTAATGGACAGCCCCGGCACGGCCAGCTCGCCGCGCGGCAGCAGCGACATCTGGATGGCGCGCGCGATCCGCAGTTCCTCCTCGAGCCGCTTCTTTTCCTCGGCCTGTCGCAGCAGATCCTCGATGCTCGCGGTCATCGAGTTGAACGACTCGGCGAGCTCGCCCATCTGATCGTGCGTCGCGATGCGGATCTTGTGGCCGAAGTCGCCCTGGCGCACGCGCTCGGTCCCGGCGAAGAGCTGGTGCACAGAGCCCGTGATCGAGCGGGCGAGAATCAGCCCCATGATGAGCGCCACGACCTCGATGATCACGAAGAGGATCGCGAGCCCCGCCAGCACGACCAGGATCAGGCTGCCCCAGGTCCGCGCCCCGAAGCGCGCCTGTCCCGCCGACACGCGATCGTAGATGTCGGCCACGTTGACCTCGATCCACATGACCGCCTCGGCGCTGGCCCCGCTCGGCCAGTCCACCCAGTTGAGGAGCGCGAACGACTGGAAGCGCTGCTTGCGCTGGGTGTCGTCGGTCAGCCGGCCGAGCAGCGTCTCCGCCTTCGGTCCGACCTCGGTTGCCGGACGCGCCACCTCGCCCGGTGTCGGAATGAGGTTCACCCGATCGATCTTCACGCTCGTCTCGTCGCGGATTTTCGCCTTCGTCTCCGTGTCGAGCGGGATGTCGGCGATGACGGCGAAGGTCGGCCTCGACGCGTCCGGCAGGCCGACGGCCCGGACGACCAGCCCGATGCCCTCCCCTGACGATTCGGCGGTGGATGTGCCCGGCACGGACACCGCAATCAGATCCGCGAAGCCCGCGCAGCTGACCCACGAGGGCAGCACGCGCGGCGGTGCCAGGTGCGCCCACGGTCCCACGGTGATGACGTCGATGGGCCTCGCGGCCACGGCGGCCGCGGCCCGTGCTCCGCGCGGCTCCGCGATGGCCGCGGGCCCCGCGCACGGCTCGGCCGAGGTCGGGACGACCGCGAGCGACGCGCCCGGGTAGTGCTGCGCGAGGCCCTGGCCCTGGCGCGCCAGGATCTCGCGGACGTTGGCCGAGCCGGCGCGCGCGATTTCGAGCGCCGTCTGCCGCGCCTGGAACCGCGCATCGTCGGCCATCGTGCGGATGCTGTTGGCGACCAGGTACGACCCCACGTTGAGGAAGAGCAGCAGGCCGGCGAGCAGGAAGAAGGCCACGACCAGGAGCACGGGAACGAAGCCGACGAAGATGTAGGAGAGGATCAGCTTGCGGCGCACGCGCCACAACAGGCGCCGCTTGGCGCGAACGATCAGCCTGTAGAGGAAGTAGGCGACGCCGGCGACGACGCCGACGCTGCCAATGGAACCCACGGCATCGACCAGCGCGATGTCGATGCCGCCGGCGACCCGCAGCAGCCAGGTGAAGAGCTTGACGGCGCCGCCGATGACGAGCATCCGGCCGGCCAGCGTGTGGAGGAGCTCGTGGCGCACGGAGCCGAAGCGGCCGGGGCTGCCGGCTGGGAGCGCACGCGGGCTGGAGGAATCGGAAGCCATTACACCAGGGCAGAACGAAGCGCGCCGGGCGTCGGCCGGCCGGCCTGCCTCTTCAGATTGCAGCACGATGATACCAGATGTTATGGTACGGCTCGTGGCCTCCCGCGTCGCCGAACGCATCATCGACCTGGTCGGAGAAACTCCCCTGCTCCGGCTCGCCGCGCTCGAACCTCCGAACGGCGCTCAGATCTGGGCGAAGCTCGAGTACCTGAATCCGGGCGGCAGCGTGAAGGATCGCGCCGCGCTCGGCATGCTGCTCGAGGCCGAGCAGAGCGGCCGGCTGCGCCCGGGCGCGACCGTTGTCGAGCCGACCGCCGGCAACACGGGCATCGGCCTCGCGCTGGTCGGCTGCCAGCGCGGCTACCGCGTCATCCTCGTCGTCCCCGAGAACTTCAGCCAGGAGAAAGTGCTGGTCATGGAGGCGCTGGGCGGCACGGTGGTGCGCACGCCGGCCGACGCGGGGATGCAGGGCGCGATTTTGCGGGCGCAGGAGATGGCGCGCGAGATCCCGGGCGCGTTCGTGCCGCAGCAGTTCGAGAACGCCGCCAATCCCCAATATCATCACGATCACACCGCCGCCGAGCTGTGGGAGCAGACCGGCGGCCGCGTGGACGCGATCGTCTTCGGTGCGGGCACCGGCGGGACCTTCTCCGGCGTCGTGCGTTATTTCAGGGAACATGGCAGCGCGGCCCGCGCCGTGCTGGTGGAACCGCGCGGATCGATCTGGGGCGGCGGACCGCCCGGGCCGCACCGCGTCGAAGGCATCGGCAACACCTTCTGGCCTGCCACGCTGGACCGCTCGCTCATCGAAGAAGTGGTGACCGTGGACGATCGGGATGCGCTGGCGACGGTGCGCGCGCTGGCGGCCCGATGCGGCGTGCTGGCCGGCGGATCGGCCGGCGCCGCCGTGTGGGCCGCAATTGGCATCGCCGCGCGCTACGGCCCGGAGCAGTGCGTCGTTACGATGATCCCCGACAGCGCGGAGCGCTATCTGTCCAAGGGGATCTTCGACCAGGGTGCTTAGTCATGAAACTCCCACCTTCGGCCCGCTTCAAGACGCGCTGCATCCATGCAGGCCAGGAGCCCGATCCGACGACCGGCGCCATCATCATGCCGATCTATCAGACGGCCACCTACGTCCAGGACGAGCTCGGCAAGCACAAGGGATTCGAGTACGCGCGCACGCAGAATCCGACGCGGTCGGCGGTGGAAGCCAATATCGCGGCGCTCGAAGGCGGCGCCCGGGGGTTCGCGTTCGCCTCGGGCATGGCCGCGATTGACGCGGTGGCCAGCCTGCTCGCGGCCGGCGACCACATGGTCGTGACCGACAACACGTACGGCGGCACCTTCCGCCTGTTCGAACGCGTGCTGCGACGGTACGGCATGGAGTTCACCTACGTGGACTCGTCTGATGTGGCGCTGGTGGCACAGGCCATCACGCCGCGCACGCGGATGATCTTCATCGAGACGCCCACCAACCCGGTGATGCGGCTCGTGGATCTGCGGGCGGTCGCGCAACTGGCCCGGTCGCGCGGTGTGCGGCTCGTCGTCGACAACACGTTCGCCAGCCCATTCAACCAGCGGCCGCTGGATTTGGGCGCGCACCTCGTGGTGCACAGCACGACGAAGTACCTGAACGGCCACAGCGACAGCGTGGGCGGGGCCGTCGTCAGCAACGACGCCGAGGCGAGCGAGTGGCTGGCGTTCGTCCAGAACGCCGCTGGCGCGATCCTGAGCCCGTTCGATTCGTGGCTGGTTTTGCGCGGCACCAAGACGCTCGCGGTACGCATGACCCAGCACAATCAGAACGCGCAGGTGGTGGCCGAGTACCTCGGAGCCAGCGCGAAGGTCACCCGCGTTTTCTATCCCGGCCTCCCATCTCACCCGCAGCACCGCCTGGCGGTCTCGCAGATGCACGGCTTCGGCGGGATGCTGTCGTTCGAGGCCGCCTCGTTCGAGGCCGCGCGGCAGGTGCTGAACGGCGTGCGGCTGTTTGCGCTCGCGGAGAGCCTGGGCGGCGTCGAGAGCCTCATCTGCCACCCGGCGACGATGACGCATGCGTCGGTGCCCGCGGACGTGCGGGCGCGGCTGGGCATCACCGACAGCATGGTGCGGCTGTCGGTCGGCATCGAAGACGTGCAGGACCTGGTGGACGACTTGGAGCAGGCGCTCGCCAGGGTCTGACGCTCGCAGTCCGGAGTCGGGAGTTCGGAGTCCGGGGTCCGGAGTCCGATGCCTACCGCGTTGCCTGCGACAGCCAGTTCAGATACGCCTCGTCGCCGCCGTCCACGCGCAGCACCAGCAGTTCCGGCACTTCATACGGGTGCAGCTCGCAGATGCGCGCCTGCAGCTGGTCCAGCCGGATGGCGGTCGTCTTGATCACGATCTGGCGTTCGCGCTCGCGTTCGAGCTTGTCCTTCCACCAGTAGACCGACTGCATCTCGGGCAGGATGTTGACGCACGCCGCCAGATGTTCGCCGACGATCGTCCCGGCGAACGCTGCGCAATCGGCATCGGCGGGGAGCGTGGTGAGGACGATGACGTAGTCGCTCGGCATGGAGAACCTCACTGGTCCGAAGTCCGGAGTCCGGGGTCCGGGGCCCTGTCCGAAGTCCGAAGTCCGAGGTCCGAAGTCGGAAGAACCGCGTCGCCCTTCTCGAATCGTGGAGCAGGACTTCAGTCCTGCTTCCGATGGGTGCAGAAGGCCCGGATCCATGCGCTTTTCCGGTGCAAAACGCCGATCTCAGGCGTATACTCTCGGTCAGGATACCTCATCGATGCCCATCGAGCCGCCAGTCGAACGCCAGCGGGTGCGGACGCTCACCGAGCGCAGCGCACACAAGGGACACGGCACCGTGTTCTATGTACTGGTGTTCGTGACGGCGGTGCTGGTGTTGAACGCGGTGTTCGGCGACAAGGGCGTGCTGGCGATGATGCGGGCCCACCGCGAGTACGCGCAACTGAGCGCCGAAGTCGAGCAGGCCCGTGAGCAGAACGCGCAGCTCAGCGAGCAGGCGCGGCGGCTGCGCGACGATCCGGCGACGATCGAGGATCTCGCGCGCCGGCAGCTCGGCCTCATCCGCGCCGGCGAGAAGGTGTTCATCATCAGCGACGTCCCGCCGCCGCCGGTCGTGCTCGCTCCGCCGACGACCCCGCAGAAATAGCGGCGGCACCGGTGCTGCGACGAAAATCGCGCCGATTTCGCGCTCGCGGTTGCTCCCTTTCGACGCGCGTGCTACGATAGCCGTTCAGTCGGATAGTCATGTCGCGGGGTGGAGCAGTCTGGTAGCTCGTTGGGCTCATAACCCAAAGGTCGCGGGTTCAAATCCCGCCCCCGCAACCAATGAAGGCCGCACGGTAAACCGTGCGGTCTTCGCCATGTACACGCCCGGGATCAACGACGCCAGCGGGGGCCCAGCGTGGCAGCCACGCTGGGGTGCCAATCCCGCTCTGCAACCAACAACGGCCTCACGGTGAACCGTGGGGCCGTTGCCATCGGACGTCTCAATCTCGCGCGCCGCGATCTCAGGTCTCGAGGAATGCCAGCAGGTCTTTGTTGAGCCGGTCTCGATGCGTAGCCGCCACGCCGTGGGGTGCGCCCGCGTACACCTTCAAGGTCGCGTTCCGGATCAGTGCCGATGAGCGGACAGCCGCAGCGCCGATTGGCACGATCTGATCGTCGTCGCCGTGCAAAACCAGCGTTGGCACGTCGAACATCTTGAGATCTTCGGTGAAGTCCGTCTCCGAGAACGCCTTGATGCAGTCGAAGGTGTTTGCGTGGCCGGCCTGCATCCGCTGAAGCCAGAACGAATCAGCGGCGGGAAGGCGGCCACGAGCGCCGCCTTCGCCACGCGTTCCTTCCCGGTCGGACGATCAATCGCGCGTGGACGCGCTATACCAGCGACCGGCGGCCGCTCAGCAGCCCGAGCACGAACAACACGAGGGCGACGACCAACAGCACATGGACCAACGGGCCGATCGCAAACGTCCCGACGATGCCCAGCAGCCAGACAACCAGCAGAATGACGGCGATGGTGTACAGCATTGTCTTCTCTCTCTTTCAGGTACGAGTTCATCGCACGCCCGCCAGACAGGGCGGAGGCGATTCACAATCATGCGCACTCCAGCGTGCGGCAATCGCCGCCGCGTGTCTGTGCGTTTCGACACAGGTGCGCCGCGCGGAGTCGCTGGCGCGCGGACAGTCCCACCACGACCGCACGACCCGGGGCCGGCCAGCGAGTGCCGGATTGAACAGCACCGGGTGGGGATGGCCGGTAGACTCGCTCGATGGAGCGCAACCCGCTCAGTCGTCACGCGCGTTTGCGCGTCGCGACCTGGAGGTGAATGATGAGCACCGTTGCCACGCCCTCGCCTGTGATGTCCCTGTTGCAAGACCGGCGAGACATTGCCGACGGCACGATGGCCTTTCGATTCGACAAGCCACCCGGCTGGGTGTTCGAGCCCGGCCAGTTCCTGGACATGACGCTGCGCAATCCGGTCGAGACGGACGCCGAAGGGAACACCCGCAGCTTCTCGATCGCCAGCGCTCCGGATGAGGACACGCTGATGATCGCGACCCGCATGCGCGACACGGCCTTCAAGCGCGTCCTCAAGACGATGCCGATTGGGACCGCCGTGACGATCGAGGGTCCGTCCGGCAAGCTGACGCTGCAGAACGACCTCACGCGATCGGCGGTTTTTCTTGCCGGCGGGATCGGCATCACGCCGTTTCGAAGCATGCTCGTCCAGGCCGCGCATCAGAAGCGGCCTCAGCGCCTGGTCCTGTTCTACTCGAATCGGCGACCGGAGGACGCGCCGTTTCTCGAGGATCTCCGGGCGCTGCAACACGACAATCCGCGATACTCGCTCGTCGCGAGCATGAGCGAGATGGCCAGGTCGCACCGACCATGGACCGGAGAGACCGGCCTGATCGATCAGGCGATGCTATCCAGGCACCTGGACGGCACGGCAGCCCCCCTCTACTACATTGCGGGGCCTCCCGGGATGGTCAAGGCCCTGCACGCAATGCTCACCGCACAATCGGTGAACGAAGGGGATATCCACGCCGAGGAATTCCTCGGTTACTGATGGACTAGGCGGAGCGCCGTTTTGGGGCGCTTCCCCAGTTGACGCTCATCGCATAGGTCATGCAGCGCTCGAAGACTTCGTAGGTGAGGGCGGGGGGAGTCAGGCCGGCAGTCGCCCGGATCGCCTGGCGCCGGTCGAAGCGCCGCGTGTCCGCCAGGTACGGGAAGTAGGGCTCGACGAATCGCTGAAAGAGCGCCTCTGGCGGGGTCAGCGGGACACCGTTCGGCGAAGCGTCGATGACTTCGATGCCCTCGACCTTCAGGAACGCCTCGGAGTAGGCGGCCAGGTCGTCGATGGTCTTGGGCGCGTCGCTCGTGAGGTGATAGATCGCGCCGGGGTCCGCACGCTCCATGATCGCCATCACGGCGGACACGAAGTAGTCCACGGGAATCAGGTCCACGTGGCCGCGACGGGGGAGGAAGACGCGCAGCGGCAACCGGACCACGCCGCCGTCCCCGAGGGCGATCCCGCACGCCCTCGCCTTGTGCCCCCCGCGGAGTCGAATGTCGTCCACGTAGATGTCGCGAAGACACGACAGCGATCTGACCGGATGGTACAGGGCGTCGAAGCGCGTCGACCGGCCACTGCGCGAATCGCCGTAGACGATCGAGGGCCGGATGATGGTGTAGGCAAGCCCGTCCCGCTCGCAGCGGGTGGCGACTTGGTGCTCGGCGCAGGCCTTGGTTTCCTCGTAGACGTTGTTGAACTCGGCCGTACCGACAAGTTGCTCGGGGCAGATTCCAGAGCAACGCCCGGCCGCGTACGCCGTGCTGACATGGTGGAAAAAGGGCGCGCGGCTGTCGGCGGCCAGATCGAGCATCCCTTTCAGGCCGCCGACGTTGACCGCGGTGATTTCCCGCCGATTCCGCTCCGAGAAGCGGGTATCCGCGGCGCAGTGGACGATCGACGCCCTTAGGGCGCACAACGCGTCGTAGCGAGGCTGGCTCAGGCCGCATCCGGGCTGGAGCAGATCGCCCTCGGCCGTTTCGATCTGGTGGCCCCGGTCGTCCAGGCCGAACCAGCCGAGCAGCTTCCCGATGCGATCGGCGAGGCTCGTGCCACCCGACGCCCTCCCGAGGATGACCAGGCGCTTCCCCCGCCGGAGCAGCGCCGCCATCAGATGACCGCCCAGGAAGCCTGTTGCCCCGGTCAGGATGACGGTCTCAGCTTGTCCCTCGCGCATTGAGCAGCCTACGTGTAGAGAAGGTTCTCTTTCCGGCAGACACCCTGGTTCACGACGTGGCGGATCCAGCGGATCGTGCCCAACCGGGACGAGTACTCCTCGACGAGCGCGCCCGCCTCCATTCCCGCCTGCTGGATCCGCGCGATGGCGTCCGGATCGTTCTGGTCGAAGAAGTAGTCGTACTCGAGGATGGCGCGCTTGCCACCGTCGATGGGCGAGATGAATCCCAGGTCGTTCCTGATCCCGTGGCGGTCGGCGATGCGGCGAAAGTGCCCGCTCATCTCCTCGACGAGCGCGCTTTCCAGCGGCATGTAGAGGATGAAGATCAGGAAATGCCCGTCGCGACCCATTCTCGAGCTGACGATGCGAAACATGTTCAGCCAGACGAGGTCGGTCATCTCGGGGCGGGCGTAGAGTTCCTCGAAGAACGGCCGGAGCTCGGGGTCCACGTCGCGCACGAGTTGCGCTGCCGACGGGGCCAGGGCCGTTTCCGCAATCTCGGCGAACCCCGGGACGTTCAGGTACCCGAACGGATCCTCGGCCGAGAACTCCGCCACCAGGTCCAGCCACGGCGCCGATTGCAGCGAAGGGAGACCCAGGTTGAGCGTCCGGAACAGGCGCTGGTCGATGAATGGAAGCCCCATGTCCTGGACGCTCCGCCTGGCATGGCGATCGCCGATCAGGAGGACCAGGTACGCGATGCCGAGCTTGCGGCCGAAGATGTCCTTCGCGTCGGCCGCCAACTGCCTGGTGGGAGCCATGAAGGCCGACACGTACTCGCCACCGAGAATGCCAAGGGCGAGACCGATGCGGCGGACCGCGCAGTCCCTGACGAAGGTAACCGCCTCGTCCAACGCGCCGAACGGAACCAGGATCCCCGCCTCGTCATCCGTCATCGGATGCAGCTTGATGCTGACCGCGGTGCAGATGCCCGGAGACTCCATGTCAGCGGCCCGAAACGCAAAGAGGTTGGGGGCACGCTTCTCACTCAGGGCAAACTGCGAGCCGTCCGGGGCCACGAACTCGGCGTCGATGAAGTTGTCGGCGGCCGTCCCGTAGCCGGCCATGAACGTCGAGAAGATCCCGGTCCCGACGATGTTGGAGCAGACCAGGGCGGCCGGCTCGGCGACGTTGACGCGATAGCCGCGCCGGACGGCCTCCCGCTGCAGATCGAACGCGGCGATCCCGGGTCCGACCCGCACCGCCCAGTTCTTCTCGTCGAAGTCCAGGTCCTGCATTCGATGGAGGTCGATGACGGCGCCCTCGCTCATCACGAGCCCCATGACGCTCGAGCCGTTTCCGCGAGCAATCCAAGCGATCCCGTTCTCGCGGAACAGGCGCAGCAGCTCGGAAATCTCGTCCCTGGTGCGGGGCAGCACGACGTAAGCCGGCATCCTGGGCGCGGCCACGGGGCACGGGTCGTGGGAGTAGGTGAGCGCGATCGCGCGGTCGCTGCTCGCCCACTCGTCGCCGACGATCGCCCGGATTTTCGCGAGCAGCGCATCGTCGGCCGGCTTTTCCGGCCTGCCGCCGTCGCGAAGGAACGCGGCGACGTGATCCTTCAACGCCGTCATCACACGCGAGGGCCGCATCTCTGTAACGAAGTAGCACTGGAAATCGCATTTCCCGCACAGGTCGCAGGTGTCGGCGATCTCGACGGCCTGCTCCGTGACCGGGATCTTCCCTTCCGCCAGCGCGGCGTAGAGGTCCATGCGGCCCTCGGGGTAGAAGCTCACGTAGTGGCGCTCGGTCCCCGAGGCGCAGACGCCGCTCCCCAGGAAATCGATCTTGCACATCGCGTAGTGACGGCAGCTCCTGGCGGTCGTCAGGACGTCATCCATCGCCATTCTCCCTGGACCCGGCCCGGCTGCCAGGGCCCGCTGCTCCATGTTCGGTTCGCGGGGTTGCTCGCGCGAGGAAAAGCGCCGGCGAGCCGCCCCAATCCCTGCTCATAGTTTCACGGCGCAGCCCAGGTACATGACGGCCGTGATCCGACTTTCCACGAAACGGACTTTTTCGCCGAGCTGCGCGTACGACCACGCTCCCGCGGCCCGGCGACGCAGGTACCGAAGCGCCGCCGCCACCGAGACGCCGGGCTTCATGCCCCGGTGTTCCTGCCATTCGAGCCGGTTCTCCCGGAGCAGCGCCTTCATCTCCCGCGGTTTGATGAACATCTCCCAGACGTGCAGGTTGGGCGGCAGGAAGGCCCAGCGCCGCCACTCCTGGCCGATCTTGATCGCCACCAGGTAGCTGAGCCAGGTGCGGTTGAGCGTGTCGTAGCAGAACACGCCGCCCGGCTTCAGCACCCGAGCGACCTCGCGGACGACTTGCGGCAAGTCGCGGACATGTTCCAACACGTCGAAGCACAGGACGACGTCGAACGACCCGTCTCGGTACGGCAAGGATTCGCCAGCAGCCCGCTCGTAGCGGATCTCGAGCCCGCTCGCCTGGGCGTGGCCGATCGCGGTCTCGAGCGACCCTTCGGACGGATCGATGCCGGTGACGTGGAACCCCATTCGCGCCATCTCTTCGCACACCGATCCGCCGCCGCATCCGATTTCCAGGGCCTGTTTCCCGCCGGCGTTCAGGTGGAGGTCGTCGAACAGCTTGCGCCTGGCGTAGCCCACCCGAACCGGGTTGAACGAGACCTTGAGCTGGTAGAACGCGGAATCGGGCTGCCACCAGGACTGGCCGGCCGCATCGTAGAGGCGGTTGTCGATGCGGCCGTACGTCTCGGGCGGGACCGGTCGCACCCTCATCGTCTTCGGGAGACGCATCGTCAGTCCTTCAGATTCCCGCCTTCAGCCCGGGCGCAACCGATTGCGATCCCGCGCCAGCCTTGCGCGAAACGCAACATGAGTGCTCGCCCGAGGTCCGGCATTGTATGGGGGGGGCCGACTTCCTGCAACCCATCGCGTTCGTGGTCCGCAGGCGGGTTCGCGCGCCTGAGCAGTCTTGGTGCTAGTATCGGCTTATTCACCGGCCCGCCCTCGCGGCGCGGCTTCGCCGGAACCACGCGCTACCACCCGGGAACAGGCGTGTCCTGCTGCGAGCGACTGAAGATCGCCGTGATTGTCAACACCAGTTCCGGCGGCGGCAGGACGGCGGAAGTCCAGCAGCACCTGTCCGAGGCGTTCACGGCGATCGGAGCGGATGCGCGGATCTCGCTGGCCAGCAACGGGGAGGAGCTCGTCAGGCTCGCGCAAACCGCCGCTCGGAGTGACGCCGATCGGGTCGTCGCGGGAGGTGGAGACGGCACCATCAGATCGGTCGCCGCGGCCATCATCGATGCCCACAAGACGCTGGGAGTCCTGCCGCTCGGGACCATGAACCATTTCGCGAAGGATCTCGGCATCCCGCTGGATCTCGAAGGCGCGGTGGCGACGACGGTCGCGGGCGACGCAGCCAGCGTCGATGTGGGCGAAGTGAACGGCCGCATCTTCCTGAACAATTCCAGCCTGGGACTGTATCCGCGCATCATCCGCGAACGCGAGAAGCGGCAACGGCTCGGCTGGGGCAAGTGGCCGGCCTACGTCTGGGCGGCGCTCGCCGTGCTGCGCCGTTATCCGTTCCTGGAGATCCGCCTGCGCGTTGACGGGAAGGAGATGACCGTTCGCACGCCCTTTGTCTTTGTCGGCAACAACGAGTACGCGATGGAGCGGCTCACCATTGGCGGCCGCGCGTGCCTCGACAAGGGCGAGCTCAGCGTGTACACCACGATCCGCACCGGACGACTGGGGTTGATCCGGCTGGCACTTTGCGCGCTCACCGGCCGCCTCCGCCAGGAACGGGATTTCCTGGCTTCCACCGCGAAGGACCTCCGGATCGGCACGCGACACCGGCGCGTGCGTGTGGCGCTCGATGGCGAAGTGACGATCATGGAGCCGCCGCTTCAGTACCGCGTACGGCCGGGAGCGCTGCGCGTGGCCGGCGCCTGCCGGCGACCGGGCACACTGGCGGGCGACGTCGAGCGATCGACGGTGTGAACGAACGCTCCACCTGGCCACCGCGAGGCAGCGAGTGCGCTCCATAGTTCATCTGTCCGACCTCCATTTCGGCCGCATCACCGAGCGGGTGATTGCTCCGTTGATCGAGGCGATCACGAACATCCGGCCCGACGTGGTGGCCGTGTCTGGCGATCTGACGCAGCGTGCCCGCGCCCGCCAGTTCACGCAGGCGCGTGCCTTTCTCGATCGCCTGCCCACGCCCCAGATTGTCGTGCCGGGGAACCACGACGTCCCGCTCCACAACGTGGCCGTTCGTTTCCTCCGGCCGCTGCGCAATTACCGGCGCTACATCACCGACGACCTGCGACCGTTCTACCACGACGCCGAGATTGCCGTCCTGGGCGTCAACACGGCGCGCTCGCTGACCATCAAGGAGGGGCGCCTGAACGAAGAACAGGTCGCGTGGATGAGCGATTGCCTGTCGGCGTGCGATCCCGGGGTCGTGAAGATCGTCGTCACCCATCATCCCTTCGATGTGCCGGAAGGTCATGACGAACGCCAGATGGTGGGGCGCGCGCGCATGGCCATGGAGGCGCTCGCCCGGTGCGGAGCGGATCTGTTTCTTGCCGGCCACCTCCACGTCAGTCATACATCGCACAGCGCCACGCGCTACAAGATCACGGGCCACTCCGCGCTCGTGGTGCAGGCAGGAACGGCCGCGTCCGCGCGCGGTCGCGGCGAAGCCAACTCGTTCAACGCGGTCAGGATCGACCGGGCGCAGATCGAGGTTGACCGCTTCGAGTGGCAGCCGGAGCGCGGGGAGTTTCACCTGGTGATGAGTGAGCCGTTTCGGCATACGCCGGAGGGCTGGATTCCTCTGTAGGCGCCATCTCCTTTGCACGAGTCTCTTTTTGAACAGCGCGACCTCTCCCGCCTGTGTCACGGTGTGGGGCGGGGAGTGTCGTTCAAAAAGCAGCACAGGAGACTCTCACCATGAGATTGACGGATACGGACGCACAAACGGATGCGCCTGGTGGCGACCGGGGCCAGGCCGGACCTGACAGTGCAGGACAATCGGGCGACACGCAGGGACTCTCGCCGATCGCGGACGACGCCGTCCAGAGCGTCGAGGAACTGGCCGACACCGGGCAGGACTACGAGGCCGGGGTCGTGCAGGGCGTCGAGGACGCGGCTGCCCATCCCGAGAGACCCGTGTACAGCCACGAGGATCAGAGCCGGCCATCGGGCACGGTGCCGGAGCCTTAGAACACTTCGCGCGAAGGAGATTGGACATGCCAGCATTCGGATCGCCCTTTTCAGGGTCCGCAAGCGCCCGGAAGCTCACGGGCGCGGAGCTCGTTCGAGCTGTTCGTTTCATGGTGGCCTCCGAGTACGAGGCGACCCAGATGTACATGCAGCTTGCCGANNTCAACCGACAACAAGCTCGCCGTTGGCGTGCTCACGGACATCGCGAACGAGGAACGTGTACATGCCGGAGAGTTCCTGAGACTGCTCCGGGAACTTGCCCCGGATGAGGAACGGTTCTATGCCGAGGGGGCTGCAGAAGTAGAGAAGGAACTCGTGAAGACGGTGTGAGGATTTTCAACGCCCGATAGAGCGCGTGCCGGAGACGGCGCAGGCCCCGCTTGGTCCGCGTCGGACGCGACTAGCGTTCCTGGCGGGGAGCGGTGACCCCGTCTTGCCAGGCCGGCCAGTGCCCGATCACGTCCTGAACGAACACCGTTCCAACGCGCCAGACGTTGTCGATGGCCAGGCGATAGCCATCGTTGTCCGCCCTCATCTGCAGTGATACTGCCGGCTGTCCCGGCTGCGGCTGATCGAAATTGCTTGCACCACGGAGCACCAGGACCCGCTGGCGATCGACCTTGCCAATCGAGGAGAGGCGCTCCAGGGTCGTGACGATCGCGAAATCCTCTTCGTCGGTCATGCAATACCGGCCACTTCCACTGGTCCACCGGTCGACCCACCATCGGGCCCAATCGCTCAGGCGCGCTCCATGCCAGTACGTCGCGCCTGCAAGACTGCTGCAGCTGAGGACGGAAGGCGCATGCGTGGCCGGTTCATTCCCGGTGTAGCGACCCGCATACGCTCGCGCCTTCTCAGTGTCCAGCAGTGGCGTCGCAGCAGAAAGTGCGGCGGCACGCTTCACGAGCGCCGCGTTGAGGCGAACAGCCCCGGCGCCCCAGCCGTCTTCGCACCAGGGCTGGGGGCAACCCTGCCTGAAGCGCGTGAACGGCCAGCCATCGGGAAGATCCGCAGGATGGATGGTGGCCGCAGAGTCCGCATCGACGACCCAGTCGGCCCATGACACCGACCCGAGAGTGGCCATGTACGGCGTCGTGCCAGCGAGCCCGGCTATCAGGAAGTAGGCTTTCGCAAGCTCGAGGTCCGGGTAAAGGCCCAGGGCCATCGTTGCGGCGGCGGAGGCGACCGGTCCCTCCCCGACAACAGCCAGGCACACTCCCGCTTCGTTGCACAGGACCGGCTGACTCAGGCCGGGCACCGCGAGTTTCCGGGTCAGGCGGTAACTGACGACCCAACGTTCGGCCTCACCCTTCCACTCACCTGACGGTTGCTGCCAGGCCGCCGCCACGACGATCATCACGCGGACAGGACTCACGGCGGCGGCGACGGGACGGAGGACAGCAGCGCACGGGACCATCGCGAGCAGGATACCGAGGCACCAGGTGACGCGGGCGCGCAACCTCGACGCATTTTTCAGCATGTCTCTCCCAGTTGTCGGGATCGTCCCGCTCGCTGCGCCACCCGCACCCCCTCACGCCGGCGTCACTGCCGCTCTCAGCGCGCGTGGTGAATGTCGCGCGTTGGCATGGGCGCTGCGTCCGCGGCGGTCTGTGGCGGCTGCGCTCGGCGCGCGTGATTTCGCCAGAACGCGAAGGCCGCTCCTCCGGCAAGCGCCGCCACAACCCACGGCCACCGGCGCGATTGCCGCCCTTCCAGAACCCGCTCGAGGTGCCGCCGGGTACTGTCAACGGCGGGATCGCCATCAAAATAGTAATCGTCCATCACGGGTCCTTACGGCGACGGCTCAGGTGCTCGCGGTGCCGTCCGCCGGTACGGTTCCATCTCCGTTCAAGGTTACAACGACCCGTCGAGGACTGCACCCGGAATCGAGCCGGGCCGGGCAGGCGAAGCTGCCGCTGTGAGCGCGACCAGAACGGTGGCGGGCGTATATTTTTGCGATTGCTGGCTCCCCTGCTTAGATGACGGCGACGAGAGGACCCCGGGACGTGCCGCGAGCTTCTCCTTCACGGGGATGTGCCCGGAACGTGAATCGTAAACCGCCGTTTCACGTTCCGTATCCCCGCTCTCGCGGCACGCCACGACCGGCAGCCTGGAGCAGCGTGAATGAGACCGGCAATCATATCTCCCGATCTTCCGATTGATCTCTGGACGCTGGCGACCCCCGACAGGCGATCCGCCTCCGCCACGCTGGGCGAAATGAGCCGAAGCGGACCGTCTATCGCGGGCGCCGCGCCAGCTTCAGATCGATCGTCTTCGCGTCGTCCTCCGACAATGTGACGGGAGTGGCCAGCGAGCGCAGCGTCTCGAGGAATTCCGGATCCTGCCATTCACTTCCATTCACCGCCGGCAGGGCGACAACCAGATAATTCTCGGGCGGCAGTCCAGTGACTTTGAATCGACCGTCCTGGTTTGGCCGGCCGAGCTTGATGAAGCGTGAGGGGAACGTGCACTTCGACTGGTCGGCTGCGAAGACGATCACGCTGTAGCGGCCGGCCGGCTTGCCGTCCGCGTCAACGACGCTTCCGGCGATCGAGGGGTTGTGCGTCGTCAGGATGATCTGAACGTCGTTCACATCCCCCTTGTCGAAGTTGATGGGTTCGTCGGTGATGTCTTCGTCGCCGCGCTTAATCTGCTTTACGCTCCAGACGGGCGACGCGGTATCGACCTGGACTATTCGAAGACCCGTCTGGTTCCTGACTTCGAACGTCCAGTCGGCGCGGGTGTCGGAAGGCGATGGACCACCGCCGACGGGGGAAGAATCGAAGCCGATCGGGCGGGGCTGTACGTGCACATCGCGCGGCGTTGGCGGCGCCGCTCCGCTGTCGTCGAAGACGACCTTGCCGCGCGCTGCGGTGCCCTCGCCGACCGGTATCACCAGGCCGGCCATATTCGCGCCGTCCGCGACGACAGGGAGCCAGCCGAACTCGGAAGCGCCGAGGTTACCCGCGGCGCTGACCTGCTTTCCGAATGCCTGGATCGTGTAGCTGCCCGGCGGAACGCGACGGAACGTGAATGTGCCGTCAGAGCCCGCGAGTATTGTCGCGATCGCGAACGCCGGGCTGCCCAGCCGATCGCTGATGACCAGCCAGACGTTGGCTCCGCTGACCGGCTGTCCCTCACGCGTGACGACGCGTCCCTCGATACCGGCGGTGCGGCCAGGCGTGAGGGCGAAGCTCACGTCGGCCACGTCCTGGCCGAAGCCGACGCGCACGGGCCGCGCCCCCGAAATATCAGCAGTGCCCGGATAGTAGGTCGGAATGAATCCGCCGAAGTCGTTTCGCTCACGCGCGTTGGCCGGCGCGGCGAAAGCCCCGCAGAACGCGGTCAGGTAGTAGTCACCCGGCTGCACGCCGAAGATCCGAAAATGGCCGCGGTCGTCGGTCAGTCTCGTTATCCCGCTGGTGGTCGCGGGCACCATCCGCTTCCGTCCTGCAACGAAGTCCAGCGAAGAGAGCTGTACGAGAATCCCCGGCGCCGGATCGCCAAACTCGTCGGTGAGCCGTCCTTCGATCGCTGCCGGCCGTCTGAGCGCGATGTCGGCCTTCTCGAACTTCTCGCCATTCCGCAGATCGATCGGCCTGCCGGGCTCGGGCGGACGGGTTTGCCCGAATTCCAGCCGCAGGTAGCCTTCGGCGCTCGCCGTCAGCTGATACCGGCCGGGCACGAGCCCCGTGAACTCGAAGCGGCCTTGCGCGTCCGGCTTCGCGGTTTTCGGAACCCTCATCACCTCCCAGGAGAGCAACTCCACCACCGCTGTGCGAAGCGGCCGGCCGGTGTCAGCCGCGGTCACGAGTCCCACGATGGACGCGGTGGCCTTCGGCGCGTCCTGGGGCGTTTCCTGCGCTGCAACCGGAGCAGCCACCATCAGCACACAAGCGGCGAGAAGCATCTGGCGGCTCATAACAGTTCCCTCAACGTCAAGGTGACGGTCTGCTTGTCGTGCTTCGCGATCGACAGCGGCGACGCAATGGCTCGAAGCTGCCTCAACACGTCGGGATCGGTCCACGCGTTCTCGTCGAGGTACTCGAGTGCGCAGACAAGATAATTGCCGGGAAGCAGGCTGCCGAACGCGAACGTCCCGTCTGGTGCCGTGAGCGCAGTGGCGATGAACCGCGATTGCGTGGTCCACTGGTGCGTATCTTCAGGAAACACCACCACGCGCACTCGCGCGGCCGCTCGATTCCGGGCGGTGCGGACGGTTCCGGACAGACGGCCGGCCGCGCCGGTGATGACGATACGAAGGGGCACTGCGCCCGCAGTCACCCTGAAATCGGTCGCCGCGTCGATGATGTCGCGATCGCCGAGCCAGACGTTCGTCAGCGCCCAGCCATCAGGTAATCCCGTGATGCGGAAGATCCGCGGGCCGAACAGACTACTGAACATGAAAGCGCCATTCGCGGCCACCGGCGCGCGAGGCACGGACGGCGCACCTGTCGGGTTCGGGTTTGGGAGTTCGAACTCGGCAGGGGTCGCCACTACCCGTACCGCGCTCACCGGCGGGCCTGCTGCCCCGCCCTCGATGTCGATTCGGCCCTCGATCGTAGCGCCTCTAGCGGTCGTGAGCGTGAGGTTGGTCACATCGGCGCCGCCGGATACGGTCAACCGCATCGCCGCGAACTCGGGATCAGCGCCAGCGGCGGGCAGCGCGCTCGCCATCAGCCAGTAGTCGCCGGGCGGCACGGCCCGGAACGTAAAGGTGTTGTCGGATGGCAGCAGGGATCCGCGCACTTCGTCGGGGGGCGCGCCGAGCGCCTGCATTCGCATCGTCGCTGTTGCGGCGTTCCCGGACGAGGCGAGAATGCGACCGGACACGCGCGCCAGCGGCACCGTGGCGATCACGAAATCGACGCCGCTCACATCGCGGCCCACCGCGAGAGTCACCTGGCGCGCCTCGCCCGCGTTCGCTGTGCCGGGATAATACGTGCGGGCCAGCCCCGGAGGGCGCGGTCCGGGCGCCTCACGCTGGGTAAGCGCGCGCATGGGATCGGGAGCGGCCTCGACGTAGTAATCCCCTGCCGGCAGACTGTGCACGCGGAAGCGGCCGAGATCATCAGTGACGTCCTGCCTGACCGCCACCGGTCTTCGTCCGTACGGCCCGTAGCCAAGGCGCGAGGCCGAAACGATCAGGTTGGCGACGGGCTCGCCCTCCTCGTCGACCACTCGTCCCTCGATCGCGGCGCCGCGCGTCAACGCGATATCAGCAGTTGCGGTTTGTCCTGTCTTCAACTCGATCGGACTGCCGGGGTCCATAGCGTGGCGGGCGCCGTAGGCGAGCGTGACGAACCCCGGCTTGTCGGCCCTCACGTGGTACGTCCCGGCCGGCAGGCGTTCGAAGCGGTAACGGCCATCCGTGTCCGTGTTCTCAATCCGCGGTTCCGCGAGCACGTCGGACTCGAGCGTGACGCGGCCGCGACGGACCAGGCTGAGAGGGACGCCGGCGACAGTCACGCGTCCTGCTATGACGGCTGAACCTTCCGGCGCGGTCGGTGGCCCGCCGCGCCCGTTCTTTTCGAAGGCGAGCGGAACGGAAGCGAGGATGAGGAGCAATACGATCGCCGACATGCCTCTTTGCACGTTCAGGCTCCGTTCCGAGATACTACCAGCAGTGAGGGCTCTCCGGTCCTACCAGCCTTTTCGTCGGAGGCCGCGCACCTGGTCGAAGTGCTCGTCGCGACTGAGAACGGGGAGGTGGTGCTGCAGTGCAAGGGCGGCAATCCAGGCATCGTTGGCGGGAATCGGGCGCCCAGCCGCCTTGAGCGCGATACGCAGGTCGGCATAGACCGTGGCCGTTTCGTCCGTCACGTCGAGGACGTCGAAGTGCGACAGGTGCGTCTGCATCCACCGCTGGTAGGTCGCGCGATGGCGCGACCCGAACACGCCGTAGCGGAACTCGCCCAGCACGATCACGGGGATCGCCGCCCGCGGCGCCCGTCGCAGGATGGCGCCCACAACGGCGTCTCCGTCCACGAAAGCGGATAGCGCGTTGGTATCGAGGATCACGCCCGGTCCTCGGGTTCGATGACCTCGAACACCTCGTCGATGCTCGCCTGGATGCGCCCGGTCTCCCGGTGCAGGCGGCGCAACGTCCCGAAGCCCTGCATCCACGTGGGCTCGTCCGGCGGCCCCGCGCCCGCTCTGGCCGCGAGCTTCTCCTGCAGCGCCTCGGCCACGAGCGCCTTCAATGACTGGCCGCGTTCGGCCGCTCTCGACTTGGCCCTTCGAAACAGCGCGTCCGGGATTTCGATGGTGGTCTTCACGGAACCATATTACCGTATTTACGGTGCTGCGGACGCGGCAGCCTGGCCGACACCGTCCAGCGCGGGTGGAGGGCTGTATTTCCGCGACCGCCAGGACTGAAGTCCTGCGCCACGATCTCCTCCGCTATTTCTTCAGCGGCGACGCCACGACGGGCGGTTTCAGCGGCACGTCCTTCCCGCGCTGGATCTCGAGTTCCTCGAACAACAGGTTCGGCACGACGAGCGAGAGGATCGGCGACTGCATGCTCATGGGCATCGAGACCGCCAGGCTCATCCCGGCCGAGGGGTAACAGGTGTAGAGCGTGCGTTCCCGCGACGCCTCGGCAATGGTCCGGTAGGAGGTGAACTGCACGTTGGCAAAATTGAGGCCGCGCACCGGCTGCTCGGTCCCGTCCGGCAGCACCTTCACCACGCGCGCAAGCGGCGGTCCGACCCGCGGTGCGCCGGGCATGCCGCCCACCATCAACATCGAGAACATGCTCTCCATGTCGTCCATGTCGATCTCGTCGTAGCTCGACATCTGCAGTTCGCCGGAATCGACGACCGCGCGGACGATGTAGCCGAAGGGCCGGCCCTGCGCCTTCAGCAGCTCGAGGTACTTGCCCTTCAGATCGGCGGCGGGCACGCCGCGCGCGCTCTCCATCTGGAACACGGCCGCCTGCGCGCCGCCACCGCGCTCGTGGCCGTTCGACTGCAGCAGGCGCTTCTGGGGCGTGCGGCCGGTCAGAAGCGTCATGAGCCGGCCATCCTGCACCAGCGGGACGTCCTTCGCGCGCACGCCGTCCTCGTCCACCACGTAGGACGCGGGCACGGGCGCGTCGCCGAACCGCTGGAGCGACGGCGTGTCGGCCACCGAGAACCCCTCGGGCAGCACGCGCGCGCCGATGCGCGTCAGGAACGGCGACAGCGGCAGGCGCGACATCGCCGCGCCCGCCGGGCCGTCCATCTCGGGCGCACGCTGGCTGAGAAAGAGCGGAACCAGCGTCTGCGCCAGAAGCACCGACGCCGCCTGTCCTTCCACGAGCACCGGCCCGGTGAAGTCCTCGCCGATCGGCGCGGTGCGCAGCGACGTCAGCCGGGCCGCGAGGTCCTGCGCACGGGCGAGCAACTCGGACGCCGCCGGCAGGTCCTTCACGCTGCGCGCCGTGACCGCAAACGAATCGCGCAGCACCATGCCATCGTCGGCCTGCGTGTCGGCCGCCACCCGCAACGACGCCGAGGCGAACGGCTCGACGACCTTGAATCCCTCGCTGTTCAGGTAGTACCGGATGCCCCGGCTCTCCGACAGCGAGGCCTCCGACGAGTTCAGATCCGGATACGCGAGGAACACCGCCGAAATGCGGCGCAGGTCGTCGGTCCACGCACTGCCGGCGAGCGGCGGCGGGGCAAAGGGCGCCGGCAACATCGTCTCGGTCGGCGTCTCCTTCGAGAAGTCGGGAATCGGCTCCGGGTCGGCGACGTGGCTCTCGGCCGCGGCCTTCTTCTTCGACAGCGACTGCACGGCGTGCTTGTAGGCGATGTCGGTCGCCAGCCACATCTGGCGCCGCATCACGTCGTAATCGTCGTCCAGCGGGACGGCCAGCATGTACTGCGCGTAGACCGGCAGGATGCCGGGATCGCTGTCGAAGCCGCCGAAGAACCGCGAGCTGTCGAACGTGTAATCGCCCACGCGGACCTCGACCCGGAGCATCCGGCCACGCCCCGTCGAGTCGTCGACCAGGGCGCCGAGCTTGGTGAGGAGGCGCATCGACGCCGTGTCTTCGATCGCGTAGGCGATGTAGTAGGGCGGTGGCTCGTCCTTCAACCGGAGGCCGTCCATCGCGCGTTTCATTTCGTCCTGCATCGCCTGGAGAATCAGCGGCGGCTGCTGGGCGTGCGGACCCGGCGCAAACGAAAGGCTCGCCGCGAGCAGGAGCGTGGTCGCAAACACTCTTCGCATGGCGCCCTCCATCAGCTCGGCTTCTTCTTCTGGGGGGCGGCGAGAATCGGCGGGGTGGCCTGCGAGTGCGCCTTCTTCTGCACCTCCACCTCGCTGACGAGCAGCGCCGGCGAGATGGCCGACACCGGCACTCCCCCGCTCTCGGCGCCACAGATCCCGTTGAACACCTCCGGCTTGTCGCTCGTCGCCACGATCTTCGAGAAGGCCGAGAGCGGCGTGCCGATGATGTCGACGCCGCGCACCAGTTCGGGCGGCCGGGCGTCGGCATACACGCGGTACACGACGGTGGGAATGACCGTGAACGCATTCGGGATCGTGCGGCCGGTGAAGGTGAAGCCGCCCTCGATGTTCTCGAACAGCAGCCCGAACGGTTTTCCCTGCGCCTTGATCTCGGTCTTCAGCCGCTCGACCAGCTTCTCGTACGGCATCGTCTGCGACGATTCGACGATGAGGTTCGACTGGCGCGACACCGGCGCGTTCCCGGTCTGCGCGCGGCCGTGGCCGTTCGACCGCGTGATGCCGGGCACCGGCGATCGGCTCATCAGGAAAGTTTTCAGCACGCCGTGATCGACCACCGTGACGCGCTGCGCCTTCACGCCTTCGTCGTCGAAGAGGTAGTGGCCGGCCAGTTCCTGGGTGCCGAACTTCTGCACGGTGGGATCGAAGATCACGCTCAGGAACGGCGGCAGGATCGGCTCGCCGAGTTTCTTGGCGAAGGTCTGCGACTCGTCCACGTTCTTCTGGCGGTGGCCCTCGACCCGGTGGCCGAAGATCTCATGGAAGAACACCGCCGCGGCGCGGCCGGAGAGAATCGCCGGGCCCGCGAAGGGTTCGACGGTCGGAGCTTTCCGGAGCGCGGCGGCCTGAGTCATCAGGGTCCGCACGTCGGCGAGCAGCTGCGCGTCGCGAGGGAGGCCCGCGGGCGTCGTCGCGTGATAGGTCACATAGAGCGGCAACTCCATCCCGTCGCTGGCCTTGGTCAGGGCCTGGATCGACAACCGGCAGGCGGTGTCGCCCACGACGAGTTGCGTCCCCTCGGAGTTCACGTAGTAGCGCGTGTCGGAGGTCACCGACAGTTCGGCGTCGGCCATGTACATGTCCGGATCGTCGGCGAACGGCGCCGTGACGCGCCGCAGGCGCTGTTCCCAGTCGGGGCCATCGAGCGCGCAGGACGCCGGCTCGCCGATCGAGACTTGCGGCTCCTCGCGCGAGAAATCGGCGGCGGCCGATTCCTCTTTCACCTTGGTGGCGATGTTCGTCCGGACGCGGGCGAGCGCTTCGACGGCGTCCTTGTAGCGACGGTCGGTCGTGCGCCACAGGACGGCCCGGATGGCGGTGGCGTCGTCGGTGAGCGGCAGGGCGGCGCGCGAATAGCGCGACGAAGGCATGCCGCCGCGGACCTGATGCGTGCTGTCCAGGTCGTAGGTCCCGACGCGCACCTCGGTGGTCAGGACGCGGGAGCGGCGTTCCTCGCTGCGCGTGAGCGCCCCGAACGACGCCGCGATCGCCCGCACGCGAGAATCCGTGACGGTGTAGCCGATGAAGTATGGCGGCTCGGGCTGCTTGCGCAAGACGTCGAGATTGCGGGACAACTCCGCCTGCAACACCGCGACGAGCGGGTTGGCCGGGGCGGCGTGGGGCGAGGGACCGAGGATCGTTGCCACGGTCAGGACGAGACCGACCCGCAACGCCTGCCGGAATGACTTCATCAGAACCTCCGCGCCGCCATGCTAGCACGCCCGGGGTCAGGTCTTGGCTTGCCAGTTATTTCACGACCTGGCCCCGCGCGGCGGCAGAGTCATCCTGCGCCGCGGGGTCAGGTCTTGAACTGCCAGTTATTTCACGACCTGGCCCCCGGCCCACGGCTATCATCTTACTGACGGTGCTGTAGTGCAGATCGAGGTATCCAGCAAGCTCCACCACGGTGTAGCCGAACGCGTGCGCCGCGGCGGCCTGGGCGCTAAGCGCGGCGCGTGTGACCGCCCCGGCAAAGAGGATCTCGAGCGGTGGCCGCCTCGCGCGGCGCGGCACTTCACGGCTGGCACATTCGTGCCAGTTCCTGAAACGGTCAACGAACGCGGCATCGCCCAGCACCGGGTCGTCAGGCAGATCGGGCTCGCCCCCGTCGCACGCGGCGATGAATTCGCGGTATCGCAGCACCCTGGTCTGGACGTCACCACCGCCGAGGCGCTGCCATATGTCGTCGGGCCGCAGAAACGACGGAAGGGCCGCAAGACCGGCAGTGGCGCAGTAACTGCTCCAGGGCCATTGTTCGGGCGCATGCACAAGGTGGCCCTTAACCGGGTTCCTCACGACGTACTTGCACACCGTCAGCAGGTAGGTGTCGTCCTGCACGAGCCGCGCATGGAAACGAGCCTGAAATACGTGCCCTGCCCGTGCGTGGCGGCGATTCCACCATTGCGCGTACGGACCGTTCACTTGTTTGACGGCGTCGGACAGGTTTGCCTCCATCGTCGTGAGGACCACGTGGTAATGGTTCGTCATCATGCAGTATGCGTGGCAGACGACGCGGTGGGATTCGATGCTCTGGGCGAGCAGTTCCAGAAACTTGTCCCGGTCAAGATCATCGAGGTAGATCGCCATACGTCCGGTACCACGACCCGTGACGTGATACGTGAGGCCCACTGCCTGGATTCTAAGTGGTCTTGCCATGCGGTGACCGCATTCACGACGCGGTCCAACGCGTCCCGGCCCCGATTCTGTGGGGGTTGTGAACGAGTCCGCCAACCTGAAGTCGCAGGAACTGCGACCCGTGGCGACGCGCAGTGTGGCAACATTCGCACGCCGACGGGGGCGGGTCGTGAATAACCCGCGCAATCAAGACCTGACCCCGGACCGCCGGTAAGGCGTGGGGCAGGTCGTGAAAAAACCACGGAATCAAGACCTGACCCCAGGGAGGAGATCGCGATGGCCGCGCTCGAATGGGAGGAACTACTCGTCTCGATGAGCCACGAGTTACCCCAGCCCGTGAAGCAGGAACCCGGGCTCGATGGCGCCGTCATCCTCGTCGGAGGGGATCCGGCCGACGTCGTCGTCCGCCTCACCCGCTCCTCCGCCGTGGTGTCCGAATTCGCGGTGGACTGGGAGGGGCCGCACGAACCGGTCACGCGACCGATCCGATTCGGCAGCGTCCGCTGGCGTCAGCTGGAGAGCGCCCAGGCGCTGCTCGTCCTGAACACGCTCATCCTGGCCGCCCGCGAATCGAGACGCGCGAAGTACCGGACGTGTCGATTCTGCGAGAGCGTCAAGCCGCCCGAATGGATGCACGCCGACGACGTGTGCCAGACGTGCGCCGAGACGCGCCTCGGCGTGCGCTACTGACCGCTTCGGCGCACCGCCCCGCCCGCACGCGCTTACCGGCGCAGATAGTCGTCGGTGTGATCCAGCCAGTCCTGGCGGATCGGGCTGAAGACGTCGAGCTCGAAGGTGTCTTCGAGGGCGACGGCCGCGTGCGGCACCCGGGACGGGATGAGCAGCACCTCGTTGTCCCGCACCGTGATCTCCTTGCCGGCGATCCGGAACTGCAGCGCCCCGTTCAGCACGCAGGTAATCTGCTCGCTCTCGTGCGAGTGCTCGGGAACGACGCAGCCTTTCTTGAGCGAGATCTGGGCCACCATCTCGCGCGCGCCGCTGATGACGCGCCGGGACAGCATCTCGTTCAGTTTCTCGTGCGCCACATCGTCCCAGCGAATGAACTTCACCGTTTCCATCGTGACTACCTCTATTGCCCTTTCCTGGGCATGTCTTCTTCGAACACCCAGTCCTCGATCGGCTCTCCGTAACGGACCGCGTCGTAGGTGATCGGCGTGACGACCTCCCCGTTCCGGCCCTGCGTGATCTCCAGGATGCGGGTGGGATGCACCGTGCCGCCGAAATCGTGAAACGCGGCATAGAGGCGGCGGCCCTCCGCCGTCGTCTCCTGCAGCAGATAGAACGTCTTCTTGTCGAAATACAGGTCCGCCGACCCCGCCGGCGTCGTGACCGTCACGACGTAGGCCGGCCGTCGTTCCGTCACCTCGTAGCCGCTTGCGGATTTCGTCATCCAGTCGGAGGTCGCCTCCGGCTTCAGCGCCAGCGACGTGGCCTGCTTCGCATAGTGCGCCACGCCGAAGCACTGGTTCATCCAGCGGTCGAGGCGCGCCGCGTCGGCCTTGCCCGGGATCAGGTTGCGCCGGCTCCACGTCTGGCTGCCGTTGCGAAAGTACTCATACGCGTAACGGCCGCCCCGATCGACCGTCATGTCCTCCTCGACTTTCAGCTTGTCGGGCGCCTTCGCCAGCACGCGATAGGCCGCGCGGTACGTGATGCCGTCCACCATCTCGATGGTGCCGGTGATCGACATCGTGCGCCAGGACGAGAGCTTGTCGCCGCCGTGCGCGGCGACCGAACGGGCCAGCAAGTCCTGGGCCGTTGCCGGCGCCTGGACGGGCCGGGGCGGCGAGGGCGGGCCCGGCGAAGGACGTTCCGCCGCGACCGAGACGACGAGCCCAAGAACCAGGGCCAGGCCCGCCACGAGCGGAGTACGTGTTGACATCGCAGTCTCCTCAGGCGAGTGAAAGGTGGCCATGCGCACCCACGAGGCGCTCGCGGACACGCACGCCGTACGGACAGGCCCGTTCGCAGGGCGCGTCGCAATCAGCGCATGCCGACGCCCGCTGCGACACGGGGATCTGCGCGTACTTCTGAATCGCGCGTTTCTGCTCGCCGTAGTGCTCGAAATACATCCGGTAACGCAGGACGTCCGGCACCGGCACATCGCAAGGGCACGTTCCCTCGCACCCGCGGCAGCCGGGCCGGCAATACAAGGGACCGATCGCCGCCGCCGCGAGCTGCAGGTGTCCCCGATCCTGTGTCGTCAGCCGCGTCGTCCCCGAGACGGCGAGATATTCTGCCACCTTGTCGAGGTTCGGCATGCGGATGACGACGGTATCGAACAGGTCGGAAGCGAGAATCCACTTGAGGCACGCCTGCCGCGCGTTGGTTTCCTTTCCCTGCAGGCCGCGGATGTTCAGGTCCGACTGGTAGAGCGTCATCGACTTCATCGCGATCGTCCCGATCCCCTTCGTGCGGGCCTTCTTCAGCAACGGCTCGACGCCGTGCGTGAGGAAGTTGGAGCCGATGAGGATGACGTCGAAGCGGTTGTTGTCGATGCCCCAGCCGATCTCGTCCAGCATGCGCGGGCCGTGGCTCGACGCGCCGGTGAACCGGATCTTCTTGAGGCGTTTGGCTTCGTCCCAGGCCTCGTAGATGGCGGGGTTCTGAATCCGCTCGATGCCGCCGTATCGCGGGTGGCCGATCGAGTGCAGCATCATGCAGTCGATGTAGGTGGTGTTCAGGCGCTTGAGCGAGACATCCAGCGCCTCGAGCAGCGCCGCTTTCGTCACCTTCGGGGTCACAAGCGGGGGATCCCACTTGTCCACGACGAACACCTTGTCGCGCCACTTCGGGAGCGCCTTGCCGAGCACGTCCTCGTGCCCGACGTACTGCGCGCCCGTGTCCACGAGGTTGATGCCGCGCTGGAACATGTCCTCGAACACGGCGGGGTCGGTCTGATCCGACCCGCCCGACACATCGCCCACCTTCCACCCGGTCTTTCCGAGCGGCTTGAGGCGCCGCACCTTCGGCCCCGCGGCCGACTGGCCGCTCAGATCGGCCGGGATGAGCGTCGAGCCCGCCGCGGCCATTGCCGAGGCCTGAAGAAATGCGCGGCGCGAGACCTTCGTCATCAAATCCTCCAGGCAGGCCTCCCCGCCTTCACTACCGTTGTTCGACGTCCGGCAGGGCTGAAGCCCTGCCCTACCGTTGCGCAACCCTGCCGACACGCTGGCGGGGCTGAAGCCCCGTCCTACGGGGCGTTCTTTCGCGCCGACACCATGGCCGCGACGAGGTCGAGGCCCGCGCGCTCCGACGGTACGCCGAGTGCGAAGATCAGCATGCTCCCGGAGCGGATGGCCACAATCGAACCGTTGAACGAATCCGAACCGGCCACGCCGCCGTCGCCCGGCGACGATGGCAGCGTCCGTACGGCTCGCCCGGACGACCCGAGGAACCCTCGGTACCGCGCAAAGGCGTCGGTGGCCTCCTGCGCCGAATCGAACGACGAAGTCACGAGGCGACACACCTTGCTCCCGAGCCGGTACTGCGCCTCGAAGCCGTTGGCCAGGTAACTCTGGCCCAGCACGTCGCGTGGCAGGTACTTGACCGAATGCGCCACCTGGTCGCCCCGCGGAAAGGCGAGGACCATTGCCGGCGCCGCCGATGGCGGACCGATGCGCCGGCCGATCTCGTTCGCCAGCGCGGCGAGCGATGCCGCAATCCGATCGTCGGTCTTCGTCGCGGTCAGCTTGACGTAGTAGACGCCGTTCCAGAAATTGACGATGTTCGGGGCTGCGTACCCTTCGGCGCCGGTTGTGACGAACGTGGCGTTCGGGTTGCGCTCCTGTGCGTAGATGCCGAAGGCGTTGAGGCCGTCTGCCATGCGATAGACCTCGATCGTCGCTTCGACGCCCAGATCCCTGGCCGCGCAGGGCACGCTCACCAGTTCCTGGAACCCATACGTCAGGAACGTCTCCGCCCCGCCGTCGATGAACTCCCACAGGTTGTCCGGCCCGAACACCTGGGGCGGCTTGGCGCGCGTCCATCCCGCCACGGGCTGGTCGCCAGGCAGCCAGGCGAGCACCTGCCGCGCGGTGGCCGGCAACGACGGGTCGCGAGATGCCGCTGCGGTGGCAGGCGGAGGCGACTCCTTTCGCGCGCAGCCGGGACCGGCCGACGAAACAACGGCGCATGCGAGAAGCCAGACCGCGACACGCATTCCAGATGGCATGGACGACCTTTCGTGGCGGAAGGGGGATGCCGACGGCCCATTGTGCCGATCTGGAGCGGAACGTCAACGGGAAATGTCAGCCCGGCCGTGCGCAGGGGCATCATCCGCCCGCTTCGCGTCCCGTCGCTGACCTCGCGTTGACGTATCCCGTGGTCCCCGGTATGGTTGGGCGCGGCGGGTGCACAGGAGCCTCACGTGAGCACCGACACCGACGAGGACGACCCGTTCAGGCGTGGGTTGATCGCGCCATCAACGCCGATCGTGCTCGTCGTGGCCGCCGGCAGTTGCCTGGCACTTTTCGTATGGCGGCTGGCCAGACAGGAGCGGGACGAGGAACGTCAGCAGGAGCAGGCGGACCATCTCTGGGACCAGCACCTCTCGTGAAGAAGCCGCCTCGCCGCCTCGTTTGCACCATCGCGCCCGGCGAAGAAGGCGTGCGACTGGATGCGTTCGTCGCCGAGTGGCTCGCCCACGCGCTTCGACGGTCGCTGTCGAAATCGGTCGTCCGGAAACTCGTCATGGCGGGCGCCATCCGGCTGAATGGCCGTCCCGCGCGGCGTCCCGGTGCAATCCTGTCGGCCGGCACCGTGCTCGAGGCCCACGTCGATGCGGCGCGAATCGACGCAGGCACCGCCGAGGCCGCCACGTCGCCGCGCGCCGATCCAACAATCCTCCATGAAGACGACGACCTGATCGCCGTGGCGAAGCCGGCCGGCCTCGTGATGCACGCGACCGCGGACCCGCGGCGCCAGGATCTCTTCAACACGGTGCGGCTGCTGCTCGCTCGACGTCGTGGCGAGACGGCCGTCCCGGATCGACTGCCCTACCTTGGACTCCACCATCGGCTCGATGTCGAGACATCGGGCGTCGTGCTGTTCACGAAGCAGGAGCGGGCGAACGCCGCGCTCGCGCAGCAATTCGCGCAAGGCGAGGTGACCAAGACCTACCACGCCATCACCGGACGGCCGGGCGGGCGCACGCCGCGCGAGTGGCGCGTCGAGAACCGATTGGCGATGAGCGACGGCGGCCGGCGCGCGCGCATGCAAGACGCCCCGACCGGTGGCGAACACGCCGTCACGCAGTTCCAGGTGCTCGAGGTGTTGCCCGCCGCGCTGCTGGTCCAGGCGCGGCCTGAAACCGGCCGCAAGCACCAGATCCGGGCGCACCTGGCAGGGTCGAGGCTGCCGATCCTCGGCGACATTCGCTACGGAGGCCCGTCGCGGGCCCGCCGATGTGTGGCGCCGCGGGTGATGCTGCATGCGCTCAGTCTGTCCCTCCGGCACCCCGTGACCCGCGAAGCGCTGACGATCTCGTGCCCGTATCCTCACGACTTCAGCGCGTTCCTGGATTGCCTGCGCGCCAGCCGGGACGTATGCTAGAGCTTGCGTTGGGCCAGGTCTGAGACGGATCACCATGCCGACTGTTCCACTCGTCATCGGCGTTGCCGGCGGCTCCGGTTCCGGCAAGACGACCGTCGTCCGGCGCATCGTCGAAGCGCTGCCCGACAATCACGTGACGGTCCTCGAGCACGATCGGTACTACCGGGATCGCAGTGAGCTTCGGCTCGAGGAGCGTGCCGCGCTCAACTACGATCACCCGGACGCGCTCGAGACCCACCTGCTCGTCCAGCACGTGACGGAGCTTCGCGCGGGCCGCGCGATCCAGGCGCCCGTGTACGACTTCGCGCGGTATGCGCGCCGGCCAGTCACCGAATCGGTGGAGCCGCGCGGCGCGATCATCGTCGAGGGCATCCTCATCTACACCGATGCCCGGCTGCGCGAGCTGATGGATATCAAGGTCTTCGTCGATGCCGACGCGGACACGCGCTTCATCCGCCGGCTGCGCCGCGACGTCTCCGAGCGCGGCCGGACGATGGAGTCGGTCATCGAGCAGTACTTGAGCACCGTCAAGCCGATGCACCTGGAGTTCGTGGAGCCGAGCAAGCGCTACGCGGACATCATCATTCCGATCGGCGGCCACAACCCGGTCGCGATCGACATGATGCTCAGCACGATTCGCAGCCTGACGAGCCGGTAGCCGGACGTGCTGCGGTGCGGCACAGCCGCCGCCCCGCAGATGCGCCCGTATCCGGCCCGATCCTTCCTCCCCTCCGACCGATCGGGCGCGTCGCCGCACTGCGCACACGACGCCTTCGCCGCCACGCGTCAATCGCCGTGGTAGCGCGCCGCCGCATCCGCGTTGTATGCTGAGTCTCCCGACATGACAAGGCCAGCCCTCCTCGGCCGTCTCGCGCAGATCCCTGCCTCGTGGCGTTACGGCGCAGCGGTGACCGTCGCGGTGCTCGCGGTCGCGGCGCGCTGGTTGACGATGCCACTGTTCGGATCGGGCCTGCCGTTCGTCTGGCTGTTCCCCGGGGTCCTGGTCGTCGCGATCCTGCTTGGCCTGGGGCCTGGACTCGTCGCAAGCGCCGTCGGCGCCTTCGCCATCGAACTCTGGCTGGTGCCGCGCGTCCATGGCGTGGCCATTTCGCTGGCGGACTGGGGACGCATCAGTGTGATGGTGTCGAGCGTCGTGATCATCGGCGAGATCGGCAGGCGGCTGCGAGCGGCGGAGGGAGCGCTGGTGGAATCGGATCGGCGCAAGGACGAGTTCCTCGCGGTCCTGTCCCACGAGCTGCGAAACCCGCTCGGCACGATTCGGAGCGCGCTGTCGATTCTCGACCGGGGCACGGCACCGGTGGGCCAGAAGACCGACCGCGCGCGGATGGTCATCGACCGGCAGGTCGGACACCTGTCGAGGCTGGTGGATGACCTGCTCGACGTCAGCCGCATCAAGACTGGCAAGATCCGGATCGAGCGCCACTCGATCGATCTGGGCGACCTGGTGCGGCGCACGGTGGACGATCACGTGGCGCTGCTCTCGGCCAACGACCTCGCGATCGACGTGCGCGTGCCCGATCGCCCCGTGTGGGTGAACGGCGATCCGACCCGGTTCGCGCAGGTTCTCGGCAACCTCCTGCAGAACGCCTCGAAGTTCACGCCCCCCGGCGGCCGCGTGTTCGTGTCGCTCGAGGTGGAGTCGGAAGCGGCGCGCCTGCGCGTCCGGGACAACGGCCTGGGCCTCGACCACGATGTCCGGACGCGGCTGTTCGAGCCCTTCGCCCAGGCTGAATCGACGCGGCACCGCACGCGCGGTGGCCTGGGCATCGGCCTCGCGCTCGTGAAGGCGCTGGTCGAGTTGCACGACGGCCGCGTGGAAGCCATCAGCGACGGCCCGGGGCGGGGGTGCGAGTTCGACGTCGTGCTGCCGCTCGACGCCGGCCGCGTCGCGGCGGCCGTCAAGCCCGAGAGCATTGCCGAAGCGCTGGCGCAGAAGAAGCGCATTCTCATCATCGAGGACAACCGCGACTTCGCGATCATGCTGCAGGCGTTGTTGCAGTTGACAGGCGGCCACGAAGTGCACATCGCCGAAAACGGCCCGAAAGGCGTGGACCTGGCGCGGCGGATGTACCCGGACGTCGTCGTGTGCGACATCGGCCTGCCCGTGATGGACGGCTACGAGGTGGCGCGCGCCCTGCGGTCGCAGGTGGCAACCCGCGAGGCGCTCCTCATCGCGCTCACCGGGTATGCCTCCCTGGACGACGCCAAGCGGGCCGAGGATGCCGGATTCGACTATCACGTGGCCAAGGGCGGCGACCCGGAGGCCGTGGTCCGCCTGCTCGAACACCGGCCCGGGTCGGCCCCACCCTGATGTGCACCACCCTGACCATTCGCGCCGCTGCCGAGACCGATGTGCAGGCGATCTGGCGCGTGCACAGGAGCGCGATCTGGGAGACGTGCGGCGGCCACTATCCGCCGGAGGTGATCGCGGCGTGGGTCGAACGGCTCAAGCCGGACAGCTACCGGCGCGTGGTGAGGCGGGGCGGCGTGGTGGTGGGCGACGCTCAACGCGGAGCAGTTCTACGCGGCCCGCGGCTGGCGCACCGTGGGCCGTGACGTGAACAAGATCACCCAGCGCATCGCGCTGACGTGCCTGTCGATGGAGAAGCAGTTGCCCGCTACGCGCCTTCCAGCTTGAACTCCTGGTAGTCGAACCAGTAACCCAGGCCCGTCAGCGCATCGATCTCCGCCTGCACGATCGCCTCGTGCCCTTCCTCGATCTCGACGAAGCGCGCGAACAACTGCCGCTCCTCCGCCTTCAACTCGGCGACCACGCGCTTGAAGAACGCGGTGGCCTCCATCTCGAGGTGCAGCGCCTTCTTCAACATTTCGAGCTCGGCGCTGTAGTCCTGCTGCGCCATCCGCCGCTGCAGCCGCCGCACGCTGGATTCGATCGCCCCCTTCGACGGAATCGCCGTCTCGAGCTTCTCGGCCGTGACGAATCCCTGCCGCTGCCACTCGTCCAGCCGGCTCTCCAGGTAGGCGACGTGCCGGTCTTCCTCGCCGGCGAGCACGTCGAATATCTTGCGCGCGACCGGATCCGCGAACTTCCGGGCCGCCTCCGTGTACACCTTGCGCACCTGCATCTCGTAGTCGATACCGGTCTTGATGGCTTGTTCGATCGTCACCAGGCACCTCCAGGGTCCCCGTCGGACCCGGTACTATTGTTCACAAATCGCGGCGCGAGAACAGCACGAACGCGACGGCGCCGCCCGAGACCGCCACGAACAACAGTACCTCGACATGAACGGCCGGCAGAGGCCGGCCCATCACCATCGCCATCGCGTCGTAGTAATGGAACGGCGACAGCCGCGCCATTGACACGGCCGGCTTCCAGATGCGCGCCACGTACTCGACGAGAAACAGCGCCAGCGCGACGACGCCGACCAGGCCCGCGGCGGTCGAGCGCCGGCGGGCCGCCGCCCCGACCGCGAGCGCCACACCGCCGAGACACAGCAACAGCGCCCAGAGGTTCGCGCCGAGTGACAGAATCAGCAGGGCCGGCACCGCGACCCCGTACGGCGCGAGCAGGCGCAGGCCGAGCCAGGTCGCCGCGAGCATCACGGCGATCACGAACGCGGGCACCAGCGCGAGCAGCAGCGCCGACCGGCCGAGGACCGCCGCGCGCCGCACCGGACGCGCGAGCACCGCGTCGAGGAACCGCGTCTCGATTTCGCCGACCGGCTCGGTCGCGATGGCAATCGTGAGGGCCGCGAGCGCGGCGATGATGACCGGGTGGAAGTACCCGAGCGCCACGACGCCGGTGAACGACAGCAGGACGAGCAGCGACTCGCCGAACATCTCCCGCATGAACGAGGGCACAAGGGCCGCAAAGCTACTGAAGGCGCCCGACTCGTGGAGCGTGCCGGCGGCGGCGACCAGCGCCACCTCGAAGACGACGAGCACACCGAGCATGACCAGCAGCAACGCACGGGAGCGCCGCAGCGAATGCCGCGCCAGCACCAGGGCCGCCATCATCGGGGCTGCTCCCGGTAGTAATCGATGACGACGTCCTCGAGCCGAGGCTCCTCCACCGTCAGATCCGCCACCGGCATGGCCGACACGCGCGCGAGCAGCGGACCGAGCGGCCCGCGCACGCTGAACGACCAGCAGCGCGGCCGGACCGAGGTGAGTTCCAGGGCACGCGTGGGCGGGATGGCGGGCGGCGGCGGCACGTCGGCGGCAAACATCACCTGCACGCGCCGCGGGGCGAGATGGCGCACCTCCTCGACTGGCGCGACCAGCACGAGTTCGCCCTTCCGCAAGACGGCAATTCGACCGCACGTCCGCTCGACCTCGGACAGGACGTGCGACGACATGAACACCGTGCGGCCGCGGCCGTGTACCTCCGCGAGCAGCGCGTAGAACGCCTCCTGCATCAACGGATCGAGCCCCTCGGTGGGCTCGTCGAGGATGAGCAGCATCGGATCGGCCTGGAACGCCTGCACGATGCCGAGCTTGCGCTTCATCCCGGTGCTGTACTCGCGCAGGCGGCGCGCGAGATCGCCGGCCATCAGCTGGAAGCGATCGAGCAACTGGTGTTGATAGTCGCGCAGGACCGGCGACAAACTCAACCGCGCGAGCAGATCGAGCAGCTGCCGGCCGGTCATGTCCTGGTAGAACGCGATTTCGCCCGGCAGGTAGCCGATGGCGGCCCGAACGGCGAGGCCGTCGGCCTGGCAATCGAGGCCGAACACCGCCGCGCGTCCCGCCGTCGGCCGCAGCAGATCGAGCAGGATGCGGATGGTGGTCGTCTTGCCGGCGCCGTTCAGTCCCAGGAAGCCGAAGGTCTCCCCGGCCCGGACCTCGAGCGTCAGACCGCGCACGGCAACGGTCCGGCTGTACTGCTTGGTGAGATCCCGGAGCGCGATGGCAACCGAGTCGGCGGAAGTCATGCGAAGCGCAAGTCCTATCTTACCGCCTTGCGTCCGCCGGCCGCGTCGGTTATCGTTCCCGGCGTGTCCCTTCCCCAAGCGCCACCGGCCGTGCCACCGCCCTGGGCGCTTGGCGTGTGCGCGGGCCTGGCCGCCGCGGGCGTTGGTCACGTCATCTATGTCCCCGACAACCCGCTCTCGCACCTCCTGAACGTCCTGACGCGCGGGTATCCTCGCATCTGCCAGACGCTGGCGACGCGCGAAGAGGAAGCCGTCGGCATTGCCGCGGGCCTGTACCTGGGCGGCGTGCGCGCCGCGGTGCTGATGCAGTCGAGCGGCCTCGGCAACTGCACGAACGCGATCGCGTCGCTGCTCGTCCCGTACCGCATCCCGGTCGTGTTCGTGATGAGCATGCGCGGCGACCCGGGTGAGTGGAACTCGGCGCAGGTGCCGCTCGGCCGCGCGGTGCGCCCCATTCTCGATGCGCTCGGCGTGCCGCACGTCTCGCTCGACCGCGCCGCCGAAGCGGAATCCATCGTCAGCGCGGCGTGCGCTACCGCCTTCGACGTGCGGTTTCCCGCCGCGTGCCTGTTGGCCCGCCGCCTGACGGTCCCGGTGTGATTCGGTCCTTTGGCCTTAGGCCTTCGACCCTGGGTTTTCGGGGAGCGCTCGATGACGCGAAGTGAAGCGACCGCCCGGCTCATGCGACACCTGCGCCACCACGCGGTCGTCGCCAGTCTCGGCCATCCGACCTACGACCTGTTCGTCGCGGGCGATCGCCCGGAGAACTTCTACACGTGGGGAAGCATGGGGCTCGCGTCCTCGATTGCCCTGGGAGTCGCGCTCGCATGCCCGGACCGCCCCGTGATAGCCGTAGACGGCGATGGCTCGCTGCTGATGAACCTGGGCTCGCTCGCAACGATTGGAAGCTGCCAGCCATCCAACCTGGTCGTCCTCGTGTGGGACAACGAAGCGTACGGGACGACGGGCGGCCAACCGACGGCGACGGCGCGCGGAGCCGATCTGGCCGCGGCCGCACGCGCGATGCGCCTGGACAGCGTGACGGTGCGAACGCCGGACGAGCTCGACCAGGCCCTGGAGCGCGCCAACGGGCTCCGCCAGGCGGCCGTGATCGTGGCGAAGGTGGAGGAATCGGTGCCGTCGGGCAAGCCGCCCCTCGATTGCGTGTCCATCAAGGAGCGGTTCATGGCGGCGCTTGGCGCGGGAGCCTGAAACTCTACCGCTTGCGGTACACGCCCAGCAGATCGTTCTCGGGATACGTCGCACCAGCGGCGCGGAACAGTCGCCACGCGCACAGCTCTGCCAGGCACCCCAGGCGGAGCCGCTGAAACGTCCGGCAGTTGTCCAGGTAGGCGAAACCCACTTCGGCAAACCCGCCGCTCTCGAACATCTCGCGCAGCCGTTTGCGCGTGTTCATCCGATAGAAGGTCGGGAAGACGTCTTCCTTCCGCCTGGCGTCGAGCACCCGGGCGAACCCGCTGTGGCACTTGCCTGGAACAAGCGACGCGGCCACGGCCGCCGGGGCCCAGCGGTTCGGCGTGTAGATGACCACGTGTCCGCCGGGACGAATCAGCCTCGCAAGCGACTGCACGACGTCTCGCGGTTGTTCCACGTGTTCTGCCACCATGCGGAAGGTCGCCAGATCGAACGTCTCCTGCGGCTGGAACTGCTCGATGGTGCTCCTGACGCGCTGGTGCACCAGTTGGTTGGCGCAGATGTTGTCGCTCGGGTCCACGCCGACGAGAAAGGCGCAGCGATCCGCGAGTTCTCTCGACAGCTGTTCGTTCTCGACGAAGAGCGACGTTCCTCCGCCCACATCCACCCACCGGCAGCCCGGCGTGACGAGGCGATCGACGATCGCTTCGTACCATTGGTCCGGGGAAAAATACCGAAACCGGTGACGCAGCCGCACGCGCCAGCCATGATCGGCCGGGTCGCCGTAATGCCTGCGAAACAGCGCTTCGAGATCATCTTCCCCAGGCCACGCGACGCGCCCGACGTCCTGCACATGCGAAACGCTGTTCATGTCGTTGTCCTGGACGCGCCAGCGGCGTCCACCGGCGCCTTCAGCCGATGGCTCGAGCAATCGGGACGCCATCCCGTGGCGTGCCCGGGGCCGTAACGATGTTATAGTGTTCCGTTTTCGGCAACGAACCGGCGGCGACGCGGAGCGAGTGTGCTGAACGTCATTCAAGGCTTCTTCCGATTCGTCTACAACGTCCCGGAACTCATCCGGTTCGTCGGCCTGGCCGGCGTGACGTTCATCATCTTCTCGGAAACCGGCCTGATGGTCGGCTTCTTCCTGCCAGGCGATTCGCTGCTCGTCACCGCGGGCGTGTTCGCGGCAAGCGGCCTGCTGAACATCTACACCCTGATTCCGCTGCTGATGTGCGCCGCGGTCACCGGGAACGCGACGGGGTACTGGATCGGGAAGCGCGCGGGACAGGCCCTCTACAACCGGCCCGACTCGTTCTTCTTCCGCCGCGAACACCTCATCAAGACGCACGAGTTCTACGAGCGGCACGGGGGGAAGACGATCATCCTCGCGCAGTTCATGCCGATCGTCCGCACGTTCGCACCCGTCGTGGCCGGCGCCGCCGGCATGAGCTACCGGCGGTTTGCCACCTTCAACATCGTCGGCGCGGTGTGCTGGATCGCAAGCATGACGCTGACCGGCTACCTGCTGGGCCGGGCGATCCCGGACATCGAGAAGCGGATTCACCTTGTCGTCGCCGTCGTGATCTTCCTGTCCCTGCTGCCCGCGATGATCTCCATCGGCCGCGCGAAGCTCGCGGCGCGGCGCCAGGCGCAACCCGCGCCACGCGACTGACGCGTTCGCCCACGCCGGCGGCGGATGGCGAGCCTACCCGCCAATCTTCGGCTTCGCGGTTCCAACCACCGGGCCGGTCGCCGGCCGTCGTCCGGCCTCCCCGTTGTCCATGACGCGGGCGACTGTGGCTCGAAGCGAGGGCGCGTCGGCGCCCACCACGCTGCCATCGGTCGCAATCGACAGGTAGGCGCTCGACGAAAGCAGCTGGTAGTTGTTCGAGGCAGGGCTCACGAACTGGGCGTACATCTGGGCCACCGACGGAAACATGTTGCCGGCGGGATAGAGAGACGCCTGGCCGCCCGCGATGACGTTGCCGCTGACGTCAGCGCCCGGAAAGTACGCCGAGATCGTGCTGTTTCCTACCGCGTGGCTGTCGCCCTTGATGCCGTAGGTGTTGTGGAGCACCAGGTTGCTGCGGAAGACGAAGCCCACGACCTGCGCCGGCGCCGACGCGGTCCCGCCGTACACGGTGACGATGCTGCCAGACTGCAACGCCGTGTTGTGGACCACCACCACGTTGGCCGGGCTGTCGCCTATTTGCAGGAAGGTGCCGTCGCCACCCCAGGTCTGCGGGTTGACGTCATAGACGAGGTTGCCGGCAATCGTAATCCCGCTCGCCGGGCCGCTCGGATTCGGGCTGTCGTGGCCCAGGATGTTGATGGCGGCCGCGACGTGACGCACGATGTTCGACCGGAACGTGACGTCCGACACGGTCGCCCAGGGCGATCCCCCGTCCTGGTTGCGCGGCGTGAACAGAATCGCGTATCCGGACTGCGCCGCCTGCCAGTTGTTCTCGAACAGGTTGTCTTCAATCACCACGCCGCGCGCATTCTTCAGTTCGAGCAGGTTCTTCACCTGCCAGCGGCCGCCGCGCCAGGCCGTCGGCTTGACCACCCAGTTTCCCCGAAACGTGACGCCCGTCGGAACCAGCCCGCTGATCGACGGGTCCGCGCCACCCAGCAGGAAGTTCTCACCGGCCGCTTCGAGGTAGTTGTTCTCGACCAGGAACGGCCCAGGCCCGTTCCAGCCGGCGACGGCCTGGCTGTCCTGGTCGACCGCCTTGATGTTGGAGATCCAGGAGTTGAGGATCGACGTGGAGGCGCTGTTGATGGCGATGCCGCGCTTCTGCACGCCGTCGGGCGTGCCGTGGACGTAGCAGCGATCGACGACGAGATCGTGCGCGACGACGTCGAGGCTGCGCTGCTCGGACGACCCGTCGCCGAGCCGGATGATGTCGCCCACCCCGTCCGCGACCGCAGCGACCTCGAGGGCGAGCAGGCGCCAGTGATGGGCGCCGGCGGCGGTCTTCACGGCCGGATCCAGGTTAGGCGACTGCAGGCGCGCGAGGTTCGCGCCGAGCGTCGGCGTCATCCGGACGCCGCTCGCGGGCAGCCGCGCGTCCAGGATCGCCGATCGAATCGTGATGTAGCTCGCGCCGTCCTTGACGCCGAGCGTGAAGTTGCCGACGTAGGTGGTGCCGGCCTGCAGCAGGATCGTGTCGCCTGGCTGCGCCCGGTCGAGCGCGGACTGGAGATCCCCGCCGGACGGCACGGTGATGGTGCCCGCCGTCGCCTCGGCGCCGATGGTCAGCGCGAGCGCTGACGCGACGAAACCGATCCGGAGTGAGAGCATCGCACACCTGGCCCCGATACGGGGCGCTCCGTACATCAGGGCTCGAAATGTCGGGAAAGGCGGAAGGTCGGTGGCCACGCGCTCGACAATGAGTGCTAGACGGTTCGTCGCACGGCGGCGGCAACACCGATCAGCATGCTGCCCACCAGGACGAGCCCCGCGCATTCGCGCAGTTCGTTCCCCTGGAGACGGGCGTCCGGCGAGGACGCAGGTCCGACCTGGGGCAGGATCGCCGCTTCTGCGCGCGTCGCTCCCCCCTGCGCCGCCATCGGCGCAGCGGACGCGGTAGAGGCCAGGGCGACCAGAATCGCGCACGATAACTGCAGGGCTCTTCGTCGCATGGATCCTTCAGCGGCGCCTGTTCGGCGCCATCCGCCTCTGGTTGTCTTCCGACTGGACCCACTTCAAGCGGTGTGCCACGCGAGCCCAGTGGCGGCATCCCGCCCGGATCTGTCGATACGGACGCGGCGGGGCGGACCCCACGGTCCCCGCCGATTCCGATTCCGGCGAAACGTTTTCCTTGACGGCGGCTGGATTGCCTCTTTGCGGGTCGCGTTTGCTACCTCGGCCAGAGCGGCGCGTAGGACCCGGGCCGGCAATTCGAATGTCCCGTGCTAGGATGGAAGTACGCTTGACATTTACAATCGTCTCATCGCCCCACGTCTATGAATCGCGATGAATCGGCCCGTCTGCTGTCGCTTGCCGTTCACGAGTTCCGCACGCCGGTCACGGTCGTCGCCGGTTACCTCCGGATGTTGCTCAAGATGCAGCCCGGCCCCGCCGACCAGCCGCGCAAGCTGATCGAGGAAGCCGAGAAGTCGTGCACCCGGCTCGCCGCCCTCATTGCCGAGCTCAGCGAAATCTCCAATCTCACGGCCGGCCAGGTTTCGTTCGAACGAAACGAGATCGATCTCTTCGCCCTGCTGGACGAGGTGGCCGCGACCGTCCGCGAGGGCGCCGACCGTGACGTGCGGCTGCAGATCGAGCGGTCCCATGAGCCAGTCCTCATCGCGGGCGATCGCAAGTACTTGACCCGGGGCCTCGAAAGTCTCCTGACGGCGACGCTGCGCGAGCGCGCGCAGCCGGGGGTCCTGGTCGTGGCGTGCGGCGTGCAGGGCCGGGGGACCGAACGGTTCGCGTATGTCGCCATCGCGCCACGCGACGGTGACGGCGTGCCGGACGGCTTCCGCGCCTCCGAGTGGGCGCCGTTCGAGGAGTGGCGAGGGGGACTGGGCTTCCGCCTGGTCCTGGCGCGACAGGTCATTACCGCCCACGGCGGCCAGGTGTTCTCGGGCCGCGGCACAGAGCCGCGCGGCGCCTGCGCCTTCACTCTTCCCGCGAGGGAGCCGGAATCGTGAAAAAACCGTTCGTCGCCATCGTGGACGACGATTCTGCATTTGCCGCGTATCTGCGGACATTCCTCTCCTTGCGCGGGTACGAGGCACGCACGTACTCGAGAGGCGACGAAATGCTGGCGGCGATCCGCCAGGGCGATCCGCCGGACGTCGTGCTGCTGGACGTGATGATGCCCGGCCTCGACGGGCTCGCGACGCTGCGCGCCCTCAAGGCAGCCCGGCCCGAGACGCAGGCCATCATGCTCTCGGGGCGCGAGCAGGCGTCGATCATCGTCGAGGCGGTGCGGCTCGGCGCCGCCGACTACGTCGTCAAGCCCGACGACCCGGAGGGCCTGGGCGAGATCGCGCTCGACGTGGCCATCAAGAACGCCACCGAGAAGACGCGCCTGGTGTCGGAAATCACCGAGCTGCGCCAGCAGCTCAGCGACGACCAGGATCGGGCTTTCCTGTTCTGGGGCGACAGCGAGGAGATGCGCACGGTGGCGACCATGATCGAACAGGTCGCCGACAGCGACGTGACGGTGCTGATCCGCGGCGACAGCGGCGTCGGCAAGGAGCTGGTCGCGCGGGCGATCCACCAGCGCTCGCCGCGCCGCCAGCACGCGGTCGTGCGGGTGAACTGCGCGGCGCTGCCGACTGAACTGCTCGAGAGCGAGCTGTTCGGCCACGAGAAGGGATCGTTCACCGGCGCGGCGACTACGCGGATCGGGAAGTTCGAGCAGGCGGACGGCGGCACGATCTTCATGGACGAGATTGCCGAGATGAAGCCCGCGCTGCAGGCGAAGCTGCTTCACGTGCTGCAGGACGGCGAATTCTCGCGCCTCGGCAGCAACAAGCGCCAGACGGTGGACGTCCGGGTGCTGGCGGCCACCAACCGCGATCTCGAGAAGATGATGCTGGCCGGGGAGTTCCGCGAGGATCTCTACTACCGGCTGAAGGTGATCGAGATCATGGTGCCGTCGCTGCGCGAACGCCGCGACGAGATCCCGCATCTCACGGACTTCTTCCTCGCGAAGTACACCCGCAAGTACAACCGGCCGGTGCCCGAGATCTCCGAGGAACTGCGACACCTGTTCCAGGAGTACGACTGGCCGGGCAACATCCGCGAACTCGAGAACCTCATCAAGCGCCTCGTCATCCTTCAGGACGAGCATCTCGTGATCCGCGAGATTCGCCGCATGGCCGCGCGTATGCCGGCCTTTGTCGGCGCCGGGGCCGGCGCGGCCGGCGACGAGGATCTCGACCCGGTCGATGTCTATCCCACGCCGTTCCCGCACCCGCGCGACGGCCCGGACGCGCCCGCGCCGCCGGCGGTCGAGCTGCCGCCTGCGGCCCCGCGCACCCTGGCGGAGGTCGCCAAGCAGGCGGCGCTCGGCGCCGAGCGGTCCGTCATCGAGGACATGCTGCACCAGGTCCACTGGAACCGCCGCAAGGCGGCGCAGTTGCTCGGCGTCAGCTACAAGACTCTTCTGAACAAGATCAAGGAGTGCGGCATCAGCCAGCGGTAGCGCGTCTCTCTTTCTGAGAAACCGCATTCCGTCCGGGCGCTCCGGTTACCGCTTTTCCTCCCGCCGTTTTCCTTCGAAACCCCCCTTTCTCCCATTGCGCGACCGCGTTCCCGCATCGTGGCACTTGGCTTGCTCAACCAAACCTCGGTGCGTCGCGGCCCGGTCCGACGACGTTGGGCTGGCGACGAGGTACTGAGGCCGATGAGGGAAGACCCGGTCGTGATGGTCGTCGACGACGACGAGGCGATGTGCCGGTACCTGGAGATGTTCCTGCACGGGCAGGGGTACCACGCAGTCGCGATCTGCAATGGCGAGAGCGCGGTCGCCCGTTTCCAGGCGTCGCGCCCGGCCGCCGTGATCCTGGATCTCGTGATGCCGGGGAGCATGGATGGCCTCTCGGTCCTCGCCGCGATGAAGAAGATCGACCGCGAGGTCGCCATCGTCGTGCTGTCGGCGCAGGGACGCACGAACACGGTGGTGCAGGCGATGAAGCTCGGCGCGGCCGACTTCGTGTCGAAGCCGTTCGAGGACGTCGAACTCGAGGGTCCGCTCGCCAACGCCATCCGCCAGTTCGAGATCACGCGCGACGTCGCGTCAATGCGCGAGGAGTTGAAGGCGCGCTCGACCCACTCGATGCTGTTCGGGAAGAGCGAACGGATGGTCGAAGTCCGCGACCTGATCGATCGGGTCGCCGACACCGACGTGACGGTCCTGCTGCGCGGCGAGAGTGGCACCGGCAAGGAAGTGGTCGCGCGGGCCATCTACACGCAGTCGTTGCGGCGGGACAAGCAGTTCGTGAAGGTGAACTGCGCCGCCCTGCCGACCGAGCTGCTCGAATCCGAGATGTTCGGGTACGAGCGGGGCGCGTTCACGGGCGCGGTGCAGCAGAAGCCCGGCAAGTTCGAGTTCGCGAACCACGGCACCATGTTCCTCGACGAAATCAGCGAGATGAGCCCGGCGCTGCAGGCCAAGCTGCTGCAGGTGCTGCAGGACGGCGAGTTCTCGCGCCTGGGCGGCAAGTCCGACGTGCACGTGGACGTGCGGATCCTGGCCGCGACCAATTGCGACCTCGAACGCGCCGTGGTCGCGGGCACCTTCCGCGAGGATCTCTTCTTCCGCCTCAACGTGGTGTCGATCCTGCTGCCGCCGCTGCGCCAGCGCCGGGACGAGATCCCGGTGCTGACCGAGTACTTCCTCAAGAAATGCGCGGTGCAATACAAGAAGCCGCACATGAACCTGTCGCCGCCGACGCTGGCGCTGTTTGCCGAGTACGACTGGCCCGGCAACGTGCGCGAGCTCGAGAACGTCGTCAAGCGCCTGGTCATCCTCGCGTCCGAATCGCAGATCCAGAAGGAACTCGCCCGCGCGATTTCCCGCAAGGCGGCCGTCGCCGCGGAACCCGCCCCGGTGCCGGCGCTGGCGGCTGGCGCCCGCCGGATCGAGCGCGTCGCATCGTCTGCCGTCGCCGTCGCCGCCCCGCCGGTGGCCGTCGCGGAACCCGAGCCCGGCCCCGGCAGCTACTCGCTCAAGGAGATCTCACGATGCGCAGCGCGCGAGGCCGAACGGGACCTGATCGCGAAGATGCTGCAGCACACGCGGTGGAACCGCAAGGAGACGGCCGAGATCCTTGGGATCAGCTACAAGGCCCTGCTTTACAAGATCAAGGAAAACGGACTCGACAAGGCGCCTTCTCCCTCATGAACGGCTCCTTCTACGAAACCGGCTCCCACGTCCTGACGCCGGACGCCTTCCAGTTCGTGCTGGATAGTGAACTCAGGCGCGCCGTGCGGTCGCAGACGTTTCTCACGCTGGTCGTGCTCGAAGCCAAGCGCGAGTGGGACGACGTCTCGGTCACCGCCGACGACGGGGTGGTCCGGGAACTGGCCGAGATGATCACGCTCGCGGTGCGCGACACCGACATGGTGTCCCAGACGGCCACGGGACGGCTGTCGCTGGCATTGCTCGACGCGGACCTGGAGAGAGCGCGCACGGTGGTCGATCGGCTCGTCGGCCGCTTCGACAGCTATGACTTCGGCGCGGCGTTATCGATTGCGGTCGGCGCCGCATGCTATCCGACCAACGCCGTTGACGCCGACTCGCTGCGCAGCGAAGCCCTCTCGCACCCGCTCATCAGCCGGCGCCTGGGCGCCGAACGCGCGCCAGGCGGCGACCTCAAGTGACGGACAGGAATCTCATGAAAAGCCTCCTCGCCACGTGCCTCGTTCTTCTGCTTGCACCGCCTGTCCCTGCCGGGGCCGCGGTGCAGGCGCCGTCGGCCACCGCGACGCTGGGGACCGTCGCCCCGGCCGCCCCGGTCGCCACCTCGGGGAGCGACGCCGACTATCGCCTCGGGTCGGGCGACAAGATCCGCGTCGAAGTCTACAAGGAACCACAGCTATCGCAATCCCTGCAGGTGCGCCCCGACGGCAAGATCAGCATGCCGCTGCTGGGCGACGTGGTTGCCACCGGCCTGACGCCCGTGCAGTTGCGCGACCAGATCGGCACCGCGCTGCGCACCTACGTCAACAACCCGGTCGTCACGGTCATGGTCGTCGAAGCGCTCGCCTCGACCGTCTACGTGATGGGTGAGGTGAACAAGCCGGGCACGATCGCGCTCGCCGGACCGACGACCGTGCTGCAGGCCCTGGCCATGGCGGGCGGCCTGACCCAGTGGGCGCGGACGGGCAAGATCCGCATCCTGCGAAACGGCGCGCGCGGCGTGGAAACCATCAAGTTCAACTACAACGACGCCATCGACGGCGCGCCGCTCGTCTACGTGCAACGCGGCGACACCGTCATCGTGCCATAGCGGGGTCATCGGATGCAGAAAGACAACACTCGGTCAACCGGGCGCGCCTGGCTCCTGGCGCTTGGCAGGATCGTGGCGGCCGCCACGCTCATCAGCGGCGCCGCCGTCCCCGTGTCCGCGCAGTCGGTCGACGTCACGCCCAACGATCCGCGGCCTTCGCCGGGCTGGACGCTGACGCCGATGTTCGTCTTCTCGCAATCCTCTGACAGCAACGTCACGCTGGCCGGCCAGGGCACGCCGACCATCGCCGATTCGGTGGCGGGACTGTCGCCGTCGGTCGATCTCGGGTTCCTCGGCCGCCAGACAACGCTCAATGCCGGCTACACCGGGTCGGCTACCCGGTACTTCACCGTCAACCAGCTGGACACCTTCGACTCGCATCTATACGCGAACCTGAAGCAGCAGATCACCAGGCACGTGCAGGTGTTCGCACAGGATTCGGCTGGCTGGCTGCCGACCACCAATACACTCCTGCTGGCGGGTGTCCCGTTCGCGCGCGTCGGGTCGCGGATCGAGACGCTCGAGGCGGGCGTGACGCTGGCGCTCACGCCACTGACCCAGACGAGCGTCGGCTACCGCTTCGAGTGGGTGGACTTCGATCGCCTCAACCCGCTGGCCTCGCAGCTGCTCGGCGGCCACAGCAACGGCGTGTTCGGCAGTCTCCTCCACCAGGTGACGCGGCACGTGTTCGTCGGCGCCTCCTACGACATCCGCCGGGCCATCGTCGCCGCCGGCCTCCAGCAGTTCGACCTCGACAATGCCGAGGGGAACGCCGAGTACCACTTCTCGCGCGACCTGATCGTCTCGGGTGGCCTCGGCATCGCGCGCATCGCCGGCTCGCTGCCCAGCCAGGACTCGCGCGTCGGACCCTCGTGGCATGCCGGGATGAATTACAAGTTCGATCGTGCCCTCGCCTACCTGACCTACCTGCGATCGTTCGTCCCGTCGTACGGCATCGGCGGCACGTTGCAGAACCAGGAATTCACTGTCGGCGCAGGCGCGCCGATCGCGCTGCGCGATCGGCTGGTTGCGGGCGGGAGCTATGCGTGGCGGCGCAACGATCCGCTCGCCCTCACGGCCAATCGGCTCACGTCGCAGTGGTTGAATGTCTACGGCAGCTTTTCACTGGCCCCGTGGCTGCGCCTCGAGGGCTTCTATTCGCGCAGCACGCAGGATTCCCACGTGGGCGGCGTGCTGCAGAATCGCGTGGGGGTGCAGATCGTAACGCTCGCCCCGCTGAGGTTCAGGTAAATGGACGAAGTCCGCGTGCATCCTCTCGACTATCTCCTCGTCCTGCGACGTCGCCTGCGCTGGTTCGTCGTGCCGCTGGTGGTGTGCCTCGCCGCGGGCATCCTCGTGACGTTCCTCCTGCCGCTCAAGTACCGGTCGTCCGCCACGATCGCGATTGCCGGGGGCACGGTGTCGGCGGATCTCGCGCATCCAATCGACAGGGAGGAGCGCGTCCGGGCGTTCGGCCAGCACCTGGTCGAGCCGGCCATGCTGTCCACCGTCGCCCGCCTCGAACACCTGACGCCGGGGGCGCCGACCGACGCGCAGATGCTGGCACTGCGCCAGAGCATCCAGGTCAGTCTTCCCGAACCCGTCCCCGGCACCGACCCCGGGCTGGTGGACAGCTACGTCATCTCGTACTCGGATTCGACCGCCGAGCGCGCGCGCCGCGTGGCGCAACGGCTGGCCGAGGTCTTCGTCGACGAGACGTCCCGCGCGCGGCAGGTCAAGTTGGAGGACACGTCCGAGTTCCTCGCGGCGCAGGTGCGCGAGACCAGGGACGACCTCGATCGCCTCGACGGCAGGCTGGCGGGCGAACGCGCGAAGAACATGGGCCGGCTGCCCGAGCAGACGAGCGCAAACGTCCAGATGGTGACGACGCTGCGCCAGCAACTCGAATCGGCGACGACCGAGCTGCGGGATCAGCAGGATCGGCTGAGGGGCATCCAGCAGCAACTCACGGCGTTCACGCAGGACGCGACCACCCTCGCGCCCAACCAGGCGGCGACCACACCGCAGCAACGGGTCATCGAGCTCGAACGGAAACTGGCAGAGTCGCGGCTGCGATACACCGATACCTACCCGGACGTCCAAGACCTCAAAGCGGATCTCGATCGCGCGAAGAAGGACGTCGCGGCCGAACGCCAGCTCCCCCCCGAAGATCAGATGGCGGTGCTCAAGCAGAACCCCGCCTACCGGGCGCTACTCGCCGACAGGGACCAGGCGAACCTGCGCATCCGGGACGTCCAGCGGACGCTGGACCAGCTCAACGGCCAGATCCACTGGTACCAGGGGCGGCTCGACGGCGCGCCGATCGTCGAGCAACAGATTCAATCGCTGCAACAGGAGCGCGACCTCGTGGAGAAGCAGTACGACGAGCTGTCGAACAAGCTCCAGGTCGCCAGGCTCAACGAGGACGTCGAGCGCAAGCGCGGCAGCGATCACTTCCGGATCCTGTACCCGGCGACGCTGCCCTCGGCGCCTTACGAACCGAACCGGCAGCGCCTGCTGCTCCTGACAATCGGCGCCGCGCTGTTCCTGGGCGTTCTCTCCACGTTTGCGCGCGAGTACCTCGATCAGTCGATTCACGACGCGCGCACGCTGCAGCAGCAGTTCGATCTGCCGGTACTCGGCGAGATCCCGCACATCCGCCGGGTGGCATAGCGGGTCGCGCCGGACCGGATTTTCCGAACCCGTGCTTCGAGGAGCGAGATGAGTCGAATCCAGCAGGTACTGCAGAAGGCGCAACAGGACGGCGTGGCGCGACGGACGCGTGATGTCGAAGAGCACCCGGCCGCGCGGATGGCCGCGATGCCCGTGCTCGTCGCGCCCGACGACACGCGGCCCCTCCGAGTGGACCTCGTGAACACGCCGCCACTCACACCGGCCGAACCGTTGGCCGGCCGCACCATCCAGACGGCCCCGCAGCCGCATCCGCTGCTGGTCGCGGTGACCGCGCCACATTCGCCGGCGGCCGAGCGGTACCGCTCGCTGCGCACCCGCATCGCGCAGACCGAGAACGGCTCGCCGCGGCGCGCGCTGATGCTGACGAGTCCCGGACGGGGCGAAGGCAAGAGCATGACCTCCGTCAACCTGGGCCTCACCATGGCGCAGGAGTTCCATCGCCGCGTCATCGTCGTCGACACCGACATGCGGCGGCCGTGCGTGCATGCACTGCTCGGCCTCCCGCTGAGCCCGGGGCTGTCGGACGTGCTGCTCGGTGGCGCGACGCTCCAGGACGTCATGGTGACGATCCCGGACTATCGGCTCACGATCGTGCCGGCCGGCCTTCCACCGGAGCAGCCGACCGAGTTGCTGGGCTCCACGGCCATGCGACGTGTGCTCGAGGAACTGCGCAGCCAGTTCGACCGCATCCTGCTCGATGCGCCGCCGGTCGGGCCGCTGGCCGATGTCGGCGTGGTCGGGCGACTGGTGGACAGCGTGCTGCTCGTCGTGCGCGCCGGTCGGACACCGCGACCGGCCATCGAGCGCGCGTTGGTGGAGATCGCCCCCTCGGTCGTGCTCGGCCTCGTGCTGAACGACGCCGGTGGGCCGGAAGCCGGCGCGTATGGCTTCGACAGCGACGGCCACGGCTACGCGGCCGCGGCGAGGCGCCCGCGCACGACGGCGCCGGCCATCGACCCGGCGCCACGGTAGGAACAGCGAGCCATGCGACTGTTCAAACGGCATATCTCGGCCCGCAGCGTGACGGCGTTCGTGGCCGAGAACATGCTCATCTTCGGGTCGATCACGGTCGTCGCCCGGCTGCACGGTCCGGTCGACGCCCCGGGGGCCGCGCTCTGGAAGATCGGGCTTGTCGTCGCGTTGTGCCAGATGTCGCTGTACTACAACGACTTCTACAACCTGACCCTCATCAACTCGAATCGCGAACTCGTCATCCGGCTGCTGCAGGCGACCGGCGCCGCGTCGATCGTGCTCGGCGTCGTCTACTTCGCCCTGCCGTCGCTCGATTTGGGCAACGGTGTCTTCGTCACCTCGCTGGCCCTCGTGCTGGTGGGCGTCTTCACCTGCCGGCTCCTGTTCAACCGGCTGTCCCGCGCGCGGGGCCTGCGGGAACGCCTGCTCATCGTCGGCACCGGGCCGGCGGCGAAGATCATCGCCCGGCAGATCCTCGCCCAGCGGGAGTTCGGGTACGACATCGTCGGGTTCATCGACCGCGACGCGTCCCGAATCGGCGAGAGCCTAGTCAACCCGCGGATCGTCGGCACGCCGGCCGACATCGGCCGCCTGGTTGAAAGCCACGACGTCGCGCGCATCGTGGTCGCGCTGCCGGACCGCCGCGGCGCGCTGCCCGTCCAGGAACTGATCGAAGCGAAGCTGGCGGGGGTCCGCATCGAGGATGCCGCCACCACCTACGAGCGGCTGACGGGCAAGATCCTGCTCGACGATCTTCGCCCGAGCGCCGTCATCTTCTCGGACGGCTTCCACGTCTCCCCGCTGACGCGGTTTGTCAAGCGCGTCATCGACCTGCTCCTCGCGCTGGTCGGATCGATCCTCGCCGCCCCGCTGATGGTGCTGACGGCCCTCGCCATCCGCCTCGAATCCGGCGCGCCCGTGCTCTACAGCCAGGTGCGGGTCGGCGAGAACGGCTCCCCCTTCACGCTCTACAAGTTCCGATCGATGCGTCTGGACGCCGAGAACGGCACACCGGTCTGGGCGCGTGATGGCGACGATCGGGTCACCGGCGTCGGCCGGATCATCCGCAAGACCAGGATCGACGAGTTGCCCCAGTTGTGGAACGTGGTCAAGGGCGAGATGAGCTTCGTGGGGCCGCGCCCCGAGCGCCCGTACTTCGTGGAGCAGCTGTTGGCCGCCGTCCCGTTCTATGCGCAGCGGCATGCCGTGAAGCCCGGCGTCACGGGCTGGGCGCAGACCAAGTACCGCTACGGATCGTCGGTCGAGGACGCGATCGAGAAGCTGCGCTACGACCTGTACTACATCAAGCACATGTCGATCCTGTTCGACCTGACGATCGTGTTCGACACGGTCAAGGTGATCCTGTTTCGAAAGGGCGCCAAGTGACGGCCGGGAACGCGGCGCGCGCGGCGTCGGACGAGACGATCGTCTGGAATCCGGACAACGCGACGGGACTCCGGATGCTCGTGCGCAACATCGGGACGCGCTACCTGAGCATCGCCGTCGAGATCGTCCTGGGCCTCCTGGTGCTCCCCTTCAACATCCGCCACCTCGGGGCGTCCGCCTACGGATTGTGGATGCTGGCCGCGTCGGTGACGGCCTACTTCTCGGTGCTCGATCTCGGCTACGCGGGCGCCCTCGTCCGGTTCGTCGCCAAGTACCGGGCGCGGCGCGACGCCGCGGCCATCAACGAAATCCTGAGCACGCTGTTCTTCGTCTTCACCCTCATCGGCGTGGTCACCTACCTGGTCGCCGCGCTCGTCGCGTTTCACCTGCAGTCGCTCTTTCACCTGTCGGCGGACCAGGCGGTTCTGGGCCGCCACATCCTGCTCATCGTGACGTCGTACGTGTCGCTCGGGTTCGCCTTCAGCGTCTTCGGCGGCATCATCAACGGCTTCCAGCGATACCACCTGAACAACGTGGTCGGCGCCCTCGCCAGCGCGCTGGCCGCGCTCGTCAACGTCGTCGTGCTCGCCGCCGGCTACGACCTGGTGGCGGTGGTCGCCGCCACGGCGGTGGTGCGGCTCCTCGCGCTCTTTGCCTACCGCGCAAACGCTTACCGGGTATTCCCGGTCCTGCGCATCCGGCTCAGCCTCTTCCGGCTGGCGCGGCTGCGGGAAGTCACCGGGTTCAGCGTCTTCATGCTCGTGCTCGACTGGGCGAACAAGATCAACTACTCGGTCGACGCCATCGTCATCGGCGTTTTTCTCAATACTGCCGCGGTCGCGGTGTGGACGGTCGCGCAACGCCTGGCGGAGGTGACGCAGCAGCTGACGAACCAGCTCAACGACCTCCTGTTCCCGGCGATCGTGGACAGCGACGAGAGCCGCCAGCAGGAAAGGCTGCGGCGAATTTTCCTGTCCGCGACGCGGCTGTCGCTCGCCACCGTGCTGCCCGTCGCGGGGAGCCTGTTCCTGCTGGCGCCTCGCCTGATCTTCGCGTGGGTGGGCAAGGACTTCGCGGCCAGCGTCCGCATCACGCAGTTGCTCGCGATCATCGTGGGCATCCGCGTCAGCAATGGCACGGCGACGACCGTGCTGAAGGGGGCCGGACGGCACCGGTTGCTGGCCGGGTGCAACCTGTCGGCTGCGGGTGCGAACCTGGTGTTGAGCCTGCTGCTCGTCGGTCCGCTCGGCCTCGTCGGCGTCGCCCTGGGTACGCTCATTCCCATCAGCATCGCGGCCGTCTTCGTGCTGTTTCCCGCCGCGTGTCGGCGCGCCGGCGTGTCGCTGCCGGCGGCGGCCGCCACCGCGGTCTGGCCGGCCGCGTGGCCGGCGCTGGTGATGGCGGTCTGGCTGCTGGCGTCGCGCAACTGGCTTGCGGTGAATCTGGCCGGCGTGATGGCGGACGCCGCGCTCGCCGGCCTGATCTACCTGGCCATCTTCGTGGGCGCGGCGATGCCGGCCGACGAGCGCCAGATCTGTCTCGCGGCCGCGCAGAGATGGCTGGCGACCGTGCGGCCGTGGCTGCAGGAAGCAATCTAGGCACCCGTCGCGGCGGATTGCGACGGCTCGGAGGACCGGGATGGTGCGTGGAATCATTCTCGCCGCCGGCAGCGGCTCGCGCCTGAACGGCGCAGGCGACGAGGAACCGAAGTGCCTGATGCGCCTGGGCGGCCGCTTCATGCTCGAGCGCCAGATCGGGGCGCTGCGGGAGGCGGGCATCGACGACATCGGCATCGTCGTCGGGCACGGGGCGGAGCGCGTGCGCCGGATGGCGGGGGGCGCCGTGCACTACGTCGAGAACATGCGCTTTGCCCAGACCAACAGCCTCTACTCGCTGTGGCTGGCACGTCCCCTGCTGCTCGACGGCTTCGTGGTCCTCAATTGCGACGTGCTGTTCCACCCGCAGATGCTCGTCGATCTGCTGACCACGCGGTGCGACGCGGCGGCCCTGGTCGCGTATCGCACCGACGGCGAGCCGCTGGGCGAGGAAGAGATGAAGGTCCGGGTGAGGCGCGGCCGCGTCGTCGAGTTCTCCAAGCAGATGCCGCCCGACGAGGCGGACGGTGAGAACGTCGGCATGCTGAAGTTCCACGCACCCGCAGCGCGGGCACTCGTGGCAGAGCTCGATCGGCTCGTGGCGGCCGGGCATGCGCGGGACTTTGCGCCGCGCGGCTTCGGCGAATTCGCGCGCCGACACCCGTTGTACGCCATCGCGACGCGCGGGTACCCGTGGATCGAAATCGATTTCCCGGAAGATTACGAACGCGCGTGTACGGACGTGCTGCCGGCCATCGAGCGGATTCGGGCGGGAGCCAAGGGCACGCTGCTCTTCGATCCACCCGACGGCGTGGCCGGCGCCGGTCCCGCATGGCCGGTGCTCACGCCGGCACCCGAGACGCTCGACGTGCCGGTGGCCAAGTGACGCGCGACACCGTGAGACCGAGGCACGAGGGAGTTTCCGAATGTACGAGACGTTCTACCAGCTTCGCGAACGGCCGTTCGCGCTGACACCCGACCCGGAGTACCTGTACCCGAGCCGTGTGCACCAGGAAGCGCTCAGCTACCTGCGGTACGGCGTCGAGAGCCAGGCCGGCTTTGTCGTCATCACGGGCGAGATTGGCTCCGGCAAGACGATGCTCCTCCAGGCGCTCCTGAACGGCCTCAACGGCGATACGACGGTTGCGCGCCTGGTGAACACCATGCTCGAACCGCACGAGTTGCTCGAGGCGGTCATGTTCGATCTCGGTCTGGATCCGACGGGCATGACGAAACCGGCGATGCTGCGCGCCCTCGCCCGCTTCCTGATCGCCGAGCGCCAGGCCAATCGCCTCGTGCTGCTCGTCATCGACGAAGCGCAGAACCTCGGGCTGCCCGCTCTCGAGGAGATCCGCATGCTGTCGAACCTCGAGACGGAGAAGTCGAAGCTCGTCCAGGTGGTGCTCGTCGGGCAGCCGAACCTGCGCGACAAGTTGCTGCGCAGAGAGCTCGAACAGCTCCGGCAACGCATCACCGTGAGTTACCACCTCGAAGCGCTCGACGCGCCCGAGACCGCTGCCTACATCAACCACCGGTTGCGCCGCGCGGCGATCCGGGATCCGCTCCTGTTCCCGCGCGTCGTGACCGACCGCATCTATGCGCGCAGCAAGGGCCTGCCGCGGCTCGTCAACGTGATCTGCGACGCCACGCTGGTCTTCGGCTATGCCGAGGAGCGCCGGGCGATCGACTCGGCGCTGGTCGAGGAAGTCCTCGCCGAACTCAGCGACACCGGCGTGCTCCCGCGCGAAACCGTCCGGCCCGAGAGTGACGACGTCGCCGCCGACCTCCCGGCCCGGCCCGCGGCGGAGACCGCTCCCCTCATGCACTCGCCAGCCGTCGTGGCAAAGATCCCCGTCGGCGACGTTGTCGACCTCGCCGAGATGGCCTCGACCGAGCGCGTGCGTCTCGAGCAGCCGGCGATGGCGCATCGGCTCGCCGAACGCGAGGAGCACCTGCGCTCGCGCGAACAGCAGATCGCCGAGCGCGAACGGGAGATCAACGAGCAGAAGCGCGTGCTCGCCGCGGAATGCCGGCTGCTGCGCGAGCGCTTCAGCCGCGCCGGTGCCCTCGCGGGCGCCGATGGGCCCGCCTGGCCGCCGGCGGCGCCCGACACGCGCGCGGCCGAGCGCGCAGCGCCGGGCCTGATACCCCATGAAATGTTTGCCGCGGCGCGCGGACGGGTCGGCTTCTGGCGGCGCATGCGCGCGTTGCTCGGTGCGGGTCCGATTGAAGGATGAGAGCGCGCCACGGTTCGTCGCGGCGCGAAGACGAACAAGCGAAGGGAAACGACATGACACTCTCGGGGCTCGCAGCCTCTCTTCTCGAGCGCATACAGGCACGGCGCGCCCGCACCGGTGTCTTGGGGCTGGGCTACGTCGGCCTGCCGCTGGCCGTGGAGTTCGCGCGCTCGGGATTCTTTACGACGGGCATCGACCTGGACGGCCGGAAGGTGGCGGCGGTCAACGACGGACGCTCGTACATCGACGACGTGCCGACCGCGACCGTCGCGCAACTGAGGCAGGACGGCCGCCTCGAGGCGACCACCGACTTCGGCGCCCTCGCCCATCTCGACACGGTGACCATCGCGGTGCCCACGCCGCTGCGCAAGACGAAGGACCCGGACATGTCCTACGTCGTGTCGGCGGTGGAACAGATCGGCAAGTACCTGCATCCCGGCATGCTCGTCGTGCTCGAATCCACGACCTACCCGGGCACGACCGAGGAACTGGTCCGCCCGATGCTCGAAGCCGGAGGCCTCGAGGTGGGACGCGACGTGTTCCTGGCCTTCTCGCCCGAACGGGTGGATCCGGGCAACGCGATCTACCACACCCGGAACGTCCCGAAGGTGGTCGGCGGCTGCACACCGCAGTGCACGGCGCTCGCCAGCGCGCTCTATGGCGCCGTGATCGACTCGATCGTTCCGGTCGGGTCGACGCGGGTGGCCGAGATGGTGAAGCTGCTCGAGAACACCTTCCGCGCGGTCAACATCGGTCTGGTGAACGAACTCGCGCTGATGTGCGACCGCCTGAAGATCGACGTGTGGGAAGTCGTCGAAGCGGCCGCGACCAAGCCGTTCGGCTTCATGCCGTTCTTCCCCGGACCGGGCCTGGGCGGCCACTGCATTCCGATCGATCCGTTCTACCTCTCGTGGAAAGCCCGGGAGAACGGCTTCGAGGCCCGGTTCATCGAGCTGGCGGGCCATGTCAACGCGTCGATGCCGCACTTCGTGGTCGAGAAGGTCGTCGATGCGTTGAATACCCGGTGCAAGGCCCTGAACGGCTCGTCGGTGCTCGTCGCCGGCATCGCCTATAAGCGCGACATCGATGACATCCGCGAATCGCCGGCGCTCGACGTGATGGCGCTGCTGCACGCGAAGGGCGCGCGCTTGAGCTACGCCGATCCGCACGTGCCGCGGCTCGCGGCCGGCGCGTGGCCGGGACACGTCGGCCTCGAGGCCGTCCCCCTGACGCCGGCCTCGGTCGCCCGGTTCGACTGCGTGGTCATTCTCACCGACCATCGGGCGTTCGACTACCCGATGCTGGTGCGGTCGGCGCCCTTGCTCGTGGACACGCGCAACGCGATTCGCACTCGCCATGCGCACGTGTTCCGGCTCGGATCGCCGGCGAGTGATGACACGCGCGACGCCGACACCGCCGACATCGTGCCGGCGGCGTGATCGGCCGGGGTTCAACTGCGTCGGCGTTCGGCGGTGTGACATGACGATGGTAAGGACAGCATTCTGGCTGGCGGTCGCCCTGGTGGCCTACGTCTACGCGGGCTACCCGGTGCTGCTCGCGCTGTGGGCACGCCTGCGGCCTCGCCCGGTCCGCATCCCGACCGGTCCAGCGTCGCTCCCGGCCGTGTCCATCGTGATCGCCGCGCGCGACGAGGGGCCTCGCCTCGCCGCCAGGCTCCGGAACCTGCTGGCGCTCGAGTATCCCGCCGACCGGCGTCAGATCATCGTCGTGTCCGACGGATCGAGCGACGGGACGTGCGAGGTCGCGGCCGGCTTCGCGCCCGCCGTCGAGGTCATTTCGCGGCCGGCGCTGGGGAAAGCCAGCGCCCTCAATGCCGGCGTCGCACGGGCGCGTCACGAGATCCTGGTGTTCGCCGATGCCCGCCAGACCTTTGCGCCTGACGCCGTCCGGCGTCTCGTCCGCAACTTCGAGGACCCATCCGTCGGCGCCGTCTCGGGCGAGCTCGTCCTCGACTGCGAGCGTGCGGCGGGCGCGACGCCCGATTCAACGATCGGTGAGGGCGTCGGCCTCTACTGGCGTTACGAGAAATGGTTGCGCCGGCGCGAGAGCCTGGTCGCCTCGACGCTCGGCGTGTCGGGCGCCATCTGGGCGATGCGCCGCTCGTGCTGGCGTCCGATGCCGCAGGACACCTTGCTCGACGACGTGCTGGCCCCGATGCGCGTCGTGCTGGCCGGCAAGCGCGTGGTGTTCGAGGGATCGGCCCGCGCGTTCGACCGGGCGGCGCCGGATGCGTCGGCCGAATCGCGGCGGAAAGTCCGTACGCTTGCCGGCAACTACCAGCTGTCGTGGCTCGAACCGAAGCTCCTGCTTCCGGTCGTCAATCCCGTGTGGCTGCAGTTCGTATCGCACAAGCTCGGACGGCTGCTCGTCCCCTACGCGCTCGTCGTGTGTCTGCTGACGAGCGCCGCGCTCGCCGGCGAGGGGATCATCTACGCTGCGGCACTGGTCGCGCAGATCGGCGTCGGAGTGCTCGCCATCTACGGCGCGGTGCTCGAGGGCCGCGCCCGTCGGCGAGCGCCGGCGGTGCATCGATTCGGGGACGAGCCGTCGCCGAAGATGAAGAGGATTGCCAATGCCTAGGGTTGTGGACCGGGCCGCCCAAGTGGCGTTCACGTTCGTCATGCTGAATTATGCGGCAGTCGCCGGCCTGGTGGCCGCCCTGCGCGGCCGCCGCGTGTGGCGATGAACATGAGCAGACAGGATCCACGCGGCACGGGTGGCTTCCGACCCGGCGAACGGATCGCGTTCGGTCGGGGCATGGGTGGACCCGCCGTGCCCGCGACCGCGCCGCCCGCGGTCGAGTCCGCGCGACGCTCCGCCCCGGCCGCCACGGGCAGGCTCCGCGCGTCCTCTGCGCGGGAGAGACGCGACTGGGCCTACCTGGGGCTCGTCGCCTTCACCGCCATCCTGTTCTTTCGGCCCCAGGACGTCTTCCCACCGCTCGAAGCGCTTCACCTTGCGGAGATCTCCGCCATCGTCGGTCTCGGCGCGATGATCAACGGCCGCCTCGCCCGCCGCGAGCCGATGCTGCCGCTCGTGCCGGAAGTCGTCGGTGTCCTGGTGTTCGCGGGGATCATGCTCGCGCTGGTGCCGTTCTCGATCTGGCCCGGCGGCTCGCTGGAGATGCTGCTCGGCCTGTACGTCAAGGTCGTCCTCATCTTCATCCTGATGGCCGGGACACTGACCACGGCGCCGCGGCTCGAGCGATTGATCTGGCTGATCGTGCTCGCCTCGGCCTATCTCGGATTCCGCGGCGTCCTCGACTACGCGCGCGGCATCAACCTCGTCGAGAACGGCCGCGTCGCCGGCGCCGTCGGCGGTGTGTTCAACAACCCCAACGACCTCGCACTGGCGATGGTGGCCTTCTTCCCGCTCGCCCTGCTGCTGGCGGCGCGCCGGCAGCGGCCGGCCGGCCGCCTGCTCGCCGGGGTCGCCTCGGTGCTGATGTTCGCGACGGTCGTATTCACGAAATCGCGAGGCGGCTTCCTCGGCATGGGCGCGATGCTGCTCGTGCTGCTCGTCCAGGGCGGCAAGGTGCGCCGCGGCCTCGGGCTCGGCATCCTGGTCGCCGTTCTCGTGACGCTGCCGCTTCTGCCGGCCTCGTTCTGGGCGCGCATGCAGAGCATCACCGACGACAGCGTCGATCCCACCGGGTCGCGCGACGCGCGGCGCACGGTGATGACCGAAGCGTGGCAGGCCTTTCTCGACAGGCCGCTCACCGGCGTAGGCCCTGGCGAATTCAAGGACTACAACCCCGGCTGGCGGCGGGAGCGGTCGCGCGAGGCCCACGACGTCTGGCTGCAGGTGGCGTCGGAGACGGGACTGTTCGGCGCGCTCGTCTTCCTCGCCCTCGTGGGCATGGCCGCTCGCGACGCGTGGTCCACCAGCCGACTCCTGTCGCGCACCGGGCAGTCTGCCGCACGAGGGACCAGGGACACAGGACAACGGACCAGGGGCCAGCAACCAGCGACGACGCCGGGGCCGGCCCACACGTCGCGTCCAGGCGCCCCGCCAATTACGGCGCGCGCGCCGGGTGGCGACGCCCGCGCGATCGCTCACCTGTGTTCGACGGCCATGACGGCCAGCATCGTTGGCTGGATCGTGTGCGCAACATTCGCATCGGTCGCCTACACGTGGACGTTCTATTACGTGTTCGGCATCGCGATGGCAACGCGCCAGATCGCCGCCGGCGCGACCGCACCCGCGCGGCGGCCCTTTGCGCCCGCACAGCCTTCGATCGCCGCCTGAGATGGAACAAAGCGGAAGCACAATGCCGACTCATGCCAAGATGCCGCCCGGCCGTATGGCGATCTTCCACTTCTCGCGCGGCATCCGCCTTGCTCTTCCACACGTGTGGCCATGAGCTTCATGTCCGAGGATTGCCAGGCGCCGCGCGTCACAATTGTGGTGCCCGCCTATAACGCAGCGGCCAACATCGGCGAAGCACTGGCCTCCATCTTCGCGCAGACGCACCGCGACTTCGAAGTCATCGTCGTCGACGATGGCTCGACCGACGGGACGCGGGATGCGCTGGAGCCGTGGCGGACGTCAATCACCTACGTCCGCCAGCCCAACCGCGGCCCCGCGAGCGCGCGCAACGCCGGCATTCAGCGCGCGCGAGGCGCCCTGATTGCATTTCTCGATGCCGACGACGTCTGGCTGCCGGACAAGCTCGACCGGCAGGTCGAGTACTTCGACGTGTTCCCCGAGACGGGTCTGCTCCATACGGCCGCGTTCCTCGGTGAACCCCGCGACGCGCCGCGCCAGTCTCGCCGCCACGGCCCGTTGTCACCTCCACGCCAGCTCTTCTGCGAGATCTTCGAGACCGAGATCGAGATCCACACGCTGACGGTGATGGTCCGCCGGTCGGCCCTGGACGAGGTCGGCCTCTTCGACGAGCGGCGTGAGATTCACGTCGAGGACTGGGACCTGTGGCTGCGCATCGCGGCGAAGTACCCGGTCGGCCATCTCCGGGAGGCGCTCGCCATTCACCGGCGCGGCGGCCTCATGAGCAGCGCCCCGGACAAGACGTTTCGCGGGCAGATGCTCGTCATCGCGAAGGCGCTCCCGACCTATCGCGCGTTGTGCGCGACACGGGGACGCGACCCAGAGCGCCATCTTCGCCGGCCGCTCCACCGCATGGCCTGGGAGTTGGGGCACCGGCGGCTCGAGGGCAACGAGCCCCGCCCGGCGCGCCGGGCGTTTCGCGAGGCGCTGCGCCACGAGCCGGCCAACGTGAAGACGCACCTCTACCATCTCGGCGCGCACCTGCCCGCGCCGGTCATCGACGCCCTCAGGACGCTGAAGCAGCACGTGCGGCCTCCCAGGAGTCGTGGGCGGATCGTGTCGGCCGCTGTCCGACGGCACGGGACGGAGGCTGACCGCGCGTGCCTGGCGCAGGACACGTTGTATCGACGCACGCGAGGGCGGCTCGCCCAGCGGTTGCACGACATCGATACCCTGGTCGACCACCTTCGCGACCGCCCACGGCGCATTCTGTTCGAAGCCTCCTCGCCGCTCAGCTTCATCGTGTTCAAGCCGATGTACCGTCGGCTGCGCGCGGATCCGCGCATCGAGTTCTACTTCACGTCGGCAACCAGCAGCTGGCCGGCCCAGGCCATTTTCCGCTCGGTGGGCATCTTCGACCACGTCGTGTCGCCGTCGCAGGCCGCGTGGATGCGGCTGGATGCCTGCATCAACACCGACTTCTACGACACGACGTGGCTGCATCGGTGCGCGTCGCGCCTGCACATCTTTCACGGCGTCGCCGGCAAATACGATATCGACGCGCCGGTGCACCTGGCGCCCGACATCGCCGCCTTCGACGCCCTGCTCTTCCCGAACCGCGATCGGCTCGATCGCTATACGGCGGCCGGCCTCGTCGGCGGACCGGCCGCGCTGCTGGTCGGGTTTCCGAAGATCGACTGCCTGGTGGACGGCTCGCTGGACGCCGGCGCCATCAAGGCGGCTCTCGGATTGCGAGGGGACCGGCCCACCGTTCTCTATGCCCCGACGTGGTCGCCCGAATCATCGCTGCACGTGATGGGAGAGGCCGTCATCCGCACGCTGGTCGATGCCCGCTTCAACGTGCTGGTGAAGCTCCACGACCGCTCGTACGACCTGACCCGCCGGGCGTCGGCCGGCATTGACTGGATGGCGCGACTCTCGGTCTTCGCCAACGACGAGCGCGTGCGCATCGTCCGCGACCCGGACGCGTCGCGTTACCTGGTGGCCGCCGACGCGCTCGTGACCGACCATTCGTCGATCGGTTTCGAGTACGCCCTGCTCGACCGGCCTATCGTGGTCATCGACACGCCGACGCTGGTCGAGCGAGCGCGCATCAACCCCGACAAGGTCCGGATGCTCCGATCGGCGGCCGAGGTCATCACGAGCCCGGCCGACCTGGAGCAGGCGATCGTGTCGCAGCTTGCGGACCGGCGCGCGCACGCCGCAAAACGCGCGCACATCGCCGACACGATGTTCTATCGCCCGGGGACCGCCACGGATCGCGCCATCTCCGTCATCTACGACGCCATCGGGCTGGATCCGATGGACGAGGTGGCCGAACCCCGCCGTCTCGATCGCGCACCGGTTGCGGCCCTCAGGGAGGCGTCCTGATGCGGCCCCTGCTGGCTCTCGCGCCGCTCGTCCTGACCCTGTCCGGCGTGCCTGCCCCGGCTGCCGACTGGCCGGACGGCCTGGCTGCCGACATCGTCATCCAGGCCTCCAATCTCAGCCAGGCGGGCCTGCACGGGGCGTGGACGCTCGCGGCCGATGCCAGTTCGTCGGACGGCATCAAGCTCGCGACATGGTCCGGTGACTGCGCCGTGACAGACGCGGGCGCGCGCACGGCGCCGCTGGCCACGCCTGCGGACTACTTCGACGTCGCATTCGCCGCCGCCGCCGGGACGCCTTACCGGGTCTGGCTCCGCCTCAAGGCGCTGGACGACTCGGGCGATTGCGACTTTGTCTGGGTTCAGTTCTCAGACGCGCTCGTCGGCGGCCGGCTGGCCTACCAGGTCGGCACGCCGAGCGGACTCCTGGTCCGATTGCAGCCCTGCGGCGGCTGCGGCAACTCCGGCTGGGGATGGCAGGACAGTTCGTGGCGGCTGGCCCAGCCGGCAACCGTGACATTCGCGACGAACGGCGTGCACACGCTCCGGATCCAGGCGGGCGTGCGCGGTGTGCAGATCGATCAAATCGTCGTGAGCCCGGGCAGGTACCTGACCGGCGCGCCGGGGCCGTCACAGGACGACGTGACGAGCGTCCGCAGAGAGTAGCGAGGCGACATCTTGGCGTCGATCTCGGTGATCATCGCGACCTATAACCGGAGCGGCCTGCTCCGCGGCGCGCTGGACGCGCTCGCGCAGCAGGACGACCCGCGGGTGAGGGTGACGATCGTCGTTGCCGACAACGCGTCCACCGATGACACCCGCGCGGTGTACGACGGGGCGCGATCCCGCGCGACGCAGTTCGACTGGCTCTGGGTCCACGAGCCGCGCGCCGGCAAGTCGCACGCGCTCAACGCCGCGCTCGCGCGGTCCAGCGGCGAGTGGCTGGCCTTCACCGACGACGACGTCCGGCCCGAGCCCGGGTGGCTGGCGTCGATCGCGCGCGCCTTTGCGGAGACGGATGCGGACTTCGTGGTCGGCCGCATTCTCCCCATCTGGCAGGCGCCCCCGCCGCCGTGGCTCACGCCGGCCCTGTATGGCGTGCTCGGCGTGCCCGACAACGGCGCGACAGCCAGTGCGATCGGCCCCGGCGAGAACGAACACATCATGCCGATCGGCACCAACATGGCGGTCCGGCGGGCGGTCGTCGATCGGCTGGGCGGCTTCCGGCCGGATCTCGGCAAGCTGCGCAGCACGTTGCGCAGCGGCGAAGATCACGAGTTCTACCTGCGCCTGCTGCACCACGGTTGTCGCGGCGTCTACCTGCCGGACGCCCGGGTCCGGCACCTCGTGCCCGCCGATCGGCTCGCCCGTGGCTATTTCCGGCGGTGGTGCTACCAGAACGGCCGCAACGTCGCGACGCTCGAAGCGTCGTACCCGCGGCGCACGCCCCTGCTGCTCGGCGTGCCTCGGTACAAATGGCGCCGGGCGGCGACCGACGCGATCGGGCTCGGGGGCGCGTTCGCCGGCCGCGACCCGGCCGCGCGCTTCCGCCGATCGGCGGCGTTGCTCTGGTTCGCCGGGTACGTGCGCGAAACCTGGTGTGCACGGGCGGCCTTGGGCCGAAGCGGCGCGCAGGATGTCCCACGAGACGCAGCAACTCCCGGACCCCGGACCGTTGCCAGTTCTCGTTTTCTGGATGCCGGACGCTAAACGATGCCACTTGCCCAGCAACCCAACACCGCGTGGAACCTGATGACGGGAACCGTGGCGAAGTACGCGCTGCTCGCGGTCAACGTCGTGCTGGGCTTCCTCATGATGCCCTTCAACGTGGCGCATCTCGGCAAGGCCGATTACGGGCTGTGGATGCTCGTCGCGTCGATGACCTACTACTTCCAGCTGCTCGACCTCGGGTACGGCAACGGCCTGGTCCGCCACATTACCGAAGCAGACTCGCGAGGCGACGTGGACGGCGTCAACGAGATCCTCAGCACCTTCCTCGTCACCTATACGGCCCTTGGCGCCGTGGCCTTCGCCGGCATCGTGCTGCTGGCGGTATTCGCGGTGCCCCGCTTTCCGCACCTCACGCCCGGCCAGATCGCGACCGGCAGCTGGGTGCTCGTCGTCCTCGGCTTCCGGCTGGCGGTGGGGTTTCCGATGACCGTGTTCGGCGCGGTCACGAACGCGCGCCAGCGGTTTGCCCTCAATACCTGGGTGGCGGTGGTGGTCGCTCTCGTGAACGCGCTGATCACCTACGTCGTCCTCGTCACCGGCCACGGCCTGCTCACGCTGGTGCCCGCGACCGTCACGGTCAGCCTGCTGTCCTATGGTGCGTATGCGGCGGTCGCGCGCCACGTCTTCCCCGCGCTGCGACTGAGTTTCTTCCGCTTCAGCCGCCGGCGCTGGCGCGAGGTGACCGCGTTCAGCATGTACCTGTTCGTCATCAGCCTCAGCGCGCAGATCGGCTTCAACCTCGACAACGTCGTCATCGGCGGGTTCCTGGGCACCGCGGCGGTTACCGTCTACGCGGTCGCGTCCCGCCTGGCCGATTACCAGCGCCAGATGAGCAGCCAGTTCAACGGCCTGCTGTTTCCGGTCGTCGTCGATTTCGAGGCGCGAGGGGACAGCGCCTCCTTGCGGGCGACCCTGCTGCACGGCACGCGCCTCGCCGTCGGTTTGGTCGTCGGCGTCACGCTCGCGCTTCTGGCCTTTGCCCGGCCCCTGGTCGTCCGGTGGATGGGGTCGAGCTTCGGTGAAAGCGTTCCGGCGCTCATCGCCCTGGCCCTGGCGGGTGTGGTCCTGGTCGGCGGAGGCCCGCTTGGCAACATCCTGCTCGTCATCGGCCGGCATCGCCTGGTGGCGTTCGTCTCGCTCGGCGAGTCGCTGCTCAACCTGGCGCTGAGCGTGGCGCTCGTCGCCCGCTACGGGATCACGGGCGCGGCCCTCGGCACGATGATCGCGGTCCTGGCCGTGAACCTGCTCGTCCTCGTCCCGATGTCATGCCGGGCGCTGGGCGTCCCGCTCGTCGAGTTCGCGCGGCAGTCGTTGCTGCCGGCCGTGATTGCATCGATACCCGCCGCGCTCGCCGCGTGGCTGTTGCGCGCATTCGTCGCGCCGGTCTCGTTGGGGGCCATCGTGGGCAGCGGCGCGCTGGTCGGTCTCGTCTATGTCGTGTCGTTCGGCCTCGTCGGCCTCGGCCGCACCGATCGGGCGCGGTACCTGCAATACGTCCGGCGGCTGCGTCCGAGCGTTGCTGCCGCCTAGGGGTGACATGTCGATTAGCGTCCTGCTGGCAACGTTCAACCGTGCGTCGCTGCTCGAGCAGTGTCTCGCGCAGCTTGGCCGGCAGACGTTCGAGACCGGCGACGAGATCGTCGTGGCCGACAACGGCTCGACCGACACGACCGCGGCAATCGTCGAGGCAGCCGCGCGCCGCCTGCGCGCGCCGGTGCGCTACGTGCGCGAAACGGCGCCCGGCAAGTCGCACGCGCTCGCGACTGCCGTGGCGATCTCGCACGGCGAGATTCTCGCGCTCACCGACGACGACGTCATCGTCGCCGATGACTGGCTGGCGACCATCCGCGCGCTGTGGCAGGAAGCGGACCTGGGCCTGGCCGGAGGGCGCGTGACGCCGCGATGGGAACGGCCGGCGCCGCGATGGCTGCGCCTCCAGGCCGCCGGCGGATACGGGCGCCTCGCCGCGCCGCTTGCGCTGCTCGACTACGGGCCAGGGCGGACGCCGCTCGGCGCCCGGACGGCGCTCGGCGCGAACATGGCGGTGGCGCGGCGCGCGCTCGAGGCCGCCGGCGGCTTCCCTCTCGACCTCGGCAAGCTGCGCGGGACGCTGCTGTCGGGAGAGGACCACCAGGTGTGCGAACGCGTGCAGGCGGCGGGCTTTACCGCGGTCTACGATCCCCGGCTCGTCGTGCAGCACCACGTGCCCGCCGATCGGCTGCGGCTCGGCTACCACCTGCGGTGGTTCTTCTGGTCGGGGATCACCAACGCGGCGCTGGATCACGCCGGTGCCGCGGCGGGGGCGTCCGCGCGGACACGCCATTGGGCCGCCCGGATCTCCCGGCACGCTGCGCGCGCCATGAGGGCCGCCCTCGCCGCCGCCCCGGATCGCGCAGTGGAAGCGATGACCGAGATTGCGTTCGCGCTGGGATACCTGGCATTCACGCGCGGCTGGATGCGCGCCCATGTGGGCCGCGGCAACGCCGGCAGCCGTCGCCTGGAGGTGACATGACAGTCGGTTCGGTGTCGATCCTCATCTGCACGTACAACCGGGCCTCGTATCTCGCCGAAACACTGGCGATGCTCGCCCGCCTGCGCGTGCCCGAGGCGTGCGCGGCCGAGATCGTGATCGTCGACAACAACTCGACGGACTCGACGTGCCGCGTCGTCGCCGATGCGGCGGCGACCTCCCCCATCCCGGTCCGCTATCTGTTCGAGGCCCGCCAGGGGAAGAGCTTCGCGCTCAACGCCGGCCTCTTGCGGGCCACAGGCGACGTGCTCGCCCTCACCGACGATGATGTGCTGCCGGCGCTCGGATGGCTGGACGGCCTCGTCAATGCCTTTCGCGCCCACGACATCACGTTCGCGTTCGGCAAGGTGCTGCCCCGGTGGGGTTGCCTGCCGCCGCCGGAGTTGTTGACCGAGCGCGCGCACGAGATCTGGGGCCCGCTGGCCATCGTGGACTACGGCGATACGGTCGTGGAATACACGAAGGACGCGCACGGGCAGAAATTGCCCGTCGGTGCGAGCCTCGCGTTCTCGCGCGCGGCGCTCACCGCGATCGGCGGATGGCGCACCGATCTCGGCAAGGTGAACAACTCGCTGATCTCGGGGGAAGATCACGAGATCTTCTTCCGCCTCCGCCGTGCGGATCTGTACCGCGGCCTCTACGATCCGGCCATCGTCGTCCGTCACCTCGTGCCCGCTTCGCGCCTGACGCGGCGGTACTTCCGGCAGTGGTTCTACTGGCACGGCAGGACGCTCGCGCGCATGGCGCGCGACATCTACGCGCCGCTCGACCTCGACCGCGTCCCGCACATCGCCCGCGTCCCGCGGTTCCTGTACCGGCAGGCGCTGCAGCAAGGCTGGAAGTGGGTCCGCGTACTCGGCCGTCGCGACGGGCTCGCCGTGCTCATCGAGGAGCTGCAGACCATCGAGTACCTGGGCTTCTTCGCCGAGCGATGGCGTCCGATCCCCGTCCCCGTGACCAGCAGCGCGCAGGAGTGATCGACACGTGATGGATCCCGTGCTCCCCCGCTCCGCCCCCGACGCCGCGCCGCCCCTGCGTGTCGCCATCGTCGCGCCGTCGATGCGCATCCTGGGCGGGCAGGCCGTGCAGGCCGAGCGCCTGCTGCGCGCGTGGCAGGGCGATGACCAGGTCAGCGCGTGGCTGGTCCCGATCAACCCGCTGCCACCCCGGTGGCTGCGCTGGGCGCTCGGGATCACCTACGCCCGCACGCTGGCCACGCAGATCGCGTACTGGCCGCTGCTCGTGCGCGAACTGCGGCGCGCCGACATCGCGCACGTCTTCTCGGCGTCGTACTTCTCCTTCCTGCTCGCGCCGCTGCCCGCGTTTCTGGTGGCCAGGCTGCTGCAGCGGCCGGTCATCCTCAACTACCGCAGCGGGGAGGCGCCGGACCACTTGCAGCGGTCGGCCATCGCCAGGACGACGATCGCGCGCGTCGATCGCAACGTCGTACCGTCGCGCTTCCTCCAGGAGGTGTTCGCGTCGTTTGGCGTTCCCGCGCACGTCGTGCCGAACATCGTTGACATGGAGAGGTTCCCCTTCCGCCTTCGCGACCCGATCGCGCCGAAGCTCGTGTCGACGCGGAACTTCGAGCCGCTCTACAACGTGGCCTGCACTCTGCGCGCGTTTCGACTGGTGCAGGACGAGTGCCCCGACGCCAGCCTGACGCTCGTCGGCGCCGGTTCAGGAGAGCGCTCGCTGCGCGAACTGGCCGGCCGGCTCGCGCTGCGGCACGTCACGTTTGCCGGACGGGTCGCCCCGGTCGAGGTCTGGCGCTACTACGACGATGCCGATATCTATGTCCAGACACCGGACATCGACAACATGCCGTCGTCAGTCCTCGAAGCGTTCTCGAGCGGGACTCCCGTGGTGTCGACGAACGTGGGCGGCGTGCCCGCCCTCCTGACCGACGAAGTGGACGGGCTGCTCGCGCCGCCCGACGACCATGCGGCGATCGCCCGTCAGATCCTGCGCCTGTTGCGCCAGCCCGGCCTCGCCGCGCGGCTCGCCACGTCCGCGCGTGCGGAGTGCGAGCGATACACCTGGCCGCGCGTCCGCGGCCAGTGGCTCTCCGTGTACCGGGCGGCCGCATCGCGTCGTCCGCCGCTTGCTCTTGCGGCGCCAAGCGTCGATGCAGCACCCGCGGCCGCGCCGTCCCGCGCCGCCCGCGATCCGCGTCTCGCGCGGCTGGGATCGATGGATTCTGCCGAGATCCGGTTCCGCGCGCGAACCCTTCTGACGCGCGGCGCGCGCCGGTTGAGGGCCATTGCGCGTCCGGCGAAGTGGCGCCGCACCGACCTCGCGTCCCGGCTCGTCGCCGGCGCGGCGCTGCAACCGGCTCTCGCCCGGCTCGAGGCCAGGGACTGGGCGGGCGCGCATGACGAACTGTCGCGCTACCTGCGAGACCGTCCTTCGAGATTCGTGATCGACCTCCGATCGCGCCAGCCGCTGGCGGCCGCGATCACCGCCCGATTTCCGCGTGCCACTGACGACGCCCGCCGTCGGGCCGACCAGATCCTGGCCGGCCGGTACGATCTGCTTGGCTATACGAACCTGGAATTCACGCGGCGTGAGCAGGCACCCCGCCCGGCGAAATCGGGTCGGGAGTGGCCCGACCCGGATTGGGCGTACGACCCGGTGCACGACAAGCGCGCACCCGAGGCGTGGTGGAGCGACGTACGGTACCTGGATCCGCGATTTGGCGATCACAAGATCATCTGGGAACTGAATCGCCACCAGCACTGGCTCGCGCTCGGCCGCGCGTATTGGTTGACCGGGTGCGCAGCGTATCGTGCGCGGTTCGTCGCCGAACTGGAAAGCTGGCTGGCGCAGAATCCGCCGCTCGTCGGCATCAACTGGGCCAGCATGCTCGAGCTCGGGTTTCGCAGCGTGTCCTGGCTCTGGGCGCTCCACTTCTTTCTCGACGCCCCAGAGGACGCGAACGAGACCCCCACGCAGGCTCCCTGGCTCGTCGATCTGCTCCTCGGCCTCGATCGACAAATGCGGCATGTCGAGGAGAACCTGTCGCAGTACTTCAGCCCCAACACGCACCTGACGGGCGAAGCGCTCGGGCTCTACGTGGTCGGACGGACGCTGCCCGAGCTGCGGGCCGCCTCCCGATGGGAAGCCCTCGGCCGGCGCGTGCTCATCGAACAGGCCGCGAAGCAGGTTGCGCCCGACGGCGGCCACCTCGAACGATCGACGCACTATCACCGTTACACGCTCGACTTCTACCTGCTGGCGCTCGCCGTTGCGCGAAGGACCGGCGACGAGGTTGCCGAACGGGCCTTCGAACCCCTGGTCACGCGCCTGGCCCGCTTCGCGTGGGCAATGGCCGACGCGACCGGTTCTCTCCCGCGGATCGGCGACGACGATGCGGGCGCGCTGCTGCCGATCTGCGGGAACGACGCCAGCGACGTACGGCCGTCGCTCTCGATGGCGGCCGCGCTGCTGCCGGGCCGTGTGCCGGCCGACGAACCGACCGAAGAAAGCTTCTGGATCTCGGGGGCCGGCGGCCTCGACGGGACGCGGACCGACGTCCCGGACGCCACGTCCGCGGACTGGGACCAGTCAGTCGTGTTTCCGACCACCGGCTATTACGTGTCGCGTTCCCGTTCGGGCGATCACCTCGTGTTCGACGCGGGCCCGCACGGCTTCCTCAACGGGGGCCATGCCCATGCCGACGCGCTCTCCCTGACGCTGTCACTTCGCTGGCATCGCCTCTTCATCGACACGGGCACGGGAACCTACACGATGGATCCGGCGCTGCGCGATCGCTTCCGCTCGACGGCGCTCCACAACACGCTGGTGCTCGACGACCGCTCGCAGTCGCAGCCCGATGGGCCGTTTCACTGGACGACGGCGGCCGACGGTCGCGTGGTCCGGTCAGCGTTCAATCCGCGGTTCGACTTCTTCGAGGCCCAGCACGACGGCTACTTGCCTGCCATCCACCGCCGGGCGGTGTTCAGTGCGGCGGGCGACCTCTGGCTCGTCACGGATCACGTGCTGGGTCGCGGCCGACACACGGCGGCGGTGCAGTGGCATCTCGATCCTGAGTGGAACGTGCGCAACGACGCGACGGCCATTGAGGCGGCCCATGCCGACGGCTTGTGCGCTGCCATCGCCACGACGGCCAAACGCCTCGAGATGTTTCGCGGCGACCGGACGAGCGGCCTCGGGTGGTGTTCCCCGGCCTACGGGCGGATCGTGCCGTGCCCGGCGCTGCGCTTCTCGCGCACCGGCGAGGCGCCGCTCTCGGTCGCAACGGTCATCGTTCCCTTGCACCGCGCATCTGACGTCTCGGTGGAACCCGTGACGGTCAGCGGCGGGCCCGGCAACGATGCCTACGCCCACGCCATCCGCATCGTGCTTTGCGATGAAGTCGCTCTCGCGCTGTTCGCGGTGCCCCGTGATGAGTCGCGCCCGGGTGCGCCCGCCACCGCCCTCAAGTGGCAATTCGCTGACTGGGAAACCGATGCCCGGTTCGCCTTCGTCCGACTCTCCACGCAAGGCGCCGTCCGGGCCGTGTCGATCGTGGGCGGAAGCTTCCTGCAGCGCATCTCCAACGATCCATTCCGCCTTCAACTCGATCACGTCGTGGGCGATCTCGCGGTGGACCTCGAGCCGGGGGGACTCCTGGACCTGTTCAGCTCGGCGCCGCTGCCAGCCGTCGGGTTGGACGCGCCGGCAAGCGTCATCAACCGTGTGCGCCTGAACGACTCGCCGATGTCGTTTGGCCGCGCCGCCGCTGCCGTCCTTGTCCCATCGGCGCAGGCGGGCCGGTGGCGGCGTCAACCGATCGCCGAGGCGGCGGTCGGCCAGAGATAGATCGGCCTCGGGCCGGGCATCGGCGTCCGGACTCCGGACCCCGGACTCCGGACTCCAAACCCCGGACTCCAAGACCACGAGATTCATCATGTGTGGAATAGCCGGATTCGTTGATCGGGCGGCCGACCCGGGCCAGCGTAACCGCGATGTCGCGGTCGTGCACCAGATGTGCGCCGCCATCCGACACCGCGGCCCGGACGACGAGGGTTCGCACGTGGAGCCGGGCGTGGCGCTCGGCATGCGCCGCCTCAGCATCATCGACCTGGTGTCCGGCAGTCAGCCAATCCGCAACGAGGACGGCTCGGTGTGGCTCGTCTTCAACGGCGAGGTCTACAACTACCCGCAACTCCGGACCGACCTCGAGGCACGCGGCCATCGGTTCTATACCGAGAGCGACACCGAGACGATCGTGCACGCCTACGAGGAGTGGGGCGACCAGGCGATCGCGCGGCTTCGCGGCATGTTCGGGCTGGCACTCTGGGACAGGAACAACCGGCGCCTCATCCTGGCGCGCGACCGCTCGGGGATCAAGCCGCTTCATTACGCGCTGGTGGGCGACCGGCTGTACTTCGGATCGGAAATCAAGGCGATCCTTGCCGCCGGCGTGCCCCGCGAGCTCGACGCCGGGGCGCTCGACCACTACCTGTCGTTCCTGTACACCCCAAGTGACCGCTCGATCTTCCGCGATGTCCAGAAGCTTCCGCCGGGACACCTCCTCGAGTGGCGCGACGGCCGCGTGAGGGTCTCGAAGTACTGGGAGCTGCCCGGCCGTGAGACCTTCCCGGGGACGGACGCCGAGGCGGCAGAGGCCCTTGGCACGGTCCTTCGTGACGCCGTTCGCTGCCACATGCTCAGCGACGTGCCGCTCGGCGCGTTTCTCTCGGGCGGCATCGACTCGAGCCTGGTCGTCGGACTCATGGCCGAAGTTTCCAGCCAGCCCGTGCAGACCTTCTCGATCGGCTTCGACGAGCCGGCCTACGACGAGCTCGAACACGCGCGCGTCGTCGCCCGGCACTTCGGCACGGACCATCACGAGTACGTCGTCAAGCCGGACGGGCTCGCGATCCTCGACGACCTGGTGTCCCATTTCGACGAGCCCTTCGGCGATTCGTCGGCGATTCCCACCTGGTACGTGTCGCAGATCGCCAGCCGCCACGTCACGGTCGTTCTGTCGGGCGACGGTGGAGACGAATTGTTCGGCGGCTACGACCGCTACGTCCCCCATCCGCGCGTGGCGCTGTTCGATCGCGTGCCCGTGCCTGGGCGCTACCGCGCGGCGGCCGCGGCGTGGCCGCGCCTGCCGCACGGCACGCGCGGCAAGAATTTCCTGCGGCACGTATCGCGCAACGTCGAGGGCCGATACGTCGACGCCATCGCACTCTTCCAGCCCGACGAGAAGGCTGCGCTGCTCAACGCGGACGTCCGCCGGACCCTCGGACGATCCGACCCGGATGCGACGCTGCTCGCGCGCTTCGCGCGACTCGGTGACCTGCCCTGGGCCAGCCGGATGATGCACGTCGATTTCGAGACCTATCTGCCCGACGATGTGCTCACGAAGGTGGATCGGATGAGCATGGCGCACTCGATCGAAGCGCGCGTGCCACTGCTCGACAACGAGGTCGTCGAACTGGCGGCGTCGCTTCCTGCGCACATGAAGATCCGCGGCCTCGTGCGCAAGCACGCGCTCAAGGCCGTCGCGCGCACGCTGCTGCCGCCGGCGATTCTCGAACGCCCGAAGCAGGGCTTCGGCGTGCCGCTCGGCGTGTGGTTCCGCGGTCATCTGCGCGAGCTCTTCGGCGACGTGCTCCGGTCGGCGAGCACGCGGCAGCGCGCCTACTTCGACCGGTCATTCGTCGACAGGATGGTCGATGAGCACCTGGCGGGCCGCCGCGACCATACGATGCGGCTCTGGCAGCTCGTGATGTTCGAACTGTGGCACCGTCAATACCTCGATCGGCCTGCGCAACCGGCGGCAACGCGCACACCACGGACCACGGTTGAGGTTGGTACTTCTCAGGCCGGCTGAGAATTTATTTGCCCGATGTGGGACAGACATTTCCCAGCGCTGCGAAGAATGCCGGAAAAGAGAAGCGCCCGCCGCTCGGTTCCTTCGCCGTGCCAGCCGTTTCCCGCGTGATGGCGCCGAGGCTGCTGGCACCTTGCTTGCTCATCTGCAACGACGTGGCCCCCTTCCGGATCCCCGTGGCCGTGTTCCTCACCAGTTTCGACTCCGGAGGAACCGAGCGACAGATGACGGAGCTCATTCGCCGTCTCGATCGACGGCGCTTCGACGTCCACGTGGCCTGTTTCCACCGCAAGGGCGTGTGGCTGCCGCGCATCGCGAGCCTCGTATCCGAGGTCGCCGAATTTCCCATCCGCAGCTTCCGGTCGCCATCGACGCTCACGCAGTTCGCCGCGTTCGCGCGCTGGTGCCGCGCGCGCCGCATCGCGGTCGTCCAGGCTGCCGATATCTATGCGAACGCATTCGCGCTGCCCGCCGCCGCTCTGGCGCGCGTGCCCGTGCGAGTGGGCAGCCGGCGCGAAGTCCACCCGAGCCGGGGCCGCGGCCTGGGCGCAGCCCAGCGATTTGGATACGCCGCCGCGCATCGCATCGTCACCAACTCGAGCGCCGGCGCGGCCCGGCTGCAAAGCGAAGGCATCCCGTCCGAGCGCATCGCGATCGTGCGCAACGGGCTCGACCTGGCCGCATTCGGACTCCGATCGTCTCCCCCCCGGCAGCGCCGCATCGTGAGTGTCGGAAGGCTCAGGCCCGAGAAGGCCCACGAGGTCCTCCTCGCCGCCATGGCGCTCCTGCGGCCATCGTGGCCGTCGGTGAGGCTCCGCCTCGTCGGCGACGGACCACGCGAAGCGGCGCTGCGGCAGCTTGCCGGTGAGCGCGGGCTGCTCGACTGCGTGGAGTTCCTCGGTCATCGCGACGACGTGCCGGCGATCCTGCGCGACGCGGACGTCTTCGTGCTGCCCTCGCGCACCGAGGCTTCGCCCAACGCCGTGCTGGAGGCGATGGCCGCAGGGCTGCCCGTCGTCGCCTCGAACGTGGGAGGCATCCCCGAAGCGATCACGCCCGGTGTGACCGGCATGCTCGTCCCGCCCGACGATGCGAACGCGCTCGCGGGCGCCATCGGGCACCTGTTCGACAACCCGTCGCAGGCGGAGCGGCTCGGCCTCGCCGGCCGGCGTCATGTCGAAGAGCACTACTCGTTTGGTCGCATGGTCGGCGCGTTCGAGAGCCTGTATCTCGCCGAACTCACCCGGCGAGGCTATCACTTCGTCGCCCCCGGGCTGAACACCGAGGGCCTTCAAACGGTGACCTTCTGACATGTGCGGCATCACCGGCAAACTGGTCTTCGATCGCAGCGAGCCGATCGGCCGTGACGTCATCTTCGCGATGACGAGCGCGCTCGGCCACCGCGGGCCCGACGGGTTCGGCCTTCACTTTGCCCCCGGCCTCGGCCTCGGGCATCGTCGCGTTGCCGCCGCCGGTCCAGCCGAACGGCAACCGCTCGCCAACCAGGACGAGACCGTGTGGGTGGCGCTCGACGGCGAGATCCACAACGCCGAGGGCCTGCGCAGCCAGTTGAAGGCGCACGGCCGGGTCTTCCGGACAACGAGCGGCGCCGAGGTGATCGTCCAGGGATACGAGCAGTGGGGCGATCTAGTTGTCGGGCGGTTGCGCGGCCCGTTCGCCTTCGCGCTCTGGGATGGCCGGCGCAGGCGACTGCTGCTCGGCCGCGACCGGCTCAGTGTCAGGCCGCTGCACTACTCGACGCTCGATGGCCGCGGCGTGGTGTTCGCCTCGGAGATCAAGGCGCTGTTCGAAGATCCCCAGGTCGGTCGCGAGTGGGAGCCGGCGGCCATCAGGGAGTACATGACGCTCGGCTGCGTTTTGTCACCCGCCAGCGTCTTTCGGCGCATCGTGAAGCTGCCCCCGGGTCACCTGCTGACGGCCGAGCACGGCCGGGTCCGCGTCTCGCAGTACTGGGAACTGCCGTTCGCCACCGAGAGGCGCGAGCGTCCCGAGGGCGAGTACCTCGAGCGCCTCGACGCGCTGTTGCGCGAGGTGGTCGCCACGCACCTTGGCGGCGACACGCCGGCCGGCGTCATGCTCTCGCCGGGAGTCTCGTCGGCCGCGGTGGCCAGCTACGCGGTCGAGGTGTCAGCATCGCCGATTGCCACGACGACGGTCGGATTCGACGCGCCGCCATTCGACGACATCCAGCGCACGCGAGCGCTCGCCCGGCAGATCGGCTCCCGCCACTACACCGACCTCGTGACGCCGGACGTCGCGGACCTGCTCCCTCGTCTGGTTGACAATCTCCTGACGACGATCGACCGGACGGGCACGGCCGCCTCGCTTCAGATCCGCCTGCCCATGCTCGACCACGAGATCGTCGAATTTGCCGCGACCGTCCCCTCGTCGCTGAAGGTCCGCGGCCAGACAACCCAGTACCTGCTCGGGCAGCTACTCCAGGCCCGCATGCCACGGCACCTGTTGCGGCCGAGCGCGCATCCCTTCGAGCCGCTGGCGGCGGCCTGGCTGCGGGGCCCACTGGCCTCGTTGGTGTCCGACCTGCTGCTGAGCGGGCGCTTCCGCCAGCGCGGGATCTTCGATGCGAAGGCCGTCACGCGAATCTGGCAGCGACACCTGACCGGCCGGAACGACCATCACCGGGAACTATGGGCGCTCCTGATGCTGGAACTCTGGTTCGAGCGTTTCGTGGACCGCCCTGGCGAGCAACGTCTGCGCGCGGCGTAGGAACCAACGAAATGTGTGGCATTGCAGGCATCGTGACCGCCGACCGGCTGCGCGCCGAAGAGCGCGCACACCTGGCCGGCATGGGCGACGTGATCGCGCACCGCGGGCCGGACGACTCGGGCACGTGGGCGGACGAGCGGGCCGGCTTCGTGTTCCGGCGCCTCAGCATCATCGATCTGAAGACCGGGCACCAGCCACTCTCGAACGAAGACGGCACCGTCTGGATCGTCTTCAACGGCGAGATCTACAACCACGCCCGGGTGCGGTGCGTGCTCGAAGCTTCCGGCCACGTGTACCGGACGAGAAGCGACACCGAGACGATCGTGCACGCCTACGAAGAGTGGGGCGACGCGTGCGTCGAGCACCTGAGAGGCATGTTCGCGTTCGCCATCTGGGACGCGCGGCGCCGCCGGCTGCTGCTGGCGCGCGATCGGCTCGGCATCAAGCCGCTGTACTGGACGTTCGCGAACGACCGTCTCGTCTTCGGGTCCGAGATCAAGGCCATCCTCAAGAGCGGCCTCGTTCCGCCCGATGTCAACGCGGCTCGCATCCCGGAGCTGCTCGCAACCAGGTACCTGTCCGGTCCCGAGACGCTGTTCACCGGCATCTTCAAGCTGCTGCCCGGACATGTGCTGACGTTCCAGGACGGCGAGGTCCGGACGAGGCAGTACTGGGATCTTCCACTGAGCGCTGCCGAAGCCGCCGAGCGCGGCCTTGATCTTGTCCGGAGCCCGTCGCCTCCCACCGGCCGTCCGCGCACGTTTCGCGCCGCGGCGCGCCGCTTCCGCGACCTGCTGGAGGAATCCATTCGCCTCCGGCTGATGAGCGACGTGCCGCTCGGCATGTTCCTCTCGGGCGGCCTCGACAGCAGCGCCGTCGCGGCGCTGATGGCGCCGATGGTGGACCATCAGCTCCAGACCTTCTCGGTGGCGTTCCAGGATCGCGCCTACAGCGAGTTGACCTACGCGCGGGAGGTGGTGAAGGCCATCGGCGCACAGGGGCACGAGATCGTCATCGACGAGGCCGACTTCTTCGGCGCCCTGCCCCGCCTGATCTGGCACGAGGACGAGCCGATCGCGCATTCGTCGAGCATCCCGCTCTACTTCGTGTCCCGCCTGGCCAGCGAGCACGTCAAGGTCGTGCTGACCGGCGAGGGCAGCGACGAATTGCTGGCCGGCTACGGCAAGTACGTGCGCGCGCTGTGGAACTGGCGACTGGGCGGCCTGTACGAAGCCTCGCTGCCCCAACGCGGCCGCCAGTGGATCGGCGGTCACGTCGTGCCCCGGCTGCCGGCCTCCATCGGGCGCTACGCCCGTCGATCGTTTCTCTGCGTGCCGCATCGGCCCGACGCGACGTTCTTCGACAACTTCGCGGCGATCAGGCTCGCGGACCAGCAGCAGCTGCTGGCGCCAGATTTGGCGGGTGCGCTGGACGCGTCGTCGGTGTACGGCCCGTCGCTCGCCTACTTCACCGAGCCGCGCGCCGCAGGCGGCGTCCTGCAGCGGTTGCTCTACGCGGACACCAAGACGTACCTGGTCGAGCTGCTGATGAAGCAGGACCAGATGAGCATGGCGACCTCCATCGAAAGCCGCGTGCCGTTTTTGGACCACGTGCTCGTCGAGTACGTGGCGTCGCTGCCCTCGCGATGGAAGCTGGCGGGCCTCACGACCAAGCGGCTCCTGCGCGAGGCCGTCAAGGGCCTGCTGCCGGACCGCATCCTCGAACGCCCGAAGATGGGCTTCCCGGTGCCCTTCGGCAACTGGATGCGCGGCCCCTGGCAGAACGTGGTGCGGGACGTGCTCCTCGATCGCCGCACCCGCGAGCGGGGCGTGACCAACCCGCAGGCGGTCGACCAGCTGCTGCGGGCGCACGCGAAGGGCGAGACCGACGGCAGCGATCGGATCTGGAGCCTGCTGAACCTCGAATTGTGGTTCCGCACGTTCATCGATCGGCAGGGCGTGCAGTCGCTCGAAGCGCCGCCGCGCACCGCGCCCGCGACCGAGCCGATGGTCGCGTGACGCCACGCGCATCACCGCCGGCCTTCGCCGGCTTTCGACGATGAAGATCCTCTGGCTGAACGCGAACCTGCTGCTGCCGCTCGACAAGGGCGGCAAGCTGCGCACCTGGCATCTGATGCGGCACCTCGCCCCGCGGCACCAGATTACCTACCTGTCCTTCGCCGAACCGGGCGTCCCGCGCGCGCTCGTCGACGGCATGCGGGAGGTGTGCAGTCGCGTCGAAACCGTGCCGCGCGCCGAGACCGCGAAGGGCAGCCTGGCATTCTACGCCGACGTCCTCCGGTATCTGTTCACCCCGCTGCCATATGCCGTCGCGAAATACCGGTCGCCGGCGTTCGCCCGACGCGTGCGCGAGTTGCTCGACGCCGAGCGGTTCGACCTCGTACTCTGCGATTTCCTGGTCCCGGCCGTGAACCTGCCGACGGCCCTTCCGTGCCCCGCCGTCGTCTTCACGCACAACGTCGAAGCGGAGATCTGGCGACGGCACGTGGAGGCCCAGTCGGGCGCGACTGGGCGCCTGCTCTACCGCGCGCAGTGGCGGCGCATGCTGCGCTTCGAGCGGGACACGCTCGCGCGCTTCGGCCTCGTGCTTGCCGTCTCCGACGCCGATCGGCGCACCTTCGCCCATCTGTACGGCGCGCGCGTCCCGGCGCCCGTGTTCGTCGTCAAGACCGGCGTCGACACGGACTATTTCTCGCCCGCGGGGCCGCCCGCCGAGCCGCGCCACCTGGTGTTCACGGGCTCGATGGACTGGATTCCGAACGAAGACGCGATGCTGTCGTTCGTGCGCGACGTCCTGCCGCGCATCCGCCGGGAGGAACCGGGCGTGACGCTGAGCATCGTGGGGCGCGCGCCGACCCCGGCGGTGCGGGCGCTCGGGCGCCAGCCAGGCGTCGAGGTCACGGGCAGCGTGGACGACGTGAGGCCGCACATCGCGCGGGCGGCGGTCTACGTGGTGCCGATTCGCATCGGCGGCGGAACGCGCCTGAAGATTTTCGAAGCGATGGCCATGGGCAAGGCCGTCGTGTCGACAGAGGTCGGCGCCGAAGGGCTCCCGGTGACGCCGGGCGCCGACATTCTCATCGAGGATTCGCCCGACGGGTTCGCCCGCGCGGTCATCGATCTGCTCCGCGACGACGCCAGGCGCGCCAGCCTGGAGCGCGCCGCGCGCGCGCTCGTCATGGGCGAATACGACTGGACCGCTGTCGGCCACGAACTGGAACGGGCCCTCGTCTCGTTTGCGGCCAGGCCGTTCGAGGCGATGCCGGCGGCCGGCGTCTCGGTGCCCCGGCCGCGCTGGTCGCGCCTGGCGGCCCGGTTCCGTCCCTCGGCGCGACCCACGTAGGATCCGGCGGCCCGGCCGGACACCAGGATTCGGAAGGCGGCGAACATGAACATCTCGGTCTTCGGTCTCGGCTACGTGGGCTGCGTCTCGGCGGCGTCGTTCGCCTCCGACGGCCATCGCGTGATCGGCGTGGATGTGAATCCGCAGAAGGTCGCGACGGTGCAGGCGGGACACACGCCGATCGTCGAGCCTGGCCTCGACGAGCTCATCCTGCGCGCGGTCGAGCAGGGCCGGCTCACGGCCACCACCAGCACGGCGGAGGCCGTCAACGAGTCCGAGGTCTCACTGGTCTGCGTCGGCACGCCCAGCCGCAGGAATGGCAGTCTCGACCTGACGTACCTGGTCCGCGTGGCCGAGCAAATCGGCCACGCGCTCTGCACCAAGCAGACCTATCACGTCGTCGTCGTCCGCAGCACCGTGCTCCCTGGCACGACGCACGAACAGGTGATTCCCGCCCTCGAAGCGGCCTCGGGCAAGAAGTACGGCGAGGGGTTTGGCGTCTCGGTCAACCCGGAGTTTTTGCGCGAGGGCACCGCGCTCAACGACTTTCGGAACCCGCCGCTGACGCTGGTCGGTCACAACCACGCCGCCGACGCGAGCGGCACGATCGGCCTCTACGCGAACGTGCAGGCGCCGGTGGTGAACACGAGCATCCGCGTCGCCGAGATGATCAAGTACACGAGCAACACGTGGCACGCCCTGAAGATCACCTTTGCGAACGAGATCGGCAACGTGTGCCGGCGCCTGGGCGTCGACAGCCACGAGGTGATGGACATCTTCTCGCAGGACCGGAAACTGAACATCTCGCCCTCTTACCTGAAACCCGGCTTCGCCTTCGGCGGATCGTGCCTGCCGAAGGACGTGCGCGCGCTGCAGTACCGGGCGAAAGAGCTCGACCTCGATCTACCCGTGATCAACTCGATTCTCGACAGCAATCGGCTGCAGATCCAGCACGCGATCGACGAAGTGCTGGAGATCGGCAGGAAGCGCGTCGGCCTGCTCGGCTTCAGCTTCAAGGCCGGGACGGACGACCTGCGGGAGAGCCCGATCGTCATCCTCGCCGAGGCACTGCTCGGCAAGGGACTGCAGGTGCGCATCTACGACCGCAACGTGTCGCTGGCGCGGCTGATCGGCGCAAACAAGGAATACATCGAGGGGCAGATCCCGCACCTGTCGTCGCTGCTGCGCACCAGTGTCCAGGAGGTTATCGACGAGTCCGACGTGATTGTTGTCGGCAACGCCTCCGCGGAATTTCGCGAGGCGCTCATCGCCTGCCGGTCGGACCAGGTGATCATCGACCTGGTGCGGATCCCGGTTGATCGCGCCCAGGTCGCGGCGGAGTATCGGGGCATCTGCTGGTAAACGGCCATCGGGGGCGGGGCCACGGGGACGCGCACAGGTCACCTGCGCACCCACGTCACGCGGCCGTCGCGATAGAATGGCCCCATGACTGCCGTCGCGGCTCCCCGCTTCAGCAACGCCACGCTCGCCTTCCTCCGTGCCCTGCGTCGTCACAACGACCGGGACTGGTTCCGCGCGCGCAAGGACGTCTACGAAGCCCACGTCCGCGCTCCGATGGTTGCCGTCATCGAGCATCTCTCAGCCGACCTGCCCCAGTTCGCGCCGGGCCTCCTCGCGTCGGTGAAGGTGTCGCTGTTCCGGCCGTACCGGGACACTCGGTTCAGCCCCGACAAGAAGCCGCTCAAGACACACGTGTCGGCGGTGTTTCCGTGGCGCGGCCTCGGGAAGCACGAGGGCGCCGGCCTGTACCTCGAAGTGAACTGCGAGCGCGTGCTCGTGGCCGGTGGCCTCCACTCGCCGCAGGCACCGCAACTGCTCCGCGTGCGCGAACACCTGGCTGAGCACCATCTGCAGTTCCGGGCCCTGCTCGAGGCGCCGTCCTTCCGGCGCGCGTACGAACGCCTCCAGGGCGACGCGCTAAGCCGAGTGCCACGCGGGTTCCCGGCCGATCACCCCGCCGCCGACTATCTCAAGCTGCGGCAGTACGTCGCCTGGCGAGAGTACCCGGCGACGTTCTGCGCGAGCCCGCGCTTCTACTCGACGGTGGCCCGGTTGTTCGAGGTCCTCGCGCCCGTCATTCGCTTTCTCAACGAACCGCTGGTCGCCGCCGCGCCGCGTTCGATCCGCTGACGGCCCGGGCTGCCCATTGCTGGCTGCTCGACTTATCCACACTTCCCCAGCGACGTGTTGGCCAGCCGGCATGCCGCGGCCGGCACGCTGCTGCTGCAGGCGTCGGGCGCGTTTCATCATCCGCAGATTCACGCGGATTCTCGCCGATGGGCGAGAAACACGCGTCGACGCGCACGACCGCGCTTTGCGGCCCTACGCCACCGGTTTGCCGTGAGCCTGCGCCAGATCCCGCTTTCGTGCACCGACGCATATGGGGGTCGATCTTCTTCTGCCTGCATCGGCGCAAATCGGCGTAAATCTGCGTGAATCTGCGGCCGGTGCAACTCTGCGTGAATCTGCGGAGATCTGCGGCTCAAGGCAAATCGGCGGAGTCGGCGCCCGCGATTTGCGTCCACGCAATCCGCGGATTACAGTTCCGGGCATGCGTCGGTTCGCGCTCGCCACAGCGTTGCTCCTCGTCGGCCTGCCCGTTCTCGGCCAGGTCCGGCTGCAGGACGAAGGTGACCGTGCGACATTCCGCTCCTGGTTCGTGTTCCTCGCCGATGCCCAGTTCTATCGCACCACTGCTGATGTGACCGATTGCGCGGCGCTCGTCCGCCACGCGTTCCGCGAAGCGCTGCGCGTGCACTCGCCCGAATGGCTCCGCCAGGCGGTGCTGCCGGTGGCGCCGCCGTTCCCAGACATTCTGCGGCCTCCGCGCCCCCACGGCGACTCGTGGCCGCTCTTCCGGATCGATGGGCGCCGCTACGCGGAATTCGCCGACGCCGCCACCATCGTCCGCCTGAACGCACACCTGGTCAGCCGCGATGCGCGCGCCGCCCGCCCAGGGGATCTGCTCTTCTTCCACCAGTCCGACGAGCACGCCTCCGACCACCTGATGGTGTTCATCGGCCGGTCCCTCTTCGAGCGTGCAGGCGACGAGTGGGTCGTCTATCATACGGGCCCGGAGCATGTCGTCCCGGGGACGGCCGCACACGGACCGCCGTCGTCGCCGTCAGGAGAGGTGCGCAAGGTCCGGATGGCGGACCTGCTGCAGCATCCTGCGCCCCGCTGGCGGCCGCTCCAGGCCAATGCGCATTTCGTGGGCGTGTTCAGGCTGGCGATCCTATGGTGACGCAACCCCGCCTCCGCCTGGTGCGCGCGGCTGCCTTCCTGTGGTGCTTCGCGCTCATCGCCGCACCGGGCGCGACGCAGTCCCGTGACCGCGACCCGGGTCCGGCGTTCTCGCTCGCGAGCCATCACATCTTCTCGACGCGCGAACATCCGTCGTTCACGCTCACCTTCACGCGTCTCTCGTACCTGGATGTCCGCGTCTACCGCGTTCGCGATCCGCTGGAGTTCTTCGCGCGATTGCGCGACCCGCACGTGCTCGGCAGCGAGCAGCCCGTCGTGCCGCAGGAACGCACCTGGCTGGAACGGGTGGCGACGTGGAAAGCGGACATGCGCGACCGGCTGCGGGCCTTCGTTCGGGCACAGTTCAGCCCGGCCTACCGCCAGGCCCGTTTGGCCGTCATCGACAGACAACGGGTCCAGCTGCGGCGAACGATCCGCTACACGACGTTCACGCAGGCCCCGCTCCTCAATCCGTCGCAGCTCGTGAGCTCGTGGCGGGAGATCCTCCCGCCGGGCCACGGTACCGAGGTGCGCCGCGTGCCGCTCGAGGCCCGCGATCCCGGCGTCTACGTCGTCGAAGCGGTCAACGCGCCGCTCAAGGCCTACACGATCGTGGTCATCTCCGATCTCGGCATCGTGAGCAAGAGCGCCCCGGGGCAGGTGCTGCTGTTCGTGGCGAACCGCTTCAGCGGCGAGCCGGCCGCGGGGTGCGATGCCCGGACGATTGCAGACCACAAGGTGGTCGCGTCGGGCAGCACCGGAGCCGACGGTACGCTGGACGTGGCGCTCGCCGTGAACAACCCGGATGCCGTCCTCTCGGTCGTGCGATGCGGGACGAGCGTGGCGGTTGCCGATCCTGGCGCGTGGTTCCTGCACGGCGAGGCGCGGGAACTGATGGCGTACCTGTACACCGACCGGCCCGTCTACCGCCCGGGCCACACGGTGAACATCAAGGGCATCCTGCGCTCTCGCGCGCGCGGCGGCCTCGTGCCGTTCGACGGCATGCAGGCGGAACTGTCGATTTCGGATCAGAACAACAAGGTGCTCTTCCGGCAGACACTCCCGGTAGACGAGGTTGGAGCGGTCCATGCCTCGTTCGTCGTGCCGCCGGGCGGCGCGCTCGGCTACTACGCGATGCGACTGGCCGCCGGTGGCCAGCAGGCGGACGCGACCTTCGAGGTCCAGGAATATCGAAAGCCGGAATTCGACGTTGACGTGCAACCGGCCGACAGGTTCGTCGAGCAGGGCGGGCGCGCCTCGTTCAAAGTCACGGCGCGCTACTACTTCGGCCAACCGGTCTCCGGAGCGACCGCCCGTGTCGTCTTCCGGCGCCGCCCGTATTACTCGCCGCTGCGGTATGACGACGAGAGTGAGGGCGGCGACGAGGCGGCCGGCTGGTGGGGCGGCGAGGAGATCGGCAGCCGGAGTCAGGCGCTGTCTGCCGATGGGACCGCCACCGTCGACGTCCCGCTCGACGTCGACGCGGAGAGCCACGACTATTCCCTGGAAATGGAGGCGCGCGTCACCGACGCCAGCGGACGCGAGGTTGGCGGCCACGCGATGGTGCACGCCACCTATGCGCGCTTTCTGCTCGCGGTCCGACGGCAGAGTTACGCGTCCCAACCGGGCGTCGCGAACCGCGTCGACGTGCGCGCCGAGGATTACGCCGGCGAGCCCCAGGCAGGCCTGAAAATCCACGTGTGGGCCGAGCGACTGGTGTATTCCGGCCAGGCCGGCCGCGAGCCGGCCGTCGAGCCGCTCGCCGGGTCGGAAATCACGACGGGCGCGGATGGCCGCGCCGCATGGGACGTCACGCTGCCGCGCGCCGGCTCGTATCGCCTTCGTGCGCTGGCGGCCGCGCCCGACGGACGACGGGTGGAGGCGGAGGCGGACACGTGGGTCGCGGGCTCAACGGACACCATCGAGATGGAAAGGGAAAGCTACCTCGAACTCGTGCCGGACAAGAAGACCTATCAGCCCGGCGATATCGCGCACCTGATGCTTCGAGGCACCGACTTCGCTGTCCCTGTTCTCGTGACGAAGGAAGCCGACGCGGTCACGTTCCATCGTGTCACCCGCTACAGGGCCGGCGACACCATCGACGTGCCCATCGTGGAAGACGACGCCGGCGACACGTACGTGAACGTGGCGTTCGTCAGGGACGACCGCTTCTACCGCGCGGAGCAACGCCTCCGAGTGCCACCCACGTCGCGCGGGCTGCAGGTGTCAATCGTGCCGGAAGCCGGCATCAGCAGGCCCGGACAGACCGTTCGCTTCACCTTATCCGTCCGAGATTCGAGCGGCAACCCGGTACAGGCGCAGCTGAGCGTCGACGTGGTGGACGAAGCGCTCTACGGCGTCACGCCCGACCGCACGCCCGATCCCCTGCGCTTCTTCTATCGGCGCGAATACAGCCGCGTCGGCACCGAGTTCTCGCATGGGTACTCGTTCGTGGGGTGGTCGGGCACGCAGCAGCTCCTGCTCGCGCAGCGCAGGCGGCCAATGACGCTTGCCGACTTCAAGGCCGACCGGCCCGCGCGCCCCGAGGTCCGCAAGGATTTCCCGGACGCCATCTTCTGGAACGCCGCCCTGGCGACCGATGCTGCAGGCGTCGCGCACGTCGAGATCTCGTACCCCGACTCGTTGACCACTTGGCGCATGACCGTTCGGGCGGTGACCGCCAGCACGCTGGTGGGCGCGGCCATTGGCAGGACGGTGACGACGAAAGATCTCATCGTACGCGTCATCACGCCGCGCTTCCTGACCCAGGGCGACGAGACGGAAGTCCCCATCGTGGTCCACAACTACCTGCCGTCGGCGAAGACCGTGGCCATCGACACGACCGTCGCCGGGCTCACTCCGCTCGCCCCCGCGACCGGCGCGCAAAGACGCCTGTCGATCGCCCCGGGCGGTGAGCAGCGCCTCGAGCCGCGCTTCACGGCCGACAAGCCCGGCCCGGTGTCAGTGACCGCCACCGCAACGACCGACGGCGCGTCCGACGCCGTTCAACTGTCGCTGCCAGTGCTCCCGTTCGGCTTGAAACGCGTCGCCTCCGCCTCCGGGTCGATCGTGACCGGCCCCGAAGCCGTCGCGTCACTCACGATTCCGGACAAGTCGAACCCGGCCGCACGCACGATGCGCATCTCGCTCGCCCCTTCGCTCGCCGGCGCTCTGCTCGGCGGACTCGATTTTCTGACGTCGTACCCGTACGGGTGCACCGAGCAGACGCTCTCGAGCTTCGTGCCGAATCTCGTCGTCCTTCGGGCGCTCGCGCAGATGAAGATCGCGCCGACCGAGCGCCTCACCGTGCTCGACCGCCAGGTGACCGAAGGTTTGACGCGCCTCTACGAGTACCAGCACGACGACGGTGGGTGGGGCTGGTGGAAGACCGACGAGAACGATCCGTTCATGACCGCCTACGCACTCGACGGCCTGCTCGAGGCGCAAAAGGCAGGGTATACGATCGACCGGGGACGGCTCTGGCACGGCCGGGCGGCACTCGAACGTCTCTACACGACATACACGCGCGCGGTGCCCGACCTGAAGGCATACGAAGCCTATGTCCTGGAGCGCGTGGACCGGTCGGCGACAGCGGGAGCCGCGGTCCCGCGCCGATCGGTGGCCGCGACCGACAGGCTCGAGGAGTTGTGGAACGCCCGCAGCCGGATGTCCAGCTACGGCTGCGCCTTGCTCCTGCTCGCGCTGCAGACGGCAGGTGACGCGCGGCGCGCGCTGCTCGACAAGGAGTTGCTCTCGAGCGTCCAGGTGAAGGGCGACCTGGCGTGGTGGAGCGCGGACTCGGACCCGCTGCTCTTCGAGCCGGTCGATGCGAGTGCCGAAGCCACCTCGCTGGCCGTGCGCGCGCTTGCGGTCGATCACGCGAAAGATCCGGTGCTCGAACGGGCGGTGCGGTGGCTGCTCGTGAACCGCAACGGCGGCTCCTACTGGTCGAGCACCAAGCAGACCGCGATCGTCCTTTGCGGCCTGCTCGACTTCCTGCGCGCCCGCAACGAGCAACCGGCCCCGTTCTCGGTGGACGTGTTCGTGAACGACGCCCTCGTCTCGACGCGAACGTTCACGGCGGCCGATCTGGCCGCGCCGGACCCTGCCGTCGTCACGGCGCCGGCGGCGGCGGGCGTGAACCGCGTCCGCTTGGTGAAGCGGGGCGAAGGCACGTTGTACTGGTCGGCCGAGGCGCAGTACTACCAGACGGGAGCGCGAATCGCGGCCACCGGTTCGCGCACGCTCGCGATCAGCCGCCTCTACTTCCGGCTCGTCCCCGTCCAGCAGAAAGACCGAATCGTCTACCGTGAGACGCCGTTTTCCGGCACCGCCCGGCCCGGCGACGTGCTGCTCGTCCGCCTCACGGTCGCGGGCTCGGCCGAATGGCGCCACCTGATGATCGAGGATCCGCTGCCCGCCGGTGCGGAACCGATCAGGCAGCAGTCGCTCTACCAACTCGAACAGCGCGTGAAATGGGCCCCGGCCGCCCGGGAGTACCGCGACGACCGCGTCGTGTTCTTCCAGGAGGATTTCGACCAGGGACGCTACGAGTACGTGTACCTGTTGAAGGTTGTGACGCCCGGCGTCTTCAAGGCGATGCCGGCGCAGATCACGCCCATGTATGTTCCGGGCGTGTCGGCCTCGACCGAGGCGCAAGGGGTGAGGTTCGAGCCCCTGTCCGCCGATGTGAAGAAGTGATGCTCTCTCCTCTGCTCGCGATCGTCGCCTGGCTTGCGTGTGGACACGCCGTGCTCGGCGGTCTCTTCTGGACACTCCTGCAGGTGCCTGAATCGACCGTATTCACCGTGGCGCTGTCGGTGCTCCTGGCCGTCATGCTGCTGGTCGCCACCGGCTGGGTGGAGGTGGCCGCGCAGTTATCGTGGACAGAGAGCGAGGCGCCGGCCCGTCGCATTCGCCGCGCGGCCGCCGCCGTGCCTGCGTTCCTCGTCTCGCTCGCGCTGTTCGCTCTCGTGTTCTGGCTCACCGCGCGCGCCGGGCAGTGGCTGATCGTCCACCGCGGCGAAATCGACGCCTGGCTGATCGCGGGGCCGGGTATCGTCAAGAGCAGCCCGATTCATGCGGCGCTTGGCTGGGTCCTCTGGTTCGTTCGATACGGTCTCGGGCTCTCGGTCGCGCTGACGCTGCTTGGGCAGCTCACGGTTGCCGGCGTTTGCTCGATCGCACAGCCCGCGTGGCTTTGCGCAGCCCTTCGGCCCCGACGCCTCGCGCTGGTCGCGCTCTCCATCTTCGTGTTCGTGTGGTTGCCGTGGCAGGCCGTGTACTGGCGGCCCGGGTTCTTGCCGCCCACCTGGTTCGAACCGGCCTTCGTCGCCGTGAAGTTACTCGTCTTCTACCTGGTCGCGAACCTCGGCTGGGCATTGGCGCTGAAGGTGACAGCCGCGGCCAGGCACAGCAAGCAGGACTAAAGTCAGCGGACCTCGTCCCACTTCTTTCCCGCGGCGATCTGCGCGGAGTAACAACCCGCCGCGCGCGCATACGCCTCGTGGAGCGACGCCGCCGACTGGCTGCGCAGCAGATCGTCGTCGGTTGGACATGGCATCCGCGCGGCACGCTTCCCCGCCGGTGGATCGACGCGCTCGCCGGACAGGTAGATCGCCGCCCCCTCCTTCACCCACACCGGCCGGCCCTCCAGCGACGACGTCGTCAGGATGTGGGCGATCTCGTGGCGGAGCGTCGGCTCGACGATGTGTCGCTCCTGCAGGACAGAGAACGGAACCAGGTCGATGCGATCGCCGCTGGTCGCTGCTGCCGTCCACCAGGGCAGCTTCGTCTGCCGGCAGTAGCTCTCGACGGTCGGGTGGAAGACCAGGCGGATGGTCGCCGGAAGCGGGATGCGCGCTCGCCCGCTGATCTCGGCGAGCGACTGCCGCACGAGCTTCTCCAGGTCGCCCGTCGCGCGCTGGGCGGTGACGGACAGGACGATCTCGATCCGCACCTGGTCGATCGTGCGCGGACGGGCAGGCGCCGCAGCCACCGATGTTGAACCCGGGGCGCGCGCCACGTGCGCGAGCGGAAACGGCGCAGGCGTCGGCGGCGGGCCAGGTGACAAGGTCGGTGGACGCGCCGCCGTCACCGGACCTGCGGGCTCGCCATCGTCGCTCGTTTTCACAGCGGGCAGACGGTCGATCTTCGTCCCTGGAAAGTACTCCGCCAGGATCTTCGCCGCGCTCTTGCCCTCGGCGGCCATCCGGGCGGAGCCGATCGTGCACAACCCGACGCCGTGTCCCGAACCGTGTCCCGTGAACCGGTACCCGGATGACGTGCGCTTGACGTCGAAGGCGGTGCTCTTGAGCAGCTGCCAGCCAAGCGTGCGCCCGACCGCCAGGCGCAGATCATCGCCGGTGATCTCGTCCGGGCTGATGCCATCGAGACCGACCAGCGCCGCCCGGCCCGAGCCGCTGCGGCGCGCGACGTGAAGATCGCGAATCGTATCGCCGCGAAACCCGGCGGCCCGCAGCGCGCGCAGCAGTTCGGTTTCGGCGATCTCGCTCGTCCATGGCGGCAACAGCCGGCACGCCGCGTCTTTGCGGCGCGTCAGGAACGGCTGATTCTGTGCGCGTGGCCAGACATCGGACGGCAACTCGCTCTGGCCGCCGCAACACGCGGTGTAGAAGATCGACGCCGGCCGCCCGAGATAGGTCAGGATCTGTCCCGCCGTCGCGGCCGCCGCCTGCCGCGTCACGGCGGTTGCGGTGCCCATCACCTGGCAGTGCGTCAGGTCGCACAGGTCGAAGCCATCGTTTCTGTGCCGTCCGAGATTGGCAACCGCGAAGGTGCGCACGGCAATGGCCAGCGCTTCGAGCGCCGCCGGCGCGCTGCGCGCCGCCGCTTCGCCTGCCACCACCCGCGCGACATAGTCCTCGAGCGGCACTTGAACCAGGTCGTACCCGCCCGCGCGTGCGTGCCCCACGCGAATCGTCATCTCGCCTGTGAATGTCGTCCCGCCCGACGGCCGTCCCGCCTGTGGTGGACGTTCGGGACCTTTCGGCTCGACTGGCTGGCCGCGGCCGGGACGCGTCAAAGGACGCACCGCCGGCGCTTCCGACGCCGGCACCTTCGGACCCTCGGAGACCTGGGCCTGTCCGTAGGTTCCCTCGATCAACTGCGCGAGCGTGTCCGCCAGGACCGCCGCCGCGTCCGCGCCGGAGCCTCCTGGCATCACCACGACGACCGCGCGGGATGGGCGCGCCGACGGCGACACGGCCAGCGCCAGGCCGTGATAGCCACCGCCGGGCATCGGCGCCGTTCCGGTCTTCGCCAGGGCGTCAATTCCACGGTCACCAATCGCACGTGCGGTGCCGTACCGCGCCGCGCCGCGCAGCCCTTCCAGCAGCACCGCGCGGGTCTCCGGCCGCAGGCGCACGCCGGCGGACGGGTCGATGGCTCGCACCAGCGCGCGCAACAGTTGCTCGGGAGTCGCCTCGATTCCGTCCAGGCCGACCGCGGCGAGCGGCACCGACGCCCCGGCCGACACCGGGCCCAGCCCCAGGGCCGTGGTCGCCGCGCTCAATCGCTCACGCGGCAGTCGCGCGGCGATGCTGACGAAAAAATCATTACAGGAGTGCGCGAGCGCCTCGGCCGGCGTCATCGGCCGCCCGAGGTCCGGGTGCGCGCACACGAGTTCCCGCCCGTCCACCGTCACGCGGCGCCGGCACGTGAAGGTCGTCGTCGGCGAGATGACGCCGGATTCGAGCGCGGCGATGAGCGTGGCGATCTTGAGGACGGACCCGGGGAGGAGCCTCGTCGCGATGAGGTCCGGCTGGACGACGCTCAATGACCGTCCCGAAGGAAGGTCCATGACGAGAATCGCCGCACGGTCGCTGTTGATGGCCGCGGCACCCGACCGTTGCGGCTCGGGCGCACGCCGACCGGGCGCGGCGGCGCGACCCGAGCTGGACTCGATGGAGATGATGAGCGACACACACGCGAGAAGGCAGGCCGTCCGTTCGGCCCGCCACCTCATGGGCGGCCCTCGAGCCCGAGAAAGGCCGCCGTCTCGTTCCACATCTCGTCGAGACTCGCGAGCAGCTGGTGGTCGTCGTCGAGCATCCGCAACAGGACGTGGGGACGGCTGCGCGCGAACGCTTCAACCGACGCCGGATCGACGGCATCGTCGCGCCGGCCCTGGAAGATCAGGATCGGGAAATCCAGGTACGAGGCAAACGGATCGTAGGTCAACGCGTCCTCGTAGAGACCGTAATGCACCCGCATGGTGCGGCCCTCGCCGTGGTGGTAGACGGGCATCGCGCCGGTGGCTTTCCACTGCGCCAGTCCCTCGTCGCCCAGGTGGCGCCCGTGAGTCCCCGCGAAATCCAGCGCGGGCGCCATGAGCACCAAACGATCGATCGGGTGCTTTGCGGCCAGGCCGGCGTCGCGGCTCGCGCACCGCTTCGACCACCGGCTGGCCACCTCGAGGGCGACCAGGGCGCCCAGGCTCGACCCGATGAGCACCGTGGGCGCCGCCGGCAGCGCGACGATCGCCTGCTCGACCGTCGACATCATGCGGCTGATGGTGAGCGTCTCGAAATCCGGCGCGTTGAGGTCCGGGCAGTGCAGCGTCAACCCCAACCGCGCCAGGCGCTCGCCGAAGAACTTCGCCTTCGTGGACGCAGGCGAGGACGCAAAGCCATGCAGGTAGAGGATGTGCGCGTTCACAGTTTGGCGTCGCAGTCCGCGCGGCAGCGGCACGGGATCGTCGCCTCGCCGTCGGTGTGATAGTTGTAGGTCAGTTCTTCACCCGGCGCGATCGTCCGTGCCGCCCGGATCCAGATCGTGCCGTCGACGACGTGCGCGTAGCAGTTGGGCGCGCACGAGTGGTTGATGAACCGCGAGACGTTGCCGCCGACCGCCCCATCGACCACCCACCGATTGTTCAGCCGGAAACACCAGATGTGCCCGCGTTCGAGGTACCGCGTCTCCCGCTTCCAGCTCTCCTTGTGGGTGATCTTCTCGCCGGCATAGTCGATGATCCGCTTGTTCTTGGAGATCGGCTCGCACGCGAAGACGCCCCATCCGTGCACCCGCGAACGACGCCGTTCGATTCTTGGAATTGTCAGCACTCGCCTCGCCACGTCTGATCCTCGTGTTCCCGCGGTTGATGCGTGATCAATTGTACCCGATGCGCGGCCCGCTGACGCCGCAGCACGACACGCGGGGGGCGCGACGGCCGGCCCCAGCCGGCGGACGCCGTATCGAGCGCCTGCTTGGATAGAATGTGCCAATGCGTACACGCACATTCGTCGCCACCGTTTTCGCGGCCGCCTGCTGCCTGGCCCTGATCGTGCCGCTTGCCGGCCAGCAGACGCCTGCCCGGCCCTTCCGCCCGGCGGTTCGCGCCGGCAACTTCCTGTACCTGTCGGGCGCACTGCCGGCAGGCCCCGACGGCCGGATCGTTGCGGGCGATATCAAGGCCCAGACGACGCGGGCGCTCGACAATCTGCGAAGCGTGCTGGCGGCAAACGGCGCGCAGATGGACCGGGTGGCGGCGGTCAGCGTGTACCTCAAGCGTGCCGGTGATTTCGCCGCGATGAACGAGGTATACCGGACGTACTGGCCCTCGGACCCGCCGGTGCGCACGACGGTCATCGCTCCCCTCGTCGTGCCCGAGGCGCTCGTCGAGATCTCGATGATCGCGATTGCCGGCGGCGCCGAACGTACGGTCATCCGTCCCGCGGACTGGCTGACATCGCCCAACCCCTACAGCTACGCGATCCGCTCGGGTGACACGCTCTTCATGTCAGGGCTCGTGTCGAGGCACGGCAAGGACAACACACCGATCCAGGGGGATGTCACCGTGCAGACGCACGCCGTGATGCGGAATGCGGGCGCGATCCTGAAGGCCGCCGGCATGGACTACCGCGACGTCGTCAGCGCCCGCGTCTTTCTGACCGACACCGCTCTCTTCGAGGCGATGAACGCCGCGTATCGCGCGTACTTTCCGAGCGATCCGCCGGCGCGTGCCACGGTGCGCGCCGGCCTGACCAGCGCCGACTACCGCGTCGAAATCGCGCTGACGGCGGTGGCCGCGAAGGACCGGCGCGTGGTAGGGACGCCGAACGCGGATGGGAGCACCGCACCGCCGAACCCGAACCTGAGTTCGGCAATCCGCGCGGGCGATCGCCTGTTCCTGTCGGGCATGCTGGGTAACACGGACGGCAACGCCGGCGACCTGGGCAGCCAGACGCGCGAAGCGCTCGCGCGCGTCGGCCGCACGCTGCAGGCGGCGGGATTCGACTGGAGTCACGTTGTGGACAGCACCGTGTACCTGACGGACGCCACGCGCACGCCCGAGATGAACGATGCCTACCAGCAGATGCTGCTGAAGGGATTCCCCGCGAGGGCGACGATCGAAGCCGGGCTCATGAGCCCCACCGCGCTCGTCGAGATCATGATGACCGCCGTGAAGAACTGAGGAGCCCACGCCCTCGCGTTCTCAGAACTCCCAGCGGATGCCGCCGACGGGCAGGCGGCTCCACTGATAGCCGGGCCGCGGCTGCGCGCCGGCCCGGCTCCATTCGTAGATGAGCACGTTGTCGCGGTTGTACACGTTCTCGATCTCGCCGCACGCGATGAGCGCCGTGCCATGGATCGCGAACGTGCGATCGACCCGGACGTCGAGCCGGTGGTAGGGCGGGTAACGGGACGCGTTGAACGAGGCGAGGGAGTACGACGCGTTCACGTCCACGTGACCGGCCAGGCGCTTGTCGACCGACGTGTCGACACCCCGCGCATGCACAGTCCCGTCGGCCCGCAACAACCCGACGAACGGCGACTCGAAATCCGCGGCCGCATCCACCAGCGCGTGCCACCACTCCAGCGAATCGACCGGGTAGCCTGTGTACCGCTTGTCGAACGCCTCGACGACGAGATCCACCGTGGCCGGCAGGCGCGCGGACAGTCCGGCGAGGGTCTGCAGCGATCGGACCGGATCGAGCGTCGCGTTGCGTACGTCGGACCCGATCCAGATGCACGGCATGCTCTGCCGGTAGACGCCGACCGCGCCCGTGAGGCGCAGGTGCTCGCGGGCGCGGTACTCGACGTTCAGGCGCGGACTCGCGAAGATCCGGTTGGTCGTGCCCTGGCGATCGACGCGGATGCCGGGCGTCACCTGCAGCCGGGCGACAATCGGCAGGCGCAGGTCCGCGTAGCCCGCGAGGTCAACGAAGGCGTACGGAAAATGGGACTGCACCGGGGCGACGTACGAATTGAACGGCGACCGGAAGCCGTTGGCATCGAGATCGAAGCGCAGGTCCGCGCGTTTGACGGCCAGGCCGGCGGCCGCTTCGCCGTCGGCGCCCAGCCGATGCCGTACCTCTCCTCTTGCGCGCAGCTCGATCTCGGTCGATCGGTCCACGCCGCCGTGTTCGTCCCCGGCCGCGTCGATCTTCATGCGCGTATAGCCCAGGAACACGGCGGTCGAGGTCCTCGGCGTCCACTGGCTGCGCACGCTCAGGCCGACAAGCGCCGATGCCTGGTCGTCGCGAAGCCGGTGCGTCGGATCGGCCGAATCCACCAGCACGTCGTCAACCGCGTCCACGCCCAGCAGCTCGACCCGGTGCGCCGGCGAGAGCGCGTACTCGAGTCGTCCGACGACATCGGCATAGTGCGGGATTGCCGAGTCGGCGCCGCGCGTGAGGACCACGTCGAGAAAGCTGCGGCGTGCCGAGAACAGCCACGACCCTTGCCCGCCGTTCAGGGGCCCCTCCGCCTCGCCCATTCAGAGACCAGGATGTCGCGCGGATACTCGGAATCCGTCGAGAACGAGGACGAGCCGGTACCGGCCGGGAGGGACCGCGTCGAACACGAACCGGCCGTCTCCCTGGGAGACCGTCTCGACCCCGAGCCCGGCCAGGCGCACGCGCACGCCGCTGATGGCGGTCCCGCTGTGCTCGTCAACGACAATCCCGGAGACAGGCCGGCCCTGTCCCGCGCGTGGAGGCGCAGCTGCCGCGACCGACACCACGGCCAGAGCAACGACGAGCGTGCAGGTCGCGGTGACGCGCGCGATCATGGATGAGCCAGGCGCGCAGTATTTTACGGTGAATGGGCGCGAGATGCGCGAGGCTTTCTACGATTCGGCCGGCTCGGCCTCGGGCGCCAACTCTTCCTGGCGCGGCTTGAACGAGAAGAACCCCCCGACGTACTCCGACACGAGGCGCGGGAAACTCTTGTCGAGCATCGAGCGGATCGACACGTAGCACTGGTCGCACGTGTTGTGGGCGCTGAACTCGTCGATCATCCGCTGCTGTTCGCCCAGCTGGAATCGCTCGAACTGCATCGAGCAGGGCTGCATGGCGCCGTCCGGCGTGACGACCAGCCACCGGAGACCGGCCTTGCAGCCGGGCGTGCCATGGTTCTCGAAGTAGCGCGTGGTGGCGTCGAGCGTGGCCGGCGTCGAGATCACCCACGGCGCCTGCGGCATCCGTCGCTTCAGCTTCTCCAACTCGCGGCGCAGGACGCCGAGCTGCTCCGGCGTGTTGAGGAAATAGTCGGGACAGCCCGTGCGGCGCGGCGAATAGGCGCTGTAATTGATATTCACGCCCCACTCGTGCGCCTTGTCGGCGGCCGCGTTGATCTGGGCGACGTTGTCCGCCGTGATGCACGTGTTCATGACGATGTCGTCGAAGCCGAGCGCGGCCAGCCGGGGCACGATGCGGCTCAAGTGCCGGTAGAGGCCCGGGTGCCTGCGGAACTCGTCGTGGCGTTCGTCCGGAAAATCGAGGCTGACCGAGAACTGGTCGATGCCCGCCTCGCGCAGGGCGAGATAACGCTCCTCGGTCATCAAGGACCAGTTCGACACGAGGATGGTGTAGGGAAGGCCATTGGCGTGGCCCTTGACGTTGCGGACGATGTCGACGACGTCGCGGCGCATCAGCGGCTCGCCGCCCGATATCTGCACGACCGCCGGTTTCAGCGTCTCCATGTAGCGGCGGTAATCGGTCGGCTTGAGGTTCTTCGCGCCATCCTTCGGGCCGCCGTGATCGCAATGCTTGCACCAGCAGGTGCAGGAATTGGTGACCTCGAAGGAGACGACGAGCGGCCGCTGGCTGAACCAGTTCACCGTGCCTCGTCCGATAACGCGAAGCGACTCGCCGAGCGGAACCTTGTGCATGCCTGCTGAACCTCGAGCGGCGGCCGGGCGGAGGTTGTCCCCACCCGAAATAGGCAGCGCGAGAAGGTAAAGTAGCAGAAGCGACAGGCGGTGACAAGCACTGAACTGGCCAAAACAGGCCTGAATTCGCGGAATCTGGCGCGGTCGGACCGTTCAACCCGGCGGCCGGCCAGTTGGCCCCCGGTTTCCGCCCGGTCACCGCTGGGCCGGCCGACCGCAAAAAAAAGACGAGGCCGGGGGGCGCGTTACTCCCGGTAGTTTCCAAACTGCAACGCGACGCCGAAGTCCTCTTCGCGCAGCAACCCCATCACCTCCTGCAACTCGTCCCGGGAGGGCGAGGACACGCGGACCTCGTCGCCCTGGATCGCCGCCTGGACCTTTCGGATCTTCCGGTCCTTGAGGAACTTCACGATCGCCCGCGACGCGTCGGTGGGAATGCCGATCTGCAGCGCGATGTCGCGGCGGACGGTGTCGTTGGCGCCGTGCTGGATCTCCCCTGGCGTGAGGTTTTTCACCGGCACCTTCCGCTTCACCAGCCGCCCTTCCAGCAGCTCCCACAGCGATCGCATCTTGAACTCGTCGTCGGCGACGAGCGTCAACGTGTTCTCGGCGCGGTTGAACTCGATGGCCGCTTTCGAGCCCTTGAAGTCGTAGCGCTGGGCGACTTCCTTGCGCGCCTGGTTGACGGCATTGTCCACTTCCTGGAGGTCGATCTTCGAGCTGATATCGAAAGATGGCATGACTGGATCCTAACGCAGGTCTTGCGCAGGCCATCCGTCATTTCTCGCGGGTTCGTCAAGGTGGTGGTCTACAATCCCGAGGCGGACCTCGGCGGCAGCCTCGTCAAGGACCTGCGATGAGAAGGTCCGCGGCAGTCGGATGGAGCGGCGATTCAGATCGCCGGTGCAGGAGGACGCATGCCGCGTGCGGACTGGTGGCGCGGACGCCGCGGTGAATGGTACGTCGTCGTGCAGGTCACCTTCTTCGTGCTGGTGCCGTTCGGACCGCGCACCTGGCCAGGCGGACCCTTGGTGTCGTTTCCATATCCCGGTGCCTGGTCCGTTGCCGGTGTCGCGCTGCTCGTGACGGGCCTGGTCCTGGCGATCGCGGGAGGGGCTTGGCTGGGAAAGAACCTCACCGCGCTGCCTCGACCGATAGACGAGGGCACGCTGGTCGAGGGCGGGCCGTTCCGCCTCGTGCGCCACCCGATCTACAGCGGCGGTGGCCTGATGGCCCTCGGGTGGGGGGTCTGGGTGCGCGGCCCGCTCACGATTCTCTACGCCATCCTGCTCCTGGTATTTCTCGACATCAAGTCGCGCCGCGAAGAGCGCTGGTTGAGCGCGAAGTTCCCGGGCTACGGCGCTTACCAGCAGCGCGTGCGCAAGCTGATTCCGTTCGTGTACTGATGTCGCTGGCCGGTCACTCCGTGCGTCGCAGGCTGAGCGGACGCCATAAGAACGCGTACCCGAGAAGGATGCCCATCGCCTGGCTCTGCCTTCAGCGTATGCCGAGGTCGCAGCCCGGCAGCTCACCAACGACTCGCAGCCACGTTTGGGTCCGAACGCCTCCGGACAGCCGAATCCAAGGTGTGGGCGGTTCGCGCGCAAAGTCAACTTCCGCAAATTCACACACCTCGCGCGAGGTCGGAGGGTGTGCGTAGCCCTGGATGGCATGCCATGTCCCGTCGGCGTCTTCACCCGGTCGCACGCGGATCAACGGCGACTTGAGCTCTCGATAGATCACGCTGGGTTGCCAACGGGTGTCGGCGTCGGGATTCCGAAAGGCCTGTTCCAACGTCCAGCCTGTCGGCGCGCCGGCCGGTCCCGTGCGGCGCCAGAGCAACGCGATCTCCACCCGATCCCGGGTCTCCCGTCGCGCAGCGATTGTCCACGCGAGGACCTCGAACTGAGTGGAATCCTGGGTCTGGCCCTCCACATGGCGCAAGCCAGCGGTCAACTGGCGCGCCATCTGCTCGGTGTCCCATGGCACCTGGGGATCAGGGTGGCGGCATGACGCGATGAGCGCCATCGACGCCGCCGCACCAGCCAACCACCCGATCCTCGACCAGAGCACAGTCCACGGCCAAGTCGCAAACGCGATCCGTCGCAAGGGGAACCGGCTCATCTGGTTCTCAACGGCATGCCGTTACTTGATTCGCGCGATGGCTTCGGCAAACAGGCTCCGCACGTCCTCCAGCCGAGTCGACGGGTCGTTGTTGTAGTCCATCAGCCGGTGAGAGTACGACTTCCCCTGCGATCGTCCGTCAACGATCTGCCGCACCAGTTCCATCGCCGGCCTGCGATGGTGAAACCCGCCCGTCACTTCGTTCGACGCTCGCTCTTCCGCGCAGTAGATGCTCCAGGTGGCCGCGGCCGGGGCGCACTTCCGATTGTCGGCGCGGTTCCAGACCGCATCACTCGTGAAGATCGCGGCGGCGTGCTGCAGGATCTCGCGGTCGAGGCTGTTCGGGGGGACTTCCTGCGCCGTGTCCATCTGGAACTGGAGCGTCGAGTCCCGCGCGGCAAATCCAGAGACGGGGAACCAGCCGGCATACGTCCTGATCACACCCGCGCCGCCGGTGTAGATTTCGATCTCGACGGCGTCAAACGACTGGTCGAGGTCTGACGTCCCGTTCTTGACGAGTCGATCCTGGAGCGCGCGAAAGAACGCCTGGACGTCGGCGAACGTGGTCGTGGGGTCGTTGTTGTAGTCGACGAGCGGCGTGGCGTACTTCTTCGCGGTCACGAACTGGACCACCAGCGGCGCTTCGTACATCACGGGATACTCGGCGTCGGTCATCGTGCCGGCCCACACCTCGCCGGGCTGAAGGTCCCTCTGCCATATCCCGCTCGTGATCGCCTTGACGCGTGAGATCGTGAAGATTGGGACCTCGTCGAACAGCGGACCGCACGACCCTTCCTGGCCTTTCTCCGCCGCATGAAGGCGGCAGTCGGAGCGCGCAGGCGGTTGGTTTCGCGTGGTCGCACGATCCTGACTGTCCGCGCGAGGCCCGGCGGCTTCCTCGACGGCAGCCTGCAATGCGCACGAGATGCTGAAGGTCCTGGCGGCGGCGGGACAGCTGCCCGTATCGGCGCGGTTCCACTGCGCGGGCGACGCGACGAGGGTTGCTGCGCGCTGGACGATCCCGGCGTCCCACGATCCAACGGCCGCTTTGGTTGCCGGTGGCGAGGCCGGCCGCGTCTGGGACAATTGTGCGTACGCGCTCAACCCGACGCTCGTGACGGTCGCGAGCATAAGCATACCGGTATGGACCCGCATCGGGGTTCCCTCCTCTGGCTCACGCCTTGGCTGGAGCGTCCGCCAGCCGCTCGCGTTGCCATCGATCGCGGTCGGGGGCGAGTGTTCAACGTGCCGTCTAACGCCGCGGCTGACCCGGGTGCAGCGCGGTGTTGGACAGCCGGCCTCGCTGGGCGCTATTGTAGGCACGGGAGCCAGGGATGCGGAACGAATTTGCCATGCGCCCTCGCTCTCGACCCAGATTTCGCGCATTCAGTTCAGTCCATTGTCGCGCGGCGTTGCCGTGGCTTCCCCAGCCTGATGATCGGCGTTCGCGGCGCCGGCTCATGATCACCCGTCGGCTGCAAGCGCTTGATGAACTGCTGGCTTCAGTGTGCGCATGTGGTATGATGTATTGTCATACCGAGGGTGACGCTGTGCCAAAGACGAAGGTAGCCGTGACATTGGATAGCGGACTGCTCGGCCAAGTTGACCACCTGGTCGCCAAGCGCCGATTCCTGAACCGAAGCCAGGCCATCGAATCGGCGTTGGCCGAGAAACTCGCGCGGCTGAACCGCACGCGGCTGGCCGAGGAGTGCAAGCGGCTCGATCCCGATGCGGAGAAGGCGATGGCGGAGGAAGGCCTGCGCGGGAGCGTCGACACATGGCCAGAGTACTGAGGGGCGAGGTGCGCTGGGCAGACCTGAACCCGGTGCGAGGGCGGGAACAGGCCGGGCTGCGCCCTGTGTTGATCCTCAGCCATGACGTCTTCAATGAACGCTCCGGAACGGTGATCGCGGTCGCGCTCACCAGCCAGGAACCGGCCGCGGGCTTCCCCCTGACGCTCGAAAGCCATGCCCCAGGATTGCCGAAGCGGTCGTGGGTCAAGATCAGCCAGATCCGCACGCTTGCGACCGAGCGAATCGGCCGGCGAATCGCGACCACGGCCGAAGAGGAAGTCGCACAGGTCCTCGACGGCCTCTACCAGATCATCGGCTGATCCAGCTCGGCGCTCCTACAGCGGTCTAACGGCTCCGCAACCGGTGGCAACCGCGCGCGGAACCGCCGAGTCGCGCGGGTGATGTCGCGCCGGCGCAGCCCCGTCGCGACGGGCCGGCCGGCGATCCTGCGGCTGGAAGGATGCCGCCTAATAGAAGTCGTGCGACTCGACGTCGATGCGCGCGCCGGGCAGCGGCTCGAAGCGCTCGGCGCGCACCGACGTGATGCCGTCCTGGTTCTGCAGCCGGCCTTCGACGAGCAGGAAGCGCTCCTCGATGACCGTGAGCCGATCGCGCGCGAACAGGTCGGGCCGGACGATGATGTTGGCGATGCCGGTCTCGTCTTCGAGCGTGAGAAAGACGAACCCCTTCGCCGTCCCGGGCCGCTGGCGCGTGATGACGGCGCCGGCCACGCGCACGCGCCGGCCGTCGCGCTCGCGCGGCAAATCGCTGGCGCGCAGGACGCCGCGCAGCGCCATCTCGCGCCGGCGCATCGCCATCGGGTGCGGGCCGATCGTGAGGCTCGTGCCGGAATAGTCCGCGGCGACACGTTCGACCGGCGTCATGGGGGACAACGGACACGCGTCGTCCGAAGTCCGACGTCCGATGTCCGAAGGTCGGAGTCCGGAGTCCGGAGTCCGGAGTCGCA
>PMZR01000024.1 GCA_003170135.1 Acidobacteriota bacterium
GAGATCGCCCAGCGCCTGGCGCATCCGCAGGGCCTGACCGACGACCAGGCCCGACAGCTCGCGCGTGAAGGCCGGGCCTTCGTTGACCTCGACGGCGGATGCCACGCCACGGAAGTGGCCGGCGCACAGATGACGCCGCAGTTGGCCTACGACCTGCTCAGCCGCGCGGACGAACCCCAGACCAGGGAGATTCTCGATAACGACATCGTCCTGTTGTGGCCCACCATGAACCCCGACGGCCAGCAGATGGTGNNGGCCACGACAACAATCGCGACGCGTACATGATGAACATGGTCGAGTCGCGGGTGATGGAGCACTTCTGGCGCCAGTGGGAACCGCACATCATCTACGTCTTCCACCAGACGGCGCCGTTTCCGACGCGCATCTGGCTGCCGCCGTTCTCCGAGCCGGTCGGCCTCGACGCCCCCTACCTCATTTCGCGCGAAGTGAACATGATCGGCATGGCGATCGCCAAGGGCCTGGAGGAGCGCGGGCAGACGGGCGCCACGCACATGGGCACCTCCTTCGACGCGTGGTATCCCGGCTACGTGGACTACGCGCCGGTGTTCAAGAACATTCCGGCGTTCTGGACGGAGACGGCGGGGAATATGGCGGCGCCGCGCGAGTACACGCTGAACGATCTCCCGCAGCCGTTCCGCGACCTCCGCACGCAGAGCCTGTACTCGAGCCCGTGGGCGCCCGGCTGGTGGCGCCTGGCGGACGCGGTCGCCTATGACGAGACCGCCGCGCTGTCCACGCTGGAGTTCGCCGCCAAGTACAAGGAGTCGCTGCTCTACAACCGCTACCAGGCGGGCCGCGACCAGATCGCGAAAGGCCGGAAGGACGCGCCGTACGCCTACCTCGTCCCGCAGGAGCAGCGCGACCCTGTCGCGGCCGTCGAGATGCTTCGCCGTCTCGCGTTTGCCGGCGTGCGCGTGTCGCAACTGACGGCGCCGGCGACCGTCAACGACGTTACCTATCCCGCCGGCACCTGGGTGGTGCCGACCGACCAGGAATTCGCGGCGATGGCGCGCGAGCTGCTCGACGTCCAGACGTACCCGGACCTGCGCCAGTATCCGGGTGGCCCGCCGCTGCGGCCGTATGACGCCGCGGGCTGGTCCCTGCCGCTGCAGATGGGCGTGAAGATCGGCGTCGCGTCTGCGCCGCTCACCGGCGAGATGCGCGCGAAGATGAAACTCCTCGGGCCATTGCCCGATCCCAGGGTCAAACCGACACCTTACAACACGGCCGCCGCGGCCGATCCGGCGCCATTCGACAGCGTGCCCGGCATCGGCTTCGACTCGAACCCGTCGGCCGCGGCCATCGTCCCGCCGCCGGGACGAATCACCGGCAGCGGCCCGGCGCTCGCGGTCGATCCCGCGCAGAACAACGCGTACCGCGCCATCAACCGCGCGTGGAAAGAGGGCGCGAGCGTGCAGTTCGTCGCGGGTGCGCCAGGCGCCGGCGCGCGCTTCGTGATCACCGGCCTGCCGGAGTCAGCGCAGTCCCAGATGGTGAACTCGCTCGCGCTTCTCGCCGAACGGACCTCCGCAACCGGCGTCCCGTTGAAGAAGCCGCGCGTCGGCGTCTTTCAGCCCTGGAGCGGCAGCATGGACGAGGGCTGGACGCGGTGGCTGCTCGAGCAGTACGGCTTCGAATTCGTCATTCTGCATCCCGAGGATTTCCACGCGCCGCTCGCCGCCAAGGTTGACGTCGTCATCCTCGCCGACGATGCGAGGATTCCTGTCGAAGGGGGCGGAGGTGGCCGGGGAGGCGGCGCTCCCGGTGGGGCAGGTACGGCAGGTGGCGCGGGTGCGCCCGGTGGGTCAGGCAGGGCGGCTGGGGCCGCTGGAGCAGCCGGAGCCGCTGCGGCGGCCGGGGGCCAGGCAGGCGGCGGACGTGGCGGCGGGGCTGCACGCTCGGTGCGGCCGGAATACGCCTACACCTTGACGCCGGCCGACCTGCAGGCATTCGAAGAGTTCATCCGCGGCGGCGGAACGCTGGTCTGCTTCAACAGCGCTTATCGGTTCGCGATCCAGCAATTCAAGCTGCCCGTGAAGAACGTCGCGGACGGCCTGCGGCCCGAGGAGTTCTTCCTGCGCGGATCGATCGTCGAGGTGACGACGGAGACGACACACCCGCTGATGGCGGGCATGCCTGAAAAGGCCCCGGTGTTCGTGGACGGCAGCCCGGTGTTCGAGACGCTCGACGGCTTCAAGGGCAAGGTGCTGGCGAAGTATCGCGAGACGGGCTCGCCGCTGCTGTCGGGATACCTGATCGGCGAAAAGTACTTGCAAGGCAAGGCCGCGGCGCTCGACGTCGAACTCGACAAGGGGCACATCGTGCTCATCGGCTTCCGGCCGCAATGGCGCGATCAGCCGTTCGGCACGTTCCGGGTCGTCTTCAATTCCGCGATGTACGGGAGGCAGTAGGCCGGACGGCCGACGGCAGCGGACGGAACAGGAGTAGACAGGAATGAACCGGCCGTTTGCCGTTCTGCTGGTGGTTTGTGCCCTGGTGTCCATCGGGTGGCGCGAGGTCCGATCTCAACCCGCGCCCCGAGTCGTCTCTTTGCTGCCGCTCGATTCCGACTGGCGCTTCTGCCGCGGCGACTTCGCCAACGCCGCCATGCCGGCGTTTGACGATACCAGCTGGCGGCGCGTCGATCTGCCGCATGACTGGAGCGCCGAAGGTCCGTTCAGCGCCGAGTACGGCAGCGGCAACGGGTACGCGCCCGGTGGAATCGCGTGGTATCGGAAGCATTTTGCCCTGGCACCGGAGGCCGCCGGCAAGCTGGTCACCATCGAGTTCGATGGTGTGTACGACCACGCCGAGGTCTGGGTGAACGGTCAATTCGCCGGCGGCCGGCCGTACGGCTACGCGAGCTTCGAATGCACGCTCACGCCGCACGTGACGTTCGGTTCCGGCGACAACGTAATCGCGGTCCGGGTGGATCATTCGCGGTTTGCCGACTCGCGATGGTACACAGGATCCGGCATCTACCGGCACGTTCGCCTCTGCGTGCGGGATCCCCTCCACATCGCGCGCTGGGGCACGTTCGTGACGACGCCGGTCGCCAGCGCACGGGCGGCTGCCGTGCGGATCGAAACCGCCATCGAGAACGCGTCCGGGCGCAGCCGCTCGCTGACTCTCGAATCGCAAATCGTCAGCGGTGGCGTGGTGGTTGCCACTGCGCGCACGCCGACGGTGATGCCGGCCGGCGGTAAACGGACACTGGTTCAGGAGATCACAGTCCGCGAGCCGCAGCGCTGGTCACTCGAGTCACCCGTTCGCTACGTCGTGCGGCAGCAGGTGCACGCCGATTCGGCGATTGTCGACCAGGGCGAGACCAGTTTTGGCATTCGCACGATCCAGTTCGATTCCCGGCTCGGCTTCCTGCTCAACGAGCAACCGGTGCGAATCAAGGGCGTGTGCCTCCACCACGACGGGGGCAGTCTCGGCGCAGCGGTCCCTGAAGGAGTCTGGGAACGGCGCCTGCGCGCCCTGAAGGATCTGGGCGTCAACGCGATCCGGACCAGCCACAATCCCCCGGCCCCGGAATTCCTCGATCTGTGCGACAGGCTGGGCCTGCTCGTCGAGGACGAAGCGTTCGACGAATTCACGCCGCCGAAGAACAAGTGGGTGAACGGCTGGAACGCGGGCGTGCCGAGCCGCTTCGGCTACGGCGAGATCTTCGCGGAATGGTCGGTGACCGACATCCAGGACATGGTGCGTCGCGATCGCAATCATCCATCGGTCATCCTCTGGAGCATCGGCAACGAGATCGACTATCCCAACGATCCGTTCTCGCACCCGGTGCTGGGTAAAAGCTATCGGCCCGAGAACCCGCCCGCCAGCGACCTCGTCCGATACGCGCGGCCGCTGGTGGACGCGGTCAGGACCCTGGATTCCAGCCGGCCCGTGACCGCAGCGCTCGCGAGCCTGGCGATGTCCGATGCCGTGGCGCTTCCACAGCTGCTCGACGTCGTCGGCTACAACTACCAGGAGTCGCGGTACGGCGAGGACCACAAGCGATATCCACAACGGGTGATTGTCGGCAGCGAGAACAACCACCAGTTCGCCAACTGGGCCATCGTGCGCGACAACCCGTACGTCGTCGGGCAGTTTCTCTGGACGGGGATTGACTACCTCGGGGAAGCGCGCGCGTTTCCAAACCGGGCCAGCGGCGCGGGGTTGCTGGATTTGTGCGGCTTCAGGAAACCGGCGGCGTGGTTCCGGCAGAGTCTCTGGAGCGACGCGCCGATGGTCTACCTCGCGGTTTCGCCGGCGGGTAATTCGCGCACCCGCGGCGCCAGGGTCGAAGAACACTGGAACTGGCCAACGGGCTCGACGGTGACGGTGTCCTGCTACACCAACTGCGAAGAAGTGACGCTGACCCTCAACCACAAGCCGCTCGCCGCCAGGCGCCTGGCGGACGCGGTCGATGGGGTCCTCAGTTGGGACGTGCCGTATGCGCCCGGCATGCTCGAGGCGGTGGGCACGATGAAGGGCAAGGCGGTTGCGGCATTCGCGCTGGTCACCGCCGATACGGCGGCTCGGATCGAGTTGCTCCCGTATTCCACCGCGGCATCACCGGGCGGCCGGGAGGTTTCGCAGGTGGAGTTCCGGATCGTCGATGCGGCGGGCACGCGCCAACCGACCGCGGATGCTGTGGTGACGTTCGAGGTCGAGGGGCCGGCCCATGTGCTCGGGATCGGTAACGGCGATCTGAACAGCGTTGAGGATTGCAAGAACCTCGTGCACCGCGCGTATCAAGGACGTGGCCTCGCCATTCTCGAAGCGACCGGCGCGGCGGGAACGATCACGCTGAAGGCATCCTCCCCGGGCCTGGAGCCGGCGAGGCTGACGATTCCGGTCGGTGCGGCATCGCTGCGCATCGCCCGACCCACCCCGAACCCGGCGCATCCCGGCGCGTAAGCAGCCAGGAGCCCGGCCGCCGCGTTCGGCCGCTCGCCGCGGTGCCACGGCCGCGGCGTGCGGCACCGCGCCCCGGTGTTATCATCGGCGCGTCGCGCCGCATGTCTTCCCCTCTTCCACGCCGGTTCGGTCTGGTTCAGGCGACCGCCCTGAACATGATCAACATGATCGGGATCGGCTCCTATGACGATCGATCCGTCGTCGTCGTGAACGGGACCGATCGGCGGGTGGTTGCGAGGGTCGTCGCCAGGATTCTGAACCTGGACATGTCCGAGAAGTTCTCCCGCGAGATCGACGCCGACCTGCCGCCCGACAGCACGCGGCGCGTGTTGGCGATTCCCGAGATGGCTGGGTTGTCAGCGACCTACTTCGTCGATCTGCGCCTCGTGTCGCCGGCTGGTCACGCGCTCAGTTCGAATCTGTACTGGCTTTCGACTGCTCCGGACGATCTCGACTGGGAGAAATCGACGTGGTTCACAACCCCCGCGAAGGCGTATGCGGACTTCACCGCGCTCAACACGCTGCCCGCCGCGCGGGTGAAGACGTCGATGAGCAGCAAGCGGCAAGGGAGCGAGGAAGAGGCGCGTGTGACCGTGACGAACACGGGCACCACGCTGGCGTTCTTCGTCCGTCTGCAGATCACGAAAGGCGCCGGTGGAGAGGAAGTGCTGCCGGTGTTGTGGGAGGACAACTACATCAGCCTGCTGCCGGGCGAGAGGCGCATGTTGACGGCGACTTACCGGCTGCGGGACCTTGGCGCGAGCGGGCCGACGCTCGTGGTGAGCGGCTGGAACGTGGCGGCTGGCACCGTGGCGCCTCGCTAGTCTGTCCGAATGATCCGGCCCGCCGTATGTCGCCGCGTCGCTCAATCGCGTGGTTTCCGCTCGATCAAATTCAAGCCGCCGATTCTCACAGATTTCTGCAGATTCTGAGACCAGGACTTCGACGCGCGGCCGCCGCGCGGGACAGCGAGGGGTGGTCAAACGAAGGCTCCATTCGATCCAAGGAGTCTTCGTTTGCCCCCCCCTCGCTGTCCCCGGCCGTCGCAATGCGACGGCGGTCGAAGTCCTCGTCGCCCACGAGGGTCGCGGAAGCTGCGGCGCCGCTCCTTGCCGACCACTCGAGCGCGCGGGCTGTTATCTGCGTGAATCTGCGTGAATCTGCGGCTGGCTGACCGTGGACGTGTCAACCCAGGTGCATCAGCGCCAGAAGACCCAGGCTTGCGCGCGAAGCAGCAGCCTGAAAAGGCTGGTGTGACCGATGCCGGCCCGACCGGGCCGGCGCTCAGCCCTCGACCTGGAGCGTCTCCGGCGCGCTCGGCCCAGCCTCGTCCGGCGGGGGCGCGGCGTCGGGGTCGATCGCTTCGTCTGTCATGAGCCGCTCGGTGAGCCATGTCAACGCGGCCTCGTCCTGGCGGCCGAGCAGTCGCTCGAGTGGCGTCCGCGCAAACTCGGCGCTCTCGCGTTCCTGCATGCCAGGCCAGGTGCCGTCGGCGCGCCGTGGAGCGTACCGGCACCAGAACCCCAGGTGCCAGCGGAGGAACTGGGCCACTTGTCCGCGGCCACGGTCGTGGCATCCCCAATGCTCGAGCGCCAGCGCGACGTAGCGACGGTAGATCGCCAGGCGCTCGTCGGCCCCCACATCGACATAGCCTTCGGTGCATTCCCTGAACAGCCACGGCTTGATGAGCGCGCCGCGGGCCGCCATCACGGCCGCGCAACCGGAACGCTGCCGGGCCGCCTCGGCCTCGTGGCCGAACAGCAGGTCGCCGTTGCCCACCACCGGCACCTTGACCGCCCTGGCCACTTCACCCACCGCATCCCAATCCGCCGCGAATCGATAGCGCGCCTCGCGCGTGCGGCCGTGCACGATGATGGCGTCGGCGCCACCGTCCACCGCCGCCTGTGCCACCTCGAGGTGGTTGCGATGTCCTTCCTTCCACCCGAGCCTGATCTTCACCGTCACGGGGATCTTGGTGACCGCCCGCTTCATGCCCTCCACGATCCGCGTCACGCGCCGGGGCTGCCGGGCCAACGCAGCACCGAGGCCTTTGCTCGTGAAGTAATCGATGGGGCAGCCGAGGTTGACGTCGACAAATGACGCGCCGCGTTCCTCCACGAGCGCCGCGGCCCACCCCATCTCGTCCGGGTTCGTTCCTGCCAGCTGGACGCCGAAACAGGGCTCATCAGGTGCACGGCGGATCAGCGCGAACTCCGCACGTCGGTCCTGCTTGAGGCGACGGGCGAGGGTCATCTCGCTGGTCGTGATTCGGGCACCGAGCTCGACGCACAGGCGTCGATAGGGCAGGTTGCACCCCTTCGTCATCGGTGCGAGGACCACTGAACCAGGGAGCAGCTCGAGGAAGGTCATGACCGTCTACGATTGGTCGCGCGCCGACGCTGTGTCAAGCGGGCGCTTCGCGCCGACCACGACCGCGAACCCGTCGCGCCGCCACGCCACGTCCACGGCGAACCCCGCCGCGCGCAGCATGTTCAGTTCCTGCTCGAGCGTCATGTAGCTGTCCTCGGCAGCCCACGCCGCGAGGAACCGCCGCGTCTGCGCGGCGCTGTACGACCGCCGCAGATGATCGATCCACGCGCGCCGCTGGCGGGCGGCGAGCGCGGGCACGCTCGACGGATGACAGTCGCCGCTCGCGAGCACGCCGCCGGGACCGAGCGCCCTGAAGCAGCGCGTGTAGAATGCGCGCTTGGCGGGCACGGATCGGATGTGATGCAGGGCAAGGGTGGCGACGATGGCATCGGCAGGCGGCAGGGGAGTGCGCGCGAGGTCGCCGTGCACCAGCGTCACCGGGCTGCGCCGCCGGGCGAACCGGCGCATGGCCGCGCGCAGCATCCCGGCGTCCGAGTCGATGCCCGTCACCCACGCCGCGGGCACCGCAGTCAGACATCGACCGGCGAGCGCACCGGTACCAACGCCGAGGTCGACGACCGTGGGGCGCCTCCTGCCGCGCATCGCGGCGGCGGCGACGCCCGCCGTGTTGTCGAGCAGTTCCTCGTACCACGGAATGAACGTGCGAACCCGCTGGTCGTAGTCCTCGAGGCGGATCCTGAGATGGTCAGCGACCGACATGCGTATCTCCAGGTTACAGCCCGCGCCGCGCCGCCACGAAATCGAGACAGAGCTGCGACCAGGTTTCCATCTGCTCGCGCCGACTCTGCAGATCCGCCAGCGTCAGGAACCGCAAGTCCGTGATGCAGGGTTCTCCGCGCGAAACGTTGTCGTCGCCGAGGTCGCACAGATGGACGATGCCAAGGTGCACCTGGCCCACGGGCGTGGAGTCGTCGTTGATCAGCCCGATGACGCGGGTCCGGAAGAGACCGTCCATCCGGAGTTCTTCGTGCAACTCGCGCTGGACCGCCTGGTCGTAGAAATCGAGACCGGTGCCGAACAGGTCTTCATCGCGGTGGTTGATGTGCCCGCCAATGCCGATGGAGCCCTTGGCGACCAGCCGTTTCTCGCCCGATCCCTTGCCGCGCACGTAGTGCAACAGGGCGCCGGCCTTCCTGACGAGCACGTAGGGAATGATCTGCTTGAGCGACGGATCGTTCTCGGCCGCCGAACGCGGGACGTAGCGCGTGTTCTGCGCCTCGAGAATCCGCGGAATGTAGGCGCCGATGTCGGTCTGCAGCCCCTGGAACGCGCCGATCTCATCCAGCAGGGGCCGCGGAAACGTCAGGACCAGTTCTTCAGACATGGGCGATCGACTCCGGGCACGCGACCCACTACTTCCAGTGCGACAGGATGAACTCCTCGATCTCGGGCAACCCGCCCTGCATGATGAGGTAGCCGTTGTGCGGTTCGCGATCGGTGATCTCGTGCGAGACCACCGCCCGCATCATGCGCATCACCTCGAGATGATCGTCGGTGTGCGCCAGCACCCAGGACAGCTTCATCAGCGCCGTTTCGGGCAGCATGTTGTCGAGCGGCACGATGCCGATCTCGAGCAGGTCGCGGCCGGTGTCGTAGACGTACATCTGGGCGTAGCCCCAGAGCGTCTGCACCGTCATCACGATGTGCACGCCCTTCTGGATGGCGTTCTTCAGCGCCGGGTAGAGCGGCTTGTTCACGTGCCCGAGGCCGGTGCCGGCGATCACGATGCCGCGGTAGCCTTTCTCGACCAGCGCATCCACCAGGTCGGGCGACATTCCCGGATAGTAGTAGAGGATCGTCGTGCGGTCGTTGTAGACGGCGTCGATCTTCACCCGCCGCGTCTTGTCCCGCTTGCGGTACTCCTTGTTCAGATACGTGAAGCCGTCGCGGCCGACCATGGCCAGCGGGATGTCGCCGACCGTGCGGAACGTGCTCCGATACGAGCTGTGCATCTTGCGGCAGCGCGTGCCGCGATGGAGCAGCGCGTAGCGATCGGAGGTCGGCCCGAACATGCAGATCTGCACTTCGGCAATCTCGCCGTAGCCTGCCGACTGGACCGAGTGGATCAGGTTGAGCGCGGCATCGCTCGACGGCCGGTCGCTCGATCGCTGCGAGCCGACGATCACGATCGGCACCGGCGTGTCCTGCACCATGAACGACAGGATCGCCGCCGTGTGCCCCATCGTGTCGGTGCCGTGGCCGATGACGATGCCGTCGGCGCCGGCTTCAATCTCCTCGCCGATGGCCTTCGCCAGCGCGATGTACTGCTCCTTCGCCATGTTCTCCGAGAACACGCCGAACAGCTTCTTCGTCGTCAGGTTGCAGATGTCGGCCAGCTCCGGGACCGCCCCGTACAGCTCGCCCGGCGTGAAGGCGGGGATGACGGCGCCCGTCCGGTAGTCCAGGCGCGACGCAATCGTGCCGCCGGTGCCGAGCAGCGTGACGGCCGGCAGGTTGGGCCGGCGCGGGAATTCCTTTTCGGGGATCTTGTAGATGGCTTCCTTGAAGCCGACCTCGACGACCGACCTGACGCGGTCCACGTGCAGGCCGACGTTGTATCCGTTCTTCAGCTTGAGCACGATGTGGAGGTCGTCGAGCGTTTCGCTGCGAGGCAGGATGACGCCTTCGAAACGGCTGCCCGCGTCGTTCTCCATCTGGACGTCGCTCCACACGCGGACGCCCCAGGCCTGCAGCGCGGCGCGCGAGCGGCCCTTGTATCCCTTGAACTCGTCGGCTGGCGTGCTCATCGCGCTGCAATCTCCGTCCTGATGGCGTTCGCCACGTCGAGCGCCGGGACCCGGCCGCGCAGCTCGCGCATCGCGAGCCCCATGGCGAAGCGGAACAGCCGATCGGCGTGGTCCGGCGCCGGATGTCGCGGCGCCCGCTTGAACAAGTGTCCGGCGGCCGCGGCGACGAGCGGGCGCACGCCCTCGCGCCATCCCTCGGGCGGCTGGCCGAGTCGATGGTCGCCGACGAGCGCGGCGACGGTCTTTTCCGGCGCCGCCGCCATGGCCCGCACGAGCAGGTCGCACGCCTGCCACAGCACGGGCTGCTTGCAGGCCGCCTCGAACAGCTCGCACCAGCGCTCTTCGGGCACCCCGTCCACGGGCACGCCCGCGCGGCGGAGGCCCTTGAGTCGTTCGCCGACCAGCACGCACGCCTGCTTGAGGGGGGCGTGGCACTTCGTGGCGACCGCGTCGACCAGCCGCGCGCCGCCGCGCCGAATCAGGAAGTAGGTCGTCGACGTGGGGACGCCGGCGGCGGCGTAGCGCGCTTCGCGCTCCCAGGGCCTGGGCGCGAGCGCCGCCTGCAGGCCGTCGACGCGCTCGCGGGTGACGCGCGTGGGCGGGCTGTCGGTGTCGGGATACATCCGGTCGGGCCCGGGCAGAATGCGCTCGAAGTCGCTGCTGCCGTCGGCAAACGGCTGGCGCGTCTCGTTGGGGACGCCGTCGATCGCGTCGATGTAGCGCAGGCGCACCTCGTTGGCCGCGGTGATCGTGTCTTCCTCCGGTCCCCACACGACCAGAAGGCCGTCTTCCGCGTTGCAGTGCAGGTGCGCGCGCACGCGTCGCAGCTCCTGCAGCGACCGGTGGTAGTCGGGCCACTTCTCGGTGTGAATGAGGATCGGCCGCTGGTCCAGCCCGGCGATGACGCGAATGCGTCCGGCCAGCTCGTGGGCGAAGATGCAGTCCGGCTGCGTCGGCCAGCTGAGCGTGCGTCCGAGGCCCTTGATGCGGATCGCGCGCACGGTGAACGGGCCGTCGCCCAGCTCGAAGCGCGGACGGCGCTGCTCGTCCTTGATGAACCGCTCCCAGCCCGCGATCGTCAGGAAGGCCATCTCGGACTGCGCGAACAGCGAGGTCACGTTCGCGTGCTCGACGGCGATCGATTCCGGCGTGGTGAACCCGCGATGGTGCAGCTCGGCGCGCAGCTTCAACAGGTTCACCTGCCGGACCGCCTCGCCGTGCACGAGGGCGGGCGCCCATCCGGCCTTGGGGACGCCTTTGATCTCGACGCGCCGGCCTCCGCGCACCGACACGTTCACGTCCTGGCGGCTCGCACCCATGCCGACCCTGACGTGTCCCGTGCTGCGGCAGACGCGCCCGACGAGCAGGATGGCGTCGGCCACCTCTTCCGGCGTCCGCAGGTCCGGACCGGTGACCGTTTCGATCAGCGGCATGCCCAGCCGGTCCGTGCGCCAGACGATCAGGTGGCCCTTGTCGGAGATCTCGCGGCACGAATCTTCTTCGACGCTGACCTGCGTGATCGAGATCTCGCGGCCGCGGAACGGGAGGCGCCCGCTCACCCCGACGATCGCGGTGCGCTGAAAACCCGTGGGGATCGACCCGTCCAGGTACTGCTTCCGCGCGATGTGCACCTCATCGACGATGTCGCAGCCGAGCATGAGGCACTGCTCGATGGCGACGTCGACGGCCTGCTGGTTCACCAGGAAGGGCGGCGTATCGTCCATCTCGTAGGTGCACACGTTCTCTTCGTGCAGCAGGTAGATGATGTTCTTGCGGGTCTTGAACTCCATCAGCGCGGTGCCGTCGTACTCGCCGAGCTCGGACAGCGTCGGCCGCATGTGGCGCAGCACCTCGCCGTCGTGCGTGCTGGTGTAGCGGCGCGCCGGGCAGTGACAGAACATCTTGCGATCCGTCAACAGCTGCTGGTGCACCTCCAGCCCGGCGATGAGTCCGACCTCTGCGTAATCGATCGACTGTTCCAAGGCACGCTCCGTCGTGGGGCCAAAACCGTGAAAGCATATCACCTGCGCCCGCGCCGGAGAACTCCGGACGAGCTTCGCGCGCGGCCGTGCCGTGCCTCCTTGTGTCCCTGCGTTTCTTTTGGGCTTGCGTCCGCGGCTCCCGCACGATAGAAATAGCCGCGCTCGCGCGCCACCCTTCCCAAGGAGCCTCAATGACCGTTCGCCGCACTCTTCTGCCGACCGGCCTCATCGTCCTCGCGCTCACGCTGGTCGCGGCGCACACGACAAAGACGCAGACGCCGGCGCCCACCCCGGCGCGCCAGTCGCCACCCCGCGGCAGGAGCGTGACACTGGGCGACGTGACGAACTTCGAGGTCAAGGACAACGTCTTCACCATCACGGCCGGGCAGGACCAGGTCCGCGTGATCTTCTACCGCGACGACATCTTCCGCATCTGGGTTGGCCCGGACGGCACGTTCACCGATGCCCAGCCGGCGCCCGAGGACGCCCAGATCGTGGTGTTCAAAGGTCCGCCGATCGCCGTGGCCTGGCGCGATGTGGGCGAGTACTACAAGATCGCCAGCCGAGCCTGCGTGCTGCGCGTCTACAAGAAGCCCCCGACGGGCAGCGGCCTGCGATTCGCCCTCTTCGACAAGGACAACATCGTGCCGGTCTGGCGCGAGACGCGCTCGCTGACCTACGGTCCCTCGACGGTCCAGACGCTGGCGCGTGGCGAGAGCGAGAACTTCTACGGCGGCGGGATGCAGAACGGGTACTTCTCGCACCGCGACACGGTCGTGAACATCCGGCTCAACACGCGCGGCTGGGGCGACGGGACCACGCCCAACCCGGCGCCGTTCTACATGAGCACCGCCGGCTACGGCGCCTTCCGCAACACGATGGCGCCCGGCGTCTACGATTTCCACGCGCCGGTGACGCTGTCCCAGGACGAACCGCGCTTCGACTGCTACTACTTCTACGGGCCGTCTCTGAAACAAATCCTCGACGGGTACACGCTCATCACCGGCCGCCCGTTCTTTCCGCCGCGCTGGGGCCTGGAGTTTGGCGACGCGGACTGTTACAACAAGGCACCCCAGGGCGGCAGCCGCCCTGGGGACCCCGCCAAGACCGGCAAGACCCCGGACGTCATCTCGCTCATTGCCGACAAGTACCGCGCGAACGACATGCCCGGCGGCTGGATCCTGCCGAACGACGGCTACGGGTGCGGCTATACCGATCTGGACAACACGATCGCGGAGCTGCACAAACGCGGCTTCTACACGGGGTTGTGGACGGAGAAAGGGCTCGAGCGCATCGCGCACGAAGTCAGCGTGTCGGGGTCGCGCGTGATGAAGCTCGATGTGGCCTGGGTGGGCCGCGGCTACCAGTTCGCCTTCAACGGCATGCGCGACGCCTACGAAGGCATCGAGAAGAACAGCAACGCGCGCGGCTTCGTCTGGACGACCTGCGCGTGGGCGGGCGGCCAGCGCTACTCGACGATCTGGTCGGGGGACCAGTCGGGCAACTGGGAATACATCCGCTTCCACATTCCGACCGTCATCGGCGCCGGGCTGTCGGGCTTCAACGCGGCCACCGGCGACGTGGACGGCATCTTCGGCGGCGGCGCGCAGACGCAGGTGCGCGACCTGCAGTGGAAGGCGTTCACGCCGGTCTGGATGATCATCAGCGGCTGGTCGAAGCAGACCAACCTGATGAAGCAGCCGTGGATCTTCGGCGACCCGTACACGACGATCAACCGCAAGTACATGAAGCTCAAGATGCGGTTGACGCCGTACCTCTACACGTATTCGCGCGCGGCCTTCGACACCGGCGTGCCCACGGTGCGCGCGATGGTCCTCGAGTTTCCGGACGATCCGGTCACCTGGTCCAGGCGGACGCAATACCAGTTCATGAGCGGCGAGTTCTTCCTGGTGGCGCCCGTCTACGAGGATACCAACGTCCGCAACGACATCTATCTGCCGGCGGGGAAGTGGATCGACTATTGGGACGGCCGTGAGTTCAACGGCCCGACGGTCGTGAACGGCTACGATGCGCCGCTCGACAAGCTGCCGCTGTTCGTCAAGGCCGGGGCGATCGTGCCGATGTATCCCGAGATGCTCCACGATCGCGAGAAGCCGAAGGATCCGGTGACGATCGACGTCTATCCGTTCGGCAGATCGAGCTTCAGCCTCTATGAAGACGACGGGGTGACGCAGGATTACCGGGGTGGAGCATTTGCACGCACGCTTGTCGCGGTGGACGCGCCGAAATCGTTCGACGATCCAGGCACGCAGATCGTCGTGAACGTGGGCGCGGCACAGGGCCGCTACAAGGACATGCCCGCGAGCCGTTCGTATGTCGTGGACGTGCACGTGCCGTCGAAGCCCGCCAGCGTGCGGATCGGGCGGGTGCTGCCGGGCTTCGAGGCGGTTGCGGGCCAGGACCGGGCGGCGCGCGACAAGGCGCGGGCAGACTTCAACGCGTCGGACGAGGCCTGGTTGTTCGACGGCGCCGATCGCCGCGGCGTGCTGCACATCAAGACGAAGGCGCAACCGGTGTCGGCCGGGTTCACTGTCAGGATCGCCATGTAGTCTGGAGTTTCCCGTTGGAGGAGCCTGTGTCTCTCGCCAGTTCGATCCGCCGCGTGCGCCCCGTTCTGGTGGGGGTCTGCGCTGCCGCTCTCGTCTTGTCCGCAACCGCCTGCACGGCTCACAAGCCGCCAGCCTTGAACGTCCCGGCCGCAACGGCGTTCCAGAAGGGCGTCGTCTCGGCGCTCGCCGGGGCACGCGACATCCGGCCCGGTGTCAGGCTGGTCAACCGCTACACGCCGGAGAACAAGGTCGAGGTGCGCGCGTACCTGGCCGATCTGCTGAAGCGATTCGGCCTGACACCGCAGCGGCAGGCGTATTCTGCGGAAGGCGAGAACGTGTACGCCATCCTGGCGAGCGGCCGCCCGTCTGCCGACCTCATCGTGCTCGGCGCGCACTACGACAGCGTCCGGACGACGCCCGGCGCGAACGACAACGCGACGGGCGTGGCAGCCGTGGCCGCGGTTGCGGAACTCATGAGCCGCTCCAGGGGGTCTCTCGCGCACGACATCGCGTTCGTGTTCTTCGACGAGGAAGAGCGGGGGCTCAGGGGAAGTCGAGCCTTCGCGCAGATGCTCAAGGACGGGAACCGCGCCGTCCACTCGGTCCACACGATCGACCAGATGGGGTGGGACCAGAACGGCAACCGCGCCATCGAGCTCGAGCTGCCCTACGAGGGAGCGGTCGCCGTGTACGAGGCGGCTGCCCGCGCGCTCGCCATGCCCATCGTCATCCACACGACAACCGAAGCGGGGTCCGATCACTCGGCGTTCCGCCGGCTGGGCTACAAGGCGGTCGGCATCACCGAGGAGTACCGGAACAAGGACACCACGCCCTACATTCACAAGCCGGGCGACACGTTCGACACGGTCAACTTCGACTACCTGGCCTCCACCACGAGGCTGCTGGCGAAGGTCATCGGAACCCTCGCCACGGCTCGGTAAAGGCGGCGCGCGAGCCTTCTTCGCGCGAGACCTGCGGATGACCTCAGGGGCCGCCAACTATCTCCTGCAGGCTGCACGCTGTTGCAACGTCTCAATCTGGCGTTGGCGACGGTGCCGGGGTATGCTCGTCTGGCGCTGAACGAGGTCAGCGCGAGCGCCGCAGAATCGAGCGTGGAGCCTCGGCATGCCGGATAGGCCTTCGTCGATCTGGGTTCGTTTGTCGATCGCGATCGCTGCCGTCGCTGTCGCATTCCTGTTTCGTGAGCTGCTGGCGCGGTACGTCGGTCCCGGCCTGCCGGCCTATATCACGTTCTACCCGGCGGTGATGTTCGCGGCGGTGGTGGCCGGCCTGGTGCCGGGCCTGACCGCAACGGCAGTGTCGGCGCTCGTGGTCGCGTACTGGATCCTGCCCCCACACGGGCGCCTCGAGATCCAGAGCACCGTGGACCTGGCGGCCCTCGTGCTCTTCGCGACGATGGGCGTCTTCATGAGCGTGGTGGCCGAGCTCTATCGCCGCAGCCGCCAGCGAGGGGCCGCCGACCAGCGCGAGCTCGCCGTACGCGAGTCACAGAACGAGTCCTGCGAGGTTTTGCAACGGCTCAACCAGGACCTGTTCCAACAGAACGAGGCGCTGACGCGGCAGTCCGCACATCTGTCGCGGCAGGCCGGGGAACTGGCGGAGCAGAAGGAAGAACCGGCGGCGCAAGCTGAAGAACTCGCGAGCCAGAACGAGGAACTCCAGGCGCAGGCCGAAGAGATCCAGGCGTTGAACGTGGAATCGAAGCGCCGCGGCGAGTTGCTCCAGGCGCTTCTCGATGCGGCCCGGCTGGCTCGAAGCGAGCAAGGCGCGATGCACGAGATCTGCGTCGCGGCGATGGAGATGTTCGGCGAGGCGGCCGCGCTGGTGGTCGTCTTCGAGAAGCAGGGAGACGCGCTCGTGACGCGCGCCTTGGCAGGTCGGGCTGAGGTCGCTGCCGTGCCGGATTCGCTGCTGGCGCCACACAACTTTGCCGAGCTCATCGTCGAGCAGAATCGAACGGTCTCCCTCAACGACACCGCCCGACGCTCCGATCTCCAGGTCCTCGCTCTGCCCGGCCAGCCGCCCTTCCTCGCCGTCGTTGGCGCACCAATGCGGCGAGGGAAAGACGACGCCTTCGGCGCGGTCGTCGTCTACAGCCACGAGAAGCAGGAATGGACCGCAGAGCAGTTCAGTCTGGCGGACTGGCTGGCGGCGCAGTCCGCGCATATTCTCGAGATCTTGCGGCTGCAGGATGATCTGCGCCGGCAAGTCGCGCTCGTCGACCTCAGTCTGGACGCCATCATCGTCCGGCAACCGGACGGCACGATCACGCTGTGGGGCCAGGGCGCCGAATCGCTCTACGGGTGGACGAAGGCGGAGGCAGTGGGCGCGACGGCGTACTCGCTGCTGAAGACGCGGTTTTTGCAACCGCTGGACGAGATCAACGGCGAGCTCGAAGGGACGGGTCGCTGGTCGGGCGAGTTGATCCATTCGACCAGGGACGGCCGCGACGTCGTTGTGCAGAGCCGGTGGCTGGCCCGGCGGGATGCGGCCGGCAGGATCGCGGAGGTCCTCGAGTCCAACGTCGATCTGACCCAGCGCAGGCGGGCCGAGGAGATGATTCGGAGCGCCGCGTTGTTTCCCGAGGAGAATCCCGGCCCCATCCTGCGCGTCGCCTCGACCGGGATCCTGCTCTTTGCGAATCGGGCGGCGGCGCCGCTGCTCGACGGCTGGCAATGCGGCCTCGGCGGCCCGGTGCCGGACATGGTCCGGCAGGCAGTCGCGAAGGCTTTCGCCGGGGACGCGTCCACGGAAGAACTGCTGGTTGCCTCGGGCACGACCGACCTGTCATTCGTGATCGTGCCGGTCGCCGGACGCCAGTACGTGAACCTGTACGGCCGCGACGTGACCACGCGCCGCCAGGCGGAGCAGGCGCTGCGCGAGAGCGAAGGCAGGTACCGCCTGCTCTTCCAGAACCTGCTGGACGGGTTCGCCTACTGCCGGATGATCTTCGACGAGCACGGACGCCCGGAGGATTTCGTCTACGTCGACGTCAACACCGCGTTCGTGCGCCTGACCGGCCTCAAAGACGTCGTCGGCCGCAGGGTCACCGAGGTGATTCCCGGAATCAGGGAGTCGAACCCGGAGGTGTTCGAGGTCTACGGCCGTGTCACCGTGACGGGACAGCCGGAGGAGCTCGAGACGTTCGTCGGCCCGCTGAAGATCTGGCTGTCGATCTCGGTGTACAGCCCCGAGCCCGGGCATTTCGTCGCCGTTTTCGACAACATCACCGAGCGCAGACAGGCCGAGGAGGCGCTGCGCGAGGCCGACCGGCGGAAGAACGAGTTCATCGCGACGCTCTCGCACGAGCTGAGAAACCCGCTGGCGCCGATTCGCTATGCGCTGGAAGTCATCGACGGGGGCGGCGATCGCTCCGAGGGTTCGCAGCCCAGGCAGGTCATCGAACGCCAACTTGCGCACCTCGTGCACCTGGTGGACGACCTGCTCGATGTGACGCGCATTGCCAGCAGCAAGGTCCGGCTGCGGAAGCAGCGCGTCGATCTCGGCACCATCGTCCAGCAGGCGGCAGAGGCGGCGGAGCCCGACATCGAGCGGGCGAACCACTCGCTAGTCGTCTCGCTGCCGGCCGACCAGGTGTGGCTCGACGCGGATCCCGACCGGCTGGCGCAGGTCGTGACCAACCTGCTCACCAACGCGGCACGGTACACGCCGCCAGGAGGGCGAATCTCGGTGACGGCCGCGGCGGTGCAGGGCGAGGTCGTCGTGTCCGTCGCCGACACGGGCATCGGATTGAGCGCGCACGATCTCACGCGGGTGTTCGAGATGTTCACGCAGGTGGGGGAGCCCGGGCACGGGGGCCTCGGCCTCGGCCTTTCGCTCGTGAAAGGGCTCGTCGAACTGCACGGCGGGACCGTGGAGGCGCGCAGTGATGGCCTCGGCAAAGGCAGCGAGTTCCGCATCCGCCTGCCGCGCGCCCAGGCGGGCGCGACGGCCGCCGTCGGGGGGACTCTCAAGGCCGCAGCCGGCAGACCCCGGCGGATCCTGGTCGTTGACGACAACGCCGACGCTGCCGACATGATGAGGACGTTCCTGGAGATCCACGGGCACCAGGTCCGCGTCGCCTACGATGGTGTCTCGGCGCTCGCCAGCGTGCCGGAGTTCAAGCCCGAGATTGGCCTGTTCGACATCGGCCTGCCGGGCATGAACGGATACGAGCTGGCACGGCGGGTGCGCGACAATCCGGACAGCAGCGCGATGTATCTGATCGCCGTGACCGGCTGGGGCCAGGAAGAAGATCGCCAGCGCGCACGTTCGAACGGGTTCGATGCCCACCTGACGAAACCCGCCGATCCGGACGCGATCGAGCAGCTCATCGCGCACGCGGCGGACCGGTTCGATCACTGATCGCGGCCGGCCGAGGACAAACGCTCCGACAGAGGCGAAGGATGAGCCCATCGACCTTCCATCAGCTTGCACGGCGCGGCGACGTGCCGTCAGAATGCAAGTCTGGTGGCTTTCAAGGTGAAGGAGGTCGAGATGGCGAAGGCGAAGAGTCCGATCCCTGAAGGGTTCCACACGGTCACGCCGCAGCTGATCCTCGACAACGCGAAGCAGGCGATCGACTGGTACAAGAAAGCCCTTGGTGCCGAAGAAGTGGCGCGTGCCACCGGTCCCGATGGACAAATCCTGCACGCGGAACTGCGCATCGGCAATTCGCGCATCATGCTGAACGACGCGATGGGCGGCGGGAAAGGCCCCACGGCGCATGGCGGGTCACCGATGTCGCTCTGGCTCTACGTGGACGATTGCGACGCGCAAGGAAGATCTCTCGCGCGAGGAAATGGAACAGCGGCAGGCGGAGTGGATGAAGCAGTTCGCCCCGCAGCCGACCCGCTAGCCGGCGTTCGCGCGCACGCGGTGTCTCGCAAAGGCTGAGGACGCCGTACACAGGAAGAGGCAGCCGGGGCTGCCTCTTTCCGAGGGCGGACTGGAGCGCTCCCTCTCGCGCGGACGTTGGTTCGGGCAGCCCCGTACGGAGTCGATGAGGCCCCTCTCGTAGATCCAGGTCGCCTCATCAAAAGACCACTAGTTTCTTCGCTGCCCGGACGAACTCGTCCTTGAAGAATTCGCCCACCGCTTCCCCGCCCTCTTCCGCCGCCCCCTGAACCTCGCTGGTCACGGTCCCATACTCGTTGCCGTGGCCGCGGGGTTTGACTTTGCTCGCCGGCGCTTTGCGCACCACTTTGTACGCATTCCCGCCCGTTCGAATAATGGTCGACATGCCAGCCCCGGACTCCATGATCGCGCGGACGAATCCAGACCGCGCGACCGTCCACCACGCCGTCGCCTTGGCCACGTCGCCAGTCACGACGGCGAGGTCTGCGTCGCGAAGGGCCTTCCTGAGTGCACCAGCCGAGCCGGCCGGCAGATGTTCGACATCGGATGGAGCAAGGACCGTCAGTTGACTACCCATCGCAAGGCTGGTGCTGACGATCGTTCGATCGGCCGGGTCCCAGGCCGCGGCCAATCGTAGCGTCGTCTCGGTCTCCAGGGCGGACTCGAGGGCGCCGTACTGTAGCTGCCTGTCGGCCATATTCCGCACGGACGTCGGTTCGGGCAGCAGGATCCGAACGGAGTCGATGAGGAGATCCGTCTCTCTCGACAACAGGTCCGTTCCGGTTGCATCGGGGAACCAGGAGCCCAGGAACACCCTCGGCTCGTCAACGTACGCGCGCCCTCGCTCCGTCGAATCAAGCGCACGCACGACCAGCCGCTCGGAGCCCTCGACGAGCGTGAGGTCGCATCCCCACAGGGGCTGCGCGGCGGCGGTCGCATCGAGCGCCGAAAGACGCAGCCTGGCCATGTCGAGGGGACTGATGCCACCCGTGGAGATCATGACGTGGTGAAACCCCCGCAACGCGCGCGGGAGGCCGCCGTCGGGCGCAAGGCGCTTGAGTGCGTCGGCGCTGACAGAAGACGCGGACCGCGCATCCGGTGGCACGCGGTCGAGCAGCACGTGTCTGGCCAGCGTTGGCCGACGACCGGGCACGCGCGTTTCGATCTCGATGTAAAGCCCCGCGAGTTCACCGCCCGAAGATTCGTCGCCTCCGAAGAGGGAGCCGAACCCCGCTCCACCGCCGGCCGCCGTGGTCTCGATGGTCCGACCGGTCTGCGCCCTGGCGCCCACGCAAAGAGTCGGCACGAACGAGCTGGGAGACTTTGCACCCTCCATGAGCCGGCCACCCCCTCCACCCTGCGGCGCGAACGTGAGGAGCAGGTACTGATGCGCCGCCGTGGCCGCTGGCAGCTCTTGCTCGAGCGACACCGTCTCGCTCAACTTCTCATCAGCCAGCGTCTCCGCGATGACCCTCACGACGACGGCCTGCTGCTGCTCCGGCGGGACGTCCTCCGCGGTACCGCTCGCGACAGCCAACGCGTTACCCATTTGCGCGTCGGCGAGTGTAGGGTCCAGATCGACCCAGGCATCGCCCTTGAGAACCTGGACCCACGCGTGCCGGGCGACTTCCTGCCGCAGCAGGTCCACCTCGTCGACGCCGAGCTCGTTGAGCCTGGTCCCAAGCGCCAGTCGCAGCGCCGCATCGTCGCGTCGCGCCCTCGCCGCGACCGCCGTCACCACATGAGCGAGAAGGCCAGCGGGTGCAGCCGCAGAAAGACTGCGCACGGGTCGCTGGTAAGCTCGCTTGACCAGCCCCGTGGCCGTTTCCCGGTCGAGGGTCGCGAAGGCGAGCCGCGTCTTGAACCCGGACTTGGCGAGCAGGGCCCGGAGCAGCAGGGCCCTGTCCCATGCATTGCCGGCGCGGGCGGCCAGAGTGCCCTCCACGCCGCGCAGCACCCCCGCATACGGATCGAAGGCGATGGCGTCGCGGACGAACGCGAAAGCGGCGGCCGGGTCATTGCCGAGCGACGCGGCGAGTGCGCCGACCTCCCATTCCTCCGCACGGAAGCCACGGACGGCGGCGCTGGCCACCTCAAGGAGGTGTGCCGGGTCGGCCTCTGGTATGCCAGGCGGTTCGTTCACCAGGCGCTCGGCAGCAGCCTGTTCCAGTTGACGGGCGTCGGCGAAGGCGAACCGCGCGGCGCTCCCTGCCAGCGCGACGCCGTGCACTGAACGAGGAAGTGTCAGTGCCGGCGCGGCCATGAGCGCCGACAACAGGAGCGCGACGACGCGGCCCATTTGCCCCGACCACGCGCTCCCGGCTGCCATGCGGCGGCCAAGCGCGATCATCTCCGCGCCGATGGCGACTGGCACAACGACGAATACTCCGACGAACGCGCCCTGCAGCCAGAACGGCGCGCGTACCCACAGGCTGGCGCCTCTGAAGATCTCCGAATACGGTGTGTGGCGCGCGATGCCGATCATGAACGCGCCGAGGCCATAAGCAGCCAGAACGCCAACCGCGGCACGCGCCCAGAGCGGAGTCGACTTCAGCGCGCGCAGCAGGACGAGGGCCGACAGCAGCACCGCTACCGCGGTGACCGCCGTCAACACGTCCGAGGTGGGCTGCCCGGTCAGCTTGACGCCCGTCACCTGCCCTTCTGGCAGCCAGGCCGTGAATGCCAGCAGCCCGAGCAGGAGGAGGAACGATGCTGCCGCGCGGTTCCGCCATCCGAGCCGGTCCCACAGTGGAGGGCGCCGCCACAGCAGGACGCTCGCTGCCGCGTAGACGACGATGATGCCGGCGACCCACCACCGCACTGGCGAGCCGCTCGCGAACGTCTCGATCGCCGCGTCCGCGAGCAGCGCGTAAAGGAGGAACGCCAAGGCGATGGCGCCCAACGCTTGTATGCCCGGGGACTGGGGGAGCTGGCGAGACTGCGCGACGTTGTCCGCAGACCTGGCCACTGGTGGTGCTGTCATGGTGTCCTCGCTTGCCAAATCGCGTGCGCGAGTTCTACACCGCGAAGGAGTGGGCCTTGATCCGGATCTTGACCGTTACGTCCTGCCGGAGCGCGAGGTCATGGACACGTCAGGGAGACGATCCTCCAGACGAGGTGATGGGTATTATAGACGAGGGTGGTGGGTGGGGAAGCGGACGGGGAAGTGGCGTCGGAAATCTCGGGATTGCTGTGGGGGGGTCTACGCTCGCCAGGCAGCAGGACGTCCACCTTTGCCCTGCAGAAACACTCAACGGGCTACGGCGGCCAACCTCCGCTGGCGTGAACGGTGCCTCGCGGCGAAGGTTGGGTTACCAACCGTCGGTCGATCCAGCATCGACGGTTGGCTTGCCAACCGAAGCTCGGTCGATCCAGCATCGAAGGTTGGCTTGCCAACCGAAGCTCGGTCGATCCAGCGAGCGAAGGTTGGTGGACGGCAGGAGGCTCGAACTCCCGACCTCCGCGTTGCGAACGGCTCCAAACGTCGCAAGTAACCCACTGATTCCACAGGCATAACCTGCCGTTCCGGCCAGTTCACGTCCTGATCAGGAAACCCGCATAAACACGCACTGTTCTGCATGGCCCTGCGGGACCGATGGGCACAAAAACGGTCACAATGGAATCAGCAGTTACGGGCGATCTACGTGGAGCGCCGGCCGACCAATCACAGCCCCGTCGTCGCTGGTCCCGGCGTCTCATCCCCCATGTCCGTGGCAGCGCGTCGCGCCGGGCCGGAAAGGGGTTGAGCGCCGCGAGTTTCGCGCGATCGTTCTTCAGCAACGTCCAGAGGGGGCATCGCTCGTGGGCATAGACAGGCGCAGAATACGACCGCGCCCCCGGCCGGCACGCACTTGCCCGTCCTGCTCTCGCCAGGAAGCGGTCGGTAGCAGAACGTGGCGTTTTGTAGTGAATTTGCCACGCCCGCAGCTGGGCCCCGGTTGGAGAAAGCGGGCGTTGGCCGGCTGGATCTGACGCGCCCGGAGCTCGCTGCCGGCGGTCCGGGTCACACCGACGCTCATCTGGAGTATACTCCGGGCGCGCGACGCCTCGGTGGCCGGCGGTTCTCGGGGATGCACCATGAAGCGCTGCCCATACTGCGCGGAGGAGATTCAGGACGCAGCCGTCAAATGTCGCTACTGTTCAAGCGATCTACAGACCCCATTAAGAGCTAGCGCGTTGGCCACGCCTCCAACGGGCGCGGATTCGGTCGGTTATGCCGGCGAGAACGTCAGTATCAAGTGCCCAGAATGTGGACGGCTGAGTCCAGCCAACGCGCTGCGTTGTGAGTGCGGTTGGGACTTCGCTCATAAGACGAAACCCGGACCGCGCCTTAACCGTGACAGGGCGGCAGCCGAGCAGCCGGGTGCACTGGGAATCCTCTTTGTTGCATGCGTTTCCATGTTATTCGGCGTCTTTTTCGGTGTTCTTGCTCTGAGGCTGGTGTTCGCTCCGGCTGTCAGTGATTCCGTGAGAGCGCAAGCAGTGGCGAGATCAGCGATCGCCGCACTATTGGCGCTCGCCTACGGGCTGGCTCTCCTTAAACGTAAGAAAATCGCGTTACGTGGTGCATGGTCGCTAACGCCGATTCTCGCCGTGGGTCTCTCTCCACTTGGTCTTATGCTCGTAGCCGCCCTCTACGGGTTTACGTGGCATTGCCGCAAGCGCGCGGCTTCATTCTTCATGTAGATCGCCGGGCCGCCGGCCCCGGCTTACGCGACCTGATGTGTCTCGGCCCGCCGCGCCCAGATGCAGGTAGTGCCCCACCACCGACGCGGAACGCGCCCGGCACGGCGGCGGTGGTCTCTCGGTCCTGGCTGCCGAAAGAAGGCCGCGGCGGGTTGGGTCTGATAACCTCCCTTCTCGGTCCTCCGACCTCTGCACTCTGCACTCTGAACCTGGCACGTCGCCTGAGCGCCTCAGCGGCCGTACAGGCGCATCGGACGGGCGGCCCGCCTGTCTACCCCTCGCCGCGTCCGAAGTCTCTGCAGGCGCGCCCGGGTGGCGCTCCTGACCGTCAATCGAAGTTGGGTTCGATGAACCAGCCGCCCGGCGGGACGTCGAGGACGGAGGGGAGATCGGCGAGCGCGTCAGGCGGCCGTCCGTAGTGGGTCAGTTTGAAAATCGGTCACTCGCGGGTCTTCTCAACTGAACTTTTCAGACGGCGCGGATTTCCTAATAAAGCTGCGCAGCTCGCGACCCGCTTTCCCTGCTACGATCTTCTTCACGAGGTGAGCAGATGCCGTATGACCCTAGAAAGCTGAAGGAGGACCGAACACCTCCGCCTCCGAAACCGGCCCCGCGTGGGATCCCGGGAGGCTCGATCATGGCGTGGCGCGACGGTCACTGCATCCAGTGCGGCAAGCCTTATGGGGAGGGCGAACGGATCGTTGTCAATCAGGCGATGCCGTCTGGGCTCATGTCGGAATCCGACGGCTATCATTTGGAATGCTGGAAGGCCATTGCTGGCGTTTCGCGGGAGGGATGATGCGCCCTGCGTGCCCGAAATGCGGTGAGAGTCTGCGAAAAGCAGCCATCGAATTGTCTTGGGAAGTGTCGCAAGCCAACGCTTCAGGCGCCGCTATCAGATACGAGCACATGGACGGCGCAGCCTGTACTGTCGAGTACGCTACGAGCGAAGCCATTGACAACATCCTTGGCGAACTGCGGAATGTTCCGGGGTTGGATCTCCGTGAATTGAGACCGTACGGCGAAGCTTCGCGACTGGCTCATGAACGCTGGGCGCGATGGATTTCAAACTGACCCACTACCCGGCGCTGCGGGTCTGGAAACGCTCAGGGACGAAGTGGGCTTCACCCCTGGCGACGGTTCAATCGAAGTCGGGTTCGATGAACCAACCACCCGGCGGCGTGTCCAGAAGGCTCGGAGAGTCGTCGAGCAGCCAGTCGGGAGGCAACGGGCGTCGCAGCCGCGGCGGTACCCTTGCGGGTAGCGGAGCGGGAGCCTCGATCGCGTGGCCGCAGGAAAGACGGCATCGCCGGCGGACGCTCTCAGCCGGCAATCCGAGCACGGCCGCCTACAAGTGGAGGTACCCACCGCCCCGAAGGAACGAACGCGCCTGCTCGCGGTCGATCGCCGGCAGCCGCTCGTCGCCGGCGTCCTCAACGGCTTGGCGAAGCACCGCGACTGCGAGCCGCCAGCATCCCGCCTCGTCGAGATCCGGCATCGGCGCCGAGTCTACCACCGGGCGAGGCAGCCGATAAACCTCCTCGCGCGCCCCGCCCCTCAGATGTAATCCGAGCGCGCGGTGAAGAACCACTGAGCACGGTAGGCAGCAACGCTGTCACTTGTCGATGACCTCGTTATGTTCCGCGCAAGCAGCCATGGCCCTAACGTTCAACCGCAAATCGCTGGCTCCGATCGAGAAGCAGTACCTCGTCTGATGCCGTCCGCCGAACACGTCCCTGTAGTAGATGTTTCCCACCGCGTAGAGTCGCCATGCGCCGTTCAAGATCGCATCAATCTGGCTCTGACGCATGACTGGCTCAGATGCGGTAAGTAGCGTCGAGACAACGACGCCCGGTCCGATGAGCATGCGACTGGGTACGCTTCCCACTTCGGGGCCGCTCAGATCCTCGGCGCTTAGCTCGCCACGACTGATTACCGTTCCATTTATCATGCCCTCGCTGGCTGGCGTTTGGCCGGTGTTTATTATGTTCAGGAGGACCATGAAAACTTCGCCCATCGCAGGCGGTTTCACTAATTCCGCGGTCTTCACGGTCACCCACGCACGCCGTTCAAGCCTCATGGCGGCGCGTGCCTGGCCGTTTGCATCTCTCGCAACCCTAAGCTGCGCCGTGCCCAGCTGCGCCGCATCCCGTGCGCTCGACTCTGCGATGTCGTTCGTTCTCGTCGTTTGTCGCACGGCTTCTTGAGTCAACTGCAGATTCCGCTCCGTTTGGCTGATAGCATGTCGTGTCAGTTCGTTGCTCTGTGCGAGACCGCGCCACTGCAGATAGGCGGAGACCGAACCGAGGAATGTCGCAAGGAGGACCAAAGCGTTGAAGATCGCCAACCACCAAATCCTGGCGGACATCCGCGAAACGCGCCGGCTCAGCGGGTCTGCTTCCGTCGGCGGTACAGGACGATTCCACCGCGCTGTCTTCGCTTTATCGCCCGGCTTCGAACCAGGGTCGGTGTCGTCGTTCCGCTCGTTCGTGTCCATGACTTCAACCAGCGTGCATGGTCATCACCCTTGCCATGCCATCTCCTTCGCGAGGCAGTGTAAACGTTTCCGCTTCCCGGTGCAAACGAGGAAATACCGCGCACCTAAACGATCGAGGACCCATTGACCGGCAAAATCATCAACCGCCCGCGCCCGTGCAAACAACCGTCACGTTCAAACGCGCCTCCAAGGCCGAACGAAGGGCGACTGAGCGCCAAATGCAAATGTGGGACGTAGGCACCGAAGAGCCAGTCTGACCGGTTGCGTCCGATAAGTCCGGTTCCCGGACCATTGACGCGCCGAACGGCCAATCTAGTACGGCTTCGACAATGAGTACCCTCGGTCGATCAGATACTTGAGAAACTCACGACCATCAACCGTAATCGAGACGGCGGAACCCGAGCTTGTCACGAGCACGCTGCTCTGCAGATAGTTGAACCAATGCTCGAAAGCGTACGCGGCGTACGCGACCGAAAATTCGCTAGACGCCTTCTCGTAGAATGCGCGTACCTGTTCGACGGTCGCGCTGACAGTCGTGTTGAGCAATTGCAGGGCGGCGATTTGGCTTCCCCAAATGATTAGGTAGTTCCGTTCAAAACGCAGTTGCACCGTGGTGCCCACCGCGTAGCGCAGCAACGCGCGTTCCCGTTGCTCTGGCTTCAAGGATTCCATCGCTTGACGGACCAGAGGCTCGTTCCGCCTCACGACAGCGTTGTCCATTGAGCGGAGTTCATCTTCGACCGCTTCGAGGTCCAGCACGGGTCCCGCCGCGGCTGCGTCCTCTTTCGCCTTCGATTGTTGCGAGGGAGGTATCGACTCGGCTTGAATGCCGCCGTACTTCCCGATGTTGACGTTTCGGATTCTGTCGATCAACCGCACCAACGGTACCCGAAAGATCAGCAGGGCCGCGATCATTACGACCACAAACGCGGCGGGCCAAGCGAATGCGCTCACGTGTGCCTCCCTCCGATTACTGCGGCCGCTCTTGACAGCGCCATCCAATGTCTATACACTGGACGACAAATGAGCGCCCGGAAAAAATACTCGTTCTGGATCGACGAACAGCAAGCCGAGGGCCTTAAATCCGTCAAGGAGCGTGACGGCGTGCTCGAGAGCGAGCAAATCCGCCGCGCGATCGACGATTGGCTTCACAAGAAGGGCGTCATCAAAGCGGAGCGGAAGCGGGTTGGCCCCCGCAACCGCCCCTAACCGTCAACCCGTCCTGACCGGGTCGAGCGGCTGCACGCATTCTACAGCAGTCTCCCGCCCCGGCCTCTCGAGGAGGCCGTATGTCGCACACGACCAAACGCGCGAAGTCCGCACACCCCGTGAAGCTCGCACCTTCTCCGCTGGCCGAAGCGCTCGAGCGGGCACGACAGCTGCCCGGCGCCGACCTGCAACTGGCCGGCCTCGACGTGAAGTACGCGCGGGCCGCCGATGCGGTCGCCCTCCCTGTCCTCGCCGCTTTCGGAGTTCTGGCGCCGGGTTGCGACACCGTTGATTTCTACGCGGTGCTCGACGAGATCGCAACCGCCGCCGGCCCGCGGAATAGCGAAGAATCGGGCGCCTACACGCCGCGCGTCGATGCGGCGTTCCACCTCGGCATCGCGATCGGCATGCGGCTCGCGGGCGGTGCGCGATGACCGCGGCCCTGGCTCTCGTCGCCCCGGCCGTCGAGACGTTGCCGCCGGCGTTGTGGCTCGCCGGCGAACGCCAGCGCAACGCCCGCAGCATCCTCGAGGCGTGGCGCGCCGGCAAGTCTGCGAACACGATGCGGAGCTACGAGCACGACCTCGAGGCGTTCGCGCGGTTCCTCTCAGCGGGCCTCGCCATTACGCCGCCGCTCTCGATCGAAGCTGCGCTCGATCGCCTGTTCTGCGAGGACAGCGCAAGCGGGCACGGCCTCGTGCTCAGCTTCCGCGCGTCGATGCTCGAGGCGAACCTCGCGCCGGCGAGCATCAACCGCGCGCTCGCAACTCTCCGCTCCGTCTCGAAGCTCGCGCGCATGCTCGGCGTCGTGCACGGCGGTTGGTATCTCGAGGTGCCCGGCGTCCGGGCCGAGCGCCGCCGCGACACGCGCGGGCCCGCCGTCGAAGACGTCCGCCGGATGCTCGACGCGACGGCCGGCGACACGGAGACGGACACGCGCGACTATGCGATCGTCGTGACGCTCTTCTGCCTCGGCCTGCGCGTCTCCGAACTGTGCGGGCTGAACCTCGAGGAGACGGACCTGGCGCGGGGTGCGACGTGGATCCGGGGCAAGGGCCGGCGCGAGCGCGAACTGATGCCCTTGCCGGTCGTCGTCGTCACCGCGATCCGCAGGTATCAGGTGCATCGGGGCGCGACCGGGCAGGGGCCGCTCTTCGTCAGCCGCTCTCGCCGTCCCGGCCGCGACGGCGCCGGGCGGTTGCACAGCCGCTCCGTGCTGCGAATCGTGGCGGAGCTCGGCGAACGGGTCGGCGTGCGCGTGTGGTGTCACGCGCTGCGGCACACGGCTATCACCGAGGCGATCATCCGCGGGCAGCAGGCGGGCCTCGGCCTGGACCAGATCCGGGCGTTCTCGAGGCATCGCACGTTGCAGACGATGCTCGGCTACCGGGACCAGCGCGACCAGGCGGCCGTGCAGCGTCAGCTCGCCGAAGTCGTCGCGGGCACGCTGACCGCGGCGTGAATGGCAGACGACAGGAGGACGCCACGATGTCTAGGAAGCAGTTGGTCGTTGGTTTTGCTCTCGCCGCGGTATTGACGATGCCGGGGCCGCCGGCAGCGGCACAAGATCGAGGCACAGACACCCTCAGAGGGGTGGCTCGTGTAGCTGTGCAGGTTAGGGGCATTGGCGCGGACGCCGAAAAGGACGGTTTGGTCCCGGCGCAGATGCAGACCGACGTAGAGCTCGCGCTTCGGCTGGCCGGCGTGCGCGTACTCTCGCCCTCGGAGTACAGCACGGGCACGCCTGTTTTGCGCCTGACCGTGGGTACGTTCAAGAGCGGCGACGGACTACACGTCAGCTATTTCTACGCCTACGCGATAAACGCGCAGATCTTCCAGAACGCGCGGCTTGTCAGCACGCCATCCGCGGCCGTCCTCGTCGCTACGTGAGAAGGTGTGACCAAGGTGGGGATCCAGCCGGCTGAAAGCCTTGGTGCCCTTCGAGAGGCGGTCAAGGACAGTGTCAATGAGTTTATCAACGACTGGCTGGCCGTTCACCCAAAGACGTAGTACGCGTCCGGGAACGGCGCTTATCTCGCTCAAGCCGGTCTGAACGGCCGACGCCGCTTGTCAGAAATCGCCTTCCACCATCTCTGGTGTCGCTCGACCTCCTCGAGGGGCCAAATCAAGTGGAATCCAATGTAGTTCTCGGACTCCCAGGCGACCGTTCGCGCAATCCAAATTGACGATATGGCCGCCAGGTCTGGGAACTGGCCCCGCAAATCTTCGATGGCTTGACCCACCTCCCAGTAGCCGCGCGCAGGCGAGTCCATCTCCAGCAGAAGGATGCGTTGATCCGAAGGCGCCGCTGCCAGTTTCGGCAACTTGGCGGCGAGCGCGCTGCGCACAATGGATTCGACCCCTTCATTTCGCATGCTGCGGGACACGAACAGACACCCAGGCGAGTCGGGCAACGGAGACTTGGCCACCGTGACGACCAAAAGGAACGGGAGATTCGTGACCTGATGCTGCGAGCGACCGGCCGCGAGAGTAGGTCGGGCGCTTACGAACCAGCGCTCAAGGCGACGCGCCACACTTGACCAGTCGACTCCTTTTGGAATCGCGCCGATGTTGAAGACAAGGTCGATCATCCAGTTCGGTTCTGCCAGATCCGCACGTCGGTCGAGAGCCGCTGCAACTTGAGGAACCGCACTGCGTCCGCTCTTTCGCCGGTGAACGGCTGAAGGAGCGTGTGTTCGATAGCCAGTTCCCGGCCATGCGAATCGCGCGCGAGCGCATCCACGGCCTTTCGGTCTCTCGCTTCGCTATCCGGCCACCCAGCGATCTTGTAGCTGCCCTTCACCCAGGCGTTGAAGTCGGAGATGAACAAGGCGATCAGGCGTTTGTCACGGTCCATACAACCGCCCAGATGCGAGGCCATATCAACGACTGCAGCGCACCCGCGGCCGGGGTGCGCCAGTGGCAGCGGCCGTGCGGTTCAACCGCTGGTCAGGTTAGGCGGCGACCTTCGAGCCGTTTCGATTGATGGCCGCAAGAACACATGGACGCCGACGCCGACCAAGAACAGCGGGCCCGCGACCAACAGGTACCGAATGTCAACAACCAGCCCAACGACGGCGACAAGAGCATTCAGAAGGAACGGCCCGGACACCATGCTGGGGAGCCGCATGGCAGTGGAGCTTGCCGCCAGGCCCGCCCCAGCAAGATACAGCCAGAAGAAAGTCGGACTGATCAGGTTGCCGGGCGGAATGCGACCCGCCCAAGCTTGTACCCAGAGGTCCAGGGCAAAGCCTGCCGAGAGCGAAGCGCCGGCCGCCAACGCAAAGGCAGCGACGTTCGCAACAACGGCTGGTCTGCGCGAAGCCCACTTGCCAAGCGCAAACAGGGCGGCGCCGGCCAGAGCGGCTAGCAGCCCGTGGCTAAAGTGA
>PMZR01000089.1 GCA_003170135.1 Acidobacteriota bacterium
TGCGCGGCTGAGAACGCGCAACGTCCGATAGTCCTGCGGGTTCTGCGTGCGGAAGGATGGGGTGCGAGGGCGGCACCTGGTCGCCGAGCGATTCCGAGGTGAGCGACGGCGGGAGCGGAACGACGCTGCGCGTTCGTCGGAGGCCGAATCCGGCTCAGGCCGCAAGCCGCTCGACACCGCGGCAAAACGGCTCGGCGGCACACAGACGACAGGCGGCGGGCGTTGCTCGTCTTCCTGCGTGACTGTCCTCTCCCGCGGTCTACCGACTACTGTCTACTGTTTACTGAGTATCCTCACCAGGTGCCCGTTCTTCAACGCGAATACCACCTTCGGCGCCGCCGCGTCCGGCCGCTGCAGGCCGGCGGTCTGCCATCCGTTGGGCGGCGGTTCGATCCAGGTGCGCACCGGCCGGCCCAGCGTGTCGCGGACGGCGATCTCGAACAGCATCCCGAACGCCGCGGGAAGCTGCTCGGTGGGATCGAGCTGCCGGTCGTCCACCAACACCAGGACGTGATCGCCGGGAATGTCGTCGCCGGAGGTCTTGAGGTCGTTCAGCCAATGCGCCGAGAGCAGCGCGCCCTTCGCGTGCCGCACGTTGCGACTCCAGTAGACCGGCAGCAACAGGAAGGGCAGCACCAGGCCCACCACGACCAAGCGCGAACGCGCGGCCGTGGTCGCGCGCGCCCATACGCCGCCGAGCAGGGCACCCGCGGCAAGCGCGGCGCCGACCGCAGGGAAGCACGCGTAGAGCGGCGACCGAATCGGCAGGAAAACGGTAATGGCGTAGCTCGCGATCAGCCAGACGAAGCCCAGGACGACGATGCGTCGTTCCCGCGGCGACGGCCGGGGAATGACGGCCGCCAGGCCCGCGGCCAGCACGACAACGAGGACCGGCCAGGTGGCGGCGAAATCGAGGTACTTCAGGACGTTGTCGGCCACCTTGAGCGGCGCCAGCGTGAAACGATAGTACGACGGCGCCGAGAATGGTCCGAACGCGCCGCTGGCGTACCGCAACACCGCGTAGAGACCGAGGGGCACTGCCAGCGGCCACGTGGCGCGAATCGCCGCGCGCACGGAGAATCCGAGTCGTCCGACGTCCGATGTCCGATGTCCGAAGGTCGGACGGGGTTCCGGGCTCTGGGCTCCTGACTCCTGATTCCTGACTCCTGATTCCTGGTGCCCGCGTTTCTCCCGCGCGAGCAGCCCCGCCCACGCGAACAACAGGAGCGGCAGCATCACCGCCTCTTCCTTCGACAGCAGGGCCAGCAGCGTGAACGCCGCCGCGGCGATCGTGCGGCCGCGCACCAGCGCACGGGCGGCGAGCACCGCAAACAGCACCAGCAACAGCGCGGTGCGGCCGCTCAACCAGACCACCGCCATGTTGATGCCCTGGAAGTTGAGCGCCCAGATGGCGCCGGCGGCGAGCGAGGCGCCCGGCGGCAGCCCGAGCGCACGGGCCAGGCCGGTAATCGCGACGAGACAGGCGAGGAGCACCGCGAGGTTGGTCAGCCCGTACCCGAGCGGGCGCATGCCGAAGGCGAGTTCATCGAGGGCGAAGGTGGCGGCGACGACTGGTCGATAGAACCCGGCGTTGCGGCCGAGGAGCGCAGCCCAGTCGGCGGCGTGGCGCACCCGGCTCGAGGCAATCCAGCCGAAGTCGTCTTGCTTGAATCCCCTGCCTACGTGAGGCAGATAGGCGAGCGAGACGGCGACCAGCAGGAGCAACGCCGCAACGACGAGGAGCCGCCGCGGTGAATTCATTTGAGGGCCGCATCATACCATCGGGCCCGATCGGAAATGCCATAATGGTCTCATGATGTTGTCCGAGCCCGACCGCAAGCGCGTTCAGCAGATGCTGGGCGGTATGGTCGATCCCGTCCGCCTCGTGTTCTTCACCCAGTCGCTCAACTGCGAGAGCTGCGCGCCGACGCGCCAGATTCTCGACGAGATTGCCTCGCTTGCCGACAAGCTGTCGCTCGACGAGCGCAACTTCGTTCTCGACAAGGAGGGCGCCGCCCTCTTCGACGTGGATCGCGTGCCCGCCATCGCGGTGGTCGCCCGCGAGCGCGACACGGGCATCCGCTTCTACGGCGCACCTGCCGGCTACGAGTTCAGCGCGCTGCTCGACGCCATCGTGTCTGCGTCGAAGGGCCAGGCTGGGTTGTCCGATGCGAGCCGCCAGGAGCTGGCATCAATCGCCGCGCCCGTTCGCATCAAGGTGTTCGTCACCCCGACTTGACCGCACTGTGCCCGGGCGGTCAGCCTGGCCAACCGCATGGCCCTCGAGAACGAGCACATCGGCTCGGCGATCATCGAGGCGAACGAGTTTCCGGATCTGATCACGAAGTACGGAGTCGACGCGGTGCCGAAGATCGTGATCAACGAGCGCATCGAGATGCTGGGCGCGCAGCCCGAGGCCGTCTTTGTCGCGAAGGTCGTCGAGAGCGTGACGGAGCCGACACCGCAGGAGCCGTAGGAAATGCTGGTGCTGGGTGCTCGGTGCCGGGTGCGCGGTGCGAGGTGCGCGGTGCGGTGCGACGTGCGACGTGCGTGCGCGGTGCCGGTGCGCGCTTCGCTGCGGCGTCATCTCAGTCGCGGCGTCACTTAAGTGATGTTGCGCGGTCAGCCAGTTCGGCGCCACCTTGCACCCAGCACGTAGCACACAGCACCAAGCACATCCTTCGCGAGTCACCGTCGCCGAGCGATCCAGAATCCCAACCCCAGCGCCGACCACAACGCCAACGCCGTCCATTCATCGCCCGTGAACGAGCCGGGCACCGGCGGCAGCACCTTCATCAGGATGATCGCCAGGCTGACCGCGGCCGCGAGCCAGGGAAGCCACAGGGAAGTCCGGGGTCCGGAGTCCGGAATCCGGTGTCCGTGGTTCGACGTGCTCACCACGCCCTGAGCCTGTCGAAGGGCGGGGTCCGATGTCCGGTGCCTGGAACGTCGCTCCCGTGCGAGGAATGCCAGCGCCGCCGACAGCCAGCCCACGCCCGCGGCGAGCGATCCCACCTCCGTGATGGGCACGAGCGCCGCGTCGCCGAGAAACGACGCGACGACCGTGACGCCCGAGACCAGCAGGATCGCGTTCACCGGCGTGCCGTGCACCGGGTGGACGCGGGCGAGCGACGGATGAACGAGGCCGCGCCTGCCGATGCCGAACAGCAGCCGCGTCGCCGCGACGAAGTTCCCGTTGAAGACCTTCAGCAGCGACAGGAAGGCCGCGAAGACGATCACCTGCGCAATCGTGCGCGAACCAAACGCCCGCGCGAACGCCGTCTCGGTGCCGAGATGGTTTGCGACGAGCGCTCGCCAGGGAAAGACGAACGAGACAACGCCGATGACGGCGACGTAGAAGAAGGCGCCTGCGACGACGGCGGCGTACATCGCCCGAGAGAACCCGCGCGGATCGAAGCCGGCGCGCGCTTCCTCGGAGCCCTTGGCGACCGACTCGAAGCCGGTCATGAAGTACGGGACGATCTGCAGCACCAGCAGCACCGACAACCATGCGCCGGCCGTGCCCGGCCGCGCGAAGAGCGGCTGCAGGTTCGCGGATGACCCGCGCGTCAGCCCCAGCGCGACGAACACGGCGAAGACGGCCAGCAGGCCGAACGTCGTCGCGTCCTGGAAGACGCCGCTCGGCCGGATGCCGCGCAGGTTGATGCCGGTGATGACGCCAGTCAGCAGCAGTCCGAGCGCCACGCGCGGGGCGAAGATCGTCTTGCCGGCGACCGCGTAGAGCGGGTAGCTGTTGAGCGCCGGGAAGACGCGCGCCAGGAGGTTGCCGATCGCCACTGCTTCCCACGGGCAGACGATCGCGTAGGCCAGCACCATGGTCCAGCCGGCGGCGAAGCTGACCGCCGACGGGAAGACGCCCTCCGTGTAGGCGATTTCCGCCCCCGCGTCCTGGATGCTGCGGACCAGGCGGCCGTAAGTGGCCGCGACGGGCAGGAGGAGCAGCCCCGCGGCGACGAACCCGAGCATGGCGCCGAGCGGCCCGCCGCGCGCCAGCCAGTCGTCCATCAGGATCAGCCAGGCGACGCCGACCATGGACCCGAAGCCGAACGTGAAGTATTCGACGATGCTGAGTGAACGGTGGAGGCGAAGGGCCGTGGCGCCGACGCCGCCCGCAGGAGAAGGTGGCATAGTCTGCAAACTGGTGTGCTTCGATCGTAGATCGCCAGCCCCGCCCCGGACAACGGTAAGATCGTCCGATGACGTTCCCTCCCCGTGACGCCTTCGTCTCGCCGCGCTTCGCCCAGCCGCCCACGTTCATGCGCCTGCCGTACGCCACCGATCTCGCCGGCGTGGACGTCGCCATCCTCGGTGTCCCGTTCGACGGCGGCACGTCGTACCGGCCCGGCGCGCGCCTGGGGCCGCGCGAGATCCGCGCGCAGTCCTCGCTGGTGCGCCCGTACAACTACTTCCAGAAGGTCGCGCCCTTCGATCGCCTCACCGTCGTCGATGCGGGAGACGTCGATGCGTCGCCGGTGAGCCTCGAGCATGCGTACGTGTCGATCGAAACCGCGATCACGGCGGTCGTCGCGGCCGGCGCGATTCCCGTCGTCGCGGGCGGCGATCACAGCATCTCGCTGCCGATCCTGCGGGCGCTCGCCCGCGCGCACGGCCCGCTGGCGCTCGTCCAGTTCGATTCGCACGTCGATACGTGGGACCAGGATTTCGGGTCGCCCTATTTCCACGGCTCGCCGTTCTGGCACGCGGTGCGGGAGCACCTGGTCGATCCGCGGCGCTTCATCCAGGTTGGCATCCGCGGGCCGATGTACGGGGAAGACGACTTCGCGTTTCACCGCGAACACGGGATCACGGTGCGGGACATCGTGCAAGTGCGCGAGCAGGGCATCGCGGCGACCATCGGCGACATCCGGCGCGTGGCGGCCGGGGCGGCCTACGTCACGTTCGACATCGACGCGGTCGATCCCGCGTTTGCCCCGGGCACTGGCACACCCGAAGTCGGCGGACTGACCAGCGAAGACGCGCAGCGCCTGGTGCGCGGTCTTGCGGGCGTCAACCTGGTCGGATGCGACCTGGTCGAAGTGTCGCCACCCTTCGACGGCCCGGGCCAGATCACCGCGCTGCTGGCCGCGAACCTGCTGTTCGAGATGGTGTGCGTGTTGGCGAAGGGGCGGCAAGGCTGACGGGGACGAGGATCGGGGATCGACTCAGGAATCAGGAGTCAGGAATCAGGAATCAGGAATCAGGCGTCAGGAATCAGGAGCCCGGAGCCTGGAGCCTGGAGCCGGGCAGGTGAGCGATGGCGTCAGATGAACGAACTGTGTGGTACTTCTACAAGGTCCGCTGGGGTCACCAGGACGAGTTCCTCGCGTTGTTCCGCAAGAACCATTACCCGGTGCTCCGGGCGCAGGTGGGGGACCGGTTCTCGTCGGTCAGGACCTACGAGCCCCGCTACCACGGCGACGGGCGGGCGGACTGGACGTTCGCCGTGTCGATCACCTACCCGAGCCAGGCCGTGATGATATCGCCGTCGAAGGAGGCGGCCATCGCGCGGGCGATGTTCCCCGACCAGGAGACATTCAAGAAGGAAGAACAGCACCGCTTTGCGCTGCTCGACGCGCACTGGGATGTCGTGCTGAAAGAAGCCGACATGACATGAGAAGTGCCTGGTGCGCTGTGCGAAGTGCGCAGTGCGGTGCCATGTGCGAGGTGCGACGTAGGGCCGACGTGCTATGCGCGAAATGGGCGCACGCCGCTCTGAGCACCACGCATCCGACCGCACCGGGCACTCTGCACCGCACCTTGCACCGAGCACCGCGCACTCCGCACAACTTCAGTTCGTCGTGATCTTCCCCGCCGTCCCCTTGCCGGCGCGCGGGCCCTTGTTATCGCGCGCGGGGAAGTGATCGAGGTTGGCCACGCGCCGTCCCGCGTCGTAGATCAACTGCACGATGCGCGTGTACTTCTCCCACTCGATGTACTGCACCTCGTCGGTCAGCTGGTGGTAATCCCGGTGCTCGCCCGTCGTGTAGAAGACGATCGGGATCCCCTTCGAGGCGAAGCTGTAGTGGTCGCTGCGGAAGTAGAACTGGTTCGGGTCCGCCGGATCGTTGAACGTGTAATCGAGCACCAGCGGCTTCGCCAGGCCGAGGTTGGCGTCCACGTTCAGGTTGTGGAGCTCCGTGCTGATGCGGTCCGACCCGATGACGAACACCGTGTTCGACTGCTTCGGGTCGTCCCACTCGTTGCGGCCGATCATGTCGATGTTCAGTTCCGCCGCCACCCTGTCCGGCCCCGGGCCGAAGTCCGCGGCGTACTGCGACCCCCACAATCCCCGCTCCTCGCCGCAGAACCACACGAACATCAGCGACCGCTTCGGTTTCGGACCGTTGATGAACGTCTTGGCGAGCGCCAGCAGCGCCGCACTCCCCGAACCGTCATCGTCCGCGCCGTTGTAGACGCGGTCCGTCGGGGCGGGCGTCCGGCGTTCGTGTCCCGGCAGAACGGTTGCCGCAGGCTGCCCCGCGGGGGCGGCACTGGCCGCCCTCAACTGCGGGATGGCCATCTGGTAGCCGAGGTGATCGTAGTGCGCGCCGAACACGACGCAGGTGTCCTTCAACTTCGGATCGCTGCCCGGAATGACGGCCACCACGTTGCGCGTCCGCTGCGTCGAGACGATGTCGTAGGTGACGTCCAGGTTGACGGTGACCTTCACGCCGGTGATCGTGAAGGTCGGCAGCGCGTCACCGGCCGCCGCCTTCGCCTTGAGGTCCGCGTACTTCGCCAGAGCGTTCGCGAACAGGGCGTCGAAAAAGCCGTCGCCGGCTTCGGCCGCTTTCACCGTCAGCGCCGGCGGAATCAGCTTGTCGAGCCGTTCGGTCGTCGTGATGTCGGCCGGCGGGGGAGTCGCGCCGCGCCCCCCACCCGCGGCCGCGGCCGGTGGCTGCGCGCCGCGCGCCGGCTGCCCGGGCACCTGCATGCCCGCCGCCGCCATGGCGGCCTGCATCTCCGGGGTGATCGTCCGGACGATCTCCGGGCTGATGACGCCGGCGGCGCCCGCCGTGTCGGTCGCGTAGCGGTTGCGGCCGCTCAGGGTGCGGCGGCTCGTCCGCGGATCGAGGCCCTTCGGCCCGTTGGCGCCGAGCCACACCACCAGCTTGCCCTTCACGTTCCTGCCTTCGTAGTCGTTGTGCTTGAGGTCGGGTGCGTCCAGACCGTACCCGACGAACTGCACTTCGTTGAAGGTGAGGGTCTGGTTGCCGCCCGCCTTCTTCGGCAGCGTGAACGCCTCGCCGTCCTTGAACGTGCTCGTCTGTCCGTTGGCCTCGATCGTCACCGATGAGCGGCTGGTGGCGTTCGCGCCATTCAGCTTCACGCTTTGCAGGTACGTGCCGTGATCGCCTCCCGGCGGCACGTGCATCGCCTTCAGTTCGCCGGCGATGTAGGCCGCCGCCAGCCCGAGCCCCTCCTGGCCGTTGCCGCGTCCTTCCATGTCGTCGGACGACAGGTCGGTGAGGAAATGTTTCAGGTCGGCCGTCTGGATGGTGGCCCTGGCGGCGACCTGATGGCTCGTTGCCGTCGCGGGAGCGTGGGGCCTGGGCGACTGAGCCGTGACCACGGTCAGCGCCGCCGTCAGCCCGATCGTGAAGATGGCCGCGAGACGTCGAGACAGCATGAATCCCTCCTGAGTTGACGCGGCGAGGCCAACCGCGACTGCAGGCGGCCCCTCGAGGCATGCGACGTGAACGGGCCGGCTGGGGGGAAGACGAGCGCCGGCTGGAACGATCTTTGTTTAAAGCCCGGCGATTGACAAGTGACGGGCGCTCTTTTCTCGAGACACGAATCCCGTCTTCTGCAGATACGCCAAGGGCCGCCGGAGCGTTTATCGGCGGGCCGGTCCTCTGGCGGGAAGGAACGACATGGATTTCGGGCGCATCCTTCGCGCAGCCGAAACGCTCGCGAACTTCGGGCAGGCGGCCAGGCAGTTTCACTCACCGGCCAGCGTTGACCCGGAGGGAGGCGGGGAGGCGGCGCCGCCGCCGGACCTGACCTCTGGCAACCGCGTGTTCGGTCAACTGGAAGCGCGCCTGGCCGGCGTCCTCGTGTCGGCGCTCAAGGAGGCCTTCGATCGCGACCGCGTCCACCTCGAGATGGAGCGCGAGCAGATCGAGCAGGAACGGAAACGGTCCGAAGATCTGATGCGGCTCGAGCTGCTGCGCCAGGCGGGCGAGCGCGAACTGGTGAACCTCCGCTCGGGCGTCGTCATCGCGCTGGTCGTCTGGATGACGTCGGTGCTGTTCATGATGGTGCACCGCGGCGGGTTCGGCGCGGCCGGTCTCGTGCTCCTCGCGCTGGGCTGGGCGCTGCTCGTCGGCGCGCTGGCGGCCTCGTTCCTGGCGTGGCGCCACGTGGCCGGTCTGCTGCTTTGCGCAGCTCGCGAACCGCTCGATGCGACCGCGCTCGAGCGCCATCCGCTCGCGCCGACGATTGCGGCGCTGATCGTGCTCGGCCTCGGGTGCACCGCCGCCAGCATGCTCGTGGCGCTGGCGGGGTGATAGGACCAGGGACCAGGGACCAAGGACCAAGGACTAAGGACTATTCTCCAAACAACACTCCCGGCGACAATTTCCATTCCGGGTCGAGGGCGCGCTTGACGGCGCGCATCTCCTCGATGCCCGCCTCTTTGTAGAGGTCGCGCAGCAGTTGCTGTTTCATCGGGCTGCGGCCGACGCCGTGCTCCGCGAGCGGGCAGCCGCCGCGCCGGATGACCTCGTGGCCGAATTCGAGGATCGCCTCGCGGCCGGCGAGCATCTCGTCTATGCTGCGCGGCAGGACGTTCGGGTGGACGTTGCCGTCGGAGATGTGTCCCCAGATCGCGTAATCCAGGCCGCGGCGCCCGAAGCCCTCGTGATAGATCGCCAGCATCTCGCCGAAGCAGGCGAACGGCACGATCATGTCGGCGGCCGTCTTCTCGACCGAGGCACCGACGGTCTCTTTTGCGAGGCCGATTCGGCGTTTCACCCCGGACGGCACCGCCTCGCGGACGTCGAAGAACTGCCGCGCGCGCCGGCCATCGCCGGGCAGCGCCATCTCCGTGTCATCGAGCACGCCCGCGCGATCGAGCAGGCGGCAGAAGCGGACGAGCGGCGTGTCGGGCGCATCCGCGTCGCGCGCGCCGGCGAGTTCGTCGAACGCCCGTTCGCCGGTGACATCACGGGGAAGCTCCACCTGGACGAGCAGCGCCATCGCCGTCCCGTCCGGGAACCGCACGTCGTGTTTCGCGTCCTCGCCGTCTTCTCGCAGCATGTCGAGGCAACGTCGATCCATCTGCTCGATGGCCGACACGTCCAGGCCGCGCGGATCGCGGGTCCGGCTGGTCGTGATCGACTCGCGGCGCAGCGCGTCCACCAGCGCCAGCGCGCCGGCCTCGGTGGGGCACGAAACGAGGGCGAGGCAGGTGTTCGGCGCCTTTGCGACGAGGCCGAGCGTGGCCTCGACCACGACGCCGAGCGTTCCTTCGGAGCCGATGAACAGATCGACGAGATCCATGCCCGGCTCCGCGAAATAGCCGGCCGATCGTTTCGGCACGTCGGGCATGCGATAGGTGGGCACCGGGACGCGCCGCACCCGGCGGGCGGTTTCGATTTCGAAGAACCCGCCGGGGTCCGCCACCACCTCGCCGCGTTCGACGTCGAGCACCTCGCCGGACGCGAGGACCACGGTGAGGGCCTGCACCCAGCGTCGCGTGCTGCCGTACTTGAACGTGGCGGCGCCCGAGGCGTTGGTCGCGATCGTGCCGCCGACGCAGGCGCCATCGTAGGTCGGCGCGGGCGGGTAGTAGCGCCCGGCGCGCGCGAGCGCCTCCTGGAGGGTGGCGAGCACGACGCCGGGCTGGACCCGGGCCGAGTCGGCGTCAATCCGGATGATCTCCGCCAGCCGCGTGGTCGTGAGCACCACGTCGCCCATGGGCGTTGCGCCGCCTGTGAGCGACGACTGGGCGCCGATTGGCAGCACCCGGGCGCACCCGCGGACCAGCGCCGCGACCTCGCCCTCCGAGTGCGCGACGGCCACGCCTGTGGCGTGTCCGCCGTGGTAGTGCGCGGCGTCCTCGAGGAACGACGCCAGCGCGTCCGGGTCAACGTCAACGCGCGGCATCTCGACCGGCCCGCGTGGCGGGCGCGTGGCGATTCGGCAGGTCATCTGAGGCGTTCCCTGGATTCGGTCATGTCAGCGCTATCATAACCAAGAGAGGCACACACGAACATGCGAACCCGCTTGATCCTCTGCGCTCTCCCCATCGCGTTCGGCGTCTTTTTCGCCGCGCGCTCACCGCACGCGGCCGCCGTGCCACAGCAGGCCGCCGCGCCACAGCCCGACGAACTGGCGGCCGCGCCGCGCGTCACGCAGGCCGAGTTCAAGACCGCGCTCGCCGCGGGCGCGATTCTCGTGATCGACGTGCGCGACGCCGCGTCGTATGCCAACGGCCACATCGCCGGTGCCGTGTCGATCCCGCTCGATGAACTGCCGGCGCACGCGAAAGATCTGAAGGCCGCGCGCAAGCCGATCGTCACCTACTGCGCCTGACCGGCCGAGCACACGAGCGCCCGTGCGGCGCTGGATCTGAAGAAGCTCGGCGTCGCCAACGTGCGGGCGCTCGAGGGCGGCATCCCGCAATGGATCCAGGATGGCAACCCCGTCGTGAAGGGGACCCGGCCGGGGTAGGGCGGGCGCAGCACAATCTGCCGGGCTCATGGTCGAGTGAATTTCGACCGACACCAGGCGCTCGCCATCAGCGGGCGACAGGTGAGCCGGGCGCTGCACTGCCCGTCACGTGCGCAAATGCCCGCAGAATGCGACCTGCCAAAAGGGCACGCTTTTGCACTTCTCCTCCGTGGGATTCACCCATAGAGGGAAAGGAAGATGGCAGGCGATCGCAGCGTTCTCAAGCGGCACTCGGCGCACGTGTCATCGCACGCAAGTCGGGTGCGCATCGTTCCCAGCGAAGAGATCGGCGAGGCGGTTGACGAGATGGAGATGCTGTTCCCGCACGAGGCCGTGTTGGAGGCGCCGATGGGCTGTCCCCACGTGTGCGTCTACACCAGTACCGCCCCGGCCTCGCTCATCGACGAACGCATCCGCGAGCATCGCCGCGAAGTGGAACACCTTCCCAACTTCTAGGGGCTGTCCTTCACGGCCGCCGAGGCCTTTTCCTTCAGCAGCTCCTGGCCTTCCTCGATGATTCCCCTGATGCCCGCGCACTCCTTGCCCCGCTTTGCGAGTTCGAGTGACTTGAACACCTTGTCGAGCCGCTGGATCTGGCTCTTCGTCTGGTCGAGGTGTTCCTCGAGCGCGCTTCGCAGCTCCGGAGACGAAGCCGCCTCGGCCATCTTCGGCAGCGCTTTCACGAGCTGATGCTCGGCGTTGTACAGGTCGCGCAGTTCTTCGACGAACAGGTCGTTGAGCGAGTCGAGCTTTGCCATGGATCCTCCTCAAATACGCGTACGAATGGTGGTTAGCGCAAACATGCCTGCATCGGGACCGTGCAAACCAGGGGCCCGCCTTCGCTCGCCCTCGGCCGGCGACCCCGCGCGGCGAATCGTCCCGATGCCTGCCGGGCCGCGGGCCAGCTATACTCCGGCCATGGGCTTCGCATCCGATTACACGGCATGCGTCCTGAGCGAGAACTTCGACGATGCCAGGCGGCTCTTCGCGGGCGCGCTCATGGAGGTGCACGCCGCGCACCTCGTCATGCTGGCCGAGCGCGGCATCGTGACGCGCGACCAGGCGCATCGGCTCGGCGCCGCGCTGCGCGACATCGAAAGCCGCGACCTGGGCGCAGTCGCCTACGAGGGACGCTTCGAGGATCTGTTCGGCTACGTGAACGCGCTCCTCGCCGATCTCGTGGGAGCCGACCTCGCGGGGCGGCTCCACACGGCCCGCAGCCGCAACGACATCGACATGACGATGTACCGCATGCGGCAGCGCGAGTGGCTGCTGCAGGTGCTGACCGCGGTGGTCGACCTGCGCGGCCATCTGCTCGACATCGCGGCGCGCCAGGGCCACCTGCTGCTCATCGCCCACACGCACGGCCAGCCGGCCCAGCCCACGACCGTTGCCCACTACCTGCTCGGCGTCGTGGAACAGCTCGAACGTGACACGACGCGTCTTTTGGCGGCGTTCGAGACCACCAACCGAAGCCCGCTCGGCGCCTGCGCGATTACCGGGACCGGGTTCCCGATCGATCGCGATCTAACCGCCGCGCTGCTCGGCTTCAGCGGGCCGACCGGGAATACCTACGGCAGCATCGCCACCGCCGATTACCTGCTCGAGGGCGTGAACGCGGTCGCGGTCGCGCTGGTCGGCCTGGGTCGCGTGGTGCAGGAGTGGCTCGCATGGGCGGGTGTCGAGCTGGGATGGCTGCGGCTTGGCGACGGGTTCGTGCAGACGAGCAGCATCATGCCGCAGAAGCGCAATCCCGTCGCCCTCGAGCACGCCCGCGCCCTGGCGAGCAAGGCGGTGGGCCAGGCGCACGCGGTGACGCTGGTCGTCCACAACACGCCCTATGCCGATGTCGTCGACACCGAGGACGACCTGCAGCCGCTCGTCTTCTCGGTCTACCATGACGGAACGCGGGCCGTGCGGCTGGTGGCGGCGGCGATGGCAAGCGCGGAGTTCATCGGCGCGACGGCCGACCTCGCGGTGCCGCCGCACGGCGTCACCTCGACGGAGCTGGCCGATACGCTCGTGCGCGAACACGGCCTCGCGTTCGCCACGGCGCACCGTCTGGCCGCACGCCTGGTGGCCGCGCAGAGCGAGGGATCCGCCGAACGCCCCGGCGCGCTGCTTGCGCGGATCGCGACAAAGACGCTGGGCCGGCCGATCGACTATTCCGACGAGCGCCTGGCCGAGATTCTCGGCGCCGGCCATTTCGTCGCCGTGCGCGAGACCCTCGGCGGTCCGGCCGCGCCGGTGACGGCGCGCGCGATGGCCGAATCGCGGCAGCGACTGGCGTCCGATATGGCGATGGCGCAGGCCTTGCGCGACAAGCTGGCCTCGGCCCGCGACACGTTGCGCGAGAGGAGTGGCGCGTTATGAGTCAGGACAGCGATCGCGCGGGGGCATCGGGCGCCGCAGCGTCGCAAGGCGATGACGGCACACGGACCGGCGGCCGGCGGTGGCTCTTTGCCGGCGCCCTCATCGTCGAAGCGCTCGTGCTGGTCGCGCTGTGGCTCGCCGGCCGGTACTTCACCTATTTCTAGCGGACCCGTATCAGCGAGAACTACGGCGGTCGCTCCGCGTCGCGCCCGCGGGATCAGCGTCGGAGCGCAGCCCAATAGCGCCATGCACACTCTCGATTGGCTGGTGGTCGCCGGCTACCTCATCTGGATCGTGTACGACGGCCTGAAGCGCACCAGGTCGAGCGACAAGGTCGAGGGCTACTTTCTCGCCAACCGCAGCCTGCCGTGGTGGGCCGTCGGATTGTCGGTGATGGCGACGCAGCTGAGCGCCATCACGCTGGTGGGCACGACCGGCCAGGGATACGCCGACGGCATGCGATTCGTGCAGTTCTATTTCGGACTGCCCATCGCGATGATCATCCTGTCGTTCACCGTCGTCCCGTTCTTCTACCGCGCGAAGGTCTACACCGCCTACGAGTACCTGGAGCGCCGGTTCGACGCGCGCACGCGGACGCTGGCGGCGCTGCTGTTTCTCGGGTCGCGCGGACTGTCGTGCGGCGTGATCATCGCGGCGCCGGCGGTGATTCTCTCGATCGTGCTCGGCTGGAACCTGACGTTGACGGTCCTCGCCATCGGCATGCCGACCGCGATCTACACGATGTTCGGGGGCGTGCAGGCGGTGACATGGACCGACGTGAAGCAGATGGCGGTCATCGTCACCGGCGTTCTCGCCGCCGTCGTCGTGCTCGTCACCGGCCTGCCCGCGGGGGTGAACCTCGGGCAGGCGCTCCACCTCGCCGGGGCCACGGGCCGGCTGCGCGCGCTCGATTTCTCGTTCGATCTCACCTCGACCTACACGTTCTGGTCGGGCATCATCGGCGGGCTGTTCCTGATGCTGTCCTACTTCGGCTGCGATCAAAGCCAGGTGCAGCGCTACCTCACCGCGAAATCAGTGGATGCCGGGCGCAGTTCGCTGATGATGAGCGCGTACGTGAAGATCCCGCTGCAGGCGCTGGTGCTCGTCACCGGCATCCTGGTCTTCGTCTTCTACCTGTTCACGACGCCGCCGATGCTGTTCAACCCGATGTACGAGGGTCGCATGCGTGCCAGCGCACGAAGCGCCGAGTACGCGGATCTCGAGCGGCGGTTCACGGCAGAGGCGGCCGGGAGGCGGGACGCGGCCGAGGCCTTCGCGCAAAGCAGTCGGGCCGGCGACGAAGCCGCGCACCAGGCGGCGCGCGCGCAGTTTTTGGCGGCCGACCGGCGCGTGGCGTCTTTGCGCAGCCAGGCCGCGAGCCTCGTCAAGGACGTCACCGGCGACCGGAACTACAACGACGTCAACTATGTCTTTCCGACGTTCGTGACGACGAGGATGCCGGTCGGTTTGATCGGGCTCATGATCGCGGCCATCTTCGCCGCGGCGATGTCCGCGAGCGCGGCCGAGCTCAATTCGCTCTCAACGGCGACGGTCATCGACTTCTACCGGCGCCACCTGCGCCCCGATGCCAGCGACGCCCACTACCTGTGGGTGTCGAAGCTCGCCACCGGGCTGTGGGGCGTGGTGGCGTGCACGGTGGCGGTCTATGCGGTGACGCTGGGCTCGTTGATCGAGGTCGTGAACCGGTTCGGGTCGTTCTTCTATGGCTCGCTGCTCGGCGTGTTCGTGCTGGCCATCGGCACGCGACGGGCCACGGGCCGCGGCGCGTTCTGGGGGCTCATCGCCGGGATGTGCGCCGTCGCCGCGGTGGCTTTCGGCACCCGCATTTCATTCCTGTGGCACAACGTCGTCGGCGCGGTCGTCGTGGTGGTCGTCGGGATGGCGCTCAGCTGGACGGAGTCGATCGACAGTCGACAGTCCTCAGTTGACAGTTAGTCGATAGTCCCAATGCCTGTCGGATACTCGATGCCGAAGAGAGGACACGATTCCGCATCGCGGCCGGAGGAGCGACCGCGCCAGTTCGGAGCCCGGCTCCGCCGGCGGGGAAGCGTCCTCACGGGGCGCCGGTTTCCGGATGCGGGTGTCGGGCTTGCGCTACCCGCGCCTCCTCCGACCGCTACGCGCGGCGCCCGGGAAACCGTCGCCCCGTTCGTCCTCTTCCGGCCACCGACCGCCGCCGGCTTCGCAGGGCTCCGTCGCTGGCGTGTTCGCTCCTCCGGCCGCGGTCCGAATCGCCGTGGTCCGGACCGTCGACGCCGGGGGGCGCTGACTCGGGAGTCCTCGCGGCTCCGCCCGAGCCTCGCGTGAGCCGGACGGCCGAGTGCCGGAAAACGGAGTGGCGGCCGTCGTTTTCCGCCGGCGTAGGCGCGTGCGGGCGATCCAGCGCGGTAGCGCGAGCCGGCCACACGAAGCCGGAAAACGGCGGGCGCCACGATCGTTTTCCCCGGCTCGTCGC
>PMZR01000016.1 GCA_003170135.1 Acidobacteriota bacterium
GGCTGCGCCTGGTTCAACGCCGCTTGCAGGTTCCCGCCAGCCGGAACCGTGATGATGCCGGCTGCAGCGGTCGTTGCAACCGTCAGAAGGCCGAAGAGCGCCAAAGCCATCACACGTCGGGTCATTGCTCAATCCCCTGTCCCCAGCGGCCCGCGAGACGACGTGCAGGTCCCGGAGATCTCACCGATTGACATCACCACGCAGGCAGACACTCAACCCGGAAACCGGTGACCGGTTTCGCTCGCCGCATCCGGAGCGTCGAGCCATTCCCGGAACGCGCCGCCACTGCGCGCACAAGGGCGCAGCGGAAGGGAATCGGGACTCGTGAGTGGAAGGGGTCGACTAGGGGCGACGCCTGCGTGAACCTCGGAGATTCGTGCGTCGGTCGGGCTAGGGGGCAAAGAAAGTGCCGCGCCGGTTCAGGCGGTTTCTCGAAGGATCGGACCACCCAACGGCGTCAGCTCAACAACAAACATGTAAGTGAAATTACAAAAACGGCTCAGTCGGCCTGGTCTCGCGCGATGGATGGGCGCGTCGAGCGCACGGCGCCGGCAAATTCGTGCCGTTCTGAGACGCGACGGGACTGAAACCGTGATCGCGACCGGCTGAAGGCCGGTCGGGGCGTGATCACGGCGATGCATGAAGACCCACGGCGAACCCGTGCTGCCTGAAGTCCGCGGTCCCGCAGCGGGCGCGGGACCGCCGGACTTCAGCACCATTACTTGTCGTACTTGGTGCGCCGCGAAATGGCGGTGTACGAAACCGGCACCCGGGGCCGGGCGCCGCTGGTGGACATCACCACGTTGTCGAAGCTCGCCGTGGTCGCCCTATAGACGTCATGGCTACACACGGCGAGTCCCACGTACACCTTCCCGGCCGCGCTCACGCTCGTCGTGCCGATGACCGTCCAACGCACGGCGTCGGCCGACGCGTAGGCGGTGACGACCGCGCCCGCGCGAATGAGCTTCAACCAGACACCGGGCGCGCCGCTGCCGTTCGCCACAACCGTGGTCGCACCGCCGGTTGTCGCACGGGCCAGGAACTCGAGGCCGTGCGGAGTCAGGTTCAACAGCGCACCCGCGGCGCCTGCGCCAAGCGTCTCGCGGATCATGACCCCGGCCTTGGCCGACGCATGCGTGTTTTGGAGCGCCCGCACGCGCGCGACGATCTGGCCGTCGGCGGCGAGCGGCTGGTACACGAACCGGAACGCATCGGCCGTGCCCCAGATGTCCGCGCCAGCCGAGGTGATAGTGAAGACGCCGTTGCCGTAACTTGCGCTTCCGCTCACGCTGAGGCTCCCGACGTCCTGGGCGATATACGGCGTGCCCGTCACGACGGTTGGCGCCGCGGTCGCTGAAGGCATGGGAGACGACGCGGGCGGGGCCGGGGCTGGTGTCGGCGTTGGCGTGGGCGCCGGTGCAGGTGCGGGCGCCGGAGCCGGTGCGGGCGCCGGTGCGGGCGCCGGAGCCGGTGCGGGCGCCGGTGCGGGCGTCGGAGCCGGAGCAGGTGCGGGCGCGGGGGCCGGCGCGGGCGTCGGATCCGACGGCGGCGGCGCCGTCGAGGAGGCGAGCGCGGCGTTGAGCGCGGCGATGTCGGCGCCCGGGTCCTTGCCGTCGGTGCCCATCGTCTTGTACGGGCACGACGACGCCAGGTGGTAATCGCCGCCCGACTGGTTCACGAAACCCACCGCGCCGTAGTTGGCCGGGAAGTAGTTGCCCGCCGGGTACGAGGACTGCGCCCCGCACGCCACGAACAGGTTGTCCGCGAACACGCCGTCGGGGAAGTACTTCGCCACCGCGACGCTCGCCGACCCCGCCGAGTCCCCCACGATCCCGTACACCGCCGTGTTGACGATGTTGTTCGTCATCACGAAGTGATAGCTCGCCGTGTTGTACCCGTAGACCGCGCTGTCGGTGTGGAACGCCGTGTTGTGATCCACCGTCACGTAGGGCGTCTCGCTGATGAGCATCATCCGCCCGCTGCCGCCCCAGGCGCTCGAACTCACGTCCTCGAGCACGTTGTTGCAAAACGTCAGGTGGTTGGTCTGCTGGCTCGGGTGCTCGTCGTCCCACCCCAGCACGTTCCACCCGCCCGACACGTGCCGCACCAGGTTGTTGCTGAACGTCACCCGCTGCACGATCGTCCACAGGTTGTCGCCATACTGGTTGCGCGGCGTGATGACAATGCCGTAGCCCGGCTGCGCCGACTGCCAGTTGTTCTCGATGATGTTCCCGTCGATCACCACGTCCTGCGCGTGCTTCAACTCGATCAGGTTCTTCACCGTCCAACCCTGCGTCCGCCACGCCAACTGCTTGGTCACGTAGTTGTTGCGGAACTGGATGTTGGTCGGCGTCACGTTCGGGATGAACATGCTGCTGCCGCCGATGAGGAAGTTCTCGCCCGCCGCCTCCAGGTAGTTGTTCACGATCGTGTACGGGCCCGGCCCGTTCCACCCGGCGATGGCCTGCGAGTCGTTCCCCGCATACTTGATCTCGGCAATGTAGTTGTTCGAGATCGTCGTCTTGGCGCTGTTGAGCGCGATGCCGCGCAACTGCGGCACGTTCGGGTAGCTGTGCAGGTAGCACCGGTCCACAATCAGGTCGTGCGGCACCACCGCCAGCGTGTTCTGCGTCGAATCGGCGCTGCCCAGCGCGATGAGCGAGCCGGTGCCGCTCGGGTTCGGCAGGAACTCGAGGAACTCGAGGATGTAGTAACTCGCCGACGGCGCCGTCGCAATCGGCGGCGCGCCGCCCGCGCCCGCCGGCGCCTGCAGTTTCGGCAGCGCGCTGGCGTAGGCCGGCGTGATGCGCTGCCCCGCCGCGGGCAGGCTCGCATCGGCCGCCGCCGACCGGATCGTGATGTAGCTCGTGCCGTTCTTCGCGGGCAACACGAAATTGCCGGTGTAGGTCGCGCCCGCCGCCAGCAGGATCGTGTCGCCGGGCTGCGCCTGGTTCAACGCCGCCTGCAGGTCCGCGCCCGCTGGAACCGTGATGATGCCGGCGTGCGCGCTACCCACCACGAAGACGAGACCGGAAAACACAAACGCCGTCAGGCGTCGCATCATGGACGCTCCTTGTATTTGCAGAAGTGAATCGAGGGTGCCAGCAACGAAGCGGCAGGCGTCGTTACTGAAGGAGGCGAAGGGCACGATCGGCCGCGACGCAGGAAATCACGCCTGCCTGTCACGACGCGGAAGCGTCGTGTCACGACCGAGCGTCGTTTGTGCCCGTGACGCGGAGAATCGCAAGGCGGGTACCGACCCTGATTGCCCGGATTTGCCCACTAATGCACGGAAGGCGAACGCGGGCGATTACAGATCCGTGGGCGAGATTACAAATCTGGGGGGTCGGGAGCGTGGACTGGGGACTGCAACGAGGGACCAAGGACCAGGGACCCGGGACCAGCCGGAAAGATGTGTCTACGCTCCCTTGATCCAGATCAGTTCCATGCAGCGAGGACAGGCGTAGGCGATCCGGAGATCGTCTTCGAAGCTCACGAAGCCGCCGTGCGCGCGGCATGAGCAGGCGGGGCAAATCGCGGGCGTGCTGGCCTGGATGGTCGAAATGCGGAGCCGCCGGCCGGTTCGCGGGTCGGGGACGAACGAAGGAGGCGGAACCGTTGGCCGGATCACGGGCGCCTGACCGTCAGCGGCCTGCCACTGGAAGACGCCGCAATACAGGTCCGTGCGTTCGTAGCTCATCGGGCCCGGATGGTAGCATACGGATCCTGGACCCGCAACATCTTGCGGTATCCGGACCGTCGAGCCGTCATTGACCGAGCCGGAACCCGATGTTAGGCTGTTGAAGCACTAGCTGCGAAAGTGGCGGAACTGGCAGACGCGCCGGACTTAGGATCCGGTAGCCGCAAGGCTATGGGGGTTCAAGTCCCCCCTTTCGCACCAACCTTCGCTCGCTTGCGGATGAAGCTCTCGTCCTCAGCGAGCTTCGGTTGGCAAGCCATGCGAAGGTTGTCCACCGAAGCTGGCCGAGCACGGAAAGCCACGCGCAGGCCATGCGAAGGTGGACGCCCAGTTTCGGCCCGTTCAAACCAGCGACCGCCAGGCCCGGAAGGGCCCTGGCGCTGTAGCACGCCCTTCGATTTACCGATAATCTCATGAAGACAGAGTTCGTCGACGTGAATGAAACGCGCAAGAACCTGACGGTCGAGATCCCGAGCGCGGACGTGGATGCGGAGATCGATCGGATCTCGCGCAACTACGGCCGTGCCGCGCGGGTCCCGGGATTCCGGCCAGGCAAGGTTCCGCAGCGGCTGGTCCGGCAGCGGTTCCGGGAGCAGATCCTGCACGACGTCGCCCACGAGCTGATCCCGCGCGCCGTCGATAATGCGCTGCGCGAGCGCGGGGTCGAGCCGGTGGACACGCCCGACATCCGGGACGTGGTCGTCGAAGAAGGACAGCCCCTGAAGTTCACGGCGACGTTCGAGACCGTGCCGCCGATCGACCCCGGCGACTGCCAGGCAATCCGCCTGACGCGGCCGGCGGCCCACGTGGACGAGGCGGCGGTGGACCAGGCCCTCGAACGGCTGCGCGAGCGGGCCGCCCGCTACGAGCCGGTCGAGGATCGGAGCATCGAGACCGGCGACACGGTCGTCGTGGATCTCGAGCGACGGACGGCGGGAAGCGAGGAGGCGGACCGTCACGAGAACGTGTCGGTGGAGATTGGCGCCGCCGTGAACCCGCCGGGATTCGACGAGGCGCTGACGGGGCTGGCGGCGGGCGCTCACAAGAACTTCACCGCGCGCTACCCGGCCGACTACGCGATCAAGGAACTGGCCGGCACCGAGGTCGATTACGCGGTGGAGGTCAAGACCATCCGGCGCCGCGTCATCCCGGCCCTCGACGACGAGTTCGCCAAGGACCTGGGTGAGTTCACGACGCTCGCCGAGCTGCGCGATCGCGTCCGCGGCGATCTGGCGCAGGCGGCCGAGCAGGACGCCGACCGCGAGGTGCGGGCGGCGCTGCTCAAGCAGCTGGCCGGGCGGGTGACCTTCGAGGTGCCGGGCGCGCTCGTCGAGCGCGAGATCGATCGGCGCATCGAGGACTTCGTGCGGCGGCTGCTCGAACAGCAGGTGGATCCGCGGCGGGCGAACATCGACTGGGAGGAGATGCGGAAGAGCCAGCGCGGGCCGTCCGAAGAGGCGGTGCGCGCGGCGCTCGTGCTGGACGAGGTGGCGCGCCGGCAGACACTCGCGGTCTCGGCCGAGGAGGTCGAGGGCGAGATGGCGCGCTACGCCGAGCGCACGGGTCGCAGCGTGCAGGCCGTGCGCGCGCAACTCGAGAAAGAAGGCGCGATCTCGAGGCTCTACGCGGGGTTGCGGCGGGAGAAGGCCGTTGACTTCCTGCTGGCGTGTGCTACCATCGATCGAACGTAGCCTGCCGCCCACACTCCAGCACCATCACGCTCGGCCGGCACGACCCGCGGCCGATCGACTATCCGACAACCGGCGATGGGCGGATCGCCTTTCGACGACACCTCTCTATGCCGACAGCACTTCCCGACCTGCGGATGCAGCTGGTGCCGATGGTGGTCGAGCAGACCAGCCGGGGCGAGCGCGCCTACGACATCTTCTCGCGGCTGCTGCGCGACAACATCATCTTCATCGGCACGCCGGTCGACGACCAGATCGCCAACCTGGTCATCGCGCAGATGCTGTTCCTCGAGGCGGAAGACCCCGAACGGGACATCCTCCTCTACATCAACAGCCCCGGCGGATCGATCACGGCGGGCATGGCCATCTACGACACGATGCAGTTCATCCGGCCGGGCGTGCAGACCTACTGCCTCGGGCAGGCGGCGTCGATGGCGGCGGTCCTGCTGGCGGGCGGGGGCAAGGGCAAGCGGTTCTCGCTGCCGAACTCGCGCGTGCTGATCCACCAGCCGTGGATTCAGGGCGGGCTCAGCGGCCAGGCGACCGACATCGACATCCATGCCCGCGAGTTGCTGCGGACGCGCGAGCGCCTCAACGAGATCCTGGCCAAGCACACGGGGCAGCCGCTCAAGCGGATCCAGGACGACACCGAGCGCGACTACATCCTGACGGCGGAGCAGGCCAAGGAATACGGTATCATTGACGACGTCATCTGGAAGCGCGTGTAAGGGTTTCGCTTATGGTCAAGAAGAACGGCGAGTCCGAGGTGCTGCGGTGTTCGTTCTGCAACAAGGACCAGAACGACGTCCGCAAGCTGATCGCGGGGCCGACGGTGTTCATCTGCGATGAATGCGTCGAGGTCTGCAACGACATCATCGCCGACGACAACCGCTTCGAGAGCAAAGGCGTCCGTTCGTCGCTGCCCACGCCGCAGGAAGTCAAGAAGTTCCTCGACGAGTACGTGATCGGGCAGGAGCGGACGAAGAAGAAGCTCGCGGTCGCCGTCTACAACCACTACAAGCGCATCGAGATCGTCAAGCAGTCGCGCAACCGCAACGAGATCGAGCTCAGCAAGTCGAACATCCTGCTGATCGGGCCGACGGGCACCGGCAAGACGCTGCTCGCGCAGACGCTGGCCAAGCTGCTCTCGGTCCCCTTCACGATCGTCGACGCGACGACGCTGACCGAGGCGGGCTACGTCGGCGAGGACGTCGAGAACATCATCCTGAAGCTGCTGCAGGCGGCCGGCGGCGACATCGAGAAGTGCCAGCAGGGGATCATCTACATCGACGAGGTCGACAAGATCTGCCGGAAGGACGAGAACCCGTCGATCACGCGCGACGTCTCGGGCGAAGGCGTGCAGCAGGCGCTCCTGAAGATCCTCGAGGGCACGGTCGCCAACGTGCCGCCGCAGGGCGGCCGCAAGCACCCGCACCAGGAGTTCTTCCAGATCGACACGACCAACATCCTGTTCATCTGCGGGGGCGCGTTCGTGGGCCTCGACAAGATCATCGAGCGGCGCACGGGCAAGAAGACGCTCGGTTTCCGGGCCGACGTGAAGCCGCTCAGCAAGAAGGAAATCGGGACGACGCTCGAGCAGGTCGAACCGGAGGACATGATCAAGTACGGGCTCATCCCCGAGTTCGTCGGCCGCCTGCCGGTGGTCGGCACGTTGCACGAGCTCGACAAGGCGGCGCTCATCCAGATCCTCACGCAGCCGAGAAACGCGATCACGCGGCAGTACCAGCGCCTGTTCGAGTACGAGAACGTGAAGCTGCGCTTCACCGAGGACGCGCTCGACGCCATCGCCGAGTCGGCGCTCAAGCGCAAGATCGGGGCGCGTGGCCTCCGCATGATCATCGAAGACCTCATGCTCGACCTGATGTACACGCTGCCCAACCAGAAGAAGGTCCGCGAGTGCGTCATTACGCGTGAGGTGGTCGAGGCCAAGGAACAGCCGATCACCCTCATGGAGAAAGCCGGGTAGGGGCGACCCGGACGGTCACCCTTGCGCAATTGCGCGCAAGCGCGTGCACGCATCGCGCGACGGCTTGAGTCTTGCCACCCGTCAGCCGATAATCGAAGAGAAGGGCGCCGGCACCCCGCGGCCATCAGGCGCAACGCCCGTGTCCGGACGCGCGGGCCAGCCGGGCTCGTAGCCGTTCGGACCACAGACCCAGGAATCCATGGAAGTCTACGAAACGATCCCGATTGTCCCGCTGCGCGACGTTGTCGTGTTCCCGCACATGATGATGCCGTTCGTCATCGGACGGCCCGCCTCGACGCGCGCGCTCGAACACGCGCTGCTCAAGGACAAGCGCATCTTCCTGGCCGCGCAGCACGACGCGGCCATCGACGATCCGGCGCCGGCCGACATCTACTCGATGGGCTGCATCGCCAACATCGTCCAGAGCCTGAAGCTGCCCGACGGCAACGTGAAGGTGCTCGTCGAGGGCGTGGACCGCGCGCGGGCGGTCGAGTGGAAGGAAGACAAGGGGTTCTACCGCGTCGTCGTGAAGGTGATCGCCCGGCAGCGTGACCTGAGCGGCGACGTCGAGGGCGCGATGAGCCGCGTCGTGGCGCTCTTCGAGCAGTACGTCAAGCTGTCCAACAACCTGCACTACGACGCGATGATCGCGGCCGTGCGCGTGGACGATCCGGGCAAGCTCGCCGACACGATCGCCGCGCACCTGGCGGTCAGCGTCGAGGAGAAGCAGAACCTGCTCGAGATGATCTCGCAGCTCGAGCGGCTGAACCGCATCGCGTCGATCCTCGAAGTCGAGGTGGACAAGCTCCAGGTGGACCGCCGGATCCAGTCGCGCGTCAAGAAGCAGATGGAGAAGGCGCAGAAGGAGTACTACCTCAACGAGAAGATGAAGGCGATCCAGAAGGAACTGGGCCGCAAGGACGAGAAGGTCAACGAGATCGACGAGCTCAAGAAGAAGATCGAGCAGTCGAAGATGCCGAAGGACGTCGAGGAGAAGGCGGTCCAGGAGCTGAAGCGCCTGGAGACGATGCCGCCGATGTCGGCCGAGGCCACGGTCTCGCGCAACTACCTCGACTGGCTGATCGGCGTGCCCTGGCACAAGAAGACGCGCGAGAGCCGCGACCTGAAACGCGCCGAGGAAATCCTGCACGAGGATCACTACGGGCTCGATCGGATCAAGGAGCGCATTCTCGAGTTCCTGGCCGTGCGCGCGCTGGTCAAGAAGCCGAAGGCTACCATCCTCACCTTCTCCGGCCCGCCCGGGGTGGGCAAGACCTCGCTCGCCAAGTCGATCGCCCGCGCGATGAACCGCAAGTTCGTGCGCCTGTCGCTCGGCGGCGTGCGCGACGAGGCCGAGATCCGCGGCCACCGCCGCACCTACATCGGCGCGTTCCCGGGCCAGATCATCCAGATGATGAAGAAGGCCGGGTCGATGAACCCGGTGTTCCTGCTCGACGAAGTCGACAAGATGTCGATGGACTTCCGGGGCGACCCGTCGGCGGCGCTGCTCGAAGTGCTCGACCCGGAGCAGAACCACACGTTCCTCGATCACTACCTCGACGTCGAGTACGACCTGTCGAACGTGATGTTCATCTGCACGGCGAACGTGCTCCACACGGTGCCCCAGGCGCTGCGGGACCGCATGGAAGTGCTGCAGCTGCCCGGCTACACCGAGCAGGAGAAGACCGAGATCGGCAAGCGCTTCCTGATCCCGAAATCGGTGGTCGGCACGGGGCTGACCAAGGCGAACGTCACCTTCGGCGACGACGCCATCCAGACGATCATCCAGCGCTACACGCGCGAAGCGGGCGTGCGCAACCTCGAACGCGAGATCTCGTCGATCTGCCGCAAGATCGCGCGCAAGGTGGTGACCGACGGCCGCGAGTTCTCCGAGGAGATCGGCTCCGACAAGGTGACGCAGTACCTCGGCGTGCCGCGCTTCCGCCCGACCGAAGCCGAGCAGACCAACGAGATCGGCATCGCCACCGGGCTGGCATGGACCGAGGTGGGCGGCGAGATCCTGGTGACGGAAGCGACGCTCATGCCGGGCAAGGGCCACCTGACGCTCACCGGCAAGCTGGGCGACGTGATGCAGGAATCGGCCCAGGCGGCCATGAGCTACGTGCGCTCGAAGGCCGAGGAGTTCGGCATCCCGAAGGACTTCCACCGCCACAGCGACGTGCACATCCACGTGCCGGAAGGCGCCATCCCGAAGGACGGGCCGTCGGCGGGCATCACGCTGGCCACGGCGCTGGTCTCGACGCTGGCGCGCATCCCGTCCCGGCGCGACGTGTGCATGACCGGGGAGATCACGCTGCGGGGCAAGGTGCTGCCGATCGGCGGCGTCAAGGAGAAGGTGCTGGCGGCGCACCGGGCCGGCTTGAAGAACATCATTCTGCCGAAGGACAACGAGAAAGACCTCGCGGAAATTCCCAAGAACGTCCTCGACATCCTGAACATCTTCCTCGTCGAGACGATGGACGAAGTGCTCAAGATCGCGCTGACCGAGCCGCTGCCCGCCCACCTGCCCGCCGGCACCGAAGTCGCCGCCGTGGACGTGGAGCCGGATGACACGGTCACGCATTGAAGCCGTTCGCAATCAACCGTTGACCGTGGACCGTGGTGACATGACGGTCGACGAGTGACTGTCGACTGGTGACCCCCTACGGCCGCCCGCGGGGTTCGGACGGGCGCTGTCGATACCCGGATTGAAAATCGATTCCGTCGAGTTCGTGCGCAGCGGCACCGGCGCGGGCGATCTGCCCGACGCCGGCGTGCCCGAGCTCTCGATGGTCGGCCGATCGAACGTCGGCAAGTCGGCGCTCATCAACGGGCTGGTGAAACACCCCGTGGCGCGCACGAGCGCGACCCCCGGCAAAACGCGCCTGGTCAACGTCTACCGCGTCGTCACGCCGCCGACCGGCCCGTTCTACCTTGTGGACCTGCCGGGGTACGGCTACGCACGCAAGGAAGCGCGCGCCGAGTTCGAGACGATGGCGCGCCTGTATTTCGCCCGGGCCGCGCGGCCGCGGACGACCTCCGAGGTCATTCGCGAGACCCCCATTGGCGTCCTTCTTGCGTTGGATGCCCGGCATCCCGGCATGGAGGCCGACCTGGCGACGGCGCGATGGTTGCGCGATCGCCAGTTCGAGCCGCTCGTCGTCGTCACCAAGATCGACAAGTTGTCGCGCAACGAGCGCGCCAAGGCGCTCGACCGATTCGAGCAGTTGTTTGGACAGCCGGTGCTGGCCGTATCGGCCGTGACCGGCGAAGGAATGGAAGATCTGTGGAGACAAATGGTGTCGTGGGTAGTGTCGACAACGGCCAGCCGGCCGCCGTCCCGCCCGTAGAACTCTCAACGCTGAAAGACATGAACATCCGGGCGCTCACCGACATCGCGCGGGAGCTCGAGGTGCCGAACGCCACCGGCATGCGCAAGCAGGAACTGATCTTCGAGATCCTGCGCGTGCGGGCGGAGCGCACCGGCGCGCTCTTCTCCGAGGGCGTGCTCGAGACCCTGCCCGACGGGTACGGGTTCCTGCGCGCGCCGGACTACAACTACCTGGCGGGCCCGGACGACATCTACGTCTCGCCCTCGCAGATCCGGCGCTTCGACCTGCAGACCGGCGACACGGTGTCCGGCCAGATCCGGCCGCCGAAGGAAGGCGAGCGCTACTTCGCGCTGCTGCGCGTCGAGGCGGTCAACTTCGAGCCGCCCGAGAAAATCCGCACCCGCGTGTTCTTCGAGAACCTCACGCCGCTCTACCCGCAGGAGAAGTTCGCGCTCGAAACCGAGGGCGACAACCTGTCGGCGCGCGTGCTCGATCTCATGGTGCCGATCGGCAAGGGCCAGCGCGGCCTCATCGTCTCGCCGCCGCGCACGGGCAAGACGATGCTGCTCCAGAACATCGCGAACAGCATCGCGAAGAACCATCCGGACGTGTACCTGATCGTGCTGCTCATCGACGAGCGGCCCGAGGAAGTGACCGACATGCAGCGGTCCGTGCGCGGCGAGGTCGTCTCCTCGACCTTCGACGAACCGGCGCAGCGCCACGTACAGGTGGCCGAGATGGTCATCGAGAAGGCGAAGCGCCTGGTGGAGCACAAGAAAGACGTCGTGATCCTGCTCGACTCGATCACGCGGCTGGCGCGCGCCTACAACACGATCTCGCCCCCGTCGGGCAAGATCCTCTCCGGCGGCGTGGACAGCAACGCCCTGCAGCGCCCGAAGCGGTTCTTCGGCGCGGCGCGCAACATCGAGGACGGCGGTTCGCTGACCATCATCTCGACCGCGCTCATCGACACCGGATCGCGCATGGACGACGTGATCTTCGAAGAGTTCAAGGGCACCGGCAACCTGGAAATCCACCTCGACCGCAAGCTGGCCGACCGCCGCGTGTTCCCCGCCATCGACATCGCGAAAAGCGGCACCCGCAAGGAGGAACTGCTGCTGCCGAAGGCGGATCTCAATCGGATCTGGGTCCTGCGCAAGGTCCTGAACCCGCTGTCGCCGCCCGAAGCGATGGAACTGCTGTTGTCGAAGATGGGGAAGACGAAGACGAACTCGGAGTTCCTGGCGGCGATGACGAACGGGGGGAAGTGAGGGAAGTCCGGAGTCCGACGTCCGACGTCCGACGTCCGAGGGGGTTGCGGCCGGGCAATCCGCCGGAATCAGCCGCGAACATCCGTCGCGGGCGACTCCGACGTTCCAGAGTGACTTGCTATGCTTCGAGAGTAGCGGCCCCACGTAACATCAGGATGACGGGCACGTTTCGCCCGCGTAAATTCATTTCCCCGCCTCACGCGCTTGCTCCCCGCCCGCCAGCCAGTCGGCGATCCGCTCGCGGCTCCAGTGATGGTCGTCATTGAGGTGGATGAGCAGGCTGTCGAGCAGCAGGCGGTTGGGACAGTCGGCCGGGCACTTCCGCACGGGACCTACGACTGGGAATGGATGGAAGCGGAAGCGCTCTACCGCCGCGCGATCGAACTCGGGCCCGGGTACGCGACGGCGCACCATTGGCTCGCGGGCGACCTCCTCGCGCTCCACGGCCGCTTCGACGAGGCCGCCGAAGAGATGGAGATCGCCCGCCAGCTCGACCCGTTGTCGGTCATCATCCAGGAAGGCCGCGGCTACCTGCTCACGCTCGCGCGGCGCTACGACGAGGCGATCGCGGTCTACCGGGCGCTGGCCGAACTCGATTCATCCTTCTACAAGGCGTACACGTCCATGGGGCGGGCGTATTCGCTGAAAGGGATGTACGGAGCGGCGATCGCCATGCTCGAGAAGGGACGCGCGATGGCGGGCGAGGTTCCGAGCGTCCTCGGCGTCCTCGGCGCCCTCGGGCACCGAGGTTTACCGCGTTGCTTCGCCGGATGCGATTCCCGTCATAACTGGCCGGCGGCCTGTCGATAGCGTTCCGCGAGTTCCGGGCCGTGCTCCTTTTCGACGGCCTTCGCGAGGCGTCCGTGGTCGACGGGCACCTCCAGGCGCGCGAGGAATGTCCAGATCGCGCGCAGGTCGTTCCAGCGCCCTTCCCTCACGCACGCGGGCGTCATGAACGCGAGCAGTTCGTTCGCGTTCCCGACGACGTTGTGCTCGACCCATCGCCCGACTTTCTCGCCGGACTCCTCGGCGGCCCGGTCGATCGCGCCGAGGACCCTCTGCTTCTGCGCCTTGGTCAATCCCTTCAGCGCGGCGTCAACGGCGGCCGCCGTCGCCTTCGACAGGTGGAACTCGACCGCCTCGTCCTGGCCTGGATGGTCGTGGTGGTCATGGTCGGGCGGCGTTTTGTGGCCGGTCGAGCCTGCACGTCGAGTGGTTCGCTTCAAGGCGCATCCTCCGTGGCCGTTGATGATACCCTCGAGCCGGCCGTGACGGGAGCGATTTGGCCGATTCGGGGTGACCTGCTAGAATAAGTGGTTCCGTCCGCTATGAAGGAGCCAGGTGTGAAGGAAGGCATTCATCCCAAGTACCACGAGGTCGAGGTCCGGTGCGCCTGCGGCGCGACGTGGAAGACACGTTCCACCAAGCAGGAGCTACATCTCGAAATCTGCTCGAACTGCCATCCGTTCTTTACGGGCCGCCAGAAGCTGCTCGATACGGAGGGCCGCGTCGAGCGTTTCACCAAGAAGTTCGGCGCCCAGACGGTAGAAAGCCGCAAGCAGGCGGCCGCCACCGCCAAGGCGAAACAGGCAGCCGCCACCGCGGCGGCGCAGCCGGCCAAGCCGTAGTCGCCTACCTCGTGCGCGGCCATGCGGACTCTGCGCGACAGAGTCCGCGTGGTGCCGTGCGCGCTATACTCCCCGCATGCGCTACCGGCGTTTTCCCCGCTCCGGCTGGGACCTGGCTGAGGTCGGGTACGGCATGTGGGGCATGGGCGGCTGGACCGGCTCGAACGACGAGCAGTCCCTGCAGGCGCTCGACGCGGCCATCACGCGCGGCTGCAACTTCTTCGACACCGCCTGGGTCTACGGCAACGGCCACAGCGAGACACTGCTGGGCCGGACGATCCAGGCCCGTCGCGACCGGCGCCTCTTTGTCGCCACGAAAGTGCCGCCGAAGGACATGCGCTGGCCCGCGCGGCCCGATTCGACGCTCGCCGACACATTCCCACCCGACCACGTTCGCGAATACACCGAGAAGAGCCTGCGGAACCTCGGCGTCGAGACGATCGACCTGCAGCAGCTGCACGTGTGGTCGGACGCGTGGAGTGCCGACGAGGGGTGGCGTCGGGTCGCCGAGGACCTCAAGCGCGAGGGCAAGATCCGCGCGTTCGGCATCAGCCTGAATCGATGGGAACCGTGGAACGGCGTCGAGGCGATCCGCACCGGCGCGATCGACGCCGTCCAGGTCGTCTACAACATCTTCGACCAGGCGCCCGAGGACGCGCTGTTCCCGGCGTGCGAGGAGCAGCACGTCGCCGTGATTGCGCGCGTCCCGTTCGACGAGGGCAGCCTGACCGGCACGCTGACGCGTGAATCGACGTGGCCGCAGGGCGACTGGCGCAACGTGTATTTCACCCGCGAGAATCTCGAGGCGACCCTGCAGCGGGTGGATCGGCTGCGAGCGCTCGTCCCGCCGGGCATGGATCTGCCGGAACTCGCGCTGCGCTTCATCCTGCAGCACCCGGCCGTGACGACGACGATCCCGGGCATGCGGAAGCCAGCACACGTGGAGCGCAACCTGGCGGCGAGCGACGGGACGCGCCTCCCCGAGGCTCTGTATCGGGCGCTGCGCGAGCATCGGTGGGATCGGGCGCACGTGATGCCGTGAGGGCCTGGCTCGTGGGTCGCAGGACTGAAGTCCTGCGCCACGCGCGCAACTTCTGACGCCCGCGTCCGCATGGCGGGGCGCCATGCACGCAACCTCTGACGGCGACTATCGGTTTCCGACTACCGACTACCATCTGCCAACTGCCAACCACTAACTGCCAACGGCTAGCTTGCGCTCGATACGAGCCAGGCGATGGCGCAGTGACTCCTCCTGGCGGCCATCGCCGGTGGCGGCGAGCGCGCGCAGGACGAGCGCCCGCGCGGTCGAAAGATCCTTGGACCGATGCTCGTGGTGCACGGCCAGCGCGTGCAGCGCTTCGACGTCGGGCGCCACATCGAGCATCCGCTGCCACGCCGCCGCGGCGTCGTCGTACTGATGCTCGCGCCGGTGGCGAAGCGCCAGCCGACGCAGCGCCTCCCGCTGGACGAACGGATCCGCGCGCCAGGCGGGCGTGTCTTCGTTCTCGATTGCCCGCGTGTAGCACGCGGTTGCGCGATCGCCCGCGCCGGAGTGCTCGTAGAGCCGGCCGAGCGCCAGGCATTCGTGCGCGTTGCGCGTGGCCAGCGGTCCTTCCTCGAGCATCCGCGCCACGACGCTCGTGACCGCGGCGAGCGACAGCAGGTCCAGGCGGTTGTGTTCGAGAACCGGCGCGAGCGGCCGCACGTCGCCGCTCCGCACGTACTGGAAATAGCGGCCGGGAATCTCCCCGCCCGGCACATCGCCCGTCCGCCGGAAGCCGAGCACCGCTTCCTCGAGCGCGCCCAGCGCGCAGCTCGCCGCGCGTGCCGACACATCGAACCGGCGGTTGCCCGCAGCGGGCCTCGTCATGCGGAAGTACTGCTCGAACGCGTCATTTCGAGGACGACTGGCGGCGCTGGCGTCGGCCGGCCGATGGCGCCAGAGGCGGCGCGCGGGATGCAGGAGATCGATGTGCGGGAGACCGTCGAATGGCGACGGAACGCGATGAAACAGGTAGCGGCCTTCGATGAGCGGCACGTCGAACGTCTTGCCGTTGAAACTGAGGAGCGTCGCGCCGGCCACCTTCTCGCCTGCCATGCGCAGCATCGCGGCCTCGTGACCGTAACCGCCGAGGAAATACTGGCGCGTCCGGAAACGAGCGCCCTCGAACCACCCGTAGCCGATGAGGAACGCGCACGTGCCCGCGCCGCCGCTGAGACCGGTGGTCTCGAGGTCGAAGAACAGGAACTGATCGGGGTCGTCCGGAGTCCGGAGTCCGGAGTCCGGAGTCGCACGGGACGACGTCACGTAGTCCGGAGTCCGAGGTCCGAGGTCCGAAGTCGGATCGGACGGGATCGAGTCGTCCAAATCGCTGAAGAGCGTGCGTGGGTCGGCAGGTCCGGGCCGGCCATCGAACTGGTGCAGGCCGTGGTGATGGCGCGACAACGCATCGGCGTAGCTGCCGACGTCGCCGTGGCCGTGCGCGCGATCGGCCGCGTACTCCCGATCCACGACGAGGCACACGCCGGCGCCGTCGCGCTGCCACCAGCCGCCCAGCTGTTCGGCAATCCAGGCGGCCTGGGCATCGGCATGCGTGCTGGTGTCGCTTTCGACCTCGTAACGTGGCTCCGCCCGCTGCTCGTGGGATCCGGCTTCAGACGGATTCGCTGCATCGGGCGACCCGGCGCCGGCCGGATTTCTCACCGACTGCCGGATGGCGTCTCGAAGGCGCGACCTGAAAGAAGGATCGAGCGCCACGTCACGCCCACTCGGACGGAGGAGGGAATTCGTCTGCTGCCGCGCCGAAGACGACAGCCGGCAGGCGCGAGAGGATCGCGAGCGCCACTTCTTTCGCGTGGGGGCCGGTGTCGCCGAGCGGGCCCACGCACGACGGGCATCCGCTGTCGCACGGACAGCCGGCAATCAGGTTGCGCGTCTTGTCCACCAGGTCCTGCGTCATGCGGAAGAGCGGCTCGCTGAAACCGATGCCGCCCGGATACTTGTCGTACACGAACACGCGCGGGTGATCGGCGTCGATCGCCTCGGACGAGGTCCCGGACCGCCCGAGCGCTTTCGTCTCGCCGCTCGCGTCCGCGCTGCCGATCGAAATCCCGATGTCGTGGCGATCGCACATCAGCAGCAGTTGCGCCACCTGTCCCATCGCGAACGCGACGCCCACGACACCGTCGCGGCGATCGTCGCGGTCGAAGGGCAGCGCCGTCATCAGCTCGCGCGGGATCGTCAGCCAGAACGACGTCGTGTGCATCTGGTGCTCGGGCAGATCGAGCTCGCCCGAGCCGACGTTCTCGTTCGTGTAGAACTTGATCTTCTTGAACCCGACCGTGCGCGAGACGACGTGCACCTCGCCGTGCGCGGCGATGGCGCCGGGATCGGCCGCGGCCGCGTCGCCACCCTCGATTGCGGCGATGGCGCCGGGATCGGCCGCGGCCGCTTCCTCGACGCCGGCCTCGTCGTGCTCGCCGCTCGACGCGAAGCAGTCGAGCACCGTGACGCGGCTGTAGGTGATGGCATCGGTGTAATAATCGCAGTCCACCGCGCGCACGTATGCCTTGCGGCCTTCGAAGTCGAGCTTCTCCACCTGGAACAGCTTGCCCTCGACGATGTAAATCGCTTTCGGATGCAGCGTCGTCAGGGCGCTGGTGAAGTCCGTCTCGCCGATGACCTTGGTCGCCTCCGTCGTGTCGACCACGACGAAGTTGTCCGACGACACCGACCGCAGGCTGACCGCGTCGGCCGGGTACGATTCGCTCGTCCAGTGCCAGCGGGCATCGGCCGGCGCACCGGAGTCGGCCTGCGCGAGGTGCACGAAGCCTTCCTCGGCCAGCATGCCGAGAATCTCCTGCAGGTCTTCCCCGCCGAACCGTTCGTCGGGCCCGAAGGGCAGCTCGAACGCGGCGCACTTGATGTGGTCGAGCAGGATGTGGAGGTTGTCCGGGTTGATGAGCGCGTGCTCGGGCGACGCCTCGAAGAAGTACGACGGGTTGCGGACGATGAACTGGTCGAGCGGCGCGCTGGAGGCGACGAGCACCGCGGCCGAACGGCCCGTGCGCCGGCCCGCGCGGCCCGCGCGCTGCCAGGTGGCCGCGATCGTGCCCGGGTAACCGGCCAGCACCGCGACATCGAGCGCGCCGATGTCGATGCCCAGCTCCAGCGCGTTGGTGGACACCACCGCGCGCACCGCGCCCTCGCGCAGGCCCTTCTCGATCTCGCGGCGCCGCTTCGGGAGATACCCGCCGCGATAGCCGCGCACGCTGTCGGAGGCGCCCGGCGCGGAGTCGGCTGCATCCTTCAGGTAGCGCGTCAGGATCTCGGTGGACAGCCGGCTCTGCGCGAAGACGATGATCTGGAGGTTGCGCTTGAGGAACTCGAGCGACACGCGCCGCGTTTCGGCGAGGTACGAGCGCCGTATCCCCAGTTGCTTGTTGACGACGGGCGGATTGACGAACACGAACAGCTTCTCGCCGCGCGGCGCGCCGCTGCGCTCGACGAGTTCGAAATGCTCGCCGGTCAATCGCTCGGCCAGCTCCGCCGGGTTCGCGATCGTCGCCGAGCAGCACACGAACACGGGCTTCGAGCCGTAGTGATCGCAGAGGCGGCGCAGCCGGCGCAGCACGTTCGCCAGGTGGCTGCCGAACACGCCGCGATAGGTGTGGAGTTCGTCGATGACGACGAAGCGCAGGTTCTCGAACAGTTTCGCCCACCGCGGGTGGTGCGGCAGGATCCCGGAGTGCAGCATGTCGGGATTGGTGAGCACCACGTGGGCGCGCGTGCGGATCGAGCGCCGCGCGTCCTGCGGCGTGTCGCCGTCGTAGGTGAACACGCCCAGGTCGATGCCGGCGCCTTCGGCGAGCGCCTGCGACAGGCGATCGAGCTCGGCGAGCTGGTCCTGCGCGAGCGCCTTGGTCGGAAACAGGTACAGCGCGCGGGCAGCCGGATCCTGCAGGATCGACTGCAGCACCGGCACGTTGTAGCAGAGCGTCTTGCCCGACGCCGTCGGCGTGGTGATGACGACGTGGCGGCCCGCAAGCGCATGCGCAATCGCGTCGGTCTGGTGGATGTAGGGCGCCTCGACGCCGCGGGCCAGAAGCACCGACTTCAACCGCGGATCGAGATCGTCGGGAAACGGCGCGCACCGCGCCGCGATCGTCTCCAGGCGCCGGACCGCGGTAACGATGCGATCGGGCGAATCGGGATAGCCGCCGCGGTCGCCGGGGACCAGGCGGTCGAGTGCGGCCTCGACCGCAATGTCCTTCTCAGGCACGCCAAGGCGGATGCCGCGCTCGAGCGCCTGGTGCGACCCGAAGCGCTTGATCGCCTTCGGCTTCCCTTCTGGATCCTCGTCGCGACGCTTCTCGGCCATGGTCCCGGATGGTACCAGCCGAGGGGCTTTCGATCAAGTGGCGAAAGGAGAAGAACCGGCGAAGATTTGGGGCGCCAAGCGCGGCCTGAAACCGGGGGCGAAGGTCACGGCTCGGGCAGATGCTTCGCCAGTCGGTCGAAGGACGCGATAATCTCCTCGACGGCATCGGGACCGACCAGCATGCCGTGCTGCAGGGCGACCAGCCCCGTGCGGCGCGAGGCCGGGACCTCGTCGGGCGGCAGCCGCCGTTCGATTTCCTCACCGAGATTCAGCGCGTCGCCGCGAAACTTCGTCACGAACTCCAGGTGCTCCACGCTCGATCTGCGCTCCATCTCCGAAATCTCGGCCAGCCATGCCTGACGGGCGGATCCTTCGTCGGCCGGGGTGGTTCGCCGCATCAGCCGATTCACTTCCGCCGCACGAGTCGCCCGGATGCGTTCGTGAAGGTATTTCAGCTTGCCGAGAAACCGCTCGGTTTCCACCCTCAATTGCGCGTCCGTCAGCTGCGCGTACTTCCGTTCTGTCGGCGCCTCGCCGAAACGTTTCTGATACTCGCCCAGCCGGCGCGACAAGGTCTCGTTCTGAATAGTGAAGGCGGTCGTCCGGGCATCCACGTCCAACCGTGATGCGAGCCACCCCAGGGCAAAGCACACTGCGCCCAACAGGAGCGATAGCACGGGCGTCCCGACGAAGACGACCGCCTCGCGCCGCAGTAACTCCAGCAGACGAGCCAGGTCTGGCATGGGCGTCCAGGCGAATGTACCTGTTCGATACGAGCTCCATGCCGTCAGGGTTCGCGGGCAGGAGCCGCCCTCGCCCGCGGGTCGGGGTCGAGGTCCACTGGCGCGGGCACCAGGACGGTGGCCTGCCGGCCCGTCCTCGCCCCGTATTCGCGCACGACACGCTCGCCCACCTCGCGGCCGGTGCCTTCCTCGGCGAGCGCCACGATCGACCCGCCAAACCCGCCGCCGGTGAGCCTCGCGCCGTGGACGCGCGGGTCTTTCCGCGCGAGATCGACCAGGAGATCGATCTCGGGAATCGACACCTCGTAGTCGTGGCGCATCGAGGCGTGGGACGCGTAGAAGAGATCGCCGAGGCGGCGCCGGTCCCCTGCCCGCATCGCCGCGACCGCGTCCACTACTCGCTGGTCCTCGAGGATGACGTGCCGCGCGCGGCGCCGGAGCGTGTCCGGCAGCCCGGCAAGACGGTCGAGGTCCTTCACGTCGAGATCACGCAGTTGTGGCACCCCGAGCAACCGCGCCGCCTCTTCGCACTCGCGGCGTCTGGTCGCGTAGTCGGCCCCGGCCACGTGATGCGACACGCCGGAATTGACGACGACCAGGTCCGTGCCGGCCGGAAGGGGCACGCGTTCGAACTCGAGCGACCGCGTGTCGAGAAACAGCGCGACGCGGTCCTCGGCCAGGCTGCACGCCATCTGGTCCATGACGCCGCACGGCGCGCCGACGAATTCGTTCTCGGCGCGCTGCCCGAGCCTGGCGAGCGGCACGTCGGCAATGTCGAGAGTGAACGCCGACCGCAGCGCGCGAAGCAGCGCGATCTCGAGCGCCGCGCTCGACGACAGGCCGCTGCCGAGCGGCACCGACGAGTCGATCCGGATGTCGACGCCGCAAAGCGCGTGCCCCGCGGCCGCAAGGACCGAGGTGACCCCTTGCACGTAATCGATCCAGCGGCCCTCACGCGCTTCGTGGCCCAGGTGGTACTGGGAGGCGGCCTCGGCGACGTTGGCGCTCCAGGCGCAGACGAGGCCATCGGGGCGGCGGGCGAGTTCGACCGTCGTGCGCTGCGGAATGACCGTCGGCAGCACGAAGCCGCCGTTGTAATCGGTGTGCTCGCCGACGAGATTCACGCGCCCGGGCGCGGTCGCGCTGCACTCGGGTTCACGGCCGTAGAGATCGTGAAAGGTCGAACGGATGTCGTCCACGGGTGACCTCGATCGGTGACGGGACGGACCGGATTTTTTTGCGCGTCAGGCGATGATTTCTCGTTGACGGTGACGGCTGTGAGCGTTACGATTCTACCTATTGCGGTGAGCGTGAACAACGCCACTAGGAATGGGAGGGCCTGTAGATGAACGCAATCGAGCCGCGCGTGCGGCGCCGTGGCTATTTTCTCTCGGAGTCGGGCTCCGAAACTGACTTCACCGAGCACGAAAGCGCTGAAGGCATCTCCACCCGGGTCGTTCGACCCAGGCGCGCGCGAAAGGTGGTGGCCGCGGCCAGCGGTCGTCCACGCCGTCATCGCGCCGCGATTTCCTCACACGTTTCCCAGACCCGCGAGAAGAAGGCGGGCGCCGCGTCTAGATCAGAGATCTCGACTGGCAGCCATCGACCGTAATACTCGCGCCGCTGACCCAACTCGCCCGATCTGAAGCGAGAAACGCCACGACGTCTGCCACTTCCTCCGGACGGCCGAAGCGCCCGAACGGGAGTTCGTGTCGGATGAAGTCGGCGATGCCGGCGGGATCTGCCTTGAGCCGCCGGTCCCACGATCCGCCCGGGAAGAGAATCGACCCGGGCGCGACGCTGTTGACGCGAATCTTGTCCTTCGCCAGCTGCTGCGCGAGCGATTTCGCGAGGCTGATCTCGGCCGCCTTCACCGCGTTGTAGGTCATGCGGCCGCCCGCCTCGCGGCCGTAAATCGACGCGATCATGATGATGGCGCCGCCGCCGCGCCGCCGCATGTGGGGCACCGCCAGGCGCGACGCGCGGATGGCGGGAACGAGCGTCGCGTCGAAGGCCTCCTGCCACTCGGCGTCGGTCGTCTCCTCGAGCGTGCCGCCACGCGCCAGGCCGACGTTGTTGACGAGGATGTCGAGGCCGCCGAAGGTCGCCACTGTCTCCTCGACTACCCGTGCGATGCCCTCGGCCGTCGTCACGTCCGCCTCGACGGCGCTGACCACGCCGATTCGCGCCAGCTCGCCGGCCGCTTCCTCGAGCCGTTCCCTGTTCCGCGCACAGATCGTCACGCGACAGCCTTCCGCCACGAGCGCGCGGGCCGAGGCCAGGCCGAGGCCGCGGCTCGACCCGGTGACGATCGCGCTCCTGCCCGAGAGTCCGAGGTCCATGGAGTCGCCCTTTGCCGGATATGGAATGTGGAAGATGGAATGCCGAATGTCTTCCCGCTACCGTCGCACCGCCAGGTCGTTCAGCCGCCAGTCGAACGTCCCGTAGCTTACCTGGAAGTTGTTCTGGTTGACGAACTGCGTTTCGGCCGGCAGCAGGTTCGGCAGCGCGAAGGCGACAATCGCGCGCTCGATCGGGCTGCGGTTCGCGAACCGCGGGTCCGCGTTCGCGCCGTAGGCGGCGATGAAGTCCGCTTCGCGCCAGCCGAAGATTGCCGAGACCGTCACCTGCCTGGCCATCTGGTCGATCCGGAAGAGCGCCGGCCGCGTGACCACTTCGGCCGCGACGTCTTTGAGCTGGCCTTCGAGCCGGCCGGGCATGAACGCCTCGCTGCGCAGGCGGCCGCTGCCGACGGCGCCGCGACCGAGCGCGAAGAACACGCGGGGATCCTTGAAGGACGCCAGCACGGTCTTTTCGATGGCATCGAGCGTCAGCGAGCGGCCGGCCACGCGATGCACCGTGCGCTCGAACGCGCCGGGGATCTGCCGCACGCTGTCGGCCGGGTACGCCGCGGCGTGCCCGCGGATCGGATACCCGGTGACGACGGCCTGCAGCACCAGGGCGTTGTAGGCGTTCAGCCACAATGCGATCTGGCGCTCGCGCGGCCATGCGTCCACGCCCTCCGCGCCAGCGAGCGACGCCAGGTAGCGATCGAGCTTCGCGCGGTCGCTCCTGAGCGCACCGTAGTACACGTACCCGTCGCGCACGTAGAGGTCCAGGAGCTGGTCGAATGGGCGGTGCAGCGCGGCCTCGGGGGCCGCGGCCGGCTGCTGTACCGGCACGCCATGGCCGGTCCCGCCGACGGGCGGCGCACCGCCGGCGAGCGTCTGCACGGCGAGCAGCGCGACGAGCACGAGGGCGGCGAGCGGAACGGGCGAACGCAGGTCAACCTCCGCAACGTGTCGCGAGGAATCGATGGAGCGCCTGGTTGAAATCACCAGGCTGTTCGAAGCTCGACAGGTGCCCGGCACGGTCAATCATCGTGAACTCAGCGCCCGGGATCGCGCGCTGCATGGCGCGCGCCCCCTCGGCCGGCGTCACGGCGTCCTCCTCGGACGCGATGACGAGCGTCGGGCACTGGATGGCGGGAAGCAGGCCCGTCGCATCGGACCGATTCATCAGGCGCAGGATCGCCTCGCGCATCCCCACCGGGCCGTTCGCCTCGGCAATCGCGCGCGCCCGGCGTTCGATCTCCGGGCGCCTCGTCCGGGTCGTCGTACCGAGCAGCCTGGGGATCATCTGCTCGACCACGGCCGCGACGCCCCGGCGGTCCAGTAGATCGAGCATCTCGCGCCGCGCGTTCCTGGCCGGCGCGCTGTCGGCCTCGGCCTTCGTGTTCGCCAGCACGAGGCCGCCGACACGGTCGGGGGCGAGCCGAAGCAGCGCAAAGGCGGTGTAGCCGCCCATCGACAGGCCGGCGACGACCGCTCGCTCGACCGCCAGGTGGTCGAGCAGCGCCAGGACATCGCCCGCGTAATCCTCCAGGGAAGGCGCGTGCGAATCGACCATCTGCCCCGGTTCCGACTGTCCGAGCCCGCGCAGGTCGGGCGCCAGCAGACGCCAGCCGGCGGGGGCGGCAGCAAGCTGCGCCTCCCACATGCTCGCGTTCATCGGGAACGCGTGGATGAAGGCGAGGACATTCTGCCTGATGAGGGCTTGCGTGGCGTCGATCCGGGGGGCCTGGGCGGCATGCGCTGTACCCGACGAAGACGGGGCCGAGTCGAGGTAGCTGAGCACGCGGCCGTGGATTCGGACTTGCTGGCGCATGGGCTCGAGCCGCAGATGGCGCACACGGATATCTTGGCAGATTACGCAGATTTCGCCGATGCCGCAATGATCACGTGCCTGGAGCGGAACCCAACCGGGCGCACGCGGTGTCTAATCTTCAGATTGCATCGTATCAGTGAGGGGTTCGAAGGATGTTGTCCGCGGCAACGCTCGGCATGGCCATCTACGGCGCCTATTCGGTCGTCGCCGGGCTCATCGATCTGCTGGGGCGCTCGGGCGGAGAAGTCCTGGTCGATCTGGGGCTCGTCGCGTTCGGGTTGATCCTGCTGCTTGCCGCCGCGTTCGTCCGCGTCGTGATCCCGGGCGGTCTGGCGCTGGCCATCGGCGCGCTGCTGGGATTGCAGGCGCTGTCGATCTACAGCGACTTCCACATCGCCGGTTCGGTGGCGCCCGCGCCGCAGCTGGTGCGGGCGGGATACGCGCTGGTGCTGGTGGGACTGGCTCACTTCGGCGCGCGGGCGGAGGGAGCGAGAGTCCGGTCGAAGGCGGATGGGGGAGGGTAAGTACTGGGTGCGATGTGCGGGGTGCGAAGTGCGACGTGCGGTGCTACGTGCTCAGTGCGACGTGCGACGTGCGACGTGCAGTGCGACGTGCTCGGTGCGACGTGCAGTGCGACCTGCGCAGTGCTGAGTGCCAGAGGCCAGGTGCGAGGTGCTACGGGCAATACGGCGCGGCGCTGTCGCTCGGCGCCGCGCCAAGAAATGCCGCTCGCTGCGTCAGCTCCAGAGCCACCTCGCACCCAGCACCTAGCACCTAGCACGCAGCACCGAGCACTACTCTACGCGCAGCCGCTCGTGCTGCCGCAGTTCACGCACTTGTAGCAACTGCCGCTGCGCACCATGATCGCGCCGCAGATGGCGCACGGCGGCGCGTCCTCCTGGTTCTGGATCGCCGCGTAGGGCGCCGTGGCGCTGCGTTCGCCGGGACCGCCCGCGGCGACCGGCGTGAGCTTCAGCTGCTCGGGCCACTCCTGGTGCGACTCGCCGTTCCCCTCGAGGCTGTTGACGCCGGCCCAGAACTGCTCCTCGGTCGACAGGAACTTGGTCGCCATCCAGCGGAACACGTAATCGACAATCGACTTGGCGAACCGGATCTGCTGGTTGTGCGTCATCCCCGACGGTTCGAACCGCACGTGGCTGAACTTGTCCACCAGCACCTGCAGCGGCACGCCGTACTGCAGCGCGTAGGAAATGGCCTGGGCGAAGGCATCCGCGAACCCCGAAATCGTCGATCCTTCCTTCGCCATGACCAGGAAGATCTCGCCCGGGTTGCCGTCTTCGTACAACCCGACGGTGATGTAGCCCTCGTGGCCGGCGATCTCGAACTTGTGCGTAATCGCCCGCCGCTCGTCCGGCAGCTTCCGGCGCACCGGCTGCTGCACGATCACCTTCTCGACGACGGCTTCGACCGCCTGGTCCTTCTGCTTCGACGTGTTGAGCGGCTGCGTCCGCTTGCTGCCGTCGCGGTAGATCGAAATCGCCTTGACGCCGAGGCGCCACGCCTCGATGTAGGCCTGGCAGATGTCCTCGACGGTCGCCTCCTTCGGCACGTTGACCGTCTTCGAGATCGCGCCCGAGATGAACGGCTGCACGGACCCCATCATCCGGATGTGGCCCAGGTAGTGGATCGACCGCTGGCCCCTGGCCGGCTTGAACGCGCAGTCGAACACCGCCAGGTCGCGCTCCCGCAGGTGCGGGGCGCCTTCAATCGTCTCGTTCCGATCGATGTACTCGATGATCGCGCGGATCTGGGCCGGCGTGTAGTTGAGCCGCGCGAGCGCCGCCGGGACCGTCTGGTTGACGATCTTCATCACGCCGCCGTCGACCAGCCGCTTGTACTTCACCAGCGCGATGTCCGGTTCGACGCCCGTCGTGTCGCAGTCCATCATGAAACCGATCGTGCCGGTCGGCGCGAGCACCGTCGCCTGCGCGTTGCGGTAGCCGTGCGCCTCGCCGAGCGCGATCGCCTCGTCCCAGGACTGGCGCGCCATCTCCATCAGATCGGCCGGCACGTGCGCGGCGTTGACGTCCTTGAGCGCGTCGCGATGCTTGCCCATGACGCGCAGGAACGGCTCCCGGTTCTTCTCGAACGCGATGAACGGGCCGCCGTGGTCCCGCGCGATCCGCGCTGACTGCGCGTAGGCCTCGCCCGTCATCAGGGCCGTGATCGCCGCCGCGTAGCCGCGGCCCGCGTCGCTGTCATAGGGCAGCCCGCGCGACATCAGCAGCGCCCCGAGGTTCGCGTAGCCGAGCCCCAGGGGCCGGAAGTCGTGGCTGTTCTTTTCGATCGACTTGGTCGGGTAGCTCGAGTCGCCGACGATGATCTCCTGCGCGGTGATGAGGGTGCAAACGGCGGCGCGGACCGCGACCGGGTCGAGTTCGCCGCGATCGTCGACGAACTTCATCAGGTTGATCGACGCGAGGTTGCACGCCGAGTCGTCCAGGAACATGAACTCCGAGCACGGGTTCGACGCGTTGATGCGGCCGCTCACCGGGCAGGTGTGCCACTCGTTGACCGTCGTGTCGAACTGCATCCCCGGATCGCCGCACACGTGGGTGGCCTCGGCAATCTGCTGCATCAGGCCCGCGGCCTTGTAGGTGCCCATCACGCGGTTGTCGGTCACCGCCCGGGTCTGCCAGTCCCCGCCGTCGAGCACCGCCCGCATGAAGTCGTCGGGCGCCCGCACGCTGTTGTTCGAATTCTGGAAGAACACCGACCCGTACGCGGTCCCGGTGAAGGAGCCGTCGTAGCCGGCGTCCATGAGCGCCCAGGCCTTCTTCTCCTCCGCGACCTTGCAGGTGATGAAGTCCTCGATGTCGGGATGCTCGGCGTTGAGGATGACCATCTTCGCCGCGCGCCGCGTCTTGCCGCCCGACTTGATGACGCCGGCAAAGGCGTCGTAGCCCTTCATGAACGACACGGGACCGGACGCCGTGCCGCCGCCGGCCAGCGATTCCCTCGACGACCGCAGGCTGGAGAAGTTCGTGCCGGTGCCGGATCCGAACTTGAAGAGCATCCCCTCGGTCCGCGCCAGCGACAGGATCGAATCCAGCGTGTCATGGACCGAGTTGATAAAGCAGGCCGAACACTGCGGCGTCGCCTCGATGCCGCAGTTGAACCACACGGGGCTGTTGAACGACGCCTTCTGATAGAGCAGCAGGTGCTTCAGGTCGTCGCAGAACGCCTGCGCCGCGTCCTCGGTCGCAAAGTAGTGGCGCGCGCGCGCCCACGTGCCGATGGTCGTGACCACGCGGCCAATCAGCTGGCGGACACTCGATTCGCGCTGCCCGGGTGTGGTCGGGTTCAGCGGCCCGCGGAAGTACTTCGACACGACGATGTTGGTGGCCTGCTGCGACCAGAACGTCGGGATCTCGACGTCGGCCTGCTGGAACACCACGTCGCCGCGGTCGTTGCTGATGACGGCGGTGCGCAGCTCCCACTGCACCTCGTCGAACGGGTCGCGGCCGGCCACGGTAAAGACCCGCTGGTACTCGAGCCCCGCCGGCGTGGGCGTCTCCGCGATGACCGGACGCGGCCCGTGCGCACCATGGTCCTGAAGCGTCTGCTGCCCGACACTTGAAGCATCCTGTGCGAGGCCTCTGTGCATGCTCTCCTCCGATGGGCCGAGCGGTGCGCGCACACACCCGGGGATAGAAGCTTCGTGTTGCCCGATTGCTTCAGTGCCACCCGACGGGGCGGCTGGGGGGTTCGTCTGTGAGGCTGTCACCGAGAGCTCCGGCACGAGGTCGGACCCAGGTTCCCAGGGGAAATCGAAGGCGCAAACGCCCATCCGCGTGTCCGCGCGAAGGTCGTCACTATGCGCCGGGCAACTCGGCTTTGTCAAGGGCGATACCCTAGATATTGTGTTCCAACTTTAGGGCAAGCGCAATAGGTAGCATAAATTGGCGAAACTGGCGTGTTTTCGCTAATCATTCGCTTTAGCCACACTTGTTTCAATTCTGCAAGGACCGGAGGTGCCTGACGCGTCGCGTGGCGGGTCGGCGGGAGGGAGCCTGTTGAGCGCCTCCCCCGCCTCAGTGGAAGGGAGAATGGGCAGGACCTGTTCCTCCGTGATTCGGAGGAGAAAGGCCATCTTGTGGTACCCCCTTCCAGAGCAAGCGCGGTACCACCCGGACGCCCTGCCGGCGCCCCGGGATCTCGCTCAACCGGCGGAATTTGAGACAGGGGGTGAGAAGGCCGCGCGCCACGTGATTCCACGCGGACGACCAACAGCCTGCCGAAGCCCGGCCGTCAGCGCCCGACGAGCACGCCGGCGATGGTGGCCGCCTTGTCGGCCAGTGCACGCGCCAGCACGAAGTTCTGCTCTTTGAGCGATTGCTGAGCCTGTTCGATGAACCGCTTCGCGGTGTCGTACTGGCTCTTGCCGTCCACGTTCAAGCCGCCGTAGTTGACACGGCCGAGGTCGTGTGCGGCCTGCGCAAGCAGGCTGCGCGACTGGCGTTCCATCTCGGCCTGGGTCGCCGGTTTCGCCGTTTGCAAGGTGGTGGGCGGAACGGGGTCGACCTGGGGCACCGGCGTATCGGGCTTGGGGGTGTCACGCTTGGGCGGCTCGACCTTGGGAGGGTTCTGCGTGTTGTCGTTCTTCGGCGCGACCCGACGGGCGGGCTTGCGATCGGGCTCGGGAGCGGTTGCCGGCGGCGGCTCCTCCGTATCGGGCGGCGCGACGACGCGGGCGGGCGGCGGCGGCGGCGCGAGCGGCGGCAGATCGGGTTGCGTGACAACGCGCTGTTTCGCGCAGGCGGCCAGCGCGAAGGCGAGGACCACGACGAGCACCGCACGACGTCCCATGGCGCCCATTATCTCACTTTGGATCGATCACGCGTCCGAAGTCCGAGAGCGGTCCCGTACGAGCCGGCCCACCGCTTGGGCCCAGTCCTCGGCAAACGCGCGACTTCGGCTTAACGTCCTGCGAACGGCGCGGGGTGGTGACTTCGGTGTCGCCCCCATCCCCACGCCATGGTGCTGTCGGCCTCAGCCGCGGGTTTCGGTGCCTGCCGCTTGTCCTGACTCTACGGCCCTCGCCGGTGGCTCGGCTCGCCCGGGACCGCGGGCTGCACCTCGCACCCCGCACGTCGCACTCCCGCACCTCGCACCCCACACCCCGCACCTCAGCGTCAGTTCACATTCACAGCTGCGGCAGCAACAGCCGGAACGTCGTGCCGTTACCGGGCGTCGATTGCACGTCGATGTCGCCGTCGTGCAATTGCACCGTGCGATACACCATCGAGAGGCCGATGCCGCTGCCCTGCGCCTTGGTCGTGAAATACAGGTGGAAGATCCGCTCGAGATTCGCCGGGCTGATGCCGACGCCGTTGTCTTCGACCTTGATTTCCACGCGCCGGCCGCGGGCGGCCCCGCAGGCGATCCTGAGCACGCCGCCTTCCGGCATGGCCTGGCAGGCGTTGATGGCCAGGTTCAACAGGGCCTGCCGCAGCATGCCGGGGTCGCCGCTGATGTCGGGCACCGAGTCCGGGCAGTCGATCTCGACCTGCACGCCGGAGGCCGCCGCTTCGGGTTCGACGATCCGCACGACCTCGTCGACCAGGCTGCGGACGCTGACCGCCTGCAGCCTCAAATCCTCCGGCCGCGTGAACTTCAGGAAGCCCTGGACCACCTCGTCGAGCCGCTTGATCTCGTTGGTGATGATCCTCACGTGCTCGAGCGCCCCGTCGACTTCAGCCGAGCGCGCCGCCAGCACCCCGTCCGCCACCGCCGCGGGCACGTCGGTCGGCGCCGACCCGGCCAGGACGCGCGCGGCTTCTGCCGCGGTCTTGGCCGCCGAGAGCTTCTGCTTGAGCAGCTCGAGGTGGATGGTCATCGCGTTGAGCGGGTTCTTCACCTCGTGCGCGACGCCGGCGGACAGCCGGCCGAGCGCCACCAGCTTGCGCGAGTAGTTGATCGTCGACTGCACGCGCGAGAGGTAGTCCAGGTTACGGGCGACCAGCATCACGCCGACCAGGCGATCGCCGAGATCCTTGATGGCGTGCGTCATGATCAGGCGTTCGCCCCGCTCGGCGGCGTCCTCGCGGCCCTCGTCCGGCATGAGCGCGGAAATCGGTCCGTGCGACTGCCGGTTCGCCAGCGTGGCCTCGACCGCCTGCCGGTAGGCGTGGCCCGCCGGCAGCACATCGTCGATCGGACGCGCGAACGGATCGGATGGCAGCGTCGCCCGCATCGCGGGGTTCGCAAACAGCAGCTCGCCTTCCGGGTTGAAGATGGCGACGGCGTCCTCGAGATGGTCCACGATCGATTCCAGCTTCGCCTTCTCCCCGACCAGGCTCGTGCGGTCGGCCGACAGCTGCGCGCTGAGCGTATTGAAGGACGACCCGAGCTCGCCGAACTCGTCGCGCTGCGGCATGTCGACCGTCACGCCGAGTTCCCCCTGCCCGAGGCGGCTGAGGGCGCCGCGAATCACGTGGATCGGGCGAAGCAGCAGCTGCGCGAGGGACATCGCGACCAGCGTCGAGACGACCAGGGCGAAGAGCGCCGTGATGAGCGCCGACCGGATCGCGCCGTTCAGCTCCTTCTCCCGGACGAGCAAGGTCGACACCCCGATCCGAATCGAGCCGAACTGGGCACCGGACAGAAGCAGCGGTTCGCGCACTTCGAGCGTCTGTTCCGAGTTCCGCACCGCCTGGTAGATGTCGAGGCCGTTCCTGGCGAGCAGCGTGTTCAGGTCCGCGGCGGGCGGCAGGCGTTTGCCCACCTGTGTCGGATCGCTGTGCGCGATGGCCACGCCCGACACGTCGACGATGGCGGCATAGGTGATGCCCTTGGAGTAGTTGCTCGACTCGAGAATCGAGCGCAGGCCCGGGTCGTCACGCAACGCCTCGTAGGGGTTCGCGCTGTGCGGGACGACCTGGAACGCGCGGTGGAAGATCGCGTTGATGAGGATGTTCGCGCGCTCGCGACTCTCCTGCACGCTGACGCGCGCGAGCGAGGCGATCTGCAGCAGGCTGAGGGCGACCACCGTCAACCCGACAATCGAGGTGACCGCCGCGACCTGCTTGGCCTTGATGCCTATGCGCATGGGCAAAGGTGCTTGGTGCTACGTGCTCGGTGCTACGTGCGGTGCTACGTGCTCGGTGCTACGTGCTCGGTGCTGCTATGCGCGTCGCGCGGCCTTGCACTCAGTACGACGCACTCCGCACGACGCACATTGCACCCAGCACGAAGCACATAGCACTACCCACCCGTCTGTTCCTCGCGGCGGCGCAGCCGGAGCTTGTTCAACTTGTTGTGCAGCGTCTTCAGGCTGATCCCCAGGATCTCGGCCGCGCGGGTCTTGTTGTCGCGCGTGTGCTCGAGCGTCATCTGGATCAGGCGCCGCTCCGCTTCTTCGACGGTCGTGCCCGGCGCCAGTTCCAGTTTCGGCTGCGCCGTCTCGCCGGCGCTCGTCAGGCTGGGCGGCAGGTGTCGGGGCTCGATGAACTGGCCATCGGCCAAAATCGTCGCCCGTTCGATGACGTTGCGCACTTCGCGCACATTGCCGGGCCAGGCGTGCTGCTCGAGCACGCGCATCGCGTCGTGGCTCACCCCGGCGATCGCCTTCCCGTTGTGCGCATTGAACTCGTTGAGAAACGCCTGGACGAGCAGCGGCAGATCCTCGCGGCGATCGGCCAGGGTCGGCAGCGAGATGCCGAAGACGTTGAGGCGATAATAGAGATCCTCGCGCAGCTTCCCCTGCTGGACCGCCAGGGTCGGGTCCATGTTCGTCGCGGCGATCACCCGCACGTCCACTTTCTGTTCCTGGCGTCCGCCCAGGCGCCGGAACGTCCGTTCCTGCAGGACGCGCAGCAGTTTCACCTGGGTCGCCGGCGTCATCTCGGCCACTTCATCCAGGAAAAGAGTGCCGCGGTCGGCCAGCTCGAAACAACCCTGCCGGCGTTCGGAGGCGCCGGTGAACGCGCCTTTTTCGTGGCCGAAGATCTCGCTCTCGAGCAGCGTCTCGGGAATCGCCGCGCAATTGATGGCGACGAACGGGAAGGCGGCGCGCGGGCTGAGCTGGTGGACCGTCTGCGCCACCAGTTCCTTGCCGGTCCCCGACTGCCCTGTGATGAACACCGAGGCGTTGGTCGGCGCCGCCTGCTCGATCACCTGGTAGACCTTCCGCATCGCGGCGCTGTTGCCCACGAGGCGGCCGAAGCTGCCCTGGTCGCGCAACTGCCGGCGCAGCGTCTTGACCTCGCGCAGCGTCTCCAGCCGCTCCACGATTTTCTCGAGCAGGATCCTCAGCCGCTGGGGATCGACCGGCTTGGTCAGGTAGTCGTAGGCGCCGACCTTGATGGCCTCAACCGCCGTTTCGACCGTCCCCTGTGCCGTGAGGATGACGACCGACGCGTCGCTGGCCTGCTCGCGCAGCGCGCGCAGCAACTGCAGGCCGTCCATCCTCGGCATGACCAGATCCGTGATGACGATTGCAGGACGGAAAGTGGTCACCTGCTGCAGCGCTTCCTCGCCGTCCGACGCCGAGTCGGCCAGGAACCCCCAGGTGCGCAGCAGTTCAACGAGCCCGACACGCGTGGCCGGGTCGTCTTCCACGATGAGCACGCGTTCGACGGCGGTCGAACGCTCGTCGGCATCCGTCATGCGGGGCACTCCGATAAAGGACGCTGGGCCAGAAGTTTGCGCGTGCCGGGCGCCTGTCCACAGTGTAAGGGGTAAATTTTACACGGTCCAGCTCAGCCTCGGCGTCTGCCCGGGGCACCTTGCTTAGACCTCGAGCGCCGACAACTCCTGCAAAATCCGGCGATTACGACTGCGGCTGAGCCGGCGCGCAAGTTGCACGGGCCAAACCGCAGGAGGTCCCATGCGACGATTTCTCACACCGCCCACCGTCCTTCTCTTTCTTGTTCTGGCTCTTCTCGGCGCGTGCGCACGCCCTGCGCCCGAGGCCGACACGATGCAGCCGGGAACCCAGGTCACGGTGACCCTGAAGGACGGCTCGTCTGTACGTGGACGGCTCGTGCAGACCAAGCCTGATGCGCTCGTGGTGGATCCAACTGACGGCGGCGAATGGAAGACCGTGCCCCGCGGTGAGGTCGCCTCGGTCGCGGCGGAGCAGGCAACCGCGGTGCCGCCGTCACCCGCACCCGCGCCTGCGAGCACCGAGCCCCAACCGCCAGCGGGAGCAGCCTCCCGTGAGGTGACGATCCCGGCCAACACGGTCCTTCACGTGCGCCTCGACACCGCGGTGGCCTCCGACACGAGTCGCGCGGAGGACCGCATCCAGGCGTCGCTGGCCAGGCCGGTCCTGGTCAAGGGTGCCGAGGCCGCTCCAGCAGGCAGCGCGCTCAAAGGCGTCGTCACCGAGGCGCGCCGCTCGGGCAGGGTCAGCGGGCGGGCGGCGGTCGCCTTCAGGTTCGATACGCTCGTGGTTGGCGGCGATGATCACCGGGTAAAGACACGGACAGTCGCCGTCGAGGCGCCCGGTACGAAGCGCAACGACGCCCTGAAAATCGGCGCGCCGGCGGCCGGTGGCGCAATCCTCGGCGGCATTCTCGGCGGGAAGAAGGGCGCCCTGGCAGGAGGAGCCATTGGCGGCGGCGCGGGCACGGCGGTCGTGTTGAGCACGCGGGGCAAGCAAGTGCGCCTCCCCTCGGGCAGTGCCGTCACGGTGAAATTGCTCGCCCCGGTAACGGTGCGCATCGCGGCCGATCGATAATCGGGCGTGCAGCAGGACGCAGAGGAAGAACCAACGCCGGCCGTGGGTGGATTGGCCTTGCCGGCGCCAGCGCCGGTGCCCCCGGTCCCCCGCCCCACGGTGCCATTCACGGCGCGGGCAGGCGCCCTCTTCGAGGTGCTGGTCTGCTCGGATTTCCCGACCCAGATCCTGATCGCCCAGGTCCTCGCCCTGGCAGGCATCCAGCCGTTCACCCCGGATCATTCCTACTCGGTGACGTTTGTCGTCGCGCTGTCCCTCTCTGACGCGATCCTGCTGGTCGGCCTCGTGCTGTGGTTCCTCGTCCTGCACGGCGAGCGGCCCGGCGATGTGCTGTGGGGCCGCCGGCCGGTGTGGCGGGAAGCGGTCACGGGCGTGCTGCTCGTTCCGGTCGTGTTTCTGCTGGCGACGCTGGTCCTGGGCCTGTTGCAGCACTTCGCACCGGCGCTGCACAACGTGGCGCGCAATCCGCTCGAAGCGCTCATTCGCTCCCGCGCGGATGCGCTGCTCTTCGCGGTGGTCGCCATCATCAGCGGCGGTATCCGCGAGGAGGTGCAACGCGCGTTCATCCTGCATCGATTCGAGCAATACCTGGGCGGCGGCCCGCTCGGCCTGGTCCTGTTCAGCCTCATTTTTGGAGCGGGCCACGTCATCCAGGGCTGGGACGCGGCCGTCACGACCGCGACGCTGGGCGCTTTCTGGGGCGCGATCTACCTCGTCCGCCGGAGCGTCGGCGCCCCGATGGTCAGCCATGCGGGCTTCGACCTTGCCGAGATAATCCGCTACACTCTCTACGGTCCGTGACCGGGCCGGGCGCGTCCCGCGCTCTTCCGTAACTCCACACATCACGGAACCCTTGTGAGTTTCAGCCGCAGGACCGGGCTGCTCCTCGTCCTGGCCTTCACCTTGTCGCTGCCAGCCGTCACGCCGCGGATCTATGCGGCGGACGAGATCGAGTACTTCTCGTTCCTGCGGTCGCTGTGGTTCGATCACGACCTGTCGTTCGACAACGAATACCGGCACTTCGCCGACGCCGCCGGGCCCCGGCTGCCGGGGTTTCGAGAGACGTTTCTCAACGACACGACGGCCACGGGACGCCGGAAGACATTCGCGACGATCGGCTGCGCCCTGATGTGGGCACCGTTCTACGGCGTGGCCGACGCGGGCGTCCGCGTTGCGCGGCTGGCCGGCGCCGACGTCGCCGCCGACGGGTACTCGCAGCCTTATGTCGCGGCCGTCGCCTACGGATCCGCGCTGTACGGCTTCCTGGCCTTGTTGTTGTCGGCGTATGCCAGCGCGCTGTTGCTGGGGCACGTGCCGCGGGTGGACCAGGTCGGGCGCGTCGCTCGGGCAGGAGACAACGCGGGATGGATCGCGGTCGTCGCCGCCTGGGTGGGCACGCCGCTGCTCTTCTACATGTATGTCGCGCCGCCATTCGCGCATGCGACGTCCGCCTTCTCCGTCGCGGCGTTCATCGTCGTCTGGCTGCGGGTGCGGCGCAGCTGGTCGCCGGCAGGCATGGCTGCGCTCGGCGCGCTCGCCGCGCTGATGACGATGGTGCGGGAGCAGGACGTGTTCTTCGTGGGCGGTGTGGCGCTCGATTTCGCGTGGACGCTGGTGGAGCGTGCGCGCGGGCAGGGCGGGGCAAGACGCGTCGCGGTCCTGCTCGGCCGCGCTGGGCTGGCCGGTGCGGTGGCGGCCGCTGCCTACGTGCCTCAGGCGATCGCCTACATCGTTGTCAACGGCGGGCTGCGGCCATCGCCCCTGGTCACGCGCAAGATGACGTGGTCGGCGCCGCACGCCTGGCAGGTGCTCACGTCTCCGGAGCATGGATTCTTCATGTGGACGCCGCTTGCCGTGCTGGGCATCGCCGGCGTGATCCTCATGGCGACGGGAAAGACGAACGGGCCCGCTGCTGCCACCGGCCTGAAGGCCGGCGGTCCCACGACGACCAACGTGCGCGTCGCCATCTGTCTCCTCGTGATGGTGGCGCTCCAGGTGTATGTCGTCGGCGCGATCGAGAGCTGGAAGGTGGCAGGCGCGTTCGGGCAGCGTCGGTTCGTCGGCCTGACGCTCATCCTCATCGTCGGCCTCACGGCGCTGCTGCGCTCGGTGCGCACGGCCGGGCCGCGAACGCTCGTGCTGTCGGCGGTGATCCTGGCGACGTGGTGGAACGTCGCGCTCGTCGTCCAATTCGGAGCAGGACTGATGGATCGCCAGCGCCTGACGCTCGCGACGAACGCCTATAACGCGTTCGTCGTGGTGCCGCGCGAGATTCCACGCATGATTTACCGTTACGCGTTCGATCGGAAGAGTTTCTACGCCGCGCCGCCCCGGTGATGCATATCCTCTATTTCGCCGACATCCGGTTCCCGCTCGAGCGGGCGAACGGCATCCAGACGTTCCACACCTGCCATGCGCTGGCCGGTCGCGGCCACCGTGTGCGCCTCGTGGTTCGCCCGGACACCCTGGTCCCGGCGCGGGATCCGTTCGACTTCTACGGTGAAGCCCGCACGCCGGAGATCGTGGTGGATGCCCGGCCGGTTGCCGGCGGGGCATCGTTGCGGCGGGTCGCCTGGCTGCTGCAGGCCCTCTGGCGCGCGATGAGCGGCCGCGGGGCGGACATCGCCTTCACGCGCGATCTCGGCTTCGCCAGCCTGCTGCTGCACCTGCCGCGCGCCGTGCGCCCGCCGGTCGTGTACGAATCGCATGGATTCGCGCCCACCGTCGGCGCGGCGGCCGGCGAGATGCTGGCGACGGGACGGCGCGCTTCGACTCACAAACAGGATCGCCTCGCGCGTCGGGAGGCGCGCGTGTGGAAGCGCGCGGACGGGTACGTGACCATCACGCGCGGACTCGCCGATGAGTTGACGTCCCGGTTCGGGGCCCGCGGCGCACTGGCGGTCATCCCGGACGGTGTGAAGGTGGCCGGCGCGCCGGGAGCGCGCCCGCCCTCGACCAACCATCCGCCCGTCATCGGTTACGCCGGCCATCTGTATCCGTGGAAGGGCGTGGACGTGCTGCTCGAGGCGATCGCACGGCTGCCCGACGTGCGGGCGCTCATCGTCGGCGGCCTGGCCGGCGAGCCCGACCTGGACAGGACGCAGGCCCTGGCGCGCGCACTGGGCATCGGCGACCGGGTGTCGTTCGCCGGCGCGGTGGCGCCTCCGCAGGTGGCGGCGCTGCTCGCGGGAATGGACGTGCTCGTCCTGCCGAATACCGGCACGCACGTCTCGGCGAGGTACACCTCGCCGCTGAAGCTCTTCGAGTACATGGCGGCCGGACGGCCGATCGTCGCGTCCGATCTGCCCGCATTGCGCGAGGTCCTCAAAGACGACGAGAATGCACTGCTCGTCGAGCCGGGAGATGCCGGCCGGATGGCCGAGGCGATCGAACGGTTGTTGGCCGACGCGTCGCTCGCGTCGCGACTGGCTGGCGCGGCCTGGCGCGACGTGCAGGCGTACCGGTGGGAGAGTCGGGCCGAGCGCCTCGAATCGCTGTTCGTGTCGGTGGCGGACCGGCGCCCGCTCGACGTCAGGGGAGAAACGGTCTGATGGTCTCGGTGCGGTTGCTGTCGATCGTTTGCTGTCCCGGCTGCCGCGCGGCCTTCCACTCTTCGGACGACGCGCTCGAGTGCCCGTCGTGCGGCGGGCACTACCGGGCGCGCGACGGCTTCCTCGATTTGCGCCCGCGCGAACGGTTCAGCGAGCAGACGAAGTACCTCGACGAAACGCTGCACGCCGATGCGCGCCACGAGACGGTGTCGCCGCCGCTACTGTCGGCGGGCGTGCGCCATCACATGCTCGTCCGGTTTCTGCAGCCCGCCCCCGGCGATCGCGTGCTCGATCTCGGCTGCGGCAGCGGCCGCGTGCTGGTCTGGAACCAGCCGCTCGGACCCTACCAGGTCGGCCTGGACGTCAGCCCGTTCTTCGCGGCGGAAGCGCGCGCCTCGGTGGACCTCGCCCTGGGAGATCTGCGGCGCCTGCCGTTCGCCGATTGCAGCTTCAACAAGGCGTACGCGCTCGATGTGTTCGAGCACCTGTCGCGCGACGCGCTCGGGCAGATGCTGGACGAGGCGTCGCGGATCCTCGAGCCGGCCGGCCAGCTGTTCGTCTACAGCCACGTCCGGAAGAACGCGCGGATCGCGCTTGGCCTGCGTGCGATCAATCGGCTGGCGCGGGGACTGGAGCGTGCCGGCCTGGTGGACCTATCCCAGGAGCGGCTGCGCAAGTCCGATCACGTCAATCCGCTGGCCGACATCCCCGATCTCGAACAGGTCGTGGGCCAGGCCGGATTCCGCGTCGCGCACATCCGGTACTACACGCCGCTCGTGGCCGGCTTCATCGAGAACATCCTGCTGCGCCTCGGCGAGCGCTGGCTGACGCGGCGGGCGCAGCGCAAGGCGGCCGCGCAGGCGCCGGCAATCGCTGCGACGGGACGGACGCCGGGCGCTGCGGGCGCGGGTCCCGGCCAGGCGGACCCGGACGCGCAGGAGGCGTCGCGCGCGTCCCGCGCCGCGTTCAAGGCGCGGGTGGCACGCGGCGGACCGATCTATTTCCTGCTGCACGTGCTCACTTGGATATCGCGGCTCGACCTCGTCCTGTGGGGCCGCGTCCGGTCAGGGCCGTTCTTCGCCCTGCTGGTCAAGGAGCGCGCGCGATGAGGATCGTGTACGCGGCGCTCGATCAGATGGTGCCCGGAACCAGGGGCGGGTCGATTCACGTCCAGGCGGTCGCGGACGGGCTGGCAGATCTGGGGCACGAGGTCCACGTGCTGACCGGGCGCGGCGCCGCCGCGTTCCCGCCGGGCCCGGTTCGGTGGCACGACGTCCGGCCGTTGTTCGGCCGCCGCGAGCTGCGATGGATGCGCACGGGCCGCGTTCTTGCCATCGCGCAAGAGGTCCGGGCGGAGGCGCTCATCGAACGCTATTACAACTTCGGCGGCGAAGGGATGCGCGTCGCCAGGCGCCTGGGCATCCCCGCGATGCTGGAGGTCAACGCGCCGGTCGTCGACTATCCTGGTTCGCCCAAAGGCCGGCTGGATCGTGCGCTCCTCGTCGAACCGATGCGCCGGTGGCGCGACTGGCAGTGCCGGACCGCGGACATTATCGTGACGCCGACGGCCGCGATCCTGCCGCCACAGGTGGACCCGGCGAAGGTGCTCGAGCTCGAGTGGGGCGCCGACACGTCCCGCTTTCATCCGGGGGCACGCGGCCCGGTCGCGTTCACGCGGGATCCCGGCCAGGTCGTCGCGGTGTTTGCGGGCGCGTTCAGGAGCTGGCACGGCGCCGGCCGGTTCGTGGACGCGGTCCGCACGCTTCGGGCGCGCGGCGACGAGCGCCTCGCGGCGGTGCTCATCGGCGACGGCCCCGAGTTCGACCGGGTGAAGCGCGCCGCGGCCGGGGTGCCCGGCATCACGCTGACCGGCGGCATCCCTCACGACGAGATGCCGGCCGCCATCGCCGCCTGCGACATCGGCGTCGCGCCGTTCGACGTCGCCGCCCACGCGCCGCTCGCGCTCGGCTTCTACTGGTCGCCGCTGAAAGTCTTCGAGTACATGGCCGCGGGCCTGCCCGTCGTCGCGCCGCGGATCGATCGGCTGGCAGGTATCGTGCGCGACGGCGAAGAGGCGCTGCTCTACGACCCCGGTGACGCGAACGGCCTGGCGGATGCGCTCCTACGACTGATGGAGCCGGCGCTTCGCGCCCGGCTGGGCGCCGCCGCCCGCGCGCGGGTCGTCTCCAGGTTCAGCTGGTCCGCGCATTGCGCCAGGCTCGACGAGGCGCTGCGAAAGGCGTGCGCATGCGCGTGCTGATCACGACCGATTCGTTTCCACCCGGCTGCGGCGGCAGCGGGTGGAGCACGTATGAGCTTGCGCGCACGCTGCGCGCTCGCGCCTACGACGTGCGAATCGTGCACCTGCGCGCTGGACGATCGGGGGCCGGCGAGCGTTGCTACGAAGATTTCACGATCGACGAACTCGGTGTGCCGGCGCCGCCGCTGCCATTCGTGCGGAACTACTTCAAAAACGAGCGGTCGTACCGGCGCCTGGTTCCGCCGCTGCGGCGCATCATCGCCGACGGACGATTCGACATCGTTCACGCCCAGCACGTCCTGTCGGCACCGCCCTCAATCGCGGCGGCCCGCCTGGAACGGGTCCCGGTCGTGTGCACGATTCGCGACTACTGGCCCGTGTGCTATTGGTCGGACCTGATTCACGATCCCGCCTCGTCCGGCCTGTGTCCGGCCTGCAGCCGCGCGATGATGATGCGCTGTATCCGCCCGCGGGCCGGGGCCGCCTGGCCCCTCGCGGTTCCGCTCGTCCCGTACATGGCGGCGAACCTTCGCCGCAAGCGGATCGCGATCGCGGGCGCCGACGCGGTCATCGCCGTCAGCTCCGTGCTGGCGCGGGATCTGGTGGCCCGCGCCCCCGAGCTCGCAGGCGTCCGCCTCGAGACGATTCCCAACCCGGTCGATATCGAGGTCATCACGCGGCCAACGGGCCGTCAACACCCGTTCGATGGCCGCCCGTATGCGGTGTACGCCGGCAAGCTGGCACCCAACAAAGGCGTCGCGGCGCTCATTCCCGCCTGCGAGCGCGCCAACCTGCCATGGCCGCTCGTCGTCATCGGCGACGGCCCGGAGCGCGACGCCGTCGAGCGCGCGGCCACGCAGTCACGACGCGACGTGCGGATGCTCGGGTGGCTGGAACGGCCCGATGCGCTCAACTGGCTGGCGCACGCGCGCCTCGTCGTGTTTCCGTCGTACGGCCCCGAATCGCTGAGCCGCGTGCTGCTCGAGGCGAGCGCGCTTGGCCGGCCGATCGCGGCGATGGACACCGGCGGGACCGGCGACATCATCGTCGACGGGAAGACCGGCCTGCTGACCCACACCATGGAGGAGTTGGCCGGCGCGATCGCCCGGATCGCCGCGGATCCGGACCTGGCGGAGTCGCTCGGCTCGGGCGCGGCGGCGTTCGTGCGCGAGCGCTTCGACGCGAAGCGGGTCGTCGCGCGCATCGAGGCGCTGTATCGCGAGCTGGTACAGTCCGGTCCGGCGGCTCGGGCGGCGGCGCACACGGCGGGCGCAGGTTCCAGCCCTCGAGCCGCGACCGAGGAGGTGAGCGGCGGCCATGACTGACACGGGATGGTCCGAGCGCCGGCGCATGCGGATCGCGGTCGTCGCCCGCGCCTGTTACCCGTTTCACGGTCACGGCGGCCTGGAGCGGCACGTCTACGACCTCGTCCGCCATTTGCTGGCACGCGACGTCCGGGTGACGCTCGTCACCCCGCCCGACCGCGGCGCGAGGAGTTCGGCCGCAGGCGACGACGAGGGCCGACAGGTCTTCGACGATCTGCGATGCGTGCGGTACACGATTCCCTACCGGACGTTTCCGCTCGCCGGGCGCCGCGGCACGACAGTGCTCGATCGCAGCACGGCATACCCGCTTTTCGGATATCGCGCCGGACGGTTCGTTGCCGACCTGGTGCGCCGAGGCGAGGTGGATCTCGTCTATGGTCTGGGCGCCAGCGTGCTCGGCTACGCCCGGGCGCGCGAGCGCGGCGCGACGGCGCCGCTCATCTTCAACCCGCAAGGCCTCGAGGAGTTCGGCGCGACCGACCCCGGGCATGGAGGCGGGTGGACGAAGCGGGCGGCCTACGCGCCGTTGCGGCGGGCGGTGCGCGCGTGCGCGAGAGCGGCCGATTGCATCATCGCGACCGATCGGGTCCTCGAACCGATCGTGCGAGAGCATCTCGGCGTCTCCTCCGATCGGGTGCGCGTCGTGCCCAACGCCATCGATCTCGACGCATGCGATCGGCTGGCCGGGCCGGAAGATGGGAAACGAATCCGTGCGCGCCACGGGATCGGCGAGCACGACCCCGTGCTGCTGAGCGTCGGCCGGTTGCAGGCGAACAAAGGCTTCCACGTGCTGGTCGAGGCCCTGTCGCGCCTGGGGCGGACCACCGGGCCCGCAGGCGGGGGACCCGCCACCCTGCCGTGGCGATGGGTGCTGGTCGGCGACGGACCGTACCGGCGCGCCATCGAACGCGCGATCGCGGCCTTCGGGCTCGACGACCGCGTGCTCGTCGCGGGGAACGCGACCGACACCGATCTGCACGCGTGGTACGAAGCGGCCACGCTGTTCGTGCACCCGACGCTTTACGAAGGCAGCTCGCTCGTCACGCTGGAAGCGATGGCGCACCGGCGCGCCGTCCTCGCCACCCGCGCAGGGGGACTGCCCGACAAGGTGCGGCCCGATGTCAGCGGCTGGCTGGTGGAGCCGGGCGACGGGGCGGCCCTCGCCGCCGCCCTCGATCTCGCCCTGCAGCAGGTCGATCGGCTCGACGCGATGGGGCGCGCCGGTCGCGCGCTGGTCGAAGACCGGTTCTCGTGGCCGTCGGTCGTCGACGTGTTTCTGGGTTTGTGCGAGGAACTGCTGGAGCGCGCTCCGCGCGCCGTGTCGGGGTGAGGCGCGGGTCCGCCCGCCTTCCCCTTGGTACCGCGCCGTGTGTCCGGTAGACTATGCGGCCTGTCGTGCAAGGGGAGATGGCTGAATGGAAGTGGTAGGCGACGCGGCCAATTCCGCGACGCGCCCTGGGCGCCCGATCGAGGCCGCCCCCGCGGCGTACCGGCGGACGTCGCTCGACCGCTGGCTCGCCGTCCTCATCGGGGCGATCGCGTTCGCGCTCTACCTGCCGACGATGTTCCCGGGGCTCGGCGGCGGCGGGGATGCCGCAAAGTTCCAGTACCTCGGGCGCGTGCTGGGGACCGCGCATCAGCCTGGCTACCCCACCTACGTGCTGATCTCGCACGTCTTCTCCTACCTGCCGATCGGGTCGCTCGCCTACCGCATGAACCTGATGTCGGCATGCTGGGCGGCGGTTGGTGCCGGCCTGATGTACCTCATCGTCGGGCGCCTAGNNGGGCGGCTGCCGCTGCCGCGCTCGGCCTGGCGTTCGGCCGGTTCTACTGGTCGTACGCCGTGCACGCCGAGGTGTACACGCTGGCCGCCGCGCTGGAGGCAGGGGTCCTTCTCAAAGTGCTCGACTGGGGCGCCGACAGGCGGGAGCGCGACCTTTACGCGGCGGTCGCCCTTGCCGCGCTCGCGGTCGGCAACCACCTGACGATCGCCTTCGTCGTGCCGGCGCTCGTCGTCTACGTGCTGGCGACCGACGCGCGCCGCGTCCTCCGGCCGCGCGTGCTCGCAATCACCGCCGCGCTCGTCATGGCGGGCCTGGCGCAGTACTTGTTCATCATCCTGCGGACCGTCCAGCACGCGCCGTACATCGAGGCCTCGGCGACGAACCTGCGCGAACTCCTGGCCGTCGTCACCGCCCGCCTGTACGCAAACCAGATGTGGGTGTTCGACGCGTCGTCGCTCGTCAAGACGAGAATCCCCGCGGTGTTGGGGTTCGTCCGCGTCGAACTCGGGCTCGTCGCCACCCTGCTGCTCGTTCCCGGCGTGTACTGGCTGGCCCGGACACGATGGCGCGAGGCGGCCCTGCTGCTCCTGGGCTTCCTCGGCATGCTCGTGGTCACGGCGAACGTCGATTCCGACATGGACGGCTTCATGGTGCCGGCGTTCGTGCTGGTCTGGCCGGTCGTCGGCGCCGGATTGTCGATGGTCGGCGGGTGGTCCCGGCGGATGTCGAGACCCGGTGCGGCCGCGCTGACAGCGACCGCGCTGGCGGCGCTGGTGGTCGTCCCGCAGTACGCGGGCAATTACCGCGCGAACGACCATCACCGGCACACGTTCGAGGCGCGCTATTTCGGCTCGCTGTTCGCCGTGCTGCCCGCCAGGGCGGCGCTCGTGCGCGAGGCGTACGCGATCGATCAGCTCGTCCTCTACGAGATGCTGGGTGAGCGGGCCGGGGGGCAACGCGACATCCGCCTGCTGCCGCCCGACGCGGAAACGATCTGGGATGCCGCCACGCACGGGTATCGCGTGTTCGCCTTCGACAACGGACGCCGCACGCTTGAAGCGGTCGGCTTCCGTTTTTCGCCGATCAGCCTGGGAGACGTCAGCCTGGGACGCTACCTGGCGGAGTTGAGGAAAGGGACGATCGTGGTGCTCGCGTCCGCGCCCCGGGTCGCGTCGCGGTTGAGCGAAGGCCTGTCCGACCGCACGCTCGAGCAGATCGGCGGCGGTCGTTCGCTCGCCGCCGCCGGCGCCCGGTCGCTCGCCATCGTTGGCGTGGTGGGCGCGCGCGGCGCGCTTGAGGCGCTTGGGCCGTCGGACGTCGAGGCGCTGGTCGGCCAGCACCAGGCAATTGGCAGCACCGGCCTCGCCGCGCCCGTGACGATCCACGCGCACGGCGGTTTTGTCGCGACGATCTCGATCGACGGCCGGGACGTCGTCAGCGCGGACGGGGGCATGGCGGTGGCGACGATTGCGCCCAATGGCCGGGTCATGGACGTGGAAACGATCGACCCGACCCTGTCGCCACTCGTGCCGTTCGACATGCGGGCTCTGCCACTCTATGTCATGACGAGCGGAAGCCGCTGCGACCCGATCGGGAACCAGGGTTGGAAGGACGTGACCTCCTGGCTGGTCGACGCCCCCCGCCTGCTGGTCCGCATCGACGACTATCGTCCGTTCGACGCGGACGCCGTCCTGTACCTCTCCTCCACGGAGCCGCTCGCCCCGCGGATGACTCACTTTGAAGGCACCGGAAGCCCGCGCGTCGAGGCCAGGAACTTTTCGCCGGCTGACGCCGCCGGCCGACAGGCCCTGCGAACGGCGATGCAGGACGACGGGGTGGACCCAGCGTTGGCGAACCACCTGCTGGATGCACCTGCCGTGTCCCGCGTCGCGTTTCGCGTCAATGACGAAGGACAGTGGATCGCGATCGAGGTGGACCCGGGCGGACACATCCAGGGAGCCATCGGCAGGGCGCGCGTGGACCGCACCAATCCCGAGCGGGCGTTACTGTGCGGACAGGCGCCGTTCTGATCGGTCCGCTCCGCTTGCCTTGATGCGGGATTTGCCTTATTAAAGGGTGCCATGACAGAACGTGAGTGGCGCGAAACGAGCGACATGCGGACATCGGTCGCCGGGCTGGCGATCGTTCTGGCGGTCGCCGCGGTTCTGAGGTTCTGGGCGCTGGGCAGCGGCATCCCGTTTGCCGTGGGCACGGACGAGCCGCAGATCATGAACCGGGTCGTCCAGATGATGAAGGCGGGGACCCTGAACCCGAACGGCTTCTTCGACTACCCGACGCTCTACCTGTATGTGCAGCTCGTCGTCGCCTGCGTGCAATTCGTGCTGCGCGCCAGCTCCGGCGTCTGGGGCTCGCTCAACCAGGTGACCGCCGACGACTTCTACTTGTGGGCCCGCGTCGTCACCGCGCTCCTCGGCACGGCGACGGTGTACCTCGTGTACCTGATCGGCTGCCGCTGGGGCGCCCGGCACGCGCTCCTCGCCGCCGGGCTCATGGCGGTGATGCCGAACCACGTGCGCGAGTCGCACTACGTGCTGACCGACGTGCCAATGGCGTTCCTGACGACGCTCGCGTTCCTGCTCGCGCTCCGCGCGCTCGAGAAGCCGACGCTCGGGGCCTTTGCATGGGCTGGCGCGACCGCGGGCTTCGCCGCGGCGACGAAGTACTACGGGGGGGTGATGATCGTCGCGCCGTTGCTCGCCGCCGGCCTGGCCACAGGCGTGGCGCGGCCGCGGCACCAGTACATCCTGGCGGCCCTCGCGGCCACGATCGCCGCGTTCCTGCTTGCCGCGCCGTACACCGTCCTCGACCTGCCGGGATTCCTCAACGGCTTTGGTTCCTTGTCCACCTCGCTGCACGGCCGCGACCCGAACGCCACGCCGGGCTCGATCCTCTACCTGAAACACCTGCGGGGCGCGCTCTGGATGCCCGGCATGCTGCTCCTGCTGTGGGGCCTGATCCACGCGGTCGTGCGGGCCGTCATCGGCCCCGGCCGGCCGCGCTTCATCCTGCTCGTCGTCTTTCCGATCGTCTACTTCGCGCTCGTCTCGGATCGGACGCTGATCTTCGCGCGCTATCTGATGCCGCTGTTCCCGTTCGCGTGCCTGCTCATCGCCATCGCGATCGTCTCCGGCGTGACGCTGCTCCGGCGCTTCAACATTCCGCGCCACGTGCGCGCCGGGCTCATCGTGGCACTAACGGTCGTCGCCATCCTGCCGCCTGCGGCCTCCTCGCTGTCATGGGACGTCGAACACGCGCGGCCGTCGACCTTCGACCGCGCCTACCAGTGGATCGTCCAGAACGTCCCCGTGGACGCCGGCATCATCATCGAGACCGAGAACTTGAGGCTGCCGGCGCGGTTTCGTAGCATGCACGTCAAGCGGCTCGTGGATCGGGAGTACGGGGCGTACGTCGCAGCGAAGATGCAGTACGCGGTGCTGTCGGCGCCGCAGACCAACGAGATGTTCGCCCTGTCGCCGCAGGATCCGGCCAGGTACCCCGCCTATCGGCAGATACTCGAACGGATGTCGCTCGTGGCGGCCTTCAAGCAGTCCTCCGACAACTTCGGTCCTGATATCAGGATCTTCAAGCTGATCGACGATCGTCAGGACCGTGGCGCGCCTGCCGTCGAGCCGGCCGGGCGGCCGGGCAAGTGACTCGCGCCAGCAGGCGACCGCGTGGGCAAGGAGGGGCCTAGCGCCCGACATCCGCGAAATACAGGTCGGTGACTTCCGCGCGGCGGCGCAGCCGCGCCACCCAGTCGTCGATCACGGCTTCCCGCTTCTGGTCGATCAACCGCTGCCGCACGTCGCTCCGGGCTTCATCGAGCACGAGCTGCCGGCCGCCGGAGAGGAACTGCGCGCGATGGGCCGCCCAGTACTGCGCCAGCTCCTCGTCGGTGGGCTCGGCGACGCCGAACCGCTGCTTCAAGTAGTCGTCGATGCGCACGTTCGCTTCGACGATATCGCGCAGTCGCGTGTCGTTCATGGCGGTGCGCGCGAGCGCCGCCTGGTAGAGAGCAGGCGTGGGGAAGCCGGCCTGGACCTGGTCGAGCGCCTTCCTCAACGCGCTGGGATCCGACTCCGTGGGCGCGTAGCGGTCCACTTCGGCGAGGATGATCTCGCGGCGGATCAGCTGATCGAGCGCCGCGCGCAGCCGATCGACACCCGGACCGGGCGGGCGAACGAGACCGAAGGCCAGTGCCGCCGTCGCATCCGACTGCGTGATCACGGTGCCGCCGACCACGGCGAGCACGCGATCGATGAGATCGGCCCTGCATACCAGCGGCAGCAGCAGCACGGTCGTGGCGGCAAGGGCGACCAGTCTTACGCGCATCGCAATCTTCCTCAGAACGCCTGGCCGATCCCGAAGTAGATCGCCGTGAGCGGTTCCCGGGTGCCGCCGAACGTGCGGCGGAACGGGTTGAAGCCGAGGTCCACGCGAATGGGTCCCACCGGCGATTTGTAGCGCAACCCGAAACCGAGCGCCGGCCGGATCTGCGTCGGATCGAGCTCCGAGACACGGCCGAACACGTTGCCGGCATCGACGAAGGTGACCGCGGCGAAGTCTTTCCATACCGAGAACCGGAGCTCGCCGTTGAGGATGAGCACCGCGTTTCCGCCGGTCGGAAATCCTTCCGGCGTGAGCGTGTCGGGCGTGCCCAGGCGATCCTCGATGAATCCGCGGACGCTGTTTCCGGAGAAGAACCGCTCGCTGATCGGCACGATGCGCGCCACCGTGCCGGAGGTCCCGATCGGCCCCAGGAACCCGGCCGCGAGACCCAGGCGCGCGCCGCCCGCGAAGACGATACGCCGCGCGGTCGGCAGTTTCTGGTACACGAACAGCTGGCCGAGCGTCTTGGCGAAGCCGACCTCCGAACCGAGCAGGCGGGGCACGAGGTCCGCCTCGATCGACGCGAGCATGCCCGTGGTCGGGTCAATCGAATCGTCCCGCGTGTCGCGAACGAGCACCGCCGACACCTTCGACAGCAGGTAGGGCGGCAGCAGGCGGTCGATGAGCACCTGCTCCTCGACGCTGGCCTGCTCGCTCAGGATGTGCGTCCGTTCGAGCGAGTACCGGCCGAACAAGGTGAGCGTCGGCGACAGTCGGCGGGCGAGCTCCGCGCGGACGCTCCGCCGGTTGAACGTGTAACTGGTGCGCACGGTCTGCTCGACGCCCCCCGTGACGAACAGGTCCGCCGCGGTGCGGAAGATGCGCGGCTCGCGGTAGGTGGCGAGCGCCCGGTATTCCCACAACCCGGTGCCGACCAGGTTCGTCGTCTGCGCGTTCGGCCGGACGGCCGCGCTGCTCGTGAAGTTGATCGACCGGTTCTTTCCAAAGAGGTTGCGCCGGCCGATATCGAACAGCACCCGGGGGGCCAGTTCGATGGCGGGCACGGCCGCCCCGTTGACCTCGCGCAGCCGCTTCGCGCCCTCGATACCGCCGCCGTAGGCCATGCTCGTCGACGGAGCTTCCTCGACGCTCACGACCACGTCGCGCCGGGCTTCCGACCCGTGCTGCAACTCGCTGACACGCACGCGGCGGAACAGGCCGAGCGCGGTCAACCGTCGCTGGCTCTCGGCCAGCTTGTCGAGATCGAGCGGATCACCCGGCCGCAGCTGGAGCTCGTTCCAGATCGTGCTCGTCCTGGTGCGGTTGTTGCCGACCAGCAGGATGTGGTCGACGACCACCAGCGGCCCTTCCTGGATGTCGAACCGCACGTCGGCCCGGCTCCGATCCGCGGTCATCATCTTGTCGGGCGGTCGGATCGCGACCGTCGCCAGCTGGTAGCCGCGGTTCAGGTACGCGAGCAGGACCGCGTCCCGGGCCTGCTCCAGGTCCGGCAGGTAGAAGGGAACGCCCGGTTCCAGGGCGACGTCTCCTTCGCGGGGCTTGGCGCCGGCTTCGCGGGGCTTGTTGAGCGCGTTGCGCAGGACAGCCTCGGGAACCGCGCACGGGCCCGAGCCGTTGCACACGAAGGTGACCGAGCCGACGACGGTCCTCGGCCCTTCGGCGACCTGCACGGTCACGGTCTGGCGGACTTCCGTGCTGGTGCTGGCGTGCGTCGCGAGCTCCGGCTTCGCGCTGACCGCCATGAACCCTTCGCGCTGATAACGCACGAGGATCTTCGCGACGCCCGCGTCGAGTGCCCGCTGCACGAGCGGCTGACCCGGTTGCATCCCGAGCTGCGCCACCAGCGCCGCGCTGTCGAAGAAGCGGGCGCCGGCAACCGCGATCGACTCGATCACGTAGCGGGGCCCGTGATGGACCGTGTACACGATCCGCAACAGCTGCCCGTCGCCGCGGTCCTCGCGCGCGAACGGCGCCTTCGCGTCCCGGTAGCCCTGGCCCTGGAAGTACCGTTCGATGTTCTTGCTCCAATCCTCGAGCAGGTCCTCGTCGATCGAGTTCTCGCTGGCGATGGGCACCAGTTGGGCGCGGCTGGCCGCCGGGACCGGGTCCCCTTCCAGGTCGATCGAGACGCGCGGGCCACGGTCGGCCGTCACATCCAGGTCCACCGTGGCGTTGTCGGCGGACGGCCGCGGCGTCACGTCGATTCGGGCCGCGTAGAAATCCTTCGCACGCAGGGAATCGGCGTAGGCCGAGGCGCGCCGGGCGACGTCGGACCGGTCGTAGGGGCTGCCCGCCTTCACTTGCAGCCGCCGCAGCACGTCGGCCTCGGTGAGCCCGCCGCTGCCTTCGAAGTGGACACGCCCCACGCGGGCCTGGGATCCGGCATCGACCTCGAACACGAGCGTCGCGCGGCCGGGGCGCACCTGGTTCACGACGTGACAACGGACGTGCGGGTCGAGGAAGCCGTGGTCGCGGTACAGGTCTTCGAGGGTCTGCGCGATGTCGTCACCACGGCCGAGCGGCGGTGCGCTGCCATAACGGTCGACCACCTCGCTGCGCAACAGGTCGCGGGCGAGCACGAGGCGGCCGGTGAACTCGATCGCCCGCACGGTGCGCAGCGGCACCATGTCGTAGGTCAGGAGAATTCCCTTCGGGGTCTGCTCCGCGTTCACCTGGACGTTCTCGAACCGGCCCAGCGCCATCAGGTGGATGATGCTCTCGCGCACCTGCGCCATCGTCAGGGGCTCGCCGGCGCGGGTTTCGAGCACATCGCGGAGTTCCGCCTCGCTGGTCGGCTGGCCCTGGATCGTCAGGCGCACGTCGGCGATGGGGCGCCCGAGAAACTGATCGGCCTGCCCGAAGGCGGGCACCGGGTGGAGCGTGAGCACGAGGATGGTCGACGCCAGCATCACGCCGGCGCGCAGGATGTCGCGCATCAGAACACGTGCCTCACGCGGACGTCGAGGGCATAGGTCTTGTCTTCGTTGCGGGAGAGGACCCACGACATGCGGTCGCTCTGATCGTACTCGAGGACGTAGATGATGTCCTCCTGCGGGGCGTACAGGCTGCGCGAGATGGTCAGGTAGGCGCGGTTCGAAATCTGCTTCCCGATGGTCAGCCGCGCCGACGGGTTCAGGCGCTGGAATTCGTCGAAGAGCGACGGCGTGAGCTGGAACGTCTGCAGGTTGAACGCCTTCTCGAAGACCCGCCCGACGTTGTAGGACAGGGAGTTGAACACGAACTGCTGCATGCGTTCCGAGATGATCTGCTGCTCGGTGGCATTCGGCTTCTGCAGCGCGTACAACTCCGCGTTCTGCACGTCGCCCGCGCTCCGCACGTTGCCGAAGAGGATCGACAGCACGTCCACCGGCGGCAGCGGCGGATCCGACGCCAGGTCGAACGCCATCTTCTTCAGCGTGCCCACGGCCCGCAGGTTGACGATGTAGGTCTGGCCGGGCACGCGCACGCGCGTCTCGGCCTCGAGGTCGAAGACCGGGTCGATCTTGGTCGAGTCGTTGAATTCGATCCGCCCGAGCGTGATCAGGTAGCGCTTGCCCTCGAACGTGACGTTCCCGCGGTCGATCGTCGCCCCGCCGGTGAGCAGCGGATGGTCATAGGTTCCGCGCAGCGTGAGATCGGCGCTCGCGGTCATCCGCGCGAGGTTGTTCTGCACGCGCAGGCTCGAGGGCGCCGTGATGTGGATGTCGAAGCGCAGCGGGAACGCGGCGGCGGACGCCGTTGCAGACCCGGCCGGCGCGGCCGCGACGGTGCCGATACCTCCCGCCGAGGTGGCGAGGTCGAGCAACCCCGGCGTGACGAACTCCTTCGCGTACTCGGCGCTGCGCACCTCCACAGTGCCTTTCAGCACCGGGCTCCCGTAGGGACCCACCAGCGACAGATCGGCCGCGACCAGCGAGCTGAACCCCTCGGGATAGCGAAGGTGCACGCCGGTGGCGGTCGCCCGGATATCCCATCGCGCGGGCACCATGCCGGTCAGATCGATGCGCCCGCTGAAGGTCACCGGGCCGCCACCCACCTGGGCCGTCAGCTGGCTCCGCGGGTCCAGCGGATCGCCGAACCAGATGGCGCCGGCGGTGAAGGTCACCGGCCCGTTGATGACGTCGATCGCATGGGGCAGCGACGAGTAGCGGATGCGGCCGCCGCTGATGGTGGCCTTGCCCGTGAACGCCAGGTCGCGCATGGGTCCCTGGACCTGCGCGGACAGCCGCGCGCGCCCCGAGCTCCGGATGTCAGGGAAGAACCCCTGGAGGATCCCGAGGTTCGCGTCTCCGACCGCGTTGACATCGATCCGCTGATCGCGCAGGTTGATGTCACCCGACAACTGCAGGCTCGTGTCCTCGCCGACCAGCGTCATCGGCGGCCGGGTGCCGGCAGGCGCCGGCGCGTCGCCCGTCCCGCTCACGCGCTTGCCCGACAGGTGGACAACGTTGTTGTCGAGCACGATCTGCAGGGCCTGGCCCGGCTCGTTGGTGATCCGGTAGTCGAACAGGCGCATCTCGAGCCGCTCGACGCTCGCCTCGACGAGCAGGTGTTCCAGGTCGGTCAACTGCCCGGCCACGCGGATGGTCCCGCTGGCGATGGCGCTGGTGAACGGAGACAGGCCCGGCTCGAAGGTGCGGATGTAGGGATCGAGCGAGGTGTCCGTCACGCGGAACAGCATCGTCGCCTGCGCGCCCGGCGCGAGCGAGATCCGGCCGGCACCCGACACGTTCAGCCGCTTCGACACCACGTCCAGGTTGAACGCCATCGCCTGGTCGTGCACGCCCAACGCGCCGGTCACCAGGCCGATGCCTTCGTCGCCCACGAACAGGTCGGCGATCTGCAGCTGCTCGACGTCGTAGCTGGGACTTGCAAAACTGCCGGCGCCGTGCGCGTGCTTGAAACTGAACACTCCCGACAGCGGCGGCGCGTTCGCATACTTGACACCGGCCACCTGCTCGACCGGGATGCTCCCGCCGTCCGCGTTGAACGAGTACTTGCCGTCCCAGCTGACGTAGGCCGCGCCGGTCACCGTGCCGGGGCCCTTGGCGATCGCGATCGAGTCGATGCGCACGCCGACGCCTTCGAGCGTGAGCGCCCCGGTCCCGCGCTCGAACGGCTCGCCGTATGCGCGGGCATCGGTAATCGTCATTCGGCCGTAGCCGACCGGCCGCCGGTAGGCGCCCGAGACGTGGTATTCGCCACCGGTCCTGCCGTCGATGGGGTAGGCATCGAGATCGAAGGCGTGACGCAGGTCGAGGATCGGCCAGTCCTTCACGAACACCCGCGCATTGATCTCCTCGCCGCCGTCGTCGCGCGGCGTGCTGAGCGAGAAGCGCCCGTCGGCGCGGAGTTCGGCCGCCGTGCCCGCGGCGGCGGTGCCCTTGGTCACGACCCCGTTGGTCACGTCCACGTAGCCGTTGTCGACGACCACCGATCCGCTGACGCGGCCCCAGACGACGTCGAACGCGCGCACCTCCTCGCCGGTGAACGTCCCTTCGATGCGCGGGCGCTTGAAGCCGTTCAGCATGCGGCCCGTGAACTCGCCGTATCCGCCGACCGCAACGGTGTGGGTCGGCGATCCGAATGCCGTGATCACCGCGGCGAGCAGCCGATCGCTCTCCTCCCAGTCGCCGCTGCGCGCGTAGAAGTCAATCGACGACCGATCGCCGTAGGCGGTGCGCCCGCTGAACTCGGCGTAGGTCGACGGTGTCGCGATCGAGCTCGCGCCGACGTCCACCCACTCCGGACCGTACTGGTAGCGCAGCGTGCCGGCGATTGGCAGATAGCCGAGATTCGGCACGGCGCCGACATTGGGTGGCGGCGGTCCGCCGGGACGGCGTTGCGGCAGCGGCGCGCTCGTGCGCGACGACAGCTGCGCGTCGGATGGCGGCTGCACGCTGACCTGCCCTTCCCCGCGGTGCTCAAAGAAGCGGCCGAGCGGCCACTCGAGGATGTTGCGGCCCGACGCGCGCCCCGCCAGGCGCAGGCCTGCCGTCTTCAGGGAGTCGGTGAGGCTCGCCAGGTCCACGTCCTGGTACGCGGTGTCGAAGCGCGCCACGGCCGGCTGCGGCGCGCCCAGCGGTCCCATCGAATACGTGAAGTGTCCGGTCCCGCCATGGAAGCGCGCGGCTCCGTTGGTGATGTCGAAGCGGTCCGGGAGCCAGCGCAGCGCGCCGGAGAGATCCGGAAAACGGTAGTCGTTGATGGTCAGCAGCGGACTCGTAAACGAACCCTTGAGGTCGCGGCCGCCCTTGTAGAGGTGGAAGGTGCCGGTGAACCGGCCGTCGCCGGTCACGCGGAACTTCTCCTGCGCGAAGAAGATGTCGCGCATGCGCGGGAAGTCGACATGGTCGGTCCGCACGCGGAAGAGCATCTCCGGCCAGTTGTCGAAATCGACGTCGCCGGCCACGACCGAGTGCGAGCCGTCGGTGGTCAGATCGATCCAGTTGAGATGGACCTTCGCGCCGTCGAGGGTGAACGCGCAGCGCATCGCGTCGCGCATCGGCTCGTAGTCTTTGATCTTCACCGTGCCGTTCGCAAACGCGGCGCGCCCGCGGTATTCGCCGCTCTCGTGATCGACGTGAACAAAGAGGCCCGGTGAGACCGTGCTCCAGGTGCCGTGGTCGATGTAGGTGAACCGCCCGCGGATGGCGTCCACGCGGGCCAGGGTCACCGTGAAGGACCGCTTCGGGGCGCCCGGCGTGCCCTTGGGAATCTTGATGAAGCTGTCGTGCCCGTCCTTCAGCTCGACCTGCATGTCCCAGTCGGACATGTCGATCGACTTGATGAGCACCTCGCGGGTCCGGAAGAACGTCCACCAGTAGAGCGACACCTCGATGCGCTTGGCGGTGAAGAACGGGTGGTCGGCGGGCGTCACGCCTTCGATGCGAAGGTCCTCGACCACGAAGTTGCCCGAGCGCAGTCGGATCCCCAGGCGGCCGATGTGCATCGGCCGTTCGATGAGCTTCGAGCCCGCGACCTCCGCGCGTTCACGCAGCGTCGGGCCGAGATCGACGGTCAGCAGCGCGACGAGCGCGATGACCACGATCGCGACGAGCGTTGCGATCCCAAGCGCGAGGCGGCGAATCCAGCGGCGAAGCTTCAACGCGGGGTCTCCGGAAGGGTGCTATGTGATACGTGCTATGTGCTGTGTGCTTGCGTGCTACGTGCGATGTGCGATGTGCTGCGTGCGGCGCGAGGAACCAAGAGAAGCTGCGCGCAGCGTCAGAGCCGCGCCACCTTGCACCCAGCACGCAGCACCCAGCACCCAGCACTGTTACAGCCCACCCCTACTCCACCACGACCAGCACGCGGCCGGCCTCGACCGACATCCCCTGCTCGACGCGCACGTCCTTCACGCGTCCGTCCTTCGGCGATCGCAACTCGTTCTCCATCTTCATCGCCTCGACGACGACCAGGCCCTGGCGCACGGTGACTTGGTCGCCCGGGGCCACCAGGACGCGCACGATCTTGCCCGGCATCGGCGCCACGATGTCCTGCGCCCCGACAGAGGTGGCGAACGGCTCGATGCCGGCCGGGCGCCTGGAACGTGCGCGGTTCTTTCCCTCGAGCCGCGCGTAGACGACGCCCGCCCGCAGGTGCACCTCGAGCTCGCCCGGTTCGAGCCGCTGCGCGATGGCCACTTCGTGGCTGGTCGCTTCCTCGCGCGCGAAAATCAGCGAGAGCGTCGAGCGATCGACCCACGCCAGGTCCACGACGCGTGTGCGGCCGTCGACCGAGACCCGGTACAGGTCGCCGTCGCGCTCGACCGATACCGGGTGGACGCTGCCGTTGACTTCGATGTCGAAGGTCATACGCTCACGGCTGACAGTTCACAGTTCACAGTCGACCGTCGCGCACGGGTCACCGTAGCGCATCCCGTCGCGCCTGCAGCTTCCATGCGCTCTGGGCCGGCGCCAAATGCCGCTCCTTCGCGGCGTCCGGCCGTTCTCCCACCCGATCGAAGGCATAGAGCGCCGTGGCCACCAGCGCGGTCTCCTGCGCCTCGGGAGAAATGTCGAGGAACGGGTGGCCGGCGCGCGTCTGCAGCAGGTCATCGAGCATCGTCGTGTCGAAGCGTCCTTCGCGAAAGTCGGCGTCCGCCAGCAGCCACCGAAAGAACGGGATGCTGGTCTTGATGCCCCGCACCTCGTACTCGCCCAGGGCGCGGGCCATGCGCGCGATGGCGTGCGGGCGGTCTTCGCCCCATGCGCTCAACTTCGCGATGAGCGGGTCGTAGAAGACCGGCACGTCGAGCCCGGGCGTCACGCCCCCGTCGTCGCGGCGAATGCCCGGGCCGGCCGGCACCCGCAGCCCGAGCACCCGGCCGGGCGAGGGCAGGAAGTAGTTGTCCGGATCCTCCGCGCAGATGCGGCATTCGATCGCATGTCCGTTGGGGGCGAGCGTGCGCGCGGGCAGAAGCGTCACCGCCGCGCCCTGCGCGATCCGGATCTGCCACTGCACCAGGTCCACGCCCGTGACGAGTTCGGTGATCGGATGCTCGACCTGGAGACGCGTGTTCATCTCCAGGAAATAGAACGTGCCGTTCTCGTCGAGCAGGAATTCGATCGTCCCGGCGTTCGTGTAGTGGACGTGCCGCGCCACGGCCACGGCGGCCTCGGCCATGGCCTGGCGCAGCGCGGGCGTGACCGCGAGCGAGGGCGATTCCTCGAGCACCTTCTGATGCCGGCGCTGGATCGAGCACTCGCGTTCCACGAACGGCACCACGGTGCCGCCAGCGTCGGCCAGCAGCTGGACTTCGATGTGCCGCGGTCGCAGAAGCCGCCGCTCGAGATAGATCGCGGCGTCGCCGAACGAAGACGCCGCCTCGGAGCGCGCGGCGCGGATGGCGCCCGGCAACTCGTCGGGGGTTGCCGCCACCCGCATGCCCTTGCCGCCGCCGCCCGCCACGGCCTTGACCAGCACCGGATAGCCGACGCGGCCGGCGATCTCGGCGATCCGCGCGTCGGGCACGTCCGCCCCAAGCGCGGTCTCCGTTCCCGGCACCACCGGCACGCCGGCCCCGAGCGCCGCCTGGCGCGCGCCGGTCTTGCTGCCCATCAACGCGATCGTGTCCGGCGAGGGGCCGACGAAGATGAGCCCCGCGTCGCAACACGTCTTCGCAAAGGCCGCGTTCTCCGCGAGGAAGCCGTAGCCCGGGTGAATGGCATCGGCGCCCGAGCGGCGAGCCACGTCAACGAGCTTGTCGATGCGCAGGTAGCTGTCCGCGGGCGCATCGCCCCCGAGCGCGTAGGCCTCGTCGGCGTAGCGCACGTGCAGCGCCGCGCGATCGCAGTCCGAGTACACCGCGACCGCCTTCAGGCCCATCTCGCGACAGGCCCGGATGACGCGGACCGCGATTTCGCCACGATTGGCGACGAGAATCTTGTGAATCAACGGTCGGTCGCTCGCATCGGGCCGCACCTCCGCCTCTGCCGGCTGGTCATGGCGCTATCTGCCTGCTGGCATGCAAGGGCCGATATCTCCGGACGTGACGCGGCAAATCGTACGAGGTCGGGCAGGACCTATCCCGCGGATATTCTAGCATTTATCGTCGTTGGCAGTCCGCAGCACGCGGGTGGCCGTTCATAGTTGGCCGGCGCCATGTGGCTGCCAACTGCGAACTGCCAACCGCCAACTGCCAACCGCCTAGAGCGGGATATTTCCGTGTTTTTTCGGCGGGTTGCGATCGCGCTTGGTTTCGAGCGAGGCCAGGGCCGCGATGAGCTTGCGGCGTGTCGTCTCCGGCCGTATCACCTCGTCGATGAAGCCATGCGCGCCCGCGATGTACGGATTCGCGAACTTCTGCCGGAACTCGGCCACCTTCTGCGCCCGGAGCGCCGCGGCGTCGCCAGCCGTCTCGAGCTCGCGCCGGTAGAGGATGTTCACGGCGCCCTCCGGCCCCATCACCGCGATTTCGGCCGTCGGCCACGCGAAGTTGACGTCGGTGCGGATGTGCTTGCTCGCCATCACGCAGTAGGCGCCGCCGTAGGCCTTGCGCGCGATCACGGTGACCTTCGGCACGGTCGCCTCGGCGAACGCAAAGAGCAGCTTGGCGCCGTGCCGGATGATGCCACCGTATTCCTGCACGGTCCCCGGCAGGAACCCGGGCACGTCCTCGAAGGTGACCAGCGGGATGTTGAACGCGTCGCAGAACCGCACGAAGCGCGCGCCCTTCACCGACGCGTCGATGTCGAGCGTCCCGGCCAGACAGGCCGGCTGGTTCGCGACGATGCCGACCGGCCGGCCGGCCAGCCGCACGAACCCGACGATGATGTTGCGGGCGTAGTGGCGGTGCACCTCGAGAAAGGCATGGTCGTCGGCAACCGAGTGGACGAGATCGAGCATGTCGTACGGCTGGTTGGGCAGCTCGGGAACGAGCTGCGCGAGCGCCGGATCTTCGCGGTCGATCGGATCGGCGGTCTCGACGCGCGGTGGGTCGTCCACGTTGTTGCTCGGCAGGTAGCCCAGCAGCTCGCGGATGAGCGCGAGGCACTCGCGATCGTCGGGTACCGCGAAGTGCGCCACGCCGCTGCGCGCGTTGTGCGTCATCGCTCCGCCCAGTTCGTCCTTGGTCACCTCCTCGTGCGTCACCCCCTTGATCACGTCCGGGCCGGTGACGAACATGTAGCTGGTGTCCTGCACCATGACGGTGAAATCGGTGATCGCCGGCGAGTACACCGCGCCGCCCGCGCACGGCCCCATGATCGCCGAAATCTGCGGGACGACGCCGGAGGCGAGCGTGTTCCGGAGGAAAATGTCGGCGTAGCCGGCGAGCGACATCACGCCTTCCTGGATGCGCGCCCCGCCCGAATCGTTGAGCCCCACGACCGGCGCGCCGAGCTTCATCGCCAGGTCCATGATCTTCACGATCTTCGCGGCGTTGGTCTCCGACAGCGAGCCGCCGAACACGGTGAAGTCCTGCGCGAAGGCGAACACCGGCCGGCCCTCGATACGGCCGTGGCCGGTGACGACGCCGTCGCCGGGGATCAGCTGCTCGTCCATGCCGAAATCGCGGCATCGATGGACGACGAGCTTGTCGGTCTCTTCGAACGTCCCCGGATCGAACAGCAGGTCAATCCGTTCGCGCGCGGTCAGCTTGCCCGCCGCGTGCTGCCGCGCCAGCCGCTCGTCGCCGCCGCCCAGCGCGGCCCGCCGTTCCAGGTCTGCGAGGATGTCGAGTGGGTTCATAAGTGGGCACGCGCCGCCTGCGCCTTCTCATAGTCCTTGAGGAACCGCTCGAGGCCGAGGTCGGTGAGCGGGTGCTTGAACAGCGCCTCGATGACCGTCGTCGGACACGTGCACACGTCGGCGCCGAGCCGGGCCGCCTGCACGACATGGATCGGATGCCGGACGCTCGCCACCAGCACCTCGGTGCCGAATTCGTAGTTGTCGAAGATCTCGACCACCTGCTCGATGAGGTCCATGCCGTCGGTCGCGATGTCGTCGAGCCGGCCGATGAACGGACTGACGTAGGCCGCGCCGACCTTGGCGGCGAGCAGCGCCTGCGTGGGCGAGAAAATCAGCGTCATGTTGACGGGGATGCCCTCGGCGGTGAGCGCGTGGCAGGCCTGCACCCCGGCCTTGCCGAACGGCAGCTTGACGACGATGTGCGGGTCGATCGTCGCCAGATCGCGGCCCTCGCGGATCATGGCCTCGACGTCGGTCGCGATCACTTCCGCGCTGACCGGTCCCTTCACCGTCCGGCAGATTTCCTTGAGAATCTCTCGCGGCTCGCCGGCTTCCTTCGCCATCAACGACGGGTTCGTCGTCACGCCGTCGATGATTCCGAGCGGGGCGAACGCTTCGATGTCTCGCAGGTTCCCCGTATCCATGAACAGCTTCATCCAGGACTCCTTTGCAGATTCGTTGACCGTTCACCGTTAACCGTTAACCGTTGACCGGGCCCTCGTACCCCATCACCACCGGGTTTGTCAGTTCGCCAACCCCTTCGACCTTGATCGTCACCGTGTCGCCGGGCGCGAGCGGCGCGATGCCGGCCGGCGTGCCGGTCGAAATGACGTCGCCCGGCAGCAGCGTCATCACCGACGAGATGTACTCGACGAGTTCGTCGATCGGAAAGATCATGTCCCGCGAGTTCCCCGCCTGGCGGCGCGTCCCGTTCACCCACGCTTCCACCTGCAGGGCCGACGCGTCGAGGGCGACCGCGATGCAGGGGCCGAGCGGCGCGAAGGTGTCGTAGCCCTTGCAGTGCGAGAACTGCACGCCGCGGCGCTGCATCTCGCGCGCCGTGACGTCGTTCGAGCAGGTGATCCCCAGGATGAACTCGGCCGCCCGTGCGCGCGGCACGTGCGATGCGCGCCGGCGGATGACGACGGCGATCTCCGCCTCGTGATCGACGCGCCCGGCGCCGGGGGGCATGCGAATCGGCTGCCCGGGGCCGATCACCGCCGTCGAGGGCTTGATGAAGATGACCGGTTCGGTCGGAACCGGCTTGCCGGTTTCCGCGGCATGTTCGCGATAGTTGCGGCCGATGGCGACGATCTTCGACGGCACCAGCGGCGCGAGGATGCGCAGATGCCTGGGCAGCGCACCGGCGGCGTCGGTTCGGCCAATCTCCCTGCCGGGCCGGTACCCGTCGAACAGATCCCCGTCGAGCAGCGACACGATTCCGTCTTGTTCGATGACGTGCCGCACAGCGCCGGTGTCGTCGATGCGATAGATGCGGTCCATAAGATCAGTGCTCGGTGCGTTGTGCACAGGTGCGAGGTGCGGTGCTCGTGCGTTGTGCCGGTGCGATTCACCTGGCCGTTTCCTCGATGCGGTTCGACTGCGCGCTCACGTTCGGCGGCGTCGCCTTGTCGACGGCCACCACCGCGTACACGTACCGCACGCCAGGCTGCGCGGTCTTGTCCTGGTACGACGTGTCGTGGATCGGGTCGCGTGTGAGCGGCTGCAGTGTTGCACCGGGCGCCTCACCGCGCAAGACAATATACCCGCCGAGGTCGGGCTCCGAGTTCGGTGCCCAGTTGAGGCTGATCACCCCGTCGCCTGCAACGGCGATGAGCCCCTTGGGCGCCGCCGGCGGGAACGTGTCGCGCGGCGTGATGCAGGCGGTCGGCGACGGTTCGCTCTGCTGCTGGATCCGGCCGAACACGTTGATCGTGCGCACGGCGTAGCACCGTTCGACGCCGAACTCCATCGGCCGGGGATCGATGAACGTCGCGGCTGCCAGCGGTTGCGCATTGAGCGGAACCGGCGGCTCGACGCGAGGCATGGGCACGGGAGGCGCCGACTGGCCGGCGCCGTGCCCCGACGGGGTGGCGACGGGCACGTCGAACACATCGTAGAACCATCCCGGCGCCGCGGACGGCGCGATCGGTCTCGAGGGCACGTACGGTGCGTCGGTCTGCTGTTCCAGGGCGGTCGGCACGCCGGGTGGCGGCGGCCATTCCAGCGTGATCTGCGTTTCGGTGTACGCCAGCGTCACACCTGTCGGTGGCGGCGGCAGGTCCACCAGCGGGACCGCGGCGTGAGGCGAGAACACGCCCCGATGGCCCTTGTGATTCACCGCGACCGCCGCGTAGACCCGCGCCGGGACGTCGTCGAAGGAAGGCGCCGGCAGGATCACGGGACCGGACACGGGCGCGGCCACCTTCGCGCGCGACCGCTTCGGGACGACGACGACCGGCTGCATGAGGGCCTGCGTCAACGTCTCGGTGACCGTCACCGTCGCGCCCTGATCGAATCCCGGTTCGACCTGCTCGGGCTTGCGCGGTGCCGCCGCGGGTTTGCTGCCGCGCTGCCGGTCCTCGTCTTCTTGCGGCGGCTTCCGCACCGGAACGGTCGCCACGAGCGTCCCGTATTTCACCAGGTCATCGTCGCTCGCAGGCGTCCCCGTGTACCCGTACAGCTCGACGCGCGTCACGTCGGCCGGCGTCGAGTTGTCCTGGTTCTTCGTCGGCACCACCAGCTGGAGGTAGACGGTCGACCCGAGCCGGCGCGCGGAGAACTGGCCGGCGGCCGCAGGCACCCGCGGCAGGGGCGCCAGCGGCGGCCCTTTCTTGCCGCAGGCCGGCGTGAAGGCCACGGCGATGCCCAGCGCGCACGCCGCCCATCCGCAGGCGCGGCCGGCGCGCCGCGACGTCATCGGCCTGATCTTGGTGGACATATCGCGGATGACTGGCACGGGCCGGCCGGGCGCGTCACAGGATGTACCGTGACAAGTCTTCGTTCTTGACGATGTCGGCCAGCATGCGCTCGACGTAGGCCGCGTCAATGGTAATCGATTTCTCGGGCAGGTCGGGGGCCTCGAACGAAATCTCGTCGAGCAGTTTCTCCATCACGGTGTGCAGGCGGCGCGCGCCGATGTTCTCGGTGCGGTCGTTGACCAGCGTCGCGAAATCGGCGATCCGGTCGATGGCGTCGGTCGTGAAGCGGATGTCGACGCCCTCGGTCTCGAGCAGCGCCATGTACTGCTTGACGAGCGCGCTCTTCGGCTCGGTCAGGATGCGGACGAACTCGTCGCGGCCGAGCGCGTTCAGCTCGACGCGGATCGGGAAGCGGCCCTGCAGCTCGGGAATCAGGTCCGACGGCTTCGACACGTGGAACGCGCCGGCGGCGATGAACAGGATGTGATCGGTGGTCACCATGCCGTACTTCGTGTTGACGGTCGTGCCTTCGACAATCGGCAGGATGTCGCGCTGGACGCCCTCGCGGCTGACGTCGGGTCCCTGTCCTCCCTCGCGCCCGGCGATCTTGTCGATCTCGTCGATGAAGATGATGCCGGCCTGCTCCACGCGTTCGACGGCGGTCCGGGACACCGATTCCATGTCGATGAGTTTCTGCTGCTCTTCCTCGAGCAGGTACTCGAGCGCCTCCGGGATCGGCACCCGGCGCCGGCGCGTCCGGCCCTGGAACAGCCCCGGCAGCATGTCCTTGATGTTGATGTCCACTTCCTCGACCGACGACCCGGCGATGATCTCGAACGAGGGGAACGATTTCTCGCGCACGTCGATCTCGACGAAGCGCTGATCGAGCTTCCCGTCGTGCAGCTGCGCCCGCAGCTTCTCGCGGGTCTCGTGCGCCTGCTCGCGCCCCGCTCCCTGATCTTCCTCGAACCCGACCGAGCGCGTGGGCGGCAGCATCAGGTCCAGCAGGCGTTCCTCGGCGTGCTGCTCGGCCTTGATGCGGACCTCGGTCATCCGCTCGCCACGCACCATGTCCACGGCGAGCTCGACCAGATCGCGCACCATCGACTCGACGTCGCGCCCGACGTAGCCGACCTCGGTGAACTTCGACGCCTCCACCTTGATGAAGGGCGACTGCGCGAGGCGCGCGAGCCGGCGCGCGATCTCCGTCTTGCCGACGCCGGTCGGCCCGATCATCAGGATGTTCTTCGGCGCAATCTCTTCCGCCAGCTCGGGCGCCAGCTTCTGGCGGCGCATGCGGTTGCGCAAGGCGATGGCGACGGCGCGCTTCGCGTTGTGCTGGCCGATGACGTACTTGTCGAGCTCGGCGACGATCTGGCGCGGCGTGAGCGCCTGGGCCAGCGGGCCGACTGATTGAGGCAGGTAGATGGGAGTCACAGATCTTCGATTGTAATCGTTGCGTTCGTGTAGATGCAGATTTCGGCGGCAATGGCCATCGCCCGTTCGGCGATGGCGCGGGCCCCGAGATCGGTGTTGTGCGCCAGCGCGCGCGCCGCGGCCATCGCGTAGCCTCCGCCCGATCCGATCCCGATGATCCCGTCGTCGGGTTCGATCAGGTCGCCGTTGCCCGACAACAGGAACGTCGACGTGGTGTCGAGGACCACGAGCATCGCCTCGAGGCGCCGCAGCACCCGATCGGTACGCCAGTCCTTCGCCAGCTCCACGGCCGACCGTTCGAGGTTGCCGCGATACTGCTCGAGCTTCGCCTCGAACCGCGAGAAGAGCGCGAAGGAATCGGCGGCCGAGCCGGCGAACCCCGCCAGCACCCGGTTCTCGTACAGCCGGCGGATCTTGCGCGCGCCCTGCTTGACGATGCTGTCACCGAGCGTTACCTGGCCATCGCCGGCGAGGACCGAGTGTCCCTGATGCCGCACGGCCAGAATCGTGGTGCTGCGAACGACCGGTGCACCGGGTCGCCGGGAAGAGTTCAGCCGGGAAGAGTTCATATGACGCGCCTCGTGTTCGCAGCATAGCCGGGGGCCAAAAACAGTGTCAAGAAAACGGGACGCCGCCTGGCCTTGCCGACGGACAGTGGGGCCGGCAGCGACGGCCGGAATCGACATTTTCGGAGCAGCGTACGCGTCGTCACTGGCAGAAGTGTTGCTCTATGGGATCTCGTCCGACCCGCGTTCGCGGCCTGGACAGCGTTCAGGAGTGCGTCCCATGAAACAACTCATCCTCACGACATGCGCGGCGCTCGCGCTTCTGCTCGACATGCCGCAGCTGGCGGCTGCTCATGCGCTGGCGCCGGCGATTCCGGCGACGTCGGCGGCCGCGGTTGCCGGCCAGCGAGTATCCACCCGGTCGGCGTTGCCAGCCGCCCTGTCTGGCGCGATGGCCCTCGAGCAGCACCGCGGCGGACGCAGTAGTGGCCGAGCGACAGGCTCCCCCGGACGAGTGGGCGGCGGGAGCGGGACTATCGGTCAGGCCGGCCCCCGGAGCAGCGTGCCGTTTCGGCGCCCGGTGTTCATCAGCCCCTTCTTTTTCAGCCCGTTCGGGTTCAGCCCGTTCGGCTTCGGATTCGGTTTCGCCGATCCCTTCTTCTGGGGCGGCTGGGGTTACCCGTTCGGGTGGGGCTCTCCGTACGGCGCGTTTGGATACGGCGGGTATGGCTATCCCGGGTACGGCGCGGGCTACGGGTACGGCTACCCGCAGCGGCGCGGCGGGTATGAGCGCTACGGCTCGGTGAAGTTCGACGTGAAACCGAAGAGCGCCGAGGTCTACGTCGACGGCTACTACATGGGCCAGGTCAGCGATTTCGGCGGGGCGTTTCACCATCTCGACCTGGCGGGCGGCGAGCACAAGATCGAGATTCGGGCGCCCGGGTACCAGCCGCTGAACGTCGACATGAAGGTGATGCCCGGCCGGACGGTCAATTATCGCGGCCGGCTGCAGCCCGGATCCGGCGGCCAAGCCAAGTGAACGGCCGCGCGTGAGACGATCCACCGAGGCGACTGGGAGTCCGGCCCGGTCGCCTCGACCGAACCTCCAAAACAAACCGGAATCTGCGCCGTCCGCGGAACCGGACGGATGCTGCCCTGTCGGGGGGACAGTCGGACGCCAGCGGGGCTGGCGCAAATCGATATTCAGGAGTAACTTATCTGCATTGACGCGAGTGCCGCTGGCAGCAGAGTTGCTGGTCCAACGGTAGACAGAGGTTCTCGTATGAAACGAATAATCCTTACTCTCTGTGCGGCCCTCGTCATCGTGTTTGGTTTTACGGTCCTGGCCTCCGCTCAGAGCCACCGGGGTGGCGGAACGAGCGGCGGAGGGCAATCGGCTGGGGCGAGAGGCGGCAGCAGCGGTGGGCAAGCGGCCGCGCCGCGAAGCAGCGGGGGCGGCGGACAGTCGCACTCTTCGGCACCAGCGGGCCCGCCCCCTCAGCGCACGGGAGCCGCGCGCCCACGCGGTGAGAGCGCGGGAAGTCCCGCAGGACAGGCTTCCGGCCGTCCGCGGGGCGGTGGCCCGATGTACGGCCAGGCCGGTCCGCGCGGATCGGTACCGGTTCTGAACCGCCGCGTGTACGTGCCCTATGGCTATAACGGGGTCTCGCCCTGGTTCTACTATTCCCCGTACGCGTACGGCGCGTTCGGCCTCGGCTTCTGGGGCTACGATCCGTACTGGTGGGGCGGTGACCTCGGCTACGGCTACGGCGGTTACGGATCGCCGTATGGTTGGGGCTATCCCGGCTACGGTTATGGGTACGGCAACGGCTACGGCAGCGGTTACGGCAGCGGTTACGGCAACGGCTACGGCAGCGGTTACGGGTACGACTACGGGTACTCCGGTAACCAGAGTTCGACTGTCGAGGCCAGCCACGGCTACGGGGCGCTGAAGCTGAAGGTCAAGCCGAAGGAAGCCGAAGTCTATGTGGACGGTTACTACATGGGCCAGATCAGCGACTTCGACGGGGCGTTCCAGCACCTGGACCTCGAAAGCGGCACCCATCGCATCGAGATCCGCGCGAACGGGTATCAGCCGATCGTGCTCGAAATGAAGATCGAACCCGGGCGCACGGTCACCTACGAGAACCAGCTGCGGCCCTCGCAGGAGACGCCGCGGTAGCGTCGAGGGCGCCCCCGGCATTCGAATCGACAATCAGCGGCCGGTTGCCGACGCGGCAACCGGCTGTTTTGCTTGGGGCCAACGCCGCCCGGTTTTCGTGACAGAGGCTGGCGAAAAGGTCAACCGAGGAGTAATCTACAGAGCTGTGATGCAGGCGCCACTGGCAGGGCTGTTGCTATAGCTGAGGTCGAGCAAGGAGTTCGTCATGAAGAAACTCACTCTCGCATCATGCGTGGCGCTCCTGGTGTTGGTGCCGGTGGTCGTGCACGGCCAGAGCCGCACGCCGCCGGCCGGTGCGACAAGCGTCGGCTCGGCGTCGCCGCGCGGAGGCGAGTCCTCCACGTCTTCGTCGGGCTCGTCGAATTCGTCGGCCGGCGAGCGCAGCGGGGGCAGCTCCGGCTCGGGCTCCGGCTACTCCGGCGAATCACCTGCCAATACCTCCAGCGGCCGCTACAGCGGCGCGCGCAGCGGCGAGGCGTCGGCCGTCGCGCGGCCACGTAGTGGCGGCGCGAACGTCGGCCAACCGGTCCCTGCGTCCGAACGCCCGCGTGGCGATCGGCCAACCTACGGGCAGGCCGCGCCGCGGGGCACCGTCAAGCCACCGCAGACTAACGTGGGAACCGGGGGAGGCTACTACTACCCCAACGACTACGGCTACAACGGCTACTACGGCGGGTACTACGATCCCTACGGGTTCGGCTACCTCGGCCCGTACTACTACGGCAACTACAACTACGGCCTCTGGAACGCGTGGTACACGAATACGTGGTTAGGCCCTTACGGGTCGAGCATCTCGCCGATGTACGCCTGGGGATTGTACGACCTGCCGATCAGTGCCTACGCGGGCATGTGGTCGGACTTCTACGCCCAGGAGAATCCGTCGTACGTCGAGTCGGTCAACGGCTCGATCAAGTTGAAGGTGAAGCCGAAGACCGCGGAAGTGTACGTTGATGGCACGTTCTACGGCCAGGTCGATCATTACGACGGCGCATTCCAGCACCTGGACCTCAAGGCCGGCACGCATCGCGTCACGATTCGCGCCGAGGGCTATCAGCCGCTCGAGTTCCAGCTTCGCGTTCTGCCGGGCCGCAGCATCACCTACAGCGGCGAGTTGAAACCGGCGGAAAAGAAGTAGGCCCCGAGCCTTCGGACCCCGTGCTCACTCCTGACCGGCGCGCACTTCGTCCGCTGTGGCTCATCGCCATCATTTCCTGTGTCTACGACATCGCGATCGGTCTCGCCCTGCTCGCCGGCAGGGAATGGCTGGCGCGCACGTTTGGCGTGCCGTCGCCGGAACCTCCCATCTTCGTCGAACTGAACGGGGTGTTCCTGATTGCCGTGGGCGTCGGGTACCTGCTCCCGTACCTCCGGCCGGAGCACTATCGCGGGTACTTGTGGGTGATGGGACCGCTCTTGAAGGGAGGCGGCGCGCTGACGTTCGTCGCCGACCACTACGCGCACGGGTCGCCGACGGCGTTCCTGCTGTTCGCCTTCTGCGACCTGACGCTCGCGCTGCTCACGCTCTGGGCGCTTCTCGCGACTCAGGATCGCCGGCCGGGTGACGCCACTTCATCCACACGTACAGCGGAACGCCGAGCGCCATGACGACCAGCCCCCAGGCCGCCTGCCTCGGCCGGCCGGCCACCGCCATCGCTGAAATGCCGAGCGAGGCGATGATGAACAGGGCCGGCGCCAACGGATAACCCCACGCGCGGAACGGGCGGGGCTCGTCGGGCCGCCGGCGGCGGAGGACGAACAGCGCCGCCACGGCGAAGCCCGAGAAGAGCAGCACGGCAAAGCCGGTGTACTGCGCCAGCTGATCGCGCGTGTTCGTCAGCACGAGCAAGCCGCTCCAGACCGCCTGCGTCAGGATCGCGAGCCACGGCGTGTGATACCGGGGATGCACGCGCCCCGCGCTGCGGAAGAAGACGCCGTCGCGGGCCATCGCAAAATACACGCGAGGCCCTGCGAGCGTCATCGCGCTGAGCGAACTGAGCAAAATGACGATGGCGAGGGCGCCGAGCAGTCGTTCGGCGGACGGCCCGAGCAGCACCAACGCAGCCACGTTCAGGTTCGGCGTCTGACCCGCGGCGGCCCCTTTCAGCACGGCGTCGACAGGCAGCGCGTAGAGATACAACAGGTTGATCCCGAGATACAGCACCACGACCACGCCGGTGCCGAGACCGAGCGCGATCGGCACGTTGCGCCCGGGATCGCGGATTTCCTCCGCCACGTAGGACGCCGCGTTCCAGCCGCTGTAGGTGAACATGACCAGCAGCATCGCGAGCGCGAAGTTCGTGCTGTGGCTGGCCGGCCCCGACGCGAGGTTCGCCATCGTCCCATGGCCCCAGCCGAGGCCAATGGCCACGAAGAGCGCCAGCGCGCCCACCTTCAGGCCGGCCAGGGTGTTCTGCACCAGCCGGCCCGGGCCGAGGCCGCGGATGTGGATCAACGCCAGCCCGAAGATCGCGACCAGCGCGACGATCGACTGATTCGAGAAGACGAGCGACAGGGGCCCCAGCGCCAGGGACAACTTCGGGGTGGCATCGTTCGCGGCAGGCACGAACGTGCCCAGGTAGAGCGGAACGGTCAGCGCCGCCGCGGCGATGGCGCCGGCAAACCCCGCGACGAACGAGGTCCAGCCCGTGAGGAACGCGGCAAACGGGCCGAACGCCTCGCGCAGGTAGACGTATTCGCCGCCCGAGCGTGGACGCAGCGCGGCCAGTTCCGCGTAGGCCATTGCGCCCGCAAAGGCGAGCAGGCCGCCGAACACCCACACGCCGAGGATGCTGAGGGGATTCGGGATCGTTTCCGCGATGAGGGCGGGCGTGATGAAGATGCCTACGCCGATCACGTTCGCGATGACGACGGCGGCGGCATCAACGGGACCGAGACGGCGTTCGAGCGAGCGGGGCGAGGCAGACGACGAGAGCGCCACAGGCGCATTATAGTCGTGTAGGTTGCCGGTCACGTGATTTCGTCGCTGCGCGCACCGGCTGCCGATTCCGAAGGAGGCGAAAGTGGGCCGCTCGCTCATCCGGTGGCCGTTTCGCGGCTCGGACGCCGCCTCGCCGAATCAGCCGGACGATCGGTTCGCCGCGGCGCGCGAGCGGATGGTCGCCGGCCAAATCAGCAACCGTGGCGTCGTCGATGCACGGGTGCTGGCCGCTCTTCGCGCGGTGCCGCGCCACCTGTTCATGCTGCCAGGGAGCCAGGACGAGGCGTACGAAGATCGTCCCGTGCCGATCGGCCATGGCCAGACGATCTCGCAGCCCTACATCGTCGCCCTGATGACCGAGCTTGCACGACTGAAGCCAGGGGATCGCGTGCTCGAGGTCGGCACCGGTTCCGGGTACCAGGCAGCCGTGCTGTCTCGCCTCGCGGACACCGTGGACACGATCGAAATCGTCGAGCCGCTGGCGGCGCGCGCAAGTCACGTGCTGGCGCAGCTCGGGTGCCGCAACGTGACCGTCCACACCGGCGACGGCTCTGCGGGCTGGCCGGAGATGGCGCCCTTCGACGCGATCGTGGTGACGGCGGCGCCCGATCACGTCCCGCCCGCGCTCGTCGCGCAGACCAGGCCCGGCGGCCGGCTGGTGATCCCGGTCGGCGGTGTCAACGACGTCCAGCAACTGCGCGTGTTGGAAAAAGACGAACGCGGGGAGATGCACGGGCGCGACGTCGCGCCCGTGCGGTTCGTGCCGCTGGTGCGGAAAGAATAAGCGTCAGACCGGTGGCTACCGGGTCAGCAGCTGCCGCGTGATCGGAAACGTCCCGAGCTTGACCCACTGATCGGCGCCGTATTTGGCCTGCACATCGGCCACCCCGTCCACGAAGTCGCGGTTCTGCAGCATCTGCAGGCGCGGCTGCAAGCCGATGTATCCCAGGTTGCCTCGCAGGACCAGCTGCCCGGTCGTCTCACCGGGCTTGAGTCCCTCGGCGCCGATCGCCTTCACCCAGGTGGACCCAAGCTCTTCCTGCTTGGCGATCACCTGGTGGTAGACGACGAGAATCTGCACGCTCGCGATCGTCTTGTCCGGCGTGGCGTTCTTCAGCCGGAACGCGACGCTGGGCACGATCTTGTTCTTCTCGCCTTCCGGATCCTTGACGATGCCGGCGTCGAACCAGCCGGTCGTCACGTCGACGACGACGAGATCTTTCTTGAGGTCGATGTGCGGGCCGCAGGCGGTGGCCGTCATGATCAGCCACCCGAGCGCGAGGGTCGTGAGGATTTTCGGAGTCGACATTGTGGTGTGTCTTGTCGGGGGACGAATCAGGCCATTGTAGCGCCCCCCGCAAAGCTCCTCAACGTCATTAGACCCCGGCGGCGCACACGCGGATCAGTAATTCTTGGCGAGGATCCGTTTCGCGGCTTCCTCCGGCGTGATTTGCCGGGTCCGCAGGGCGGTGAGATCCTTGCCCTGGATGCTGAGATAGAGCGTCATCGTGTCCGGGTCTCCGAGGCCGCCGCGCGACTGGCTCGCGGCCACGGTGAACCACTCCTCGGGAGCGATCTGCATGGTGATGCCTTGTTCGAGCATCACGTTGGTGAGTTCCTTCCTGACTTCGCTCGTGTACACCTCGTCGGGACTGCGCGGCTGCGCGAGCGGCGCGCCCCCTGTGCCGTCGGCACCCGCCCCGCCCTTGACGAGCGACGCGGCGCCCGGCCGGGGAGCGACGCCGGGCTCTGACAGCGCGGCACCCGACACGCGCGCCTGAACCCGGTCGATCATCTTCTTCAGCTCGACGCGCTTGGTTTCATCCGTCACGCTCTGAACGACGGCGCGCAATTGGTTCAGCTCGTTCGCGACGGCAATGTCGTTGTTCCGGTTGATGATGGCGATCGACCAGGTGCTGGCAGGCAAGGTCGGCACCTCGACCGCGAAGAACACACCATAGCCGTCGATCTTGAAGCCGCGCGCCGTGGGTGGCGCCCACCCGACGGGCCCCTGGAAGAGGTCAGGCATCTGGTTGACGACGGAGCGGATGCCCACGAAGACCGCGCGCTCCAGGATGCCCTCCATGATCGAGATCTGGGATCGCAACTCCGCCTGTTGCGATTGCGAGGCTCGCGTCGCCGCCGCGACGGGCGCGGGTTGCGCCGACGCCGCGCCGGCCACAGCCAGGCACGAAGGCACGAGCAGGACGCCGAGACAAGTGCTGGAGAGCCTCACGATCGAACCTCCCGGCGAAGGCCCGCGCGTCGACGCGCGCGCCTTCACTACTTGATTTCCTGAACGCTCGCGGTGCGCAGCATGTAATTCTGGACCTGGCTCAGCTGGTTCGTGCGCAAGTCGATCTGGCTGAGCCCCTGCAGGACGCGGCGCTGGTCCGCCGCACGCTGCGACTCCACGTCCCGCGTGAAGCGGAGGAAGCGTTCGGCCAGCTGCTGGTCGAACTCGCGCTGCAGTCGGCGGTCCCTGTCATCGAGCAGCGTCTGCACGCGCGTGATCGTCGCCGTACTGTCCGACGGCGCACGGGCGCGGTCAGTGGACGCGCCGGCGGCCGCCGCGGTGACGGCGGTCGCGGCAGGCAGATCCTGGCGCAATCGTCGCTCGAGGGCCGCGAGGTCCGCGCGCCACGGCGCGGCATTGACCTGCGCCGGCGCCTGCTGCGCCTGGCTCGGCGCGCCGGCCGGCTGCTGCCAGCCGGTGCGGAGCGTCACGCCGTCGCGACCGATGTGCACGTTCAGGTTCGCGATCCCTGCACCGGCCGCCAGCACGAGCACCGCCGCGGCCGCCTGCGCCCAGGCGGGCACGCGCGCCGGCACGCGCGGACGGAACCAATGAGCGGTGCGACGATCACGCGGCGGGACGGGACTCGCCGCGCGCGCGGGCGCATCGGCCTCGCCCACGACGCGAAAGCCGAGCGCCTGATCCGGCGGCGCCCATTCGCCGAGCACCACGCGGACGCCGCGAAGAGCGTCCAGCTCGGTGGCGCACGCGGCGCAATCGGCCAGGTGCGCTTCGACGGCCTGGCGTTCGGCCTCGTCGCACTCGCCATAGAGATACGCCATCAACAAGGACTTGTCGTCGCAGACTCGTTGCTTCATATGTCGCTCGGCCGGCGGGACACCGCACGCGATGGCGCGGCGCCGTCGTCCGCTCCGACGCTGCTGTGGATACCCGCTTCTTCCAGCTGCCGCCGCAGGAGCGTCAAGCCCTGGTAGAGCCGCGTCTTCACCGTGCTCAACGGGCAGCCCTGCAAATCCGCGATCTCCTGAAAGGTCAGGCCCTGGTATTCCTTCAACACAACCGCGGTGCGCTGCTCGTCGGACAGCACCCGCATCGCCATGGCGACCAGCCGGCTCATGTCCTGCCGCGCCACGAGATCTTCGACCGACTCGGCGGGACCGCGTTGCGAGGCGAGCTCCGTCAGGTCGACCCCTTCGGGAGCCTGGACGACCGGGGTCCGGCGTTCGCGGCGTATCCAATCGCGGCAGAGGTTGAGCGCGATCCGATACAGCCAGGACGAGAATTTCGCCTGCCCCTTGAAGGCCCCGATCCCGCGGAACGCACGCAGGAAGGTCTCCTGGCAGACGTCCCGGGCATCTTCCTCGCGGCCGATGACGCGGTAGGCGAGCGCGTAGATAGGCCTCTCCCAGCGCGTGATCAGCTGGTTGAAGCTGTCAGCGTCGCCGTGCGTGGAACGCGCGACGAGTTCCTCGTCCGTGCACGTCATCGGGAGCAGGGCGGACTCCTTGGGACCGTCGGGCTCTGGGCTCTTTGCTCTAGGGCTCCGGGCTCCAGCCGGCACTCGGAAGCCCGCGGCTCCCGGCAACTGCGCCGCCTGCCCGCATCAATAAGTTAGACGCACATGATGGTGAAACAGTCGGATGACCGGGAGGACGATTATACCTCGCACTAACCCACTCAACCAGCAGGGGTTACGGCGGACTGAAGGGCCGGGGACCGCGCCGAAGCGGCGGCGTTTGGTGGCAAACGCGCGGGTGGCATAGAATTGCCGGCGTCGGAAACCGGCCGGCGAGCGTATCGGGCCGGCGCTACGCCCCGCATTCACTCTGACCGATACACAGTCGAACAGGGGATGTGCTGGCCGCGGGGCGCGCAACGTGTCGCTCGCCGCGGGCGGGTGGCGTGCGCGCCGGCCACGGCGTGAGGACTTCGCGGGAGAACGGATGAAAGACACCGATGTCGGAGCAGGCGACAAGGCGTCGCGCGCCCAGCTGCCGTCCTACGCCCTGCTCGGCCGGATGGTCGCCGAAACCCGCCGTGCGTCCGACATCTTCCCGCTCCTGCACGAAGACGCGGTCGCGGCCGTCGGTGGTCGCTGCTCGGTCCTGCTGCAGATCGACCCGCGGACGGCGCTGCTGCACCCGACGTCGGCGTTGGGCATCGACCGGCTCCCGCCCGAGCCGTGGATGTTGACCTCGGCCGAGGCCCGTGCGGCCGATGAGGCCTTCAGCAACGAAGCGCCGCTGTTCGTCGCCGACCTCCAGGCGCGGCTCCCCGCCCTGGCCGAACGACTCGGCACGTGCTCGGCGCTGCTCGTCCCGCTGTTCCAACTGCGCACGCCGCTCGCGCTGCTCGTCATCGGCGTCCGGGAACCGATCGCGAGCGTCCCCGAGCGACTGCTGTCGGTCGCGCACGCGTTCGTGCTGGCCATCGAGCGGGCGCGCCTGCACCGCGAAGCCCAGCTGCAGCAGGAAGTGCGGCGCCTGCTCGACGCGTTCTCGCGCGTCGCCTCGTCGGCGCTGAACCTGACGACCGGCCTCGAGGTGTTCTGCCGCGACGCGAATCGCCTGTTCAACGCCGAGCGCACGTCGATCTGGCTGCACGACCGCCAGGCGCGCGCCCTGGTGCTGACCGCCTCCTCCGATCCGTCGTACCTGGCGCGCGGCACGCGCGTGTCGATTGAGAGCGCGCACTCGCCCGCCGCCGCCGCGATGCGACGGCCGCGCGCCGAGATCCACGATGCGCCGCAGGAGGACGCGGCCTCGATGGCGGCCTCGACGATCACGGTGCCGCTCAAGGGTCGCCGGCGCGCGCTGGGGACGCTCGTCTTCGAGAGCGTCCACGCGGACCCGGGCGCCGAGCTCGACCTGCTGGACAACGCCGACCTGGTGGGACGCCAACTCTCAGGCGCCGTCGAGAACGTGCAACTGCTGGAAGACGTGCTGCGGTCGCGACGCGAGATGGAGAAGACGGTCAACTCGCTGCCCGACCTGGTGGCCGTTTGCGACGCCAGCCTGCAGTTGATGAACGTGAATCAGGCGTTCGCCGAGCGGGTGGGCCTCGGGCGCGATCAAATGGTCGGCCGGCTGCTCACCGATTTCCTGGGGCTCGACGCCACCAGCTGGCTGCGCAAGCTCGACGTCTGCGGCGCCGGTGCGGCGATCGCGCAGAGCTACACGCACGAACTCGATGACGCGATCCTCGGCGGCCGGTTCTCGATCACGGTCAGCACGCTGCTCGCTCCCGAGGGCGACCCGCTCGGTGTCATCCTGGTGGCCCGCGACATCACGCCGCAGACACGGCTCGAGGCGGAACGCACCGCGTTGCGCGATCGCCTCACGCAATCAGAGAAGCTGGCGGCGCTCGGACAGTTCATTGCCGGCATCGCGCACGAGCTGAACAATCCGCTGCAAGCGGTGCTGGGACACGCCGAGCTGATGCGCCGGCGCACCGGGCTCACACGCGATGTCCACCGCGACCTCCAGATCGTGTACCGCGAAGCCGACCGGGCGGCCAAGATCGTGCGCAACCTGCTCGTGTTCGCGGGCAAGCGGCGGCTCGCGCGCCGGCTCGTGAACGTCAACACCGTGGTCGGCAAAGCGCTCTCGAACCGGGCGAGCGCGTGCCGCGCGGGTGGCATTGAAATCGTTCGCCAGCTCGACGAACACGCGCCGAAGATCCTGGCCGATCCGCTCCTGCTGCAGGAGGCGATCCTCAACATCGTCATCAACGCCGAGCAGGCGGTCGCCGCGAAGGGCGGGGGACGAATCGAGGCGCGCACGAAATCCTGGCCCGCACGCAACCTCGTGGTGATCGAAATACGCGATACGGGCCCCGGCATCCCGCCCGAGGTAATGGCCCGGATCTTCGAGCCGTTCTACACGACCAAGGAAGTTGGCCAGGGCACGGGGCTTGGCCTGGCGATCACGTACGGCATCGTCCAGGAACACGGCGGGCACGTGCTGGCGGCGACCCACCAGGAAGGCGGCGCGGTTTTCACGGTGGAGTTGCCGACCGGCAGGGGTTAGACTTCACGCGTTCGCCTTTCGGCGTTCGGACTCCGGACTCCGGACTCCGGACTCCGGACTCCGGACTTCGGACTTCAGACTTCAGATTGACGACGATGATCGATGAAGCGTTTCTCACGACCGAAGAAGTGCTCGACTACCTGCAGGTGACGCAGCGGACCGTGTACCGGCTCATCAAGGCCGGTCGCATTCCAGCCGTGCGCGTGGGACGGCAATGGCGGTTCCGCAAGCAGGATGTCGATCGCTGGCTCGAGACCCAGCAGGGACGGGCTTCACGAGCGTCGGTCGCAAGCGTCGTGCGGCCTGCGCTCGATCGGCGCGCGCGCATCCTCGTCGTCGATGACGAAGCCGGCATCCGCGAGCTGTTGTCGAAAACGCTGGCGCTGGCCGAGTACGAAGTAGATCTTGCGCCCGGCGGGCAGGAAGCCCTCGAACGACTGCGCGCCGACCACTACGACCTGGTGATCACCGACCTGAAGATGCCCGGCGTCGACGGGATGACCCTGATTCGCGAGGCGCGTCGTTTCCTGCCGCAACTGCCCATCATCATCATCACGGGATTCTCCACCGAGGCGAGCGCCATCGAAGCGATCAACCTCGGCGTCAACGGCTACCTCACGAAGCCGTTCCGTGTCCCTAAAGTCCTATCGGTTGCGGCCAAGGCCCTGGGCGAATAGGACCCTTCGGCCCGGTCGCCACCTGCCAGCCATCCCGCCTAATATCCCTGCAACTTGTGTATTTGCAATGGCTTAGGTCATCTGTACGGGCCCATCAGCTGCCCGTTTGCCCCCCTGCCGCCCTCTCTCATCAAAAAAAATCGTCCGACCCCAACAATTTCTCTTGACGAGCTCTGCGGCATGAAAGTATCTTGTTGTCATCTACTGTCATATAAAGTTCTTCAGATGACAGCCCGATAGCAGATTCTGAAGGTCACGAGATGACACCTGGGCACTACAACGGTTTCGGCGACAACGAGTTCATGACCACCGACGACGTGCTGGGGTACCTGCGCATCAACGCCCGGACCGTCTACCGGCTGATCAGGGACGGCGAGCTCCCCGCCGTGCGAATCGGCCGGCAGTGGCGGGTCCGGCGCTGCGACCTCGACAGCTGGCTGGACGGCCAGCGGCCCGGCGCGGGCAAGTAACCACCCACCGCCATGGCTGCACACATGGCGGACTCAGGCGGAAACGACGTGCACGCCTCACACACCCCGTGAGGGCATTGCAAGGACGAAGGCCATGAAGAAGGTCCTCATCACTCTCGTGGCGGTTCTGGCCGTGACCGGAACCGTCGCCTTTGCGGCCACTGACACCAAGACCGTCACGGTCACCGCGACGGTGAGCGCCACGGCCAAGTTGTCGCTCACCTCGGCCACCCTGACGTTCGCCAACGCCGACCCCGACACCACGCCGTCGATCGCCGCGAGCGAGGGCGCGTTGACCGTCACGGCCAAGGGGAAGACGAGTGCGGCCGGCAACATCACGCTCACCGTGAAAGCGGGCGGTGCGCTGACGTCGGGGACCGACACCATCGCCGTCTCGAACCTGACCTGGACGGCGACCGGCGCCGGCTACGTGGCGGGAACGATGAGCAGCGCCACCGCCCAGTCGGTCGGTTCGTGGACCGGCTCGGGCAACTACCCCGGCACCCAGACTTACGCGCTGCTCAACAGCTGGACGTACACGACGGGCAGCTACACGGCGACCCTGACCTACACGCTGACCGCCCCATAGTCACGCGTACCCCCACCTCCACCAGGCACGGGTGGCGGAATCAGGAGGAAACGACGTGCTCACCTCACACAGTGAGGCCGTCGCAAGGAGCAAGGCAATGAAGAAAGTTCTCATCACCATGGTGGCGGTTCTGGCGTTGGCCGGAACCATGTTCGCCGCCGACATCACGAAGACCGCCAACGTCACCGTCAGCGCCACCGTCGGCTCGGCGGCGAGCCTCGCGCTCAACCAGACTACGCAGACGTTCGCGGACTCGGATCCGGCCACGGTCCCGTCCATTGCGGCGACCGAAGGGGCCATCACCATCACCGCGAAGGCGAGGACGGGGTCGAGCAGCGGCGTCACGCTGACCGTGGTTTCGGGTGACGACCTCAAGTCGGGTTCCGACACGATTCTGATCAACAATCTGACGTGGACCGCGAGTGGCAACCACTACGGCGCGGGCACCATGAACGCGTCGACGGCGCAGACGGTTGCATCCTGGACGGGATCGACCCCGAATCCGGGCGGTTACGTCGGCGCGCAGACCTATGCGCTGGCCAACAGCTGGGCCTACGCGACCGGTTCGTACACGGCGACCCTGACCTACACGCTGACCGTTCCCTAGTCGCCGGTCAAAGCAGAGGGGAAGGGTGTGAGGAGAAGTTCTGCGATGCGTCCTGGACTCAAGCAAGCAGGTCGATGCGGGTGGCTGTTGGTGGCGTGCCTCCTGGCCGTCACCGCAGACGCCCGCGCGCAGAACCCGAGGACGGCGAACGAGACGGTCACCTTCGTCGTCGCCGCGCAGGCCAATCTCACGCTGTCGGCGACGACGCAGACTTTCCCGAACGCGGACCCCGACACGGTTCCGCAAATCCCGGCTTCGCAGGGGCCGGTGACGATCACGACCAAGGGACGCACGGCCCCGGGCAACCAGATCATTCTCTCGGCGCTCGCATCGGACGATCTTCGGTCTGGCACGAACACGATCCTGATCGGCGCGCTCACGTGGACCGCGAGCGGCACCGGGTACGTCGGCGGGACGATGAACAGGACCACCGCACAGCAGGTGGGACTGTGGAGCACGAGCGGGAACTTCGGGGGAACGCAAACGTACCTCCTCGCCAACTCGTGGACGTATCCAACGGGCAACTACGGTCCCGTGACTCTGACCTACACGCTCAGCGCGCCGTAGCGCCTCGGGGCACCATCATGAAGCTGTTTCTGGCTGGAGTCGCGGCGGTCGTTCTCACCCTGGCATTCGGGTCGCCGGCCGGGGCGCAGACGCTCACCCTGACCCTCAGCCGGGCGACGTTCACGTATCCGTCCGGCGATCCGGACACGACGCCCACGGTGTCGAGCCCCAGCTTCAACGTCACCTACCGCGTGCAGAACAACGCGGGAAAGAACTGGCACCTGGCGGTGCGCGCCAACGCCGATCTCGCGCGCACGGGGGGCGGGGCGACGATACCGACGACCAACACGACGTTCACGGGAACCATTGGCAGCGGCACCTTGAGCAACGCCGATCAGACGCTGGCCAGTGGCACGGGCAACCGGACGTCGGTGACGCGCAGCATCACATTCACTTTGCTGAACCAATGGACTTACAGCGCCGGCACGTATACGCAGACCATCGTCTTCACGCTCAGCGTGCCCTAGCGGCCGCGCTGTTCGTGATGCTCGTCCCCGTCACCGCATGGGCGCAAGTGTCCATCGAGGCGACGCCTCTGCGCGTCGAACTGAAGACCGGGCCCGGCGGCACCTACACACAGACGGTCACGCTGTCGAACCACGACACCAACGCGGTGCGGATTCACGCCAGCCTGAACGACTGGTACCTGTCGAAGGACGGCACGCCGCAGTTCAAGGAGCCCGACACTTCGATGCCGTACTCCGCGGCGACCTGGATTCGCGTCAATCCCGCGGACAGCATCGCGCAACCGGGCGCCACTCAAGTGGCACGCTTCACGGTGACAGTGCCGGCGGGCATGGCGCCGGGGGGCTACCGCGCGGCGATCATGTTCGAGTTCAGCCCCCCGGGTGCGGCAGGGGTCGTGTCCAAGGGTGTGATGTTCAGGAGCCGCCTCGCGACGCTCGTGTATGTGACCGTCGGCTCGTCGACGCCGGCGATCGAACTGGTGGATGTGGAAGCGCGCCAGCGGAACGGCCAGCCCCCGACCTCGGTTGTCGTGGCGACGCTGAAGAACACGGGGCACGTGCACGTGCGGACCAAGGGGCAGATGCTCGTCTATGACAAGGCCGGAACGATGGTGCGCAAGATCCTCGTGCCCGATGTTCCCGTCCTGCCCGAAAGCGAGCGCGAGGTCATGATCGCGTTGGCCGACGAAGGCCAGGCCAGCCTGCCGCCGGGCGAGTACAAGGTCGAACTCCGCATCGACGTCGGGCTTCCGGAACTGCTGGTTGGCGAAACGACAGTGACGATCGGGAAGTAACGATGCGACGCTCCTGGCTGTTGATCATCGCGGTCCTGCTCTTCGCGGCACCCGTTGCCGCCCAGCAGGGATCCGTCCAGGTGATCGCGGCCAGCAACGTGACCACGGGCGACGAGTCGCGCACCGGCGGGTTGCAGGGCTACCAGCCGGACTTCGGCGTGTCCTGGTTCCAGCCAACCAAGACGTGGGGCACGTTGAGTTTCGACGGTCACGCCGTGCGCGCGGGCAACGACCCGCGCCTGGGCCGCGCGCTGTTCGCCGTGAAGGACCTGAAGAAGGACGGCCTGACGTGGAACCTCACCGCGGGTGACAGCGCCTACACGCCGTTCCTCACCGACTACGGCTTCAACAACCTGTTCGGGCCGCAGGTGAACTTCCGCGGCGGGTCGGTGTCGGCGACCGGCGCGAACACCACGCTGTCGATCACCGCCGGCCGCGTCACCGTGTTCAAGGACCTGTTCGCCGCCGATGCCGAAGCGCTCGGGCAGAGCCTGTTCGTGGCCCGCGCGACCCAGAAGGTCTCGAAGTGGTTCGAGGTCGTCGCGCACGCGTCGCGCGTCAGGACGCAGGACCTGCACCAGTTCAACTATCTCATCGAATCCAGCGACGACGCGGGCGCCGGGATTCGCATGAACGTCTCCAAGACGCTGCAGGTCATCGGCGACGCGGGTGTCACCTCGTACCGGCGCAAGGACGCGACCAACTGGGAACAGAAGCCGTCGATGCTGGTGGGCGCGCGCTGGACCGGAACGCAGGGCTGGTTCCAGGTCGACGCACACCGCTTCTCGCCCGGCAACTTCAGCGTGTTCAACAACCCGTACAACGACCGGCAGGGACTGTTCGCGGGCGGCGATTACGCGCTCGGGTCGCGGGTCCGGGTGTCGGGCGGCTGGGATCTGTTCCAGGACAACCTCGACGCGACCGGCCAGACCGCCACCAGCCGCGGCACCGCGTCGCGCGCCTACGGCGGCGCCAACGCCCGCGTGAATTCGCACCTCTCGTTCGGCGTGCGCCTGGAGCAGGGGGCCCGCACCTCGAAGCCCTCGCAGTATTCGATCGGGTACGAGAGCGACACGGGGGCCCGGTCCGCCGACGTGCAGGTGTCGTTCTCCAAGTGGAACGCGACGGCCAGGTATGAACAGCGGTCCAACGTGGACGTCAACGGCGCGAGCGGCGCGGTCGGCGGGACCACGGCCACCTTCACCGAGCACGACGTGTCCAGCCAGCTGTCGCTCAACCTCACGAACAGGGCCCAGATGTTCGGCACGCTGTTCCTGACCGAACGCCGCGGCCAGGCCGGAAGCGATCAGTCCTTCTGGCAGGCGAGCGCCGGCGCGCAGGTGCAGTTGACCCGCCGGAGCCTGTTCGCGCGCGGCGAAGTGACGCTGAGCCGGAACCGCGATCTCGAGACCGACCTCCTCACGCCCCGCAGCGCGTTCAACGGGGGGCTGACCGCCCAGATCGCCAGGCACGTGGCGCTCTCGCTGGATGTCTACCTGGATCGGTCGCCGGTTCAGATGGTCAAGGTGAACCCGTGGATGTCGCGCACCATGCTGCGCCTCGTCTACACCCTGCCGACCGGCTCGCCGGTCCTCGCCAGCGGGGCCGCCGCCGCCAGGATGCCGCGCGGGAAGGAAACGATCGAAGGCACCGTGTTCGTGGACTGGAATGGCGACGGCGCCCAGAACGCGGACGAGGAAGCGCTCGGTGGCGTGCGCGTGATGCTGGACGGTGGCCTGGGCGCCACGGCCGACGCGAAGGGGCACTTCAGGTTCGAGCACATCGTGGCCGGCCCGCACGAGGTTACGCTCGACATCCCGACGATCCCCGCCGACTTCGACCCGCCCTCGGCCACCTCGCTCGATCTGAGCCTGCATCGCAACACCGTGCCGAGCGTGGGGTTCGGCCTGGTGCCCCTGGGCGACATCGAAGGCGTAGTGCTCGAGGACAGCAACGGCAACGGCGCGATAGACGAGGGCGACAAGGGCGTGGATGGGGCGGTCGTGGTGCTGGACGATGGCGCCAGGACCGAGGTCGTCCACAACGGCCTGTTCCGCTTCCCTGGCGTGCGCACCGGCGCTCACACGGTTCAGTTGCTGCTCGAGTCGCTGCCCGACGACACCGCGCTGACCGGCGAACGCCAGGTCGAGGTGCAGGTGACGCGCTCGCAGCGAACGGCTCTCACGGGCTTCCTGCTCGCCATCGAGAAGCGCCCGGAGATCAGGAAGATCTTCGCGCCGAAGAAGGCCGACGGCGGCAAGGCCGATGGCACGAGCGGATCGGGCAAGAACGGCGGGAAGGTGGACAAGAGCAGCGCTTCCAAGAGCGGCGCCTCGAAGAGCGGTCTCACCAAGAGCAGTGACTCGAAGAGCGGCGCGACGAAGAGCAGCGAATCGAAGTAGTGCGGCCTATGGCGCGGACAAGACGAACCTGAGCGGCAGCAAATAAGTTCCGGCCGCCGTGGCGCCGCGCAGCGTGAACGACACGCGTCCCTCGCGCAACCCACTTCCACTCCAACGGCCGGCGACGTGCGGACCCGCGTCCGACAGCGTGCCGGCGTTGTCGCCTTCCCCGACGTAGCCCACCGCCAGGTCCGCGGACGGACCGCCAGCCGGCGCATCGATGCTGCCGGCCGCTTCCACCGTGAGGACGACGTCTCCGTCCTTGTGTGTCCGCGCAGCGGCCGAGAAGTCGATGGACACGGTCGGGATGGACATCGGGTTCGTGACGTCGAAGCGCGCTTCGGAGACGGAGACCCGCAGTGAGGTGTGATTCTGGAGGACGAGCGACAGGCTGACAACCCTCGTCGAATCCGCGCGTCCCATCGGCGCCTGCGCGCCGATCTGCACAACGGTCAGGCTCACCAGGATCGCCGCGATGAACCGAGTGGCGTGCAGGTGCATCGGATGAGGCAGATGGATGCTACGGCCGTGCCAGGCCTGCGACAAGACCTCGAGCGACGGCAATGTTTAGGTCAATTCATGACATTGGTGGCAACCACCGCCGTCTACACGACTCTGCGGTTAGCCCAATCCGACTCGACCGCTCCACGGCGTGTAGACCCACCGTGCTAAAATGTGTCGATTCGGCGGGCGAAACCGCACGTGTGCGCGGTCTCTCGTGCCCGACCCGTCCATCCAGGCGCATCAATCCCGCATGATCCAGCTGGTTTCCCTGACCAAGGCTTTCGGCGATCGCGTGCTCTTCGACAAGGTCACGTGGCAGATCTCCGATGGCGACCGCGTCGGCCTGTGCGGGCCGAACGGCGCCGGAAAGACCACGCTGCTTCGGATGCTCGCCGGCCTCGAAGAGCTCGACGGCGGATCGATCGTGAAGCCGGCGGTGCAGAAAGTCGGCTACCTGCCGCAGGACGGCCTCGCGCACGCGGGCCGCACGCTCTACGAGGAGGCGTCGCTCGCCTTCGAGCCGGTGCTCGCCATGAAGGCCGAGATGCACGCGATCGAGGCGCGGCTGGGCGACCCCGCGATCCCCGAGGACGAGCACAACCAGATGCTCGCGCGCTACAGCGACCTGCAGGATCACTTCCGCCTGTCGGACGGCTACAGCATCGATCTGAAGATCGCGACCGTGCTCGGCGGCCTGGGCTTCACGCAGGACGACTGGGAGCGCCCCACGCAGACCTTCTCGGGTGGCTGGCAGATGCGCCTCGCGCTGGCCAAGCTGCTGCTCGCGCGGCCGGACCTGCTGCTGCTCGACGAGCCGACCAACCACCTGGACCTCGATGCGCGCAACTGGCTCGAGGAATTCCTGCTCGGCTATCCCCACGCCGTCATCCTGGTCTCGCACGATCGGTTCTTCCTCGACGCGGTGGTGACGCGGATCGCGGACCTGAACCTGCGGACGCTCACCGACTACGTGGGCAACTACAGCCGCTACCTGGTGGAGAGCGAGGCGCGCCTCGATCGGTTGCGCGAGGAGAAGCGCGTCCAGGACGAGGAAGTCGCCCGGATGCAGATGTTCATCAACCGGTTCCGCTACCAGGCGACCAAGGCCGCGCAGGTGCAGAGCCGGATCAAGATGCTCGAGAAGGTCGAGATCATCGAGGTGCCGCCCGAGCGCAAGCACGTGCATTTCCACTTCCCCACGTGCGCGAAGAGCGGGCGCACGGTGCTCGAGCTGCACGGCGTAGGCAAGGCCTATGGCCCGATCGTCGTCTTTTGCGAGACGTCGCTGCACATCGAGCGCGGCGACCGCATTGCGCTCATCGGCCGCAACGGCGCCGGCAAGTCGACGCTGATGCGGATGCTCGCGGGCGTCGAGGCGCCAGACCGCGGCACGCGCCAAACGGGCCACAACGTCGTGATGGAGTACTTCGCGCAAGACGAGGCAGCCAGGCTGAACCCGGACCAGGACGTCTACGAGACGCTCGTCAAGGGCTCGCCCGAGCACATGGTCCCCGCCATCCGCAATATCCTCGGCGGCTTCCTCTTTTCGGGCGACGACATCTACAAGCGCGTCGGCGTGCTCTCGGGCGGCGAGCGCACCCGGCTGGCGGTCGCGCGCATGCTGCTCCGGCCCTCGAACACGATGCTGCTCGACGAGCCCACCAACCACCTCGACCTCGACTCGAAGGACGTGCTGCTCGATGCGCTGATCGCCTACGGGGGCACGCTCATTTTCGTCTCGCACGATCGGTACTTCATCGATCGGCTGGCCACCAAGACCATCGAGATCGGCGGCGGCGAGGCCATCCTGCAGCTCGGCACGTACGAGGAACTGCTCTGGCGCAAGGCGGCGGCCGAGACGAGCCCCGTCGCGGCCCGATCGCCACAAGCGCCCGGCCGGACGACCGGGCGTGTCACGACGAACAGCCCCGCGAAGGCGAGCGGCCCCATCAAACAGGCCAGGCACGGCGCGCAGATCGGCCCGGGGACGACGCGTTCAGCGGCCGTCGTGCCGGGAGACGGTCAGCAGTCGCACGTAGAGCGCAAGCGCATCGGCGCCGAGGCGAAACGCGTCGAGCGTGAGCGCCGCGCGCTCGAGGCGCGGGTCGCCTCGCTCGAGACGAAAATCGCCGACTGCGAGGCCGCGATCAAGGCAATCGAAGCGTCCATGGCCGCACCCGGGTTCTACGACGACCGCGATGCCGCCTCGTCAGTCATCACCCGCCACCAGGCGCTGATGTGGGAAGTGGGCGACCTCATGCACCAGTGGGAAGAGCTGCAAACCAACGCCGGAAAGCAGTGAGTCTAATGCCGAGCCGGCGCCATTTCTGTCAGCCGATTACAAATCCGTAACAGCCCCGAGGCGCTCCGGGCCGTCCCGCGCCGACTTTCACGCCAATCCTGCAAATCGAGCCCGGGCACGTCCTTTGCGCCACGTGACGGATGTCTGTCGAGGTGTGTCGCCGGGCAGTCGCTCGAACCGGCGCTCCTCCTCCAAAAAGACCCAGCCCCCTCGACGCTAACTGAATGACAGAAAATGCTTTGCCCGCCGGCGCCACGCCGGTTACACTATTGCAATCTCCTGCGGCTGACCCCCAGAACTCAACAGCGTTCCACGTACAGTCGCTCTCGCCGGCCCCTGGACGACGGCAGCGGTCGAAGACTGCGATACCCGGCACGATGGCAGAATCTGCAACCGCGTCGATCGATACGCTTGTCGGTGACAGCTTCTTCCGGCACATGGTCCAGAGCATGCGCAACGGCGTGCTGGCGATCACGCGCGATGGCCGGATTGCGGTCATGAACGAGGTCGCCTACCGCACCTTCGGGCTGACGCCCTCGCCCGAGGATATCGGCCAGCCCTTCGGCGACGTGCTGCGCGACCAGCCCGACGTGGTCCGTATCATGGCGAGCGCCTTCGAGCTCAACCACCTGCCGAACCGGGCCGAGTTGCGGCTGAAGACATGCCGCAAGGTCATCGGATACACGCTGTCGCACGTCCTGGACGAGCGCGGCCAGGCGGCAGGCGCGGCGCTCTTCTTCAAGGACCTGACCAGGGTCGAACAGCTCGAAGAACGCGAGCGGCTGCGCGACCGGCTGGCGGCGCTCGGCGAGATGGCCGCAGCCATCGCGCACGAGTTGAAGAATCCGCTCGCCGGCATCGAGGTGATGGCCGGACTGCTGCGGCGACAGGTGCCCGATTCGCCCGATCTGCAGGGATTGCTCGGCGACATCATCAGCGAAACGAAGATGGCCAACGCGATCGTGCTCGAGATGCTCGAGTTCGTCCGGCCGATCCGGCTGGAAGTCGAGCGCACCTCGATCGCGCAGGTGCTGCACGACGCGGTGCGCATGGCCGAGAGCAAAGTCAGCCGGCGCGAGATCGGCATCACGATGAGCGTCGAGGCGCACCTCCCGCTCATCCAGGGCGATCATCACCAGCTGTGTCGATTGTTCACCAACCTGATGGCGAACGCGTTCGAGGCGCTCGACGGCAAGGGCACGGTGGCGATCACGGCCGCGGCGGGGCCGCCCGAGGAAGACCACTCCGGATCGCCCGATGCCCACCCCGCGCCGATGATCGTCATCGAGGTCGCCGACAACGGGCCGGGCGTGCCGCCCGACATCGCCGATCGCATTTTCAACCCGTTCTTCACCACCAAGGCGCAGGGGTCGGGTCTCGGCCTCGCGATCGTGCGCAAGATCGTGGACGCGCATGACGGCCGAATCGACCTCACCAGCAGCCCGGAACATGGGACCTGCTTCCGGGTGACGCTGCCGATGTCGAGCCGCAAGGAATGGTACCAGTGAGCGGGATTCAACCGTCACCGCAGAACACCACGGCGATTGTGGCGGCGCCGACGCGTCTACTGAGGGAGCGCTGAGATGGGCCGTATTCTGATTGCCGACGACCACGACGCGTTGCGTCGGGGGCTCGCGCGCGCGTTGCGGGAAGCGGGGCACGACGTCGAAGAGGCGCCCAACGGCAACGCGGCGATCACGTTGCTCCACGAGAGTCACTTCGACGTGGTGGTGAGCGACCTCAAGATGGGCGGCAGCGACGGGCTCGAGGTGCTGCGCACGACCAAGACGCTGCACCCCTCGACGTCGGTCATCCTCATGACGGCCTTCGGTTCGGTGAACACCGCGGTCGAGGCGATGAAGAGCGGCGCGTTCGATTACGTGCAGAAGCCGTTCGAAGTCGAGGAGATGGAGGTCAAGATCCAGAAGGCGCTCGAGCTGCGCCGTCTCCATCACGAGCTCGACTACCTGCGCCACACGCAGCAGGACATCTACGAGTTCGACCGCATCGTGGGCACCAGCCCCGCGCTCGAGCGCGTCCTCGCGGTCATCCGCAAGGTCGCCAAGAGCAACACGACGGTGCTCATCCGCGGCGAGACGGGCACCGGCAAGGAGCTCATCGCGGGGGCCATCCACCACAACTCGTTGCGGGCGGCGCGCAACTTCGTGCGGGTGAATTGCGCGGCCCTGCAGGAAAACCTCCTCGAGTCAGAGCTGTTCGGACACGAGAAGGGCGCGTTCACCAGCGCGGACAAGCAGCGCATCGGCCGCTTCGAGCAGGCCGACGGCGGCAGCCTGTTCCTCGATGAAGTGGGCGACATGAGCCCCAGCACGCAGTCGAAGATCCTCCGCGTGCTGCAGGAACACGAATTCGAGCGACTGGGCGGCACGCGCACCCTCCGCGTCGATGTCCGCCTGATCGCGGCGACCAACCGCAGCCTCGCCAACATGGTCGCCTCGGGGCTGTTCCGCGAGGACCTCTACTACCGCCTCAACGTCGTCTCGGTGGAGATGCCGCCCCTGCGCGATCGCAAGGAAGACATCATCGCCCTGGCGGAGTTCTTCGTCCACCGCTTCACGGGGGAGCTGAAGAAGAAGATCGACGGGATGCACCCGGACGCCCAGAAGATGCTGGTGCGATACAACTGGCCGGGAAACATCCGCGAGCTCGAGAACGCCATCGAGCGGGCCGTGCTGCTCACCGAAGGCCCGACGATCGGCCCCGACGATCTGCGGCTGGGGGAGGTCATCTCGGCGGGGGGCAACCAGCAGGGCGTGCCGCTCGTGCGGATTCCGCCCAGCGGCATCGCGCTCGAGGAAATCGAGCGTCACGCGCTCGTCGAAGCGCTGAAGATGTCCAACTGGGTCCAGAAGGACGCGGCCGAGTTGCTGTCCATCAGCGCGCGCGTGATGAACTACAAGATCAAGACGCTCGGCATCGACTTCCCGCACGGCCGGCGGCCGCCGCAGGTCGTCGAATCCGTGTAATCGGGGATCGGGCGGATCGGAGTTCGCCTGGTCCTAGTTTCTGGTCCCTGGTCCCTAGTCCCCGGTCGCACGTGCGTCGCCCACTGCCCCCTCCGGCTGTGCTATCGTCTGCTCTCCCGCCCCCCGCGCGCCCTTTCAGCCCGACAAAGGAGACCGCCTGTGAGGAGGCTACTGAGCTCGACCGCCGTCGGCGCCCTCGCCGTCATCTGGCTGTTCGCCCACGCGGCGCCGAGCGCGCAGGCGCGTCGGGTCACGCAGATGATGGCCACCACGTCCGCGCAGGCGCAGCAGTTCGACGCGCGGATCGACCGCATGCTGTCCGACGGCGATCTAAAACTCCAAAGCCTCACCGCCGACGAACTGCTTCCGGGCCGCACGCACGAGCGCCTGCAGCAGACCTACCAGGACGTCCCGATATTCGGCGCCGACGTGACCCGCGAACTCGACGGGGCGACAGTGTCCGTCCTCGGCCAGGTCTACACGGGCGTGGAAGTCGACACGGCGCCGGCGATTAGCGCCGAGCAGGCTGAAGCGGTCGTGGGCGCGATCACGGGAAAGACGGCGCCGGAACCGACGGGACGGCTGGTCATCCTGCCCGCCGACGACGGCACCTTTGCCCTCACGTGGCAGGTCCGCCGCTTCACGGGCGACGACCTGAAAGTGTTCTTCATCGACGCGCACACGGGTACGGTGGCGCTCGAATACAGCGACCTGGAGACGCAGGCCGCCATCGGGCGCGGCGCCGGCGTGCTGGGCGACGTCAAGAAGATGAGCGCGTCCCAGGCGGGCGGCATCTACGTCGCCGACGACAAGATGCGGCCCCCGAAGCTGGTCACCTACGACCTGAAAGGCGACCTGGCCCGCACGAAGCTGTTGCTCGGCGACCCGGTCGGCGTGACCATTCCCGCGGCCGACACTGACCGGGCGGGCGATTCCGACAACGTGTGGACCGACGGCGATGTCGTCGACGCACACACGTACCTCGGCTGGACCTACGATTACTACTTCAAGCGGTTCAACCGGCGAGGCCTGAACGACCAGTCGGCGGCGATGCTCGGGATCGCCCACCCCGGGAGGCGCAGCGACGCCGTGCAGGTGAGCCAGTCGAGTCCTTCCGACTTCAACACGTACTGGACCAACGCGTTCTGGTGCGGGGGCTGCGGCGCGGGCGGCGCCAGTTTCATGATGTTCGGCGAAGGCCTGCCGGCCGGCTATTACGTTTCGCCGGGCGGCCAGTACGTGGACTACCTGGCGGCATCGCTCGACATCGTCGCGCACGAGCTGACACACGGCGTCACGGGCTATTCGTCGAACCTCGTCTATCGCGATGAACCGGGCGCGCTCAACGAAGCGTTCTCCGACATCATCGGCACGAGCGTCGAGTTCTACTATCAGCCGCGCGCCGCCGACGTCGTCAACGGCAGCGGGACGATGACCGCGGATTACCTGATGGGCGAGGACTCGTTCCGCGCGTTCGCCAGCGGGTCGCACTCGGGGCTCCGGTCGCTCGCCAATCCCGCGTTGTTCAGCAACCCCGATCACTACAGCAAGCGACGCTACATCGGCACCGCCACCGACAATGGCGGTGTCCACTACAACTCGACGATTGTCGGCCACGCGTTCTACCTGGCCATCGAAGGCGGCACCAACCGCACGTCCGGGCTGTCGGTGCAGGGTGTCGGCGACAAGAACCGCGATCAGATCGAGAAGATCTTCTATCGCGCGTTCGTCTACAACCTGACGTCGCAGGCCACGTTCTCGATGGCGCGTCTCGCCACCATCCAGGCCGCCCGCGACCTGTACGGCACCGGCAGCGCGCCCGAACAGGCCGTGACGCAGGCGTGGAATGCGGTCGGCGTGACCAGCACGTCGTCCGGGATTGTCGCCGCGGCACCGACGGAAAAGGAGCGACCGACGGTCGGCCAGCGCGGGAGAGAGAAATGATGCGGGCCAGGATCACGCCGTCCGCGCTGGTCCTCGCGCTGGCGCTCGTCGCTCCATCCGCCTTCGCCCAGGAGCCGGCGACCGGCGCCGGCAATCCACTTCAGCCGGCGGCGGTCAACGCGGCGCTCCCGGACATGCCGTCTTCGCACGCCGGAGAGTCGCCCTCGGCGGCCGCGACAGCGGCCGTCATGCCGCACGGCTACTTCTTTGTGAACGCGGGATACCAGGGGACGACCAACGCGTTCACGAGCACCTGGTCGTACCCGAGCAATCAGGAAACCGCATCGGTGACGGCGGGCTACTCGGTGAAACCCGCGGTGCTCATCGACGTTGCCGGCGGCGCGCGCCTCTGGCGCGACCTGAGCATTGGCGTCGCCGTCTCGCGTTACCATCGCGCGGATCTGGCGTCCCTCTCGGCGTCCGTCCCTCACCCGTTCTACTTCAACCAGCCGCGAAGCTTCCAGGCCAGCACCGCGGGCCCGGAGCGAACCGAGACCGCGGTTCACCTGCAGGCCATGTGGACGTTTGCCGCCGCGTCACGGATCCAGGTGGGCGTGTTCGGCGGCCCGAGCGTCTTCAGGGTCAGCCAGGTGACGATCTCGGCCGTGAACTTCGCCGAGGCCTATCCCTACGACACCGTCACTCTCGGCAACGTGTCCATGAAGACGCAGGCGGCCTCCAAGGCCACCTTCAACGCGGGCGTCGATCTCACGTGGCTCGTCTACAAGCAGATCGGCATCGGGGGCATGGTGCGCTTCAGCGGCGTGAACGTCGGCTTCACCGAGGCGGATGGGACGGCGCTGCCGGTGAAAGCGGGCGGGCTGCAGGCCGGCGCGGGGCTGCGCGTCAGATTCTAAGCGGACATCAAACGCGGGACGTCAACACAAGGGAACTGCGCGCCCGATCTCTAATCGCGTTTGGCTGCGCGGGGATGCGCGCGCCGGTAGACGGCCAGCAACTGGGCGGCGTTCACGTGCGTGTAGCGCTGCGTGGTGCTGAGCCTGGCGTGCCCCAGCAGTTCCTGGATCGCCCGCAAATCGGCTCCGCGCTCGAGCAGGTGGGTCGCAAACGAATGGCGAATCGCGTGCGGGCTGATCCCGCACCGCGTGCTGCACATCGTCATGTAGCGCGCGATCAGCCGCTGCACGCTGCGCGGCGACAATCTCCCCGCCCGGTAATTGAGAAACAACGCCTCGTCCACGTCACTCGAACGCGATCGGGCCCGACGTCGCGGTGATTCCCGCGATTGAGGCCCGCGGCCGCGATCGACCGCAGGGGGCCCCTCGCGACGCGCCAGGCGTGCCTGCTGAAACTGCGCACGGTCCGCCAGGCAGGCGCGCAGGGCCTGGGCCGCGCTGTTGTTGAACGGAATGACGCGTTCCTTCCCGCCCTTGCCCAGGACTCGCACCATCCTGGCGCCCAGGTGGACGTCCTCGAGGTCGAGACCGACCAGCTCGCGCAGGCGGAGACCCGACGCGTAGAACAGCTCGATGATCGCGCGGTCGCGGCGTCCGAGGGGAGACCCGCAATCCGGCATCTCGAGCAGTCGCGTCATCTCGTCCACCTCGAGGTGCAACGGGATCCGTTCCTCGCGCTTCGGCGAGACGACGACCGACGCGTCGTTGTCTTCGAGCACGCCCTCGCGTTTCAGGTAACGGACAAATGCGCGGATGGCCGCCAGCTTGCGCGCGGCGGTGGCACGCGAGTGTCCCTGGCGGTAGATGTCGCCGAGAAAGCCACGGATGGTCAGGTGGTCGATCGCCGAGACGCGCAGGTCGGACACCGGCAGGTGCGCGACGCCGGCGAGAAAGGACAGGAACTGGGACAGGTCGCCGTCGTAGGCCTCGACGGTCAACGGCGAGGCGTTGCGGTTGAGGCGAAGGTACTCAAGGAAGCCGCGAAGCTGCTCGCGCACAGGCAGATGATACCCGATTCACGGCCTGCCCCCACGCGCCCATTGCTGCACGTCCACGCACGCGCGCTCGGCCATGGCGAGCTTGCGCGCCATCTTGTCGCCCCTGCGGCGCGCCCCCGCGGGAACGTCGGGCGGCTGCATGATGCCGAAGGTGATGTTGGTCGGCTGATACGTGGCCTCATCGGCGTGGGACACGTAGTAGCTGAGCGCACCCATCGCGGTGGTACGAGGCGGCACCCCCGGCGTCTCACCACGCGCGAGGGCGGCCGCGTTGAGGCCGGCCAGCAGCCCCGAGGCGGCGGATTCGACGTACCCTTCGACACCGGATATCTGCCCTGCGAAGAACAGGCGGCCGTCGCGCCTGGTCTGCCACGTCTCGCGCAACACCGCCGGTGCGTTGATGTAGGTGTTGCGGTGGATCATGCCGAAGCGAACGAACTCGGCGTGCTCGAGGCCCGGGATCATCTGGAAGACGCGCGCCTGCTCGCCCCACTTCAGCTGTGTCTGGAAGCCGACCAGGCTGTAGTGATCGCCGGCCAGCGTGTCCTGGCGCAACTGCACGACCGCGTACGGGTACCGCCCCGTCGCCGGGTCCACCAGGCCGACCGGTTTCATCGGCCCGAAGCGCAGCGTGTCCACGCCTCGGTGGGCCATCACTTCGATCGGCAGGCACCCTTCGAAGAAGTGCTCGCGGTCGAAGTCGTGGACGTGGGCCGCCTCGGCGTGGACGAGGCCGTCGTAGAAGCGCGCGTACTGGCCGGCATCGAACGGGCAATTCAGGTAGTCGCCCTCCTCGGCGCCCGCCCGATCGCCCGGATTGTCGCCGCGCAGGCTCCGGCCCCATCGCGAGGCCTTGAACACCTTGGCCCGATCGATGCTCTCGGCCAGCACGATCGGGCTGACCGCATCGTAGAAGTACAGGTGGGCCTGGCCGACCAGCTGCGCAATGGCCTCGGACAGCGCCGGGGCCGTGAGCGGCCCGGTCGCGAGAATCACCGGCGACCGGTCGTCCGCGGGCTGCGGAACCGCCGTGATTTCTTCGCGCACCACGTCGATGAGCGGGTGCCGCTCGATGGCGCGCGTGATCGACTCGGAGAACTTGAGGCGATCGACCGCCAGGGCGGCGCCCGCCGGCACGCGCGTCTCGTCGGCCGCGCGCAGGACGAGGGAGCCAAGCAGGCGCATCTCCTGCTTCAACAGGCCAACCGCATTATCGGGTTTGTCGGACCGGAGAGAGTTGCTGCAGACGAGCTCGGCGAGACGATCCGTCTTGTGAACGGGCGTCGGCGTCACCGGCCGCATCTCGTGGATCGTGACGGGCACCCCGCGCGAGGCCGCCTGCCACGCGGCTTCACAGCCGGCCAATCCACCGCCGACGATGTGGATCATTGGAGGATCACGCAGGCGCGAGCTCCTCGCTCCGCACGTAGTCGCACTCCTCCTTGTGGCAGACCAGCTGGCGGCCGTGCCGCTTGGTCACCTTCTCGACCAGGAACGGCGCGCCGCACTTCGGGCAGGCCTCGGCGATGGGCCGGTTCCACAGCGTAAAATCGCAGCCCGGATAGTTGCTGCAGCCGAAGAAGACCTTGCCGCGCTTCGACCGGCGTTCGACGATCTCGCCGCCGTCGGTCGGGCACTTCACGCCCGTGGTCTTCTGCTGGACATACTTGCACGTCGGGTAGTTGCTGCAGGCGACGAACTCGCCGAACCGTCCCTGTTTGCGCACGAGGTTCGATCCGCACTGCGGGCACGGCTCGGTGAGCACTTCGTCCGGCTTCGCCGCCGTGAGCCCGCCCTGCCTGGTCGCAATCAGCTTGCGCGTCGTCTTGCATTCCGGGTAGCCGGAGCAGGCGAGGAACTGGCCGAAGCGCCCGCGCTTCATCACCATCGGGCGCCCGCAGTTCTCGCACTCCTCGACCGGCACCTCGGCACCGTTCGCGCCGGCTCCCTCGGGCGGTTCCAGCTCGCGCGTATTCGTGCACTCGGGGTACGCGCTGCAGGCGAGAAACGGGCCGAACTTGCCGACCTTCTTCAGCATCTCGCCGCCGCACTTGTCGCACTTCTCCCCGGTCGGCATCCCCTTCTTCAGGTCATCCATCTCGCGGTCGGCCCGTTCGATGTCGACGCTGAACTTCTCGTAGAAGCTGCCCAGCGTGCTCTTGTAGTCCGCCTTCCCCTGCTCGATCTCGTCGAGCTGCTCTTCCATTCTGGCCGTGTAGGTCACGCCGAGAATGTCCTCGAAATACGGGACCATCAGGTCGGTCACGAGCACGCCGAGCACCGTCGGGCGGAACCGGGCCTCGATCTTCTTGACGTAGTCCCGATCCTGCAGCGTGCCCAGGATCGACGCGTAGGTGCTCGGGCGGCCGATCCCGTTCTCTTCGAGCTCCTTCACGAGCGTCGCTTCACTGTAGCGTGGCGGCGGCTGGGTAAATTTCTGCTCGGGGCGCAGCCCTTTCAGCGCCAGGTGCTCGCCCTCGCGCAGCTCGGGCAGCACGCCTGAACTCGCCTCGTCTTCGTCCGCGTCCCCGGCGGTGCCCTTGGCCGGAACGTTCTCGGGCGACTCGCCCACCGCGCCGTAGGCGGCGAGCCAGCCACTGAACTTCGGCACCGAACCGCGCACGCGCAGGGTGTACGGGCCCGCGTCGATCTCGACGATCGTGTCGTCGAACACGGCGGGCGGCATCTGGGACGCCACGAACCTATTCCAGATCAGCCGGTACAGATAGTACTGGTCCGGGGTCAGGTGCGCGCGCACGGCCTCCGGGTCGTACTGCATGGAGGTCGGGCGAATCGCCTCGTGCGCGTCCTGCGCATCGGCCTTGGCGCGGTAGAAGTTCGCCTTTTCGGGCACGTACTCGGCGCCGAACACCTTGCCGATATGCTCGCGCACGTCCGCGAGGGCCTGGTCCGACACGCGCGTCGAGTCGGTCCGCATGTAGCTGATGAGACCGACGGCCCCTTCGCCCGGCAACTCGATGCCCTCGTAGAGCTGCTGCGCCACCACCATGGTCTTCTTGACCGTGAAGCGCGAGAGCTGCTGCAGCTTGCTCGTGATGAAGGGCGGTGTCGCGTGGCGCCTCCGCTCCTTCCTGACGACCGACCGGACGACGAAGGTGGCGTGCTCGAGATCGGCGAGGATCGCATTCGAGGCAGCTTCGTTCGCGACCCGGATCGTCGCGCCATCCTTCTTGACGAGCTTCGCGTCGAATTCCGGCGGCGCGTCGGCCGCGAGCCGCGCAAACAGGTGCCAGTACTCCTCGGCGACGAACTTCTCGATCTCACGCTCGCGATCGCAGACGAGCTTCAACGCCACCGACTGCACGCGTCCCGCGCTCAGGCCCCGGCGCACCTTGTCCCAGAGGAGCGGGCTGATCTTGTAGCCGACCAGCCGATCGAGCACGCGTCGCGCACGCTGCGCCGCCACCATCTTCTCGTCGATGGCCACGGGATGTTCGATGGCCGCGAGAATCGCCTTCTTGGTGATCTCGTTGAACATCAGCCGGTGGATCGTGCGGTTCTTCCCCGCCAGCTCTTCCGCGATGTCCCACCCGATCGCCTCGCCTTCGCGGTCGGGGTCGGTCGCGACGAAGATCTGCTCGACGTCCTTGGCGGCCGCGCGCAGGTCCTTGATGACCTTCTTGCGGCTGGCGATGGACTCGTAGGCGGGCTCGAAGCCATGCTCCACGTCCACGCCGAGCTTGCTCTTGGGCAGGTCGCGGATATGCCCCATCGAGGCCAGGACCTTGTAGTTCCGCCCGAGGTATTTATTGATCGTCTTCGCCTTGGTCGGCGACTCGACAACGACGAGTGCTTTAGCCATGAATGCTTGTTCTTTTGACTCGGGGAACCGCGCTCAACTGTTCTTGGCGCTATTTCTACGTTAGCACGTTCGCCGCAGACCGCACGAATCGGCCGCCGGGAACTCGACGCACGAAACCCTGCAGTTCCAGTTCGAGCAACCTCGGCAGCAGCACGGCCACGTCGCATCCCGACGACGCGGCGAGCGCGTCGAGCGCGTAGCTGTCGCCCGTATCCATCAACGCGAGCAGCGGATCGCGGGCCCGTTCGCGACCCGACGCTGCCGCCTCACGACGCACCAGCCCCACCGCCTGCAGAACATCGTCCGCGGTCTCGACCAGGGCCGCGCCGGACTTGAGCAGCGTGTGACTGCCCCTGTGTCGCTCGCTCAGCACGTTGCCCGGCACGGCGCAGACGTCCCGCCCCTGTTCGAGCGCGCAGTCGGCCGTGATCAGCGCGCCGCTGCGCTGCCGCGCCTCCACCACCACGACGCCGAGCGACAAGCCGCTGATGATCCGGTTCCGTCTCGGGAAGTGATACGACAGCGGCCGCGTGCCCGGCGGGAACTCGCTCACGACGGCGCCGCGACGAACGACCTCTTCGAGGAGCGCCGCGTGCTCGGGCGGGTACGCGACGTCAGGCCCGCAGCCGAGAACGGCGACCGTGCGTCCTCCAGCCGCCGCCAGCGCGCCGCGATGCGCGGCCGCGTCGATGCCGCGCGCGAGCCCGCTGACGATGACCAGGCCGCGGGCCGCGAGATCGGACGCCAGGCGCGCGGCCGTCTCCTCCCCGTACGCCGAAGCCGCACGCGATCCGACGATCGCGACCGCCGGCTCGGCCAGAAGATCGATGGCCCCCCTCACCCAGAGCACGAGCGGCGGGTCGAAGATCGCGGCCAGCAGCGGCGGATAGTTGGCGCCGGACCATCGCACGTGGTCGATTCGCTTCGCGTGGGCCGTCGCGAGCGCGCGCCCGGCCGCCTCCCTGGCGGCGACTGCCTTCGCTGCCGCGTCAGCGCAGCCGACCTCCAGCAGCACAGCTTCGAGCGAGTCCGGGACGGCGATCGGGCTCGCGGCGCTGTCGAGCGGGGCCTCGGTCGTTCCAGGTTGAGCCGGACCCTGGCCGGGCTCGGACGCGGCCGCCCCGCGAAGAACTGCAAAGAGTTCGACCCGCGGCAACCGCGGTACGAGCGACAGGGCGAGCAGATCGAGCCCGTCCCAGCGCGGGTGCAGCGCTGGCTCTGCCGTCCGGAGGACAACATCTGCGGTCATTTTCGTACTCCTCGCGGTTGTGCCGGCGGGGCGGGCTCACCAGCGCGGCGGCGTGCAAGAATCCGACGTCCGACGCCTGCGCAGGTGCGGACGTGGCAGACCTTGAAACGACTGGCGGGGATGAGATCAGCCGGGCGCGGCCACCTGAAAAAAGGCGACCTACCCGACCCTGGCGAGATCGACTTATTATAGACATAGCATCGCTGAATAACAACGCGGCGTGAAATCGAAAGGCGTCAGCCACGAGAACGAGCCACTGCACGCGCGATGCGGTTTGCCGGGGTTTCAGGCAGCGCGGCTGTGGTACGTGCTTTGCTGTTCAGTCGATTTCAAGTCCGCGAACTGAGAACACCTGATGTCACGCACACTGCTCGCTCTTGGCGTCGTCGCGCTCCTCTTTGCCGCCAGTCCGGCCTACGCCGACAAGCCGCGCAACGAGGCGAAGGCGCAGGTCGATTTCGGCATAACGGTCGCGCAGAAGGGCCTGTGGCGGGAAGCGATTTTCCGCTGGAAGAAGGCGGTGGAACTCGACCCGGGCTACGCCGCCGCCTGGAACAACCTGGCCATCGCCTACGAACATGAAGGACAGTTCGAGAGCGCCCGCGACGCCTACGAGAAGGCGATCAAACTGGACCCGAACAACAACTTCATCCATCAGAACTACGATTTTTTCAAGGAAATCAATGACCGCGCGAAACGGGGCACGACTCGCTAGCCTGGGGGTGCTGCTGCTCGTCGCGGCCTGCACCAGTTTCCAGGAAGTCACCATCGAAACGCCCATCCAGGCCAAGCTCGATGTCTCGCCGTTCCAACGTGTGCTCGTCGTCGGCTTCGTGGCGGGCGGCAGCGAGGACGTGGACGCGAACCTCGAAACGGTGCGGCTGCTGCGGAGTCAGTTGCGCACGAAATCCGGCCTGAAGGTGATCGAGACCGACGTACTGCCGCTGACCGAGCTCGCGCAGCAGCAGGCCAAGGAACCCGCCCGGGAGAGCGCTGCGGCCCTCCAGCCGCCCGATGGGGCCGTCACACCTGTCGCGCAGCAACCGCAGGCGCCGCCAGCGACCGCGGGGCAGCAGCCAACGACTGCGGGGCAGCAGCAGGGCGCGATGGGGCTGCCGACGAAAATCAAGGACGAGAGGGACCTGCAGGCCTACGACCAGATTTTCGCGAACGTCGGCTTCTGGAAGAAGCTCGGCGAGGAGTTCCAGAGCCCGCTCATCGTCACGGGCACCGTGCTGTTCACGCCGCTGGCGCGCGCGGGCTACGTCAACAAGGACCAGGAAGTCATCGACGCCATGGGCGTGCGGTCCGTGCAGTCGGTCCGCACCTATCAAAACCGCAAGGGGTTTCAGCTGAAGCCGAAGTTCATCTTCATCGATGGACGAACGGGCACGACGATCTATTCGGAGACCTTCCTCGAGGAAACGCTCTACAGCGAGCAGCAGAACACGCCGCCGCTGTCGTCGTACTTCGAGTTGATGGACCGCCTGATTCCGCGGTTCCTGAGCACGTTGAGCAGCCAGAAGATCCGCGGCACGCGCGTCCTTTTGAAGTAACCCCGCCGCTCCGGGCTTCGTGGCTCCAGGTGGGGGGCGGCCCCCCCACGCCGTCCCTTTCTGTTTGCAGCTAAACCGTGGTAATCTAACTCCTTTCGGCCAGCCCTGATGGGCCGGCCTGCCCCACCGGCCCAAGAGAACGAGGAGTGTCCCGTGTACGCGATTGTGCAGAACGGCGGGCATCAGATAAAGATGGTTCCGGGCACGACGGTCCTGGTGGACCGCGTCGAGGGAGCCCCGGGCAGCGAGATCTCATTCGCACAGGTGCTGCTCGTCGAAAAGGACGGCGGTGAGGTGCTGGCGGGCGCCCCCTTCGTCGCCGATGCCCGGGTGGTCGCCGTCATCGACGCCGAGACTCGGGGACCGAAGATCCGGATCTTCAAGAAGAAGCGACGCAAGGGCATGCGGCGCAGCCGCGGGTTCCGCGCCGACCTGACACGCCTCCGGGTAACCAACATCATCGTCTAGTCCGAACGCTCGGACCAGACTCAGCGGGAAGTCGGACTATGGCACACAAGAAAGGCCAGGGGAGCTCGCGCAACGGGCGCGACAGCAACTCGCAGCGGCTCGGCGTGAAGCGCTTCGACGGCAACATCGTCACGGGCGGATCCATCCTGGTTCGCCAGCACGGCCGCCGATTCCGCGCCGGGCTGAACGTCGGCCTCGGCAAGGACGACACCCTCTTCGCAAAGATCGCCGGGAAGGTCCGCTTCGAGGATCACGGCGCGCGCGGCCGCGTCATCAGCGTCATTCCGGTGGCGTGAACGCTGCGGGCTCCAGGCGGCGGGCCCTTCAACCGCGCCTGATTGTCCCCGAGCCCACGGCGCAGAGGCCCAAGCCTTCCACATGTTCGTCGACGAGGTCGAGATCCGGGTCACGGCGGGCGGCGGCGGAAACGGCTGTGTCAGCTTCCGTCGCGAGAAGTACGTCCCCCGCGGCGGCCCGAACGGCGGCGACGGCGGCGACGGTGGTTCGGTGTACGTGGTGGCCACCGAGCATCTCAACACGCTCGTCAACTATCGCTTCCATCCCGAATACCACGCGCGGCGCGGAGCTCACGGCGAGGGGTCGAATCGCACGGGCCACAGCGCGCGCGACATCGACCTGGACGTCCCCGTCGGGACGGTCGTCTACGAGCTGGCGCCGGCGACCGGCGAAACGCGCCCTCTCGCGGATCTGACGGAAGCGGGCAGCCGGGTGCTCGTCGCGGCGGGCGGGCACGGCGGACGCGGCAATGCGCAGTTCGCCACCTCGACCAACCGCGCGCCGCGCCGGGCCGAGCCTGGCCAGCCGGGTGAAGCCAGACACCTTCGCCTGCAGCTGCGCCTGCTGGCGGACGTGGGCCTGGTCGGATTCCCGAACGCCGGCAAATCGACGCTCATCTCCCGCATCTCGGCGGCGCGCCCGAAGATCGCCGACTACCCGTTCACCACGCTCACCCCGCATCTGGGCGTCGTCACGCTGGACGCCGAGCGCAGCTTCGTCGTGGCGGATGTCCCGGGACTCATCGAAGGGGCACACTCCGGTCACGGTCTGGGCCAGCAGTTCCTGAAGCACGTCGAGCGGACGAAAGTGCTGGTGCACGTCGTGGACGTCTCCGAGGCGTCGGGCCGCGACCCGGTCGAGGATTTCGAGACGGTGCGCCGGGAAATCGGGTTGTTCGATCCGGCGCTGCTCGAACGCCGGCAGCTGGTGGCCGCGAACAAGATCGACGTCCTCGCCGATCGCTCGCGTGTCGAGCGACTGGCCGAGCACGTCGAATCGTCCGGCATTCCGCTGTTCCCGATGTCCGCGGTCACCGGCGAAGGCGTGCGTGCGCTGCTCGAGGCGATGTGGCAGCGCATCTCTGCAGCGCGCGAGAGCGAGCGGCGGGCCCCGCGCAGCGCGCTGCCGGACGCCCCGGGCCACACCGTGGCAGAATAGGAACTGTCGATCGTCGCCACACCACTCCCGGCATGACTTCGAGCCAACCGCGCGTCGGCATTCTCGGCGGCACGTTCGACCCGGTTCACGTCGGCCACCTCGCCGTCGGCGAAGCGGCCTGCGGGGCGCTCGGCCTGAGCGAAGTGCTCGTCATTCCTTCGCGCCATCCCCCGCATCGACGGACGGAGCCCGAGGCAAGCGGGTATCACCGCTTCGCGATGGTCGCGCTCGCGATTGCGGATAAGCCGTCGTTCGTGGCCAATGACGTCGAACTGCTCGCCGACAGCTGGTCGTACACGTCGGTCACGCTCGGCCGGCTGCACCAGGCGGCGTTCGACGCGTGGCAGCTTTTCTTCATTACCGGCGCCGACGCGTTTGCGGAAATCGCCACGTGGAAGGACTACCCGGCCGTCCTGGATCTCGCCAACTTCGTGGTGATTTCGCGGCCGGGCCACCCGGTCGAGGCCCTTCCGGGGCGGTTGCCAACGCTCCGGGATCGGATGATCATGAGGCAGACGGCCGGCCCCGACGACGGCGTCGGCCCGGCTGACCGCACGAAGATCTGGCTCGTCGACGCGCCGACTCCGGATGTGTCATCGACCGAGGTGCGTCGGCTGGCCGGGGCGGGGCGATCGCTCGAGGGCCTGGTGCCGCCGGCGGTCGAACAGTATATGATGCGCCACCACTTGTATCGGTAAGGCGTTTGCATGAGCAAAGCCGACACGAAGGGCAAGACGACAGAAGCCGAGGCGTTCGGCGATCTTCCGTTACAGATCCAGCAGGCCGCGCACGCGGCCCAGGACAAGAAAGCGCTCGACCTGGCCGTCCTCGACGTCCGGGAGGTGTCGTCGTTCACCGACTACTTCGTGATCTGCTCCGGCCAGACCGCGCGGCAGGTGAAGGCGATCGCGGACGGGGTCGAGGAAACGCTGCTCGCGGCGCGCGTCACACCCGCGCACGTCGAGGGGTACGACCGTGCCGAATGGGTCCTCCTCGATTACTTCGACTTCATCGTCCACGTCTTCACGCCGGCCATGCGCGACTTCTACGCGCTCGAGCGCTTGTGGGGAAGCGCCGGGCACATCGCCGTTCCCGAGCCGGGCCCTGGCGGCGGCGAGCCGCGCCGTTGACCCGCGCCACGTCGCCCGCTTCCTGTCACCGGCCGTCGACGCGCTGATCGCGGTCATCGTCGCCCCGGTGTGCGCCGTCTGCAATACCCTGCTGCACACCCCGACGGCCGGGCCCGTGTGCCCGTCTTGCTGGGCCGCCATTCGTCCGTTCACTCCGCCCCTGTGTCCCGAATGCGGCGATCCGTTGCCGGCCGGCCGATTGGCAATCGCGCGGACAAAGCCTGCTTCGCCCGAGTCCGCCGTTGACGGGAGGTCTCAGGCAACCTGCCCGCGCTGCCGGCGTGGGTCATCGCCCATCGCAAGCAGTCGCGCCGTCGGCGAGTACGCGGGAACGCTGCGGGCGATCGTCCAGATCCTGAAGTACGACAAGCGGCGTTCGATTGCCCCGCGTCTCGCGACGCTGATGGTGACGAGCGGACGGGCCGTGCTGGACGGCGCCGACGCGGCGATCCCCGTGCCGTTGCACTGGAGACGCAAATGGCAACGGGGATTCAACCAGGCGGCGTTGCTCTCGGCGCACCTGGGCGTCGCGGTGTGGCCGGCTCTCGCGCGCGTGCGGGCAACGCGCTCGCAGGTCGCGCTCGCCGCGCCGGCGCGGCGGCTGAACGTTCGGAACGCCTTCGCGCTGGCGCGGCGGCGATGGCCGTGGCAGCAACCGTGGGCAACGAAGCTGGAAGGGAAGATCGTCGTGCTCGTCGACGACGTGTCGACGACGGCCGCGACGCTCGATGCGTGCGCGAGGGTCCTGCGACAGTCGGGCGTGAGGGAGGTGCGCGCACTGACGGCCGCGCGCGTCGTCGGCCCACCGCCATGAGCCGCCCGGCTGTCGGAAGCAGCCAGGCGGTTCGGTCGCCCACATCGCCGGGCCCGAGCTCTGATACACTTCACGAGACAGCACTGCCGCATTTCCTCGCCCCGGAGCCTTTGGTTCTCCATGAGCGACAACATCCGCGTCATCATCGTCGATCCGGACGAGAGCGTCTCCGCCGCGCTGAAAGCGTCGTTGTCGGCTGAAGGGTATCGCTGCGACGTGGCCGCGAGTGCGGCGGAGGCCCTCGACCTGGTGGGGAAGACGACCTTCCAAGTCATGCTCGCGGACCTCTCCCTGCCGGGCGGCGACGGGCTGACGTTGGTGCAGCGTGCACGGCAACGGAATTCGCAGATGGCGATCGTCGTCATGGCGAGCAACTTCGACGCGCTCGCCTACGACACCGCGATCGATGCCGGCGTGTCGGATTTCATCAAGAAGCCGTTCGCCGTCGACGAGATGTCCCTGAGATTGAAGCACGTCATGCGCCACGAGCACCTGCGCGTGACGTCGATCACCGACGAACTGACCGGACTGGCGAACAGACGCGGGTTCTATGCCCTCGCCGAGCAGCAATTGAAGCTGTCCAGGCGCCAGCGCAGGGGCATCTACGTGCTCTATGCCGACGTCGATGGCCTGAAAAGGGTCAACGATACCTTTGGGCACCTGGAAGGCGACCGCGCGTTGGTGGAGGTCGCCAATATCCTGAAGGGCACCTACCGGGAATCGGACATCGTCGCGCGCATCGCCGGGGACGAGTTCGTGGTCATCCCGATCGGGAGCACGGGCGACGACATCTACGCGGTCGTCGGCCGCCTGAAGAAGAACCTGGACGCGCGCAACGCGACGACCGACCGCGGCTACAACCTGTGTCTCAGCCTGGGCGTCGCGGAATACGACCCTGCCAACCCGTGCACGATCGACGAGCTCCTGTCGCGCGCCGACGAAAGCATGTACAAGGACAAGAAGCGCTAGTCGCCCGGGCTAGCTTCGCAGCCCGAGCGGGCCGGCCAACGCGGTGAGGACATCCGCCTCGACGGCGTCGGGCGGGCGCTCGCCGTCGATCCGGTGCCAGCCGGCACGGGTGGCCTGTCGCTGGTAGCTGCGGCGCACGCGTTCGAGCAGATCGAGATCGCGTTCGAAGCGATCGCGGTTGACGCGCTTGCGCTCGACGGCAGTCGCCGGCGCGATGTCGAGCAGCAGCGTCACGGCCGGTTGCGGAAGGAAGCGCTGGAGGTCGAACAGCCAATCCGGATCGAGCGCCTGGGCCTCGCCGTAGGCCACGCTCGACGCCAGGTAGCGATCGCAGACGACGATCTGGCCCGCCGCGAGCATTTCCTCGATCGCCGGCTTCCACTCGTAGCGGTTCGCGACGTAGAGCAATTGCATCACGTCGGCGCGATACTCGCGCCGGCCGCGCAGGGCCGACTCGATTTCCTGGCCGATCGGGGTGGCGCGATCGGGAAACGCCACGATCGTGGCCAGCCGACCCCCGGCGGTCACTCGACCGGCCAGCCGTTTCGCCTGCGTCTCTTTTCCGCTCTGATCGAGCCCCTCGAACGCGATCAACGATCCCGGTCTCATCGTCATGCGCCTTCGCCTGTGCCGCAACGGGCCTGCAGGCCCACGGCCAAAAACCGGGAGCCAGGTGGATCCCTACTGCTCGAGGTTCATCAATTCGTCAATCGTCTGGCGCCGCCGGATCGTCCGCCAGCAACCGCCTTCGACGAGCATTTCCGGGGCGAACGGGCGACGGTTGTAGTTGGACGCCATCACCGACCCGTAGGCGCCCGCGTCGCGAACCGCCAGCACGTCGCCAACCTCGAGCGGCGGCATCGGCCGCGCCTTGCCAAACGTATCGCTCGTCTCGCAGAGCGGCCCGACGATCTCGTAGAGATGGTCGCCTCCCGGCCTGCGCACGATGGGATCGATTCGATGGTAGGCGCCGTAGAGTGCCGGCCGGATCAACTCGGTCATGCCCGCGTCGACTACGGCGAGATCCGCCCCGCTCGCCCGGCTCTTGATATCGACCACGCGCGTCAGGAGCACACCGGCCGGCGCCATGATGACGCGTCCGGGTTCGAGTAGCAGCGCCAACCCGGACGGGCGCACGACCGAGAGGATGCCGGCGGCATAGGCGTCGAGCGACAGCCCGGGGCCGCCGTCGTACGGGATGCCGACGCCGCCCCCGACGTCGACGTGCTCGATCACGATGCCCGCGTCGCGCAACCCGCAGGCCAGCCGCACCAGCATCCCGGCCGCGCGCTGCAGCGGTTCCACCTTCAGGATTTGCGAACCGACGTGCGCGTGCAGGCCCACCAGGTGAAGCGCCGGGTTGGCGGCGATTTCGTGGCACAGGGCCGCCGCCTGCGCGAACGGCACACCGAACTTGCTGCTGCCGACGCCGGTCGTGATGTACGGATGGCTTCCCGCGTCGACATCCGGGTTGATGCGCAACGCCACCCGGGCGCGCAGGCCGCGGGCATGCGACATCCCGGCAATGCGATCGATCTCTCCCCGCGACTCTGCGTTCACGGCGTGCACGCCCAGGGTGATCGCACGCTCGAGTTCGTCGTCGCGCTTGCCGACGCCGGTGAAGACGATGTCGTCGGGTGCGAACCCGGCGCGCAGCGCCACCTCGATTTCGCCGACCGAGTTCGCGTCGATGCCGCTGCCCAGCCGCCGGAGCCGGCACGCGATGGCGAGCGTGGAATTGGCCTTGAGCGCGTAGTGCAGGCGATGCGGATAGGACGCGAACGCGGCGTCCACGGCCGCGTACGCGCGGTCGATCGCGGCCGCGCTGTAGACATAGACGGGCGTGCCCTCGGCGCGGGCGATGTCCGAGAGTGGGACGGCGTCGCACAGGAGCGCGGCCCCGTCGGGATGAAACGTCGTGGTCGGCATGGAGCGAGAAGCCTCTGCGGAGGCGACACCACCGCGCACCGCGCGGGGCGCCAGGCACTGCGGACGCCATGTTACCCGAGGCGTCCGTGGTTTGACATCCCGAAAATCGCTCTGCTACGATGTGCGGTCCTGCCTCGGGGTGCGCCGCGCGACTGCTCGCCGGGCGCCTCGCCATGGGCATCCCAGCGCGACGGACGCGCCGCGCCGGGCTTCCCGCCACGCGATCACGCGAGAGTGCATGTCGATCGAACCCCGGGCTGCATCGCCGCCGACCCCCGATCTGCTGATCGAGCGCTGCCTCGGCGGCGACCAGGATGCGTGGGCGGCGATCGTCCGCCAGAACTGGCGCAAGGTGTTCAACGTCGCGTACAAGTTCGTGGGCCGGCACGAGGAAGCCGAAGATCTCACGCAGGACATCTTCCTCAAGATCTTCCGCTCGCTCGCCACCTTCGACCGGCGCGCCAACTTCAAGACCTGGTTGATCAGCGTCAGCCGCAACCTGTGCATCGACTACTATCGGAGTGTCCGCAAGGAGCGCGAGACGATCGACCGCCAGGTGACCGCCGAGGAAGTCGGCCCCGTCTCGCACGATGCCGGTCCCCTCGCGGCGCTCGAACAGCGCGACCTGGCGGCGCTGCTCCGGCGCGCGCTGCAGTCGCTGCCCGACTCGCTCCGGCTGGCCGTGATGATGCGGGACATCCAGGAACTGTCCTACCAGGAGATTGCCGAGCGGCTGGACCTGCCCGAAGGCACGGTCAAATCGCGGATCAACCGGGGCCGCAAGGAACTGGCGCGGCAGATCCTCCGCCTGCGCGAGGACGACGCCCGCCAGGCGATCCGGCGCGCGCACCTGTACGAGGGGCGAGGCCCGTCGGGGAACCTGCCGTGAGCGGGCGGAGCGCATTGACGGACTGCTGAACGGAGAACACCATGAACCTCATCACCGATCGCGTCGACGGCATCGCCATCGTCCGGGTGCGGGAGGCCCGGCTGATGTACCCGCTGCTGTCCGAGTTCTCGAGCACGGTCACCTCGCTCATCGCCGCGGGCGAGCGGAAGATCCTGATCGACCTGACGACGGTGAGCTACGTCGACAGCGCGACGATCGGCTGCCTCATGGATCTGTACCGCCAGACATCGGCCGCCGGCGGTACGCTGAAGCTGTCGGGCGTCAACAAGCGCGTCGAGACGATGCTGACCATGACGGGCGCCCACAACTTCCTGGACATCCACTCCGACGAAACGAGCGCCGTCAAGAGCTTCGGGGGGTAACGATGCGCACGATCAAGACGACCACAGGAGTGGACATCCCGCTCGACGGCGACCTGCTGGCCATCATCGAGACGCTGTACCAGGAAGTGACCGTGCGGCACGAACTGGAGCGGTCCTACGAAGACATGATGCGGGAGATCCGCCACCTGCTCGCCCAGATGACCGACCAGGAGCGGACCGACTACCTGGCCGACAGCCTGTTTCACAACACCGTGCGCTTCGAGAACGAGAAGCTCGCCTCGTACATGCGAAAGCTGACGGAAAAGGCGCGGAAATAACGATGGGATGGGATGCGGGCGGGCCGCCCGGGATGGGCCCGGGAGATCGATAGGCCGACCCGAACACGTGCAGCCGTCAGCTGGCGATGGCCGGGCGCTCGACACCGAGCGGGAGGCGTGCGGGAACCCCCGCGAGTTCCGAACCCTCGACGATCCGCCACGCGTCGCGCTCCTGCAGCAGCTTCGTCGCGAACGCCGTGTGCAGGCCGTGGCCGGCGCGATGCGCGACGACGTGACCGATGACCGGGTAGCCGATGAGGGCGAGGTCGCCGATCGCGTCCAGCATCTTGTGCCGCACGAACTCGTCCTCGAACCGCAGGTGCGCATTCAGCACGCCGGTTTCCCCGAGCACCACGGCGTTGTCCAGCGACCCGCCGAGCGCGAGGCCATGCTGGCGCAGCATCTCGACTTCCTTCAGGAACCCGAACGTCCGCGCGGGCGCAATCTCCTCGGCAAAGGTCTCCTCGGTGATGCGCAGCGTGCGGGCCTGGTGCCGCAGCAAGGGATGATCGAAGCTGATGCTGTAGGTCAGCTTGAAGTGATCCGCCGGATACAATGCGATGCGCTTGTCGCCGAGCGACAACGACACGGGACGCAGCACCTTGAGATAGCGGCGCGGCACCGGCAACGTCCGAACGCCCGCCTCACTGATGAGGTATACGAACGGCGCGGCGCTGCCGTCCATGATCGGAACCTCGGGGTGGTCCAGTTCGACAATCACGTTGTCGATGCCGAGGCTCACGAGCGCCGCCAACAGGTGTTCGACCGTCTCGACCGACGCCTGGTCGCAGCACAGCCCGGTCGCGTACTGGATGCCCGCCAGGTTGTCCACGTTCGCGGGAATCTCCAGGCCGCCGAGATCGGTCCGACGGAACCGGATCCCGAAATTCGCCGGCGCAGGCTTGAGCGAGAGCATCACCTTGGTGCCGGAGTGAAGGCCAATCCCGGCGCAGTACGTAGGCCGGCGGAGCGTCCGTTGGAGGTGCATCAGTGTCTCGAGGATTAGCAGGGGCGAGTCCGTAACGTCGCACTAGGCTGAGCAAAGCTCGTGCCGCTCAGCAGTTAGCCGCCTAAAATAGGTGTAACTTGCTGGTTGAACTGAACTTGACTGGCGTCGCTCGCGGTCGGCCGGCGGCCCGCAGGCTCCGAGTGTGGCTTTGGAACCACGTCAAGAACCAGCTGATCTGTGGTTATCCTACCACACCCCTCGACTCGCTGCGCTCGCCCGGGACAGGCCTTCAGCCGCGCTCCGGGTCGGGGCAGAAGACCCTCGACCGCGCGTCGGGAATGGCCGGCCTAGCTGGCGGCTCGCCGATCCACGTGAGATAACGCGACGTCGCGCAGGAATTGCCCGGTCGCCGATTCCGGAATTCGCGCAACTTCCTCCGGGGTCCCCTCTGCCACGATCCGGCCGCCCTGGTCGCCGCCTTCGGGCCCGAGATCGATCACGTGGTCCGCGCACTTCACGACGTCGAGATTGTGCTCGATGACGACCACCGTGTTCCCCTGGTCCACCAGCTTGTTCAGCACGTCCAGCAGTTTGCGTGTGTCCTCGAAGTGCAGGCCGGTGGTCGGCTCATCGAGGATGTAGAGCGTGCGACCGGTGCTTCTGCGCGACAGTTCCTTCGACAGCTTCACTCGTTGCGCCTCGCCGCCGCTCAACGTCGTCGCCGATTGGCCCAGTTTGATGTAGCCCAGCCCGACTTCCTGCAGCGTCCGCAGCTTGTTCGCGATTGATGGAAAATTCTCCATCAGCTCCAGCGCCTGGTCCACCGTCAGGTCCAGAACGTCGGCGATCGACTTGCCCCTGTATTTGACCTCCAGAGTCTCGCGATTGTAACGTCGCCCCTTGCATTCCTCGCAGGTCACGTAGACGTCGGGCAGGAAGTGCATTTCGATGGCCATCACGCCATCGCCCTGGCACGCCTCGCAGCGGCCGCCCTTGACGTTGAACGAGAACCGTCCGGGTCTGAACCCGCGGGTGCGCGACTCGGCGAGCATGGCGAACAGCTCGCGAATGAACGTGAACAGTCCCGTGTAGGTGGCGGGATTCGAACGCGGCGTGCGGCCGATGGGCGACTGGTCGATCTCAATCACCTTGTCGACGAGCTCGATGCCCTCGATCCGGTCGTGCGCGCCCGGCTCGGCCGAGGCCTCGTAGAGTGTCCGGGCCAGGGCGCGGTACAGGATGTCGTTGACGAGGGTCGACTTGCCGGAGCCGGACACGCCCGTGACGGCGGTCAGCACGCCGAGCGGGATCCGCACGTCGATGTCCTGGAGGTTGTTGGCTCGGGCGCCGCGGATGACGAGGTCCCCCTTCAAACTGGGCCGGCGCCCGGGCGGCACGGGAATCTCGCGCTCGCCGCGCAGGTAGGCACCGGTGAGTGAATCGCCAGCCCCGTGGATGAGCTCGCCGGGCGTGCCCTGGAAGATCACCTTGCCGCCGTGCTCTCCGGCGCCCGGGCCCAAATCGATCACGTAGTCCGCGGTGCGAATGGTCTCCTCGTCGTGCTCGACGATGATGACCGTGTTGCCAAGATCGCGCAGGCGGCGCAGCGTCCCGAGCAGGCGCCGGTTGTCGCGCTGGTGGAGGCCGATGGACGGTTCATCGAGCACGTACAAGACGCCCTTGAGGTTCGACCCGATCTGGGTGGCCAGTCGGATGCGTTGCCCTTCCCCGCCCGAAAGCGTCGCGGCGCTGCGCCCGAGCGTCAAATACCCGACGCCCACGTCCTGGAGAAACTGCAGCCGGTCCTGGATCTCGCAAACGACACGGCCGGCAATGAGGTGTTCGCGCTCGGTGAGTTCGAGATGTTCGAACACGCCAAGCGCATCCGCGATGGGCATGTCGACATATTCCGCGATTGGCCGACCCTTCACGCGGACGGCGCGACTCTCGGCCTTCAACCGCGCCCCCTGGCAGGCGGGGCACGGCCTGAGCGACCGGTACGGTTCGAGACCCTCCTGGTCGGTCCAGCTCCCCGCCTCGAATCGACGACGCAGGTTCGGGATCACGCCCTCGAAGCCGCGGCCATACGGGTCGCGGGTTCGCGACGTGCGCGTCGGTACACCGGATCCCGCGTCGCCCTCATCGCTGCCGTTCTTCAGGGCCGACGGCCCATGAAGCAGCAGGTCGCGCTGCTTGCGCGGCAGCCGCGCGAACGGTGTCTTCAGATCGATGGCAAAGTTCTTCGCCAGCCCGTTCAGCGCCTCTCGCACGAGTCGCTTGTCGCCCCTGGCCCAGGGCGCGATCGCACCGTCGACGAGCGACCTCGACTGGTCGGGAACGATACGCGCCGGGTCGAAATCGAAGATGTCACCCAGCCCCTGGCAGTGCGGACAGGCGCCGTGCGGCGAGTTGAAGGAGAAGGCCCGTGGCGTCATCTCGGGCATGCTCACGCCGCACGAGACGCACGCCAGCCGTCGCGAGAACAGCCGGTCTCCGCCGTCCAGCCGGTTGATGACGACGATCTCGTCCGCCAGACCGAGTGCCATCTCGATCGATTCGGCCAGGCGCCGCTCGATGCCAAGACGCACGACCAGGCGATCGACCACCACGTCCACCGTGTGGTTGCGCCGCCTGTCCAGCTTTACATCGTCCTCGAGCGAGCGGAACTGCCCGTCGACACGCGCCTTGGTGAAGCCGCGCGAGACCAGATGCTCCAGTTCCTTCCGGAACTCGCCCTTCCGGCCCCGCACGATCGGCGCCAGGACATTGATGCGCTGCTCGTGCGGATACTGCATGACGAGGTCGACGATCTGCTCGAGCGATTGTGACGCGATCTCGCGGCCGCACTGCGGGCAATGGGGAACGCCGACGTTGGCGAAGAGGAGGCGGAGATAGTCGTAGATCTCGGTGACGGTGCCCACGGTCGAGCGCGGGTTGGAGCCGGTCGTCTTCTGCTCGATGGAGATCGCGGGCGACAGGCCCTCGATGAGATCGACGTCCGGCTTCTCCATCTGCTCGAGGAACTGCCGGGCATAGGCCGACAGCGACTCGACGTAGCGGCGCTGGCCCTCCGCGTAAATCGTGTCGAAGGCGAGCGACGACTTGCCCGAACCCGACAGGCCGGTGATGACCACCAGCTTGTGGCGCGGGATGTCGACGTCGATGTCCTGCAGGTTGTGGACGCGGTCGCCGCGTACCGAGATCCAGTCGTGAGCCATGGTCGCGCTGACGCTTGACCCTCGAGCCGGACGCGCGTCCTGCGCGCCTGCGGACTCGAGCCGTGAACCGCTCTCCGGCGAGAATTTCCGCGAGCGGTCAATCGGGAATTGTAACACGCGTGGAGGGCGCGGATGTGAAGGCGGGTCTGCGGCGCGTCTACTGCTGGGGATGCGACCGTTGGCGTTCCCTGTAGGCGGCTACCCGGTACTGGAGTTCGGAGATGAGCGCCTGGTTGTGCTGGGCCACGGCGAGCCGCAGCGCCTCATCCGCGGTCGCCGCCGCGTCGCCGAACCGTCCGGTGGCGGCCTGCGCCGCAGCCAGGATGTCGAGCGTCCGTGCGTCGCTGCGCGCGGTCAGCGCGGATGCCCGCTCGGCCAGCGCCACCGCCCGGACGGGGTCTCTTACTGATTCGTCGCTCGAATCCGCAAGAATCTCGGCGAGGTGGCCGAGCAGTATCGGATCGTCGCCCTGGACCTCGAGGGCACGCGCAAGATGGGGCACCGCGAGCCCGTCCTGCCTGCCGCTCGCGTAAGCCTGGCCCAGCCAGCGGTGCGAATCGACGTCGTTGGGCCGCAAGGCGACCGCGCGCTCGAGGTGAGCAATCGCGTGCTCGAGCTTGCCCTGCGCGGCCTGCGCCGCCCCGAGCCTGCTCTGCGCCATCGGGTCTGCCCCGTCGAGATCGACGGCGGCTTGAAGCTGTGCCTCGGCATCGGCAAACCGGCGAGCGCTCATCAGCGACACACCGTAGGCGACGCGCGCACGCTCGTTGCCGGGCTGCTTGGTCACCGTGTCCCGCCACAACGTCTCCTCGCTCCAGTAGTCCCGGTTCCTGGCCCGCGTGGCCGTGCCCAACGCGAGGACAACGACGAGGGTGAGCGTCGCGGCGAACGCCGCCCGTGCGCGAAGAGAAGTCGACGAGCCGGGTGCCAGGGGCGCGAGGACGCGCCGGCCCACCAGGTAGGTTCCGGTGACCGCGCACGCCACGACGGCAGCGAGCGGCAGGTACATGCGCTGCTCGGCCGCGACCTCGGTCACAATCGGCAGCACGCTCGAGGTCGGCGCGAGAATCAGGAAGAACCACGCGCCGGCAAATCCGAGCGGGTGTCGCCGTGCGACGCCGAAAACGGCGGCGACGACGAGGATCGCGATGCACACCACCTGCGGCGTGAACACGCCGGGCGACGGGGCAATCGGCCACGTGTAGAGGAATACGAGAGGCGACGGCACGACGGCCAGGCGCAGGTAGTGGGTGACGACGTCGGCCTGCGTCAGCAGATACCGCCAGACGATGGCCCCCCCGAGGTCCACGGATGGAGCGCGATGCTCGTGCAGCACCAGCGCCGCCAGGATCAACCAGGTCGAGGCAAGACCCGCAACGAACGGCCACCGAGGGTGCGCGCGATCGCCAAAGGTCCAGTCCCACAGCCACACGATAATCGGCGCGGTGACCATCGCTTCCTTGGTCGCCATGCCCAGCGCACAGCACGCGATGGCGCCGGCGGCCCAGAGGCGCGCGCGGGGCATGCCGCCTGCCGCGCGAATCGCGCAGTAGAGGGTCAGCAGGTAGAAGAGGCCCATGAGCGACTCGACCCGCTGCACCACGTAGGTGACCGACACGGTCTGCAGAGGGTGAACCAGCCACAGGAGCGCGACGATGAAGGCGAGCCAGTGCGCCTGCGCGCCGAAGGTCGCGCGAAGACGGTTGCTCGACAGCGTGCGTCTCACGACACCCAAGAGGGCGAGCGCTGCCGCCAGGTGAATCGCGAGATTCAGAAAGTGATAACTCCAGACGTTGCGCAGGAAGGCGTCCGCCCTCTCGGGCGCCTCCCGGTCCGGGGCGACGAACACGTCGCGCGCATCGGGCGGGGCGAACGCGTAGTTGATGGCGAGCGAGAGGTTCGCGACGGGCCGCCCGGCCACGGTCGACGCTCCGGGCGGTGACAGGGACGTGGAGAGCGCCCTGATGGTCGGATTCCGCGCGATGGCCCGCACGTCGTCCAGGAGGAAGACACCCGGAAAGCTGGTCGAATACGCCCAGACGCCTGCCGCGACGAGAAGCGCGGCCAGCGCGAATACAACCGCAGCGCGTAGGTCAGGCGACCTAGGGTCCGGTCGAACGCGCAGGACGACCGCTGCGCCACGGGCGGAATCCGGTCGAGCGCGTGTGCGGGACTTCTGTCGTTTCGCGGACACGGATCGAGATGCCCCTCGGGCGGCGGCGAGTCCCGCCCAATGTCGAGTTCCGGATCGGCCGGGGCGGATTGTAGATCAAACGACGCCGGCGGACCTCAGCCGCGCGAGCGCGGCGTCATCAACGCCAACCGAGCGGAACACGTCGTCTGTATCCGCACCGAGCGGCCGCGCCGGCTCGATCGGAAGACGCTCGTCGTCGCGCCGAGGCGACGTGCCGCGGTGGCCGAAGACAATCGGGCTGCGGACGAACATCGAGCGACCGTCACCGGTCACGGCGCCGCGCAGCGCGAGATGCGGATCGGCAAGCGCCTCGCCGATCGTGTTGACGGGCGCCAGGCAGACCTCCGCGTCGGCGAACATCGAAAGCCAGTCCGCGAGCGACCGCGACCGGAAGATCGCCGCGGTCTCCTCTCGCAGCCTGGCCTGTTCGGAAAGCGCGAACTGGATTGCAACGAAGTCCGGACGGCCAACGCGCTCGCAGAAGGTCCGCCAGAACTTCTGCTCGATGGCCGCGAGCGCGACGTGTCGTCCATCGGCGGTCGCGTAGACGTTGTAACAGGCCGCGTCTCCGTCGATCGGCAGGTGCCCGGGCTCGTCCGTTCCGTGCAGCATCGCCGCCGCGGCGGGAAACGTGAGCCACGACGCCGCGACGTCGTGGATCGCGATGTCGACCGACGATCCGCTGCCGGTGCGCTCGCGTTGAAACAGGGCGGCGAGAATGCCGGCGGCCGCCGCCCAGGCGCTGCCGATATCGGCGACCAGCAGGTGCGGGACGTGGGGCGTTTCGCAGGACTGACGTCCTGCGCCACGAGAGAGCCCGGGACCGCGGCGAGCGCCCGGCTGATCGATCTCGAACAGGCCCGCGAGCGCCACGAAGTTCAGGTCGTGCGCGGCGCGCTCGGCGTACGGGCCGCTCTGGCCGAACCCGGTGAGCGAGCAGTGCACGAGCCTGGGATGACGCGGCAGGACATCCGCCGCCGAGACCCTCAGCCGGCGCGCCGTCCGCGGTCTGAAGCTCTCGATGAGAACGTCGGCGCTCCCGAGCAGGCGATCGAGCAACGCGCCCGATTCGTCCGCGCGCAGGTCGAGGGTGATGCTTCGTTTGTTCCGGTTCAGCGCCCGATGGTACACGCTGAGGCCGTCGACCTGCGGCGGGAGCGTCCGCATCAGGTCGCCACCGCGCGGATCTTCGACCTTGACGACCTCCGCGCCAAAGTCCGCCAGGACGAGCGTGCAGCAGGCGCCGGGCAGCAGACGCGTCAGGTCGATGACCCGCACGCCGTCAAGCGGCTGGGCCGCGGTATCGTTCATCACCCCGCCGGTGCCCTGCGACCGCATGGCCGCGGGCTTGCTCCGCCGAAGCCGGCACTCATCGTGCCTGTGCGTCCTCGCGCTGGCGAAGGCGGGAGTGGCGGACCCCATACGAGAAATACAAGACGAGACCGATCACCAGCCACCATCCGAACCGCCACCATGCCTGCGTGGGCAACCCCTTCATCACGAACAGGCATGCAGCCGCGCCCAGGACGCAGACGGGCCAGACGAATGGAACGCGGAACGGCCGCGGACGCTCGGGTTCCGTGTACCGGAGCACGAGCACTCCCGTGCAGACGAGCGTGAACGCGAAGAGTGTGCCGATGTTGGTCAGGTCGTACGTTTCCGCGGCGTCGCCGATCGCCGACGCCAGCGCCACCACGATCCCGGTCAGCAGCGTTGTGGTGTAGGGCGTGCGGTGGATCGGATGCACGTGGGCGGCCCACGCCGGCAGCAGGCCGTCCCGCGCCATCGAGAAGAAGATGCGCGGCTGGCCGTACTGGAACACGAGCAGGACCGCGGCCATCGAGACGGTGGCCCCGAGCGCGACAATCCATCCGGCGGTCTGCAGACCCGCGAGTTGCAGCGCCCGCGCGAGCGGATCGGCGACGGCCAGTTCCTTGTAGGGCACCATGCCCGTCAGGACCGCGCCGATGACCACGTAGATCACCGTGCAGATGGCAAGGCCGCCGAGGATGCCGATCGGCAGGTTGCGCTGCGGGTCCTTCGTCTCTTCGGCCGCCGTGGAGATGGCGTCGAAACCGATGTAGGCGAAGAAGACGATCGCCGCTCCCTGGTGGATGCCGGTGAATCCATTCGGCGCGAACGGATGGTAGTTCGCGGTGTTGATGTGCCGGAGCCCGACGAAGATGAACAGGCTGAGCACGAGCAGCTTGATCGTCACCATGATGTTGTTGGCGGTCGAGCTCTCGCGCGCGCCGCGCAGCAGCAGCCAGGTGATCAACATCACGATGCCGAACGCGGGCACGTTCACGAGAATCGGCATCCCGAACACATTCGGCGCGCTCTGCAGCACGCCGTGTACGGCCGGATCCGAACTGAGAAGCGCCGTGCGGTACCCTGTGCTCAGCCACGGCGGGAGGGTGATGCCGACCCCCCTCAGCAGGATCGCGAAGTAGTCGCCCCACGAGATGGCCACCGCCACGTTGCCGACGGCGTATTCGAGAATCAGGTCCCACCCGATGATCCAGGCGACGATTTCGCCCAGCGTGGCGTACGAATACGCGTAGGCGCTACCGGCCTGCGGGATCATCGCCGCCAGTTCCGCGTAGCAGAGCGCGGCCAGGGCGCAGACGGCGCCGAGCAGCAGGAACGAGAACACGAGCGCCGGACCCGCGCCCTGCCGAATCACATGGCCGGCCGCGTCGACCTGCCCCGCCGCCGCGGTGCCGATCGCGCCGAAGATGCCCGCCCCGATCACCGCACCGATCGCGAGCATGATCAGGTCGCCGGCGCCGAGCACGCGCTTGAGGGCGTTCGGCCGCTCTCCATCGACCAGCAGATCTTCGATTGGCTTTCGTCTGAACAGATGCAGAGCGTCCTCCGATCACGTGGGGCAGGTGTGTGTCACGCGTCCCGAATTCATGGTTGCAGGCTGGACGGCAGGAATCGGTAGGCCGTGTCGTTGGACGAGACCACCAGGCCGCCGCCGGGATCGAACGCCAAGCCTACCAGATTTGTCGCCGCCACGATCGGCTCGATTGTGCGGCCGTCGTTTGTGACCCGGTAGACGCCGCTCCAGCCCGCCGCCGCCTCGACCACGTGCAGGACACCGGCAGGATCGAAGGCCAGTCCCTGCGGCCGCCCGAACGCGGAGGTGACGATCTCCACGCCCCCGTCCTCGCCGATGCGGTAGACATGGTCGTAGGAGGCGAGCGTCGGGCCGGTCGCATAGAGCGCCCCGTCCGGGCCCATCGCCAGGTGGAACGCGGCGACGCTGGATGGAATCGTCGCATGGGGGTGCGCCGTGCCGGAGGCGGGATCCAGCCGCAGGATAGTGCCGGTGCGGTCGCCCACGAACAGGCTGCCGTCGGCGGCGAACGCCAGTCCGCACGCAATGCCAAGGTCGGTTCCGATCGGCGCCGCCCCGCCATCGGGGTCCACGCGGTAGACCTTGCCGTCGAAACGGCTCGACACGTACAGGCGGCGGTCGGGGCCGAAGGCCATCGACGTGGCGTTCACGATCCCCGACACGAACGGCTCCCGCGTCCCGTCAGGTCGGACCCGAAAGATCGACACCGCCACGCGTTGTCCCCGCGGGCCGCTGTCGGTCACGTACAGGTTGGACTCCCGGTCGAATACCGGGTTGTCCACCTGGTGCAGGTCGGTCGCGAACGGCAAGGCGACGTCGAGGTACCCGATGCCTTTCACGCCATCGACCGCGACATTCACGTGAGACGAGGCGAGCCCGTCCGGAACGAGTACCCCGGCCGACCGCGTGGACGCGAAGACCACGCGCGCCGGCAGCCCGCCGATCCGGATCTCGGGCAACTGGCGCGCATCCACGTCGTAGTGGGGAAGGCGCACGGTGACCCGCGCACCAGGAACCGCGCATGGCGGGAAGACGGTAATCGCGCTCCGGCGAGCGGAAGCAGGCATCGGCAGCTACGAATCGTCCAGCTCGATGTGCCAGTAGAGATAGTCCCGCCAGCTGTCCGGTGCGTTCCGCAGCCCAATCGTGATCCGGATGGCAGGCGTCGACACCGGGCGTCGCGGCGCACGGATGAGCCGGAGGCCGGCCTCCGCGGGCGTGCGCCCGCCCTTCTCGCGGTTGCAGGTGATGCAGCAGGTGACGATGTTCTCCCAGTCCTTGCGACCACCCTGCGCGACCGGCACGACGTGATCGAAGGTCAGTTCGGTCATCGGGAACGGTTCGCCGCAGTACTGGCACGTGTATTCGTCGCGGGCATAGATGTTCGCGCGCGAGAACGGCACGTAGTCGAGCCGGCGCTTCACGCGGACGTAGCGGAGCAGCCTGATGACCGAGGGGAGCCGCATCGTGAAGGAAACGGCCCGGATTTCGCGGTCGTAGACAGAGATGACCTCAACCTTCCCCTGGCACCACAGCGTGATCGCCTTCTGCCAATGGACGATTCGAAGCGGCTCGTACGACGCGTTGAGGAGGAGCGTCTGCTCCATGTCGCACATTTTGACGGATGGGATCTCGACTGTCAACCGGATGACGCGCGGATGACGCGCGTAACTCCCGACGCGAGAGCGCCTTACGGAGTCTAATGCAGACCTGAAGCGCGGCGGCTCACTGGCGGACGCCCCGCCATCGTCCGAAAGACAACTGTGATGCACTGGCAGGAGAAAAGGGTCGGCGGATGCACGTCCGCGCGGATGAGGTGGCGGCTGGCCCTGCTGGTGGCCGCGATCGTCATCACCTCAGCCTGCGCGAACCGCGGCACGCCACCCCGGTTCCCGGGCGCCATCCGATCGCCACGGCCCGCGTCGGAAGCGGGGGCCGGGGTGGCCGAGACCGCGGAGCGCCTCGAGGGGACGCCGTATCGCTCCGGCGGCAGCGACACGGCGGGCTTCGATTGCAGCGGCTTCGTGCGGTACGTGTTCGCGCGACACGGCGTGACACTGCCCCGCAGCGTGCGTGAACAATTCCAGGCGGGCCTGGCGGTTCCCCGCGATTCGCTCGTCGCGGGCGATCTCGTCTTCTTCTCGACAAGCGCGCCCGGCGCCACGCACGTCGGCATCATCCTCAGGGACGACTGGTTCGTGCACGCGCCGAGCGAGCGCGGCGTGGTCCGGGCCGAGCGCCTGGCCACCGTGTACTGGGCGAAGCGGTACGTTGGCGCCCGGCGCATTCTGCTCCCTGCCTCGTAAGGCCGGAGACCTGCACACCATCGCGCGCAGTGGCCCGCCCATCGCGCAGTCCTCGAGTCGGGTCGATTTGATCTTCAGCCGGGGTTCGATCTCAGTCCGTGTGCCGAGGACGCTCGCACGCGGCGGCGACGGCGCGTTCGTCGAGCACCGCGGTCAGCAGCCGCACCGACGGTCGGGCCCGGTGCGACGCGCTGCGCCCGCTCGCGGCGGGCTCGTCGAAGAACTGGCGGATGCAGAGATCGGCGTCGGTGTAGTGATGCGGCCGGTTGGATGATTTGATCGGCTCGATCTTCACGTGGACCGGCTCGGTCGGCGGCGACGACAGCGCTTCCATGTAGCGCTGCGGGAAGGACGGGAACGTGCGGAACGTGGTGGCGACGACACCGCCGAAGCGATGCGACAGATCGGCAAAAGGATACCTGAGGAAGTCGTAGCACGCCGGGTCTGGGTTGGTGCGCAGGTACTGCTTCACCATGCTCGAAACGGTCTGCAGGAACGCCGGGCCGTGCGAGAGCGCCGAGCAGGCGCCGTCGCGACGCTCGACGGTGCGAATGCCGTTGCTGTCGGGATCGATGTGATACAGCTCGTGCACGATCGTGTCGAGCTTCGCGACCCACGGCTCGACCCCGCGATAGAACTCCTCTTTGCGCGATCGCTCGAGCGACTGGTTGCAGAAGCGCGGCAGCGTGAAGGAAATCAGGTAATGGATCGGCGTCCGCGCGATCTCGACCGACGGGCACTTGACGACGAACCATTCCGAGCGACGGGTGATGCGTCCCGTTTCGCGGTCGCGCCAGTAGTAGTAGCCGGGCTCAGTGGGCGGAAGAGTCAGGCAATGGCAGGTGGCGAACGCGCCGTCGGCGCCGGCGCGACCGTACCTCGCGAACACCAACACGCGCGATACGTCGATGTACGACAGCGCGGGAACGCGCATGACGATGTCGTGCATCAGGTCGTTGATGCGGTCGGTGTAGTTGATCATGCGCGCTGCGCAACAGGCACCCGAGGCAACCTCGTGCATCAGGGGCCCCGCCGACTCAAGGAGGGGCATGTCATGAGAGCAAAGTGCGGGAGCGCGGGAGCGGTCGCAATATTACGAACGCCGCCGCGGTGTGTCAAGGTGAACGTCGAGCTCATCCGTACGCAACGGGGCGCACCGATGTGCCCGCGCCGCGCGCTTCTCCGCGCGCGGCGACGCTCAGCAGCCTACACGGCAATCTCCTGCAGCGCGGCGAACTGCGCCCGGATCGCGTCGGTCGCCTGGGGCGAGGCCGGCCCCAGCGGCGCACGCGGATGTCCGCCGACATAGCCGGCCAGATCCAACGCGACTTTCAGCCCGCCGACGCCATAGACCGCCGTGACCGATCGCGCGAGCGGCGTCAATTGACGCTGCAGCAGCACCGCCTCGTCGTGACGCCCTTCGAGCACGAGCGTCAGCAGACGCACGCACAGATCGGGTACCACGCACGCGAGCGCCACGATCCCGCCGATCGCGCCGACGCACAGGCTCGGGTAGAGCGTGGGCGCCGATCCGACCAGCACCTGGAAGTCGCGCGGCGTGTTGGCCACGAAATCGGCCACCAGCGCGATGTCCGGCGCGCTCTCCTTCACGCCGATGATGTTCGGGTGTTCCGCGAGCCGGGCGACCGCGGCCACCGGCAGCGTGACGCCGGTGAACATCGGCGCGTCGTAGAGCAGCACCGGAACGCGCGATGCGTCGGCCACCGCGGTGAAGTGGCGGATGAACACGTCGGCTGTCATCTGGCTCTTGTAGTAAGCCGGCGTCCGCACGAGCACGACGTCGGCACCCGCGTCGGCGGCGCGCGCCACCGCGGCGATCGTCGCCGGCGTCGACTCGCAGCCGGCGCCCGCGATGAGCGGCCTGGTGGCCGGCACGAGTTCGCGGGCAACCGCGACCACGCGGTACGCCTCGTCGTCGGTCAGGTATGGCGCTTCGCCGTTCGAGCCCAGCATCACCACGCCGCGAATGCGCGTCGTCGTGTAGCACTGCAGGTTCCGGCGCAGCGCGGGGAAATCGATCTCGTCGTTCTGGAATGGAGTCGTGACAGGTGGAAAGATGCCGTGCAGGTCCATGGTGGTTACCTTATGAAGTCCGGAGTCCGGAGTCCGCGGTCCGAAGTGCGGTGACTATGGTAGCCCAAGATGCTCGTGCGGCGAACTCTGCACCACGAGGTTGACAGCCAGCACGACCACGAAGATGCCGGCAGCCGGCGCGAGCATCCAGGGGAACTGCGCCAGCGTGCTCACGTTGGCGGCATCGTGCAGCATGGTGCCCCAGGTGGGCGTCGGGTCGGTGAAGCCGACGCCGACAAATGACAGCGTCGCCTCGCCGAGAATGAAGGCCGGCAGGAGCAGGGTGGCCTGGATGCCGAGATGGCCCGCCGTCGCGGGCAGCAGAGAGCGGAACAGGATCCGTCCGTGCCCGGCGCCCGCGGCGCGCGCCGCCTCGGCGTACTCGCGGTGCCGCTCGACGGCCACGATGCCGCGCACGCCGCGCGCGACGTACGGCCAGCCGACCAGCATGAAGATCCCCACCATCAACCCGAAGATCTGTGCCGGCGCGAGCACGAGCGGAAGCACCGCCCGGAGCGCGAGCACGAGATACACCGTGGGCAGCACGACGACGAACTCGGCGAACCGCATCAGCACTTCATCGAACGCGCCACCGAAATAGCCGGCAAGCCCGCCGATCGTGACACCTATCACCAGCGACCCGAGCACGGCGAGCACCGCCACCGCCAGGCTGAGACGCGCGCCGTAGAGAATCCGCGCGAGCAGGTCGCGGCCGTAGCTGTCGGTGCCGAGCGGCAGCCACAGCCCGAGCTGCGGATCCTCTTCGGCCAGCAGCGCGCCGCGCGTGAACCACTTCAGGTGAACCTTGCGCGTCGCCTCTTCCTCGTAGCGCGACTCGAGCCGATCGGCCAGACGCAACGGGTGGAAGAAGGGCCAGTCCCAGTGCCCGCCGGCGTCGCGCACGTGCAGGCGCGTGGGCGGCGCGTGCAGGTAGTTGTCGAAGGTCGTGCCCGGATCGTGCGGCGAGAGCAGCGGTGCGGCCGCCGCCAGGACCATGATTGCCGCGATGAGGACGATGCCGGTCCGCCTCACGACCGCTCTCCTGCGCGCATGCGGGGATCGGTCAGCGCCAGCGCAACGTCCGACAGCAGGCCGCCCGCGGCCAGGAAGATACTGCCGGCGGTCGCGCAGCCGGCCACCAGGTAGAGATCGCGCGAGCGTAGCGCGTCGAACATCAACCGCCCGAGGCCGGGCCAGGACGTGACGATCTCGACGACAAACGACCCGCTGAGCAACCCGCCGACGATCAGGCCATAGATGGATGCCACGGGCCGCAGCGACGCCTTGAAGCTGTCGCGCCACACCAGCCGCGATCGCGGCACGCCCCGCGCGATCGTGGCCAGCATGTAGGGCTGATCGAGCGTCTCGCCGGTCGCCTGCGATTGCAGGCGCTCGAGCATCGCGGCCAGCGGCAGCGCGAGCGCGAGCGCGGGGACGGGCAGGTGCCAGGCCACGTCGCGCAGCCACGGCACCCAGTCGGCCTGCGCCCCCTCAATCGACGTCATGCCGCCGATCGGAAACCAGCCGGTCCGGGCCGCAACGAACACGAAGACGAGCGAGGTCACGAGCGGCGGAAGCGAGAGGCAAAGGAGCGACGCCGCGCGAATCGAGGACGTCAGCGCGCCCCTGCGGCGGCTGCCCGAGACGATGCCGAGCGGAATGCCGGCCAGGGTGGCCAGGGCGAGCGCGGTGAGGCCGAGCAGCGCGGTGTTCACCGCGCTCTGACGGACGAGCTGTCCGACCGGGCGACTGAACATCAGCGACTCGCCGAAGTCCAGCCGGGCGGCGTGTGACAACCAGCTGACGTACTGCTCGAGAAGGGGCCGATCGAGCCCGTAGCGGGCGCGCTCGTGCTCGATCGTCTCGCGGCTCGCACCGCTGGCGACGAGATCGGCGATGATGGCGCCCGGCGAGACGCGCGTCAGCAGCGCCGCGCCCGACGACACGACGAAGACGAGGATGAGGCCGAACACCACGCGCCGGGCGAGCAACCGGACGAGCGACAAGCCGTAACCTCCTCTGCCCCCACTACTCGCTGTCTACTGACTACTGGCTATTCCGTCCCAGCGCGCTTCTGCACGGCCAGCGTTTCGGCACTCCACAACACCACCGGTCGCATGAGCACGGGCGTCGCATTGAGGACGCGGGAACTGGTGGCGACGAACACATGCGGCGCGGCGAAGTAGAGAAGCGGCACCTGGTCGGCGAACAGACGCTGCACGTCGCCGAACAGACGTTTCCGTTCGGCCTGGTCGAGGCTCGCCACCTGGCGCGCCATCAGGTCGTCCATGCGCCGTTCCCAGTCGGTGGCGGGCTCCGCCTGGCCCGGGTTCCAGAGGTGGCGGCCGCCGGAGCTGAGCCAGAAATCGAGCGACCCTGCAGGATCCACATCGGTCGTAAGGAACCGGAAGTAAATCAGATCGAAGTCGCCCTTCCCCCAGCGGTCGACGATCGCGCCCGGGTCGAGCGGCACGATATCAATGGCCAGGCCGATCGTCTTCAGGTCGTCGCGGATGACGGCCGCGCCCCGCTCGAGCGCCGTATTCCCCTTCTGCGTGATGAGCGTGATCCGCGCGGGCTGGCCCGCGGCGTCAACGAGCACGCCGTCGGCACCCTTGTTCTTCAGGCCGATCGACGCCAGCCGCGCAGCGGCGCGCGCACGGTCGAACGACGGCACCGGCACCTGCGGGTCGAACCACGCCTTGTTGGCCGGCGACACCGGGCCGAATACCGGCACGGCGGCGCCCAGGAAGACGGTGTCCGCGAACCGCTTGCGATCCACCGCCTCGCTGATCGCCCGGCGCAGCTCGACGTGCTGGAGCCATGCGCGCCGCCCCTCGGCGATTTTCGCGTCCTTGCGCAGGTTGAACCAGAGGCTGTCGGCATCCAGGCCCACCCCGAGATCGGACAGGTGCAGCCGGCCCGCTGACGCCCCCTGCTTCAGCATCGCGTAGTCCTCGGCCCGGATCTCGCTCGGCATGCAGTCGATCTGCCCGCTCTGCAGCCGCAGCAGCTCGGCGTTCTGGTCCGTGATGATCTCGAGGGTGATGCGATCCAGGTACGGCAGCCGCGCGCCTGACGCGTCCTTGCGCCAGTAGTTCGGATTGCGCTCGAACACCAGGCGCTGACCGGCCTGGTAATCTCGCAGAACGAACGGGCCGAGCCCCGCCAGCTTCGCCGGCGGCGTGGCCGTGTCCCATGCCGCGGCGAACGTCCCGTCGTTGAGCGACTTCTCGAGCAGGTGCCGGGGACAGATCGGCAGGTTGTCCAGGATCCGCAGACCGGGTCCGAATGGCGCGGGGAACTTGATGCTGACCGTGTTCGTGTCGACCGCGGCGACCTCAAGCGGTTTGCCATGGACGCGTAACGTGTCGCCCACGACGCTCTTCGTCTTCTCGTCATAGGCCGCGCGGAACGAGAAGACGACGTCCGCGGAGCTGAACGGCGAGCCATCGGAGAACTTCACGCCGCGCCGCAGCTTCACCGTGTAGGTGAGGTTGTCGGCCGATCGCGTCCAGCTTTCCGCCAGCATCGGCTCGAGATCCATCGTCACCCGGTTGATCCGCACCAGCCGTGCGGACGTAAGGAACGCGATGACCTCGGAGGCCGAACTGCTGTCCACGAACCGGTTGAAGGTCCGCGGAATGGTGCGCAGCGACGACACGAGGCTCCCGCCCGAGGGGACGGCGGGCGCAGCGACGGTCGCGCCCGGGCGCAGGAACCGGTACGCGCCGGCGCCGGCCAGCGCGACGAGGCAAATAATGAGAACAACCAGGAAGTTGCGTGAAGATCGTCGGACCACTTTCCACCTCACTGGCCAATTAGTTGGCCAGTCGAACCCGACCGGTCGATTGAAGTTTCTGCCACCCCAAGTGGCAATTCCTGCAACGCCCCTGTGAAAAGTGTGCAGCCGGCCATCGCCTTGGCCAGACCCACCCACGCGCCGCCGTGGTCCCGGGCCAGATGCTAGCCCATCAAGTCGCGTTCCCGCAAGCAGTTACATGCGTATTGGTCGGCCGGCCAGCCCGCGGCACAGCTCGTGCCATCTCATCCGGGCGGAGACGCCAATGGAGCACACGCAGGATTCGCCGTTCATCCCATTCGAACCACATATCGGACGAAGTGTGTCGCTTGACCAAGCCTGCCTCGTGCTGCGGGTATCGCGGCGCACCGTCTACAACTGGATTCGCGAAGGACGCCTGCGAACGATCCGCACGCTCGGCGGATCGCAGCGCGTGCTCGTCGACTCACTCCGGCAGGCCACTCGGAGCCTGACCGGCGCATTCCAATAGGGTTATCGGCTTGGCTCACGCCCGGCATCGCTGCCGGAGCACGCACTCATTCAGGTTCCCGTCCCCCATTCGGAGGATTCCATGACACCCCGCCGCATGGTTGGCCTCGCAGCCGCCCTGCTGCTCGTCTGCGCGACCCCGGCGTTTGCCACGCCGCAACATCGCGCGCGGCTGTCGCAGGATCTCGCCAGGCAACTGGCGACCCCGACGGCCGACGCCCTCGATCTCATCGTCGACGGCGACCAGGCGAGCGTACAGGCGCTGGCGGCGAAATACGGGGCCGCGGTCAAGCGGCAGTTGAAGCACGGCGCGGTGGTGCGCGTGGCCGGGAGCCTGCTGGACGCCCTCAGCCAGGATCCGGACGTGGCGCACCTGTCGGGCGATGCCCGCGTGCACGGCTCGATGGCCATCAGCCAGGTTTCAACCGGCGCGCTGCTGGCGCGCGCCGGCCTGGGCCGTATTCCGGCCGTCACGGGCCGGGGCATCACCATCGCGGTCATCGATTCGGGCGTCAGCAAGCACAAGGCGCTTCGCGGCCGCATCGTCGCGTCGGTGGACTTCACCGGCAACGGCCCGGCCGACGACCGTTACGGCCACGGCACGCACGTGGCGGGCA